>UQRM01000063.1 GCA_900543485.1 uncultured Eubacterium sp. | reverse complement strand
TTTTTTTTTTTTTAATGATACGGCGACCACCGAGATCTACACTCTTTCCCTACACGACGCTCTTCCGATCTATCTATATTTCCCAGCATATCCAGCTTTAATTTGATATAGTTTCCTTTTAGCGTCTTTTTGTCAATCAGTCCATATATATAACGGTAGTCAGACTATATTTCTATTAGCCTTATAAGATAGTAATCAGGCAAATCTATATAATCGTGCAGGATGGGATTATCCTTGAAATTGACGGTAAAAAGGAAGAAACCATTACTGAAGAAGATGATCCGAATCGTATTTACACCGGGTTTGGCGTTTTCTCGCATATACCATTATTAAAAGGCGGACTAGACTATTTCAGAAAGAACAACCGCTATAACGATTGGGATAGCAAAAACCCGAAAGAAACACTCATCGAATATGTAGTTGAGAAAAACGGAAAGGCTTCTCATGTGTCTATTAAAGAAAGCTCCGGTAATGCAGAACTGGACCAAGAAGCTATACGCCTAATAAAAGAAGCTGAATATACCGTTGCTAAATTGAAAAACGGGAAAGAAGCCAGGGCAGGAGGTATGATGATTAACGTAACCTTCCCTACCAAATAATGTTCTTATGATTATCAACATCAGGAGATAGAGCCACCTACAGGAGATATGTTTGACAACACGAAAAAAAATATCCCCCACTACTTCCAGTTGGATGCGATGGACTGCGGCCCCACCTGCCTGCGTATGATAGCCAGATATTACGGCAAGAACTATTCGCTGCAGACGCTCCGCGAACGCTCCTTCATCACACGCGAGGGGGTATCCATGCCGGGCATCAGTGACGCGGCGGAATCCATCGGGTTCCGCACATCGGGAGTGCGTATTACCCTGAAGCAACTGGAGGAAGACGTGCCGCTTCCGTGCATCCTGCACTGGAACCAGAACCACTTCGTGGTGTGCTATGACATCAGGAAGAAAAGGAAGGGATACAGGTTCCATATAGCCGACCCCGCCTCGCAGAACGTCACATACACCGAGGAGGAAATGAAGCGGTGCTGGCTGGTGACAAGGACGGAAGGGGAAGAAAAGGGAACGGCACTCGCCCTGGAGCCGGCCCCCGGATTCTATGAACAGGAGGACGAAAAGGAGAAGGACGGCAGGAACAGCCTCTCCTTCTTCTTCAAGTACCTGTTGCCCTATAAAAGACAAATCGCTCACTTACTCCTGGGGATGTTGGCTGTGAGCCTCTTGCAGCTGATATTCCCTTTCCTTACGCAATCATTGGTGGATGTCGGGATTCGGGACGGGAACCTGGGCTTTATCACGCTGATTCTGACAGCCCAGCTCGTCGTCTCCGTTTCCCGGCTTTCCGTGGAGTTCATACGGAGCTGGATATTGCTGCACATGAACACGCGCATCAACATATCACTCATCTCCGACTTCCTGATAAAGCTGATGAAGCTGCCGCTGCGCTTCTTCGACACCAGGATGATAGGGGACATCATGCAGCGCATCGGAGACCATAACCGCATCGAGAGCTTCCTCACCGGCTCATCGGTCGCAACGCTGTTCTCGTTTGTCAATTTCTTCATCTTCGGATGGATACTGGCCTGTTACAATCCGGTCATACTGGGCATCTTCCTGGCAGGGAACACGCTGTATGTGTGCTGGGTGCTCGTGTTCATGAAATACAGGAGGGAACTGGACATCAGGCGGTTTGCACAGGCGGCCGGGGAACAGAGCAGCCTGATACAGATCAGAGCTACAAAAAGAGGTTGATACCGCCTATCCCAACTTCAGCAAGCACCTATATGAGTTATCTCCAAAATTATCAGTCATCGAACTGCAAATATGCTATCTAATGAAGATTTCAATTCCACCAATCCATATTGCCATTTTCACCAATCGCACCAAAGCTGCCATAAGTAATGCTCGCACCCGCCTTGCAAAGAGACTACTGGGAGAACAAAACTCTACCGAAAAACTGGATGATTTTATCTCTGATTTACAGTAGATTATAGCCTGTAGTGTACTAATTGTGTACTTT
>UQRM01000062.1 GCA_900543485.1 uncultured Eubacterium sp. | reverse complement strand
AAGGATACCTTTGGTAAGTACATCTTTGCGTTAAAAGAAAATACAGGAACAGAACCTATGGAACTGACAATAGAGTTCGACCTTCAACATAAGATTCAGCTGGGATTGATGCGAAATATTTATTACCGTTTCGGATTCGGAGCATTCACCAATCAGGATGAACTGTATTTTGTCGACTTTGCCAATTTTGCCCGGCACAACCTTCCTGTCGGGTGGAATGATGAAATCGGCGGTGTGTTTCAGGTGCTCGACGGACGCTGGTATAACTCCTCCCGCCGTTACGTACGCGGACACTTCACTTATGAAGCCCCTTTTCTGATTCTCCGCCATCTGATGAAATATACCCGCTATGTGCAGAACGAACGTCTTTATATCAGTGCACTGTCTATGCCGCATCTCCAGCCCTATCTGGAATTGGGGTATGGTATCGGTACGCATATCTTTGATGTGGGAGTTTTCGTCAGCAGTGAAAACTGGAAATTCAGCGGGATAGGATGTAAATTTACTTTCGAGTTGTTCAACCGATAGTTTTTCCTCTCAACTATTGCATAGTGTGCAGAAAATTTTTATCTTTGTAAGGAAGAGGATGAGGAAAAATTTAGCAGAAAAGAGGTGTAGTCGCCTCGCAGGCACAGGTATTTTCCTGGAAAATAAATCTCTGGTATAAATACCTCTATTTATTTTAGTAAAATCTCATCCTCTTCCTCTCCTTTTTATATATGCAGCAACAAGATGGACGGACTTCTAATTACGATACTGATTGTGACCGGTTTTCTGGTTTATAAAATGATTTCTTCGAGCCGGAAACAGGAAGGATACAAGAGATGGAAAGCAACAGGCAGCGGTGATACTGCAAACGAAGAAACTGCCGGAAACAAATGGAAACATGGTGCATGGCTCAGGCATGCTTTGGGAGTAACCACTCCTAAAGCGAGAACGTATCCTGTATTTGATGAAGAGGCGGTGGTGTGGTGTGCCGGTTTGCTGGGAGTAGAGGCGGTGAGATTGAAGGAAATACTGCAAGATGTCTCTTCCCATTATCGGGAATTCTGGATAAGAAAGCGGAAAGGGGGATACCGTATGATCTCTGCTCCGGACAAAGAACTGAAATCTATTCAGGATACTATTTATCACCGTATATTGCTGCCCGTCAATGTGCATCCCGTCGCTACCGGATTCCGGCGTCAGCATTCCATTGTCGATAATGTCCGCCCCCATCTGGGGAAACGATGTGTCCTGAAGACGGATATTCACGATTTCTTTCTTTCTATACGCAGTCCGAGGGTGAAGCAAACCTTCGAAAATATAGGTTATCCTAAGAATATATCGAAGGTGTTGGGTGAGTTGTGCTGCAGGCGCCGGCATCTGCCGCAAGGAGCGTCCACCAGTCCGGCATTGAGTAATATCATTGCTTATGAGATGGATCGGAAACTGGCGGCGATGGCAGAAGAATTCGGGCTGACTTATACTCGCTATGCCGACGACCTTACCTTTTCGGGCGATGTTTTTCCGAAAGAACAGGTGCTTGTCCGGGTCAAAGAAATCATCAGGGAAGAGAAGTTTGAGCCGAATCACGAGAAAACCCGTTTCCTGAATGAGTATGACAGGAAGATTATCACAGGTATCTCTGTCAGTTCGGGTGTGAAGCTGACCATCCCTAAAGCCAGAAAACGGGAGATTCGCAAGAATGTCTATTTCATTCTGACAAAAGGGCTGGCAGAACATCAGCGAAGAATCGGCTTTCATGATCCTGCCTATCTGAAGCGGTTGATAGGAACGCTTTGCTATTGGCGTTCCATAGAACCGGACAATACTTATGTATCCGATTCTATTGCTGCTGCGAAAATAAAATACTATATCATCTTTTCCGGAGCGTCTTATCTTCTGCGGTACTATGTACTGGACCGATCCGTCTGTTTCCACAGGCACTTTATCTGAAAGTTTGTCCCACTCTCCCTGTTTCTTGCCGAGACTATATCCGGCGGCCGCTGCACCTGCAATATTGCCGCTCTCCGATACATAGTCCACCAGATCGTTTACATGCAGTGCATTTCCGCAGGAAAATACGCCCTCCACATCTGTCATGAGCATATCATCGCAATAGGGGCCTTTGGTCTTTGGATCTATGTTTACTCCCAGGCTTTCGGCTATCTCATTTTCAGGGATCAGCCCCACTGACAGTATGAGGGCATCACATTCCACAATGTGTCCTGATCCGGGAACCGGCTTCATATCTTTATCAACCTGGGCTATTTCTACAGCTTCAAGCCTGTCATGCCCCAGCACCCTCGTTACGGTATGCGAAAGATAAAGTGGTATATCATAGTCTTGAAGGCATTGCATTATGTTTCTTGTCAGACCTGAAGGTTCCGGTTTCACTTCATAAACGCCTACTACTTTGGCTCCTTCGAGGGTGAGCCGCCGGGCCATGGGAAATGCTCTTTCCTTTTGCTATCATCGTGAAAGTATCTTTTTAAGTTCATTGATTAGT
>UQRM01000061.1 GCA_900543485.1 uncultured Eubacterium sp. | reverse complement strand
ATGCTTATTTCCTGAATTACGACTGTGGCGCGTGCGACCGTAACCGTCTGCTCTGGTTCATACACGAGAAGGAAGCGAATACAGTCACAGCTGTCGTGACTGCCGCCACATTTCTATATTGGTATAAAAAGTCATATAGATTATATACATAACCCACTTCATTAGGAGCACCTCCACCTTCTATATCTCCCAGGAACACATCTATCCTGTAAGTGTCGCTGTGCTCCACAGTCATCACAAAGACGTCTTCCTGATCTCTAAGCTGCGGATTTATTTCTCTTATAGCTTCCCATTCCGCGTCATCCGATATTTCGCCAGCCAGCGTGTTGGTATATATGCCATATCCGAACTGAGTCGCTCTTTCCTCTCCGTATATCACTGTCGACTGGTCTTCAAATCCATTCTCCTCATTGTAATATACATAGTTAGCTAATATCATCCCGATGTGTTCGGCCGTTTCAGAATATATCTCCTGTTCTACCTCGTCTTCATCTGTGGAATACCAGTTATAATTGAGATTACAGGCGACCACTGTCCCAGCCGCAGCCATCGTCATGATGCTCACCAGCATCAGCATATACAGTACGAATTTCGCGGCGAAGCTCTCTCCGATCTTGTTCATCTTCTTCACCTCATTCTATCTTGTATCCCTGTCCCCATACCACTTTTATATGCCTAGGCTGATCCGGATTTATCTCCAGCTTCTCCCGGATATGGCGTATATGTACAGCAACTGTCCCCTCGGCTCCAAATGAATCCTCTTCCCACACGAGCCTGTATATTTCTTTAGGAGAAAAGACTTTGCCCATATTCTCCATGAGAAGCTTGAGGATGCCATACTCCTTTGGCGTGAGCCGCACGGCGTTTCCCATGAACGTTACTTCCTTAGAATCGTCATCCAACTCGATATCTCCTATCTTGAGCGCGCTCTTTCTCGTCGGAGCAGCTCCCAGCTCCATATATCGCCTGAGCTGTGATTTTACTCTGGCCAGCAGCTCCACCGGGTTGAAAGGTTTTGTCACATAATCGTCCGCCCCTATGTTGAGGCCCAATATCTTATCAGTGTCTTCACCCTTTGCCGTCAGGAAAATGACCGGGATATTGGACATGCTTCGCATCGTAGTCAACACTTCTATCCCATCTACCTCTGGCATCATTATATCCAGAAGTACGAGATGGATCTCATTCTTCTCTATGATTTCCAGAGCCTCCCTGCCATTATAAGCCTCATAAAGATTATAATCATTTCCGGAAAGATAAATCTTCAGAGCGGCAACTATGTCTTTTTCGTCATCACATATCAATATGTTATACATTATCTCAACCTCCAATGATATTATGCCATGAAATCCATTGAGAAAAAACACGTAAAACCATTAAGAATTCCTTAATTACTCCATCAACTGGCCACAAGAGCGACATAAGCCGCCTCGCGGACAAAAAATACGTCTTTATTCTCCCTGAAATCACACGGCAACATATCTCCGCTACTGGACTAAAACAGTATTGATTTTTTCACTGTGACGATGTACAATTGCTATGACCGCAAGGATGTGTCATAAGTGTTTATCATTCAGTGAACAATAAGATCACAAGAGAAAGGAAAAAGATATTATGGACATAAAAAAAGTATTTGTAGTGGGAGCCGGTTTCATGGGTTCCGGTATCGTCGAAAACGTCGCAGTAAAAGGACTTGCTGTCACAGCTTACGACATCTCACAGAACCAGCTGGACAAAAGCATAGCCGGCATAAGAAAAAACCTGGAAAAATCTGTTTCCAAAGGAAAACTCAGTGAAGATGAAAAGGAAGCAGCTATAGGACGTATCAGCTGCACTACCGATATATCCCAGTGCGCTGAAGCAGACGCCATCATCGAAGCTGTAGCTGAAAACAAAGATATAAAGGTCAGCATAATGAAAGAGCTTGAAAAATATGCCAAGGACGATGCCATCATAGCCAGCAACACTTCCTCCATATCCATTACGGCCTTGGGGAATATCTTCAAAAATCCGGCGCGCTTCGTCGGGATGCATTTCTTCAGCCCTGTTCCAAAGATGCCGTTGATGGAAATCGTAAGAGGATATCAAACAGGCGACGATGCCCTGGCCAAAGCCAAGGAGCTGGGAGAGTTCATGGGAAAATCCTGCATCCTTGCCCACGACGAACCGGGTTTCATCGTCAACCGAATGCTTATCCCTATGCTCAACGAGGCCTGCATACTGGTTGAGAGAAAAATAGGTACCATAGAAGAAATCGACCGCGGTGTGAAGCTGGGGCTCCATCACCCTATGGGTCCGCTGGAGCTGATGGACATGATAGGGATCGACGTAGAGCTGGCCGTAATGGAAGTCCTCCACGAGGAGATCGGCGATCCCAAGTACAGACCTGCGGTCTCCCTGAGGCGCATGGTGGATTCCGGTTTTCTCGGCAAGAAAACGGGCGTTGGTTTCTACATCTATCATGAGGATGGAACCAAAACGCCAAACACATGCCTCCTCCGATAAGATATGCCTTTATGACCAAATCAAAAACATGCCTGAAGCTGCGGTTTTACCGATATCTCAGGCATGTTTTCTTTATCTTATCAAAATCTCATCAAAAAAGAAAAGAGCTGCTACGCCTTCTCAGCATAACAGCTCTTGAACTAAAATAAGCGGCAACGTCCTACTTTCCCAGGCGGTCTCCCACCAAGTATCATCAGCGCTAAGGAGCTTAACTTCTGT
>UQRM01000060.1 GCA_900543485.1 uncultured Eubacterium sp. | reverse complement strand
ACGGACATTTGCTCAGCGTGCCATCCATTCTTTACAGGACAGCAGAAATTCGCTCACAGAGGCGGACGAGTTGAAAAGTTCAAGAACAAGTATCATTTGGACTGATCAGGAAAAAAGGAAACGAGAATGCTCCACCTTTCGCATCGCGGGAGGGGAGCGTTTTTTTTAATGCGGTAAAAGGGCGGACGTTTATTTTGTACCTTTTTAATCTATTTTTAATTTTGGGTTAATTTCATGTTAACTTCCGTGGTATAATATACATGTAAATCATAAACAACCGGCAATAATAACAGGAAGGAACGTGAAAATGGAAAACAAGGAGATAAAGAAAAGCAAGAAAGGAAAGATAATCGCGATCGTAATAGCAGTGGTTGTCGTGATAGCGGCGGTATTGATTTGGTATTCAGGGATCATCGGCGGCATCAGCGAGGCTGAGGCCAGAGAGATCGCTTACCAGCAGGTACCTGGTTCGGAGGAAGGCGGCGGGACACTGACCGTATATGATGAGTTCGATGATATGCAGAAAACATATGAGGTTCAGTTGACATATGACAATATGCTGTATGAATTCCAGATACTGGCCAGAAACGGAAAGATCGTGAATCAGGAGGCGGAGCAGATAGGTTCGTCGCAGCAGATCCAGGGAGCGACTCAGGGGACGACTCAGAGCACTGCTCAGGCAGCAGATATAGGTATCGATCAGGCGAGAGCTATCGCGCTCCAGAACGTTTCGGGAGCCACTGAAGACAATATAACGAAGGCTACTCTCGATAACGATGACGGAAGACTGGTATATGAGATAGAGATCGTTTATAACAATATGGATTACGATTTTGATATCGAAGCATCCACGGGCAACATCCTCGGACAGAGTTCGGAATCAGTTTACAACTGATCACAGGATATCGCGAGATCATGATCACAGGCGAAGGCTGGCCAAAAAACAGCTTCCGCCTGTTTTTTTCTGCTGCTTTCGCATGGGAGGACTTGACATTATCACTGAGTTAGTATATGCTAACTAAAGAAAACTGAAAGAGATGCGGAGGGTGTGATGATGGAGACCGCAGATAAGGGAAAATACCTGAGTGAAATGCTCTGCCAGTCTCAGGGGGAATCATTGACCAGATTCGTCGGCAGGATACCCGTTGAGCTGGGAGAATTCCATATAGAGGAAAGGGCTTCGAGACAAGGGATCTCTGTGGCGGATTGGCGAATGCAGTGGAACAGCGACATCCGGGTGAAAAAAGGCGGCCAGGAGGGCCGGGACATGGTACAGCTGGTGTTTTTTGTGAATCATGGTATGGCCTGGGAGATGGAAGGCCGTAAAGCCCCAGTGTGTATGAGGCAAGGGGAGATATGCTTATACAGGGACAGAGCTTTAGGCAGTGAAGGGGAATATGAAGGGGGCTGTCAGCTTATCTTCAAGAGTGTGCAGATCCCGACAGAACGTTTCCTGCGGGTGACAGAGGAATGCATGGGCGGAAAAGCATCCAGGGAAGCAGCGGTGATGATGGATCGAACAGCCAAAATCAAGGTCACACCACGAATAAAGAGGCTTTTCACGGAATTGAGCGAAACCGGCAGATATTCAAGGGGCCTGTCTGATCTGTATCTGGAAGGCAAGGTCTGGGAACTGGTGAGCGAGTTTTTCGAAGTCGCAGGCGGCGGAGCGCGGTCACAGGGGAAAAGCCGCGTTTCCCGAACTGACAGAGCCATGGTGATGCAGGTAAAAGAACGTATCGACAGAGATTGTGTCGATGTACCGACGTCGGAGCTTTTGGCGAAAGAAGTCGGCATGAGCATTTCCAAATTGAACCGGGATTTCAGAGCAGCCTTCGGCACATCGCTTCACGCTTATGTGATAGAGAAAAGGCTGGATCTGGCGGCGTGTTTGCTGTCGGAGGGATCGGAGAGTGTCAGTCAGGTGGCAGCCATGTGCGGATATACTAATATGAGTCATTTTTCGTCGGCCTTCAGGCGGAGATACGGTGTGCCTCCTAAGGATTGGAGCCGATGATAGGCAGGGAAGCTGACAGGCGAAAACGCTGAAGGGAGAGGAAGTGAAGGACGGCGAATCGGGGGTGCGCCGGCTGATATGATCTTCTGCTGAAAACTGTTAAAAGGCGCGCCTTTTTTGGTAGAGACGGGAAGGCGGCGGGAGTAGAATATAACGCGTAAGTTAGCTTTGATTAACTTTGCGCGTTTTTTCGTGGAAAGAGCGCTTTGGGGAGAGGGCGGGAGCTTCCGCGACGAAGCGGCTCAGGAAAGGCGAAGGATCCGCGGAGTTTACAGAAAGGAGACAGTAACGTGTTCAGCAAGATTTTTCAATACGCGGGGCCTTACAGGACGAAGACTGTAATGTCCGGAGTCGTGATACTGCTGGCAGTGGTTTTTCAGGTGCTTCCGTTCCTGTTCGTCTACAGGATGATCACGCCGTTGATCACGGGAGGAGTCGTGGAGATAAGCCATATAGCTGTATGCGTGGCGGGAGTTGGCATATGCCTGGTGCTCAACGCTTTGCTCTATGTGAAAGGGCTTTCCATGTCCCATGAGGCAGCCTATAACATACTGATGAGGCTGAGAGTGTCCCTTCAGGGCCGGATGGAAAATCTGCCGTTGGGCAAGATACAGGAGAAGGGTACCGGAAGTCTGAAGCGTATGTTCGTCGACGACGTGGACAGCATAGAGATGTTGCTGGCCCATGCCCTGCCGGAAGGGTTGGGGAATACGGCCATCCCGGTGCTTGTCTATGCCAGCCTTTTCCTGATCGACTGGAAGCTGGCCCTTCTTTCCCTCGGGTCGCTTCCGGTGGGAATGGCGGCCATGTGGATGATGTACGCTATCGGCAACCGGGATATGGTAAACTATTACAAGGCGGGCAGAATCATGAACAACACCATAATCGAGTACATAAATGGCATGGAAGTGGTGAAGGTGTTCAACAAGGACGGCGATTCATATAAGCGGTATAAGGACGACATCACGTCCTACAGGGATTTTACAATCGGGTGGTATAAGGCGTGCTGGCCGTGGATGGCGCTCTACAGCAGTATCCTGCCGTGTACGTTGATACTGACATTGCCTTTGGGATCCTGGTTCGTTCTGCAGGGGTATTCTCAACTGCCTGATCTGATATTGGTGATGTGCCTTTCTCTCAGTATCGGGCTGCCTCTTCTGAAGGCCATCAGCTTCGTGCCGTCATTGCCCCAGATAAACTATAAGATAGAAGCGCTGGAGAGTATCATGTCGGAGGACCCGTTGAAACAGCAGCCGGGAGAATTTCGCGGCTGCGGTATGACTATCAGATTCCGCGATGTGACCTTCGCATACGACGATAAGGTGGCGGTGGACAAAATCGACATGACTGTCGAGGAAGGAAGCCGTGTGGCACTGGTGGGCGAGTCGGGCTCCGGGAAAAGTACCCTGGCCAAGCTGCTGGTACACTACTACGATGTGGATGAGGGGGCCATAACTGTCGGCGGACAGGATATCAGGGACATGAGTCTTGCGGCCCTCAACGACAAGATAGCTTATGTGTCCCAGGATCAGTACCTGTTCAACACATCCATTCTGGAAAATATAAAGCTGGGACGGCCGTCGGCGTCTCGGGAGGAGATAACGGAAGCGGCCGCGCGCGCCCAGTGCATGGAGTTCATCGAAAACCTGCCGGAAGGTATGGATACCGTGGCGGGAGGCGGAGGCAGACAGCTTTCAGGCGGCCAAAGGCAGCGCATCGCCATCGCCAGAGCCATCCTCAAGGATGCACCGGTGGTGGTGCTGGACGAAGCCATGGCCTTTACGGACCCGGAAAACGAGGAGAAGCTGGAGCGGGCCATCTCCGAAGTGGTCAGAGGCAAGACGCTGATAGTCATAGCCCATAAGCTGCCGTCGGTGATG
>UQRM01000059.1 GCA_900543485.1 uncultured Eubacterium sp. | reverse complement strand
GCTGCGTCGAAAAGCCCGCCATTTATTGACCATATTAGTATATTGATTTTTCTCACCATTGTCAATTATATTTTGCAGACAAGGGGGTACCAAGTTTCTTAGTTGTCAGCGCAACGGGAACGCAGTGTTTTAACATCTAAAATATCGCCGTTTTATGGAAAACATGCATTCACGATATTTCAGGCCTTTTGGGAGCCTTTTTGAAAGCCCGATTATCGCGGATTCATTTTACAACACCACTGACGATATTTTTTGATGCATATCGATCGAAAAACTATCGCAGGCTATCCAAAAACATTCATCCGCGATAATCAAGGCGAAATAATCCGTTGAAAAAGGTCGAAATTATCGTCAGATGTATGCAAATCAGCGATTGGCGATATTCTAAAGAATGCCCATAAAAGGACGGTTTTATCTTAACGTCAATGCAACTCATCCAAGCATACCGGGCGTTCTCAGTCTCCGTATGCTTCTTCGGTCCTGATACCGTATCTGACGTTTTCGTTTTTGATTTCTTCCGCATCCTCATGGATAAGCTCTTCGACCAGATCCTCAGCCCGGGAAACGGACGCGAACAGCTTCTCCGGCAGAAAATCCAGCTGCTTTCCGATGAAGCGCGCGATGGCTCCCACCAGAAGGGCCGCGATCACAGTTCCTTCCCGAACGCCTGCCAGGTGGCTCATGAAAACAAAGGACAGGGCGGCCGCAGCCAATGTCATGGTCACGTCGAAGGTGATCTTCATGGTACCAAATTCCTTTTTCAGCGTCATCACGATGGCTCTGACGAAGGATTCGCCAGGAAGCATCACTACATTGGCCAGCACTTCCATGTAGACACCAATCCCCAGGATAAGACATCCTGCCAGCAAAAACAGCAATTTGACGACATACATATCCGGTGACAGCATCTTCAGCAGAAACATGCTGAAATCGATGAAATATCCAAAAGCTATGGATAC
The DNA here is from genome assembly GCA_900543485.1 of uncultured Eubacterium sp. Lineage (GTDB taxonomy): Bacteria > Bacillota > Clostridia > Peptostreptococcales > Anaerovoracaceae > Lentihominibacter > Lentihominibacter excrementipullorum. The sequence continues at coordinate 4,608 of UQRM01000059.1, read as the reverse complement.
CGGAAGCTGCAGGAAATACTCCGCTTTGAAATTTTTTCTCAATATTATCAGTTGAATGACTATCAGCAGAACGCTGAAGATTATAGTGAATTCTCCGAGAGTCAGCGGATAGTACAGACTCAGTACATAAGGTATCGCCGATATGGGCGATGTCCCCAGGTCGGCTTTCGTTATCATCGCTACTCCAAATGAACTTATGAAAAGACCTACAGTAAAAATAAGATATCGCTTAAATATTTCGGCCTTAGACATTAAATATGCATTCCTCCTTTACTTTCTCAAGTTATCGTTTACTCGTTTCAGATACGATATGAACCGTTTCTTCTCATCTTCCGAAAAACCGTCCAGCGCGATTTCCTCCAGCCCGGTCAGCGCGTCGATGGAAAGCGCTGCGTCCGTCCGTCCTTTTTCGGTGAGAAACACGCAGGTATACCGTCTGTCTCCATCCTTGCTTTTTCTCTCGACGAGGCCGTTCTTTTCCATCCTGGAAAGAAGGCTGGTTGCCGTAGCCGGCTCTACTGCGCAGGCTTCGGCGATATCCTTCTGGATAGCTCCATCGTGAGAAATCAGGTATTCGAGTATCTTGGGCTGCCCTGTGGAAAGCCCCGTGCCCGAAAGGCGTTCAAATACCATCCTGGAAAAAAACGTATGGTTCTCCATCATGAGTTTATGGTAAGACATGGCTGTCCTCCGTTCAATAGTTAGGTTTCTAATTATTATTGTATCAGTTAGAATTCTAACTGTCAACATCTGAAGAACCACATTTTACAGACCTTTTAAAAATCTAAAGATATATCTCTCCCAGCGCCAACAGTTCTTCCTCAAGCGCGGCCATTTCATCGTCCTAAATTGTACGGGGCACTCCGGGTATTCGCAGGAATAAGCAAAGCAGGCCTCGCCATCCGCGAGCCCTGCTTTACATCATACTATCTTTAAGGCATCACCTTTCGTTTGTCCGTTTATTCGTCCACTCCGTTGACGGAATCCACGATGGCCTGCGCCAACGTCTCCAGCTCCTTGGCTTTATCAGGAAGCATGGAGGAGGCGATGGACAGCCTTTCGTTGAGGACGGTCATGTTCTTCAGCTCCTCATCTATGAACTTCTGCATCAGGTCTCCCGACGTAGGGGCCCATGAGCCGTTCTCAATGATGGCGAACGTCCTGTTCTGAAGGTTAAGAGCCTTCATGTCCATGAGGAAATTGTGCATAACAGGGTATATCCCCAGGTTGTAGGTAACGGACGCCAGCACGATATGGCTGTATTTCCACGCGTCCGATATGAGGTAGGATACGTGGGTGTTGGAAACATCCACGACTTTGACATCCTTTACGCCTTTCTGCACTATTTTAGCCGCCAGCGCCTGAGCCGCCGACTCCGTATTTCCATACATGGAAGCGTAGCATATGAGCACGCCGTCCACTTCCGGCTCGTATCTGCTCCACTTGTCGTATTTATCGATGAAATACATGAAGTCCTGACGCCAGATCAGGCCGTGGAGCGGACAGATGAACTTTATCTTATCCAGCAGCCCTGAAGCCTTCCCCAGAAGGTGCTGGATGTGCGGACCGTACTTCCCTACGATATTGGTAAGATATCTCCTGGCTTCGTCTATCCAGTCTCTGTCGTAATCCACCTCATCAGCAAAGAGCTTGCCATCCATAGCGATAAAAGAGCCGAAGGCATCTGCTGAGAAAAGAGCACCATTAGTAACGTCAAGGGTTACCATTACTTCAGGCCAGTGGACCATTGGAGCAGTCAATACTGCTATAGTATGATCTCCAAATGTGTGGGTATCCCCTTCAGTCACCTCTATACATTCGTGCTCATCAGGATGGAAACCGAACTGACGCATCAGCAGGTATCCCTTCTCCGTAGAAATTATCTTCACATTGGGATATTTCTTCAGTATCTGCTCAATGCTGGCCGCGTGGTCGGGTTCCAGGTGATTGATGACTATCCAGTCGAGAGGACGTCCGTCCAGCACGTGTTCCAGATTTTCCTCAAACTGTCTGTAGGCCGACCAGTCCACCGTATCGAAGAGGACCGTCTCCTTGTCTAACAACACATAGGCGTTATAGCTGACCCCCTGTGGTATAGGATGTATGTTTTCGAACAGGTGGGTCCTGTGGTCATTTGCCCCGACCCAGTACAGGTTATCCGTTATCTCTCTTACGTTATACATTTTCTACCCTCCTATCTTTAGATGAAATGTTCCTTATCTTCACCACATTCAGGACAAACCCAGTCGACAGGCAGATCCTTGAAAAGCGTTCCCGGCATGATATCGGCATCCTCATCGCCAATCTCAGCTATATACTCATATCCACATCCTCCGCATACATGAGGTCTGTCGAGAGGCGTCGGCTTAGGGACACGAGGCCTTTTCATCTTTATCATAGGAGGTGCAGGTTTCTTTTCACTGGTTCCGCCAAGTGCTTCGATGAGAAGAGGTATTATCTCGTTCACATCACCTACGATACCATAGTCGCAGTTCTTGAAAATAGGCGCGTTCTTATTCTTGTTGATCGCGACTATAGTCGATGCTTCCTTTATACCCTTGAGGTGCTGTATAGCTCCGGAAATGCCGCACGCTATATAAAGATTGCCGCTGAACTTCCTTCCCGACATACCTACATATCTCTCGAGAGGAACGTATTTAAGCGTCTCAGCGACCGGTCTCGACGAGCCTATGGCTGCGCCGGCCGCCTTGGCCAGGTCTTCTATCAGCTTCATATTTTCCTTAGGGCCGATACCTTTACCTGCCGAAACGACTCTCTCCGCATCTATGATCGGCGTATTTATATCTATTCCGACGGAGAAATCATGGCCGTCCTTCTTGAGGGCCTCTACCAGCTTTTCTACTTGCTCTTTCGCATCTCCTTCGTTGAAGATCATCTGTTTTCTCAGTCCTGTCACAGGCGTGGATTTTTTCTTCATGCCGCTCTGTTTGCTGCCGCCCTCCTTGCTGTCTCTGCTGAGCTTTCCTATTATCCCGGCTGCGATAACGACTCTCTGTATCTCGCTGGTGCCTTCGTATATGGTCGTGATCTTGGCGTCGCGGTACATCCTCTCTACATCCATTCCCTTGAGGAAACCTGTGCCGCCGAAAATCTGGACTGCGTCGTTAGTTATCTCGAGTGCCGATTCGGATGCGTACATCTTGGCCATTGCCGCCTCGACCGAGTACCTCTCATGATTTTCCTTCAGCTCTGCCGCGGAATATACGAGAAACCTGGCGCATCTCAGCTTTGTGGCCATTTCTGCCAGCTTGAACGAAACACCTTGCTGAGCCGCTATCGGTTTTCCGAATTGTATCCTTTCCTTAGCATATTTCAACGCCTGCTCATAAGCACCCTGAGCAATTCCGAGGGCCTGGGAGGCGATACCTATCCTGCCGCCGTCCAGCGTTGCCATGGCTATCTTGAAACCTTCGCCCTCCTTACCCAGGAGATTTTCTTTAGGAACTTTGACATCATTGAAGATCAGCTCCGCTGTCGATGATGAACGTATGCCCATCTTGTCGTAATGGTCTCCAAAGTCAAAGCCTTTCCATCCTTTTTCCACGATAAAGGCCGATATGCCTCTGGTCCCTATGTCAGGTGTAGTTACTGCAAAGACTACATATGTATCTGCTTTAGGGGCATTGGTGATAAATATCTTTCCCCCATTCAACAGATAATGATCGCCTTTATCAACCGCTGTCGTTTCCGTGCCACCGGCATCGGAGCCTGCGTTGGGTTCGGTAAGGCCAAATGCCCCTATCTTTTCACCCTTGGCCAGCGGCACCAGATACTTCTGTTTCTGCTCCTCCGTCCCGTACGCAAAGATAGGATATGATCCCAAGGAAACATGAGCAGAAAGGATCACTCCTGTACCTCCGTCCACTCTGGCCAGTTCTTCCACCGCGATGGCATAGCTGAGGATGTCCAGGCCCGCCCCGCCGTACTCCTCCGGATATGGGATACCCATCAGGCCCATTTCCGCCAGCTTTTTCACAGCATCTTCCGGGAATTCGTTCTCCTGGTCAAGGGAAAACGCTATCGGCTTGACTTCTTTTTCTGCAAACGCGCGAATCTTGTTTCTCAGAGCTTCGTGCTTCTCCGTGGTTTGAAACAACATATGACCCCTCCTTATTATGATTTTAATAACATTATTTACTGAATTTTCGCAACATTTCTTTCTTTTGGCTACATGATATCTTATTGGACAAAAAAAGTCAAGTAGATAATCAGACTTTTTTTGTCCGTTTGATATAATGGCGATCCCTCTGTGATGGATCCGGCAATTGGATTTGACAGTAGATTTCAACAATGGTAACAGAAACCGACGCTAACTTTCAGCGATAGAGTTTACAGCCGGTCTCTTTCTCAGGATTCTGTTACATGCGATTTTCCTATGATGAAACATCGATATCGCATGTTTTTTATGTCTGCAAAGTTTGTTCTGTCTTGTTGATAAAAACTTCTCATAAGAAAGATAAGATTCAACATCGGTGATATTACCTCCCTACTACAATATATTTATGGTTAATACCCCTTACAGCCAGTAAGGAATTATCCATCTTGTTGCTTAAGCTGTTAGAATGAGTATGGCAATAGGTCTGGCCT
>UQRM01000058.1 GCA_900543485.1 uncultured Eubacterium sp. | reverse complement strand
TATAAGAATGTGAAGAATGGAATATGGTATTATGCGGATAAAGACACTGGGAAAATAAAAGTAACAGCAGGATTTGTAGATTGGGATGGAGAAAGATATTATGTGAAAAAAGGTGGGGCAGTAGCCTGTAATGAACAGGTGAACACGAACAATGGAGCATACTATTTTGATGCAACATGTAAGATGGTAAAGGGAATATATAAGAATGTGAAGAATGGAATATGGTATTATGCGGATAAAGACACTGGGAAAATAAAAGTAACAGCAGGATTTGTGGATTGGAATGGGAAAAAATATTACGTTACAAAAGGGGGAGCTATTGATTTATCGGTTTAAAACAAAACTATAATCGAAGGATTTGTAAATATATCTTCTGATAAATTAGTTAAATATTTCAATGAAAGCGGAAAAACTTTCCCTAAATATTATGTGGAAAAGGAAGATATTTCTTTGAAAGAATTTTGCCAAATATACATAGAAGAAGCAGAAGCGGAAGATATAAAAGTTGAAGTTGCCTTTTGCCAAGCAATGAAGGAGACTGGATGGCTTCAATTTAGTGGCGACGTTAAAATAAGTCAGTTTAATTTTGCTGGCTTAGGTGCAACTGGGGGAGGTGTCGCAGGTGCGACTTTCAAGGACGTGCGGACAGGAATCAGAGCGCATATTCAGCACCTTAAAGCGTATGCGAATGATGAACCTTTAAATAATAAACTTGTTGATCCGAGATTTGGATATGTAGACAGAGGGTGTGCACCTTACGTTGAGTGGCTTGGACAGAAAGAAAATCCTAGTGGTAAAGGATGGGCAACGGCAAAGGGCTATGGAAAGAGCATAGTTTCTATGATGAAAAATTTGTTGGCAATATGATATTATTTTGAAAGTATTAAATAGGCTGATACCCTCAGCAATAACAGCTTGCTTATTTTGCAATATATGCTATAAATTTATAGAATGACAATATGGGTAATCTTCCTGTATTCCTTGAAATCATCACACATTTATGGTAGCATTAAAATGCATGCTCAAAATGCATGTCTATATTGCATGCTATAAATTAATGATCAGGGAAATAAAATTATGCGTTCGAAGATAATAAGAATAATAATTTTGATCATAATAGATGCGATCATCGTGGTCTTCAGCGATTTTGCTCCATTAGCGTTGAGATTCGGTATCTTCACCATGGATATCCAGTATCTCATTCCGACCATCGATTATCTGCCTGTAGACATCACCATTGCTATTGCCGTATTGGCGCTGTTCAAACTCTATAATAGAGTATGGACATATGCTGGTGTCGATGACATGATCGCAGTATTCAAAGCATCGTTGGTTATAGAAGCGTTGTATGTCGTGTACAGACTCCTTTGGAGCATCGCCATGCCACGCAGTTTTTATGTGTTCAACTGGGTGTGCCTGTTCATCCTGCTGGCAGGAGCGAGGCTCTCCGTAAGATTATTCAAGCAGTTCAGGAAAAAATATCAGAACGTAGGCGAAAGGCGCAACATCATGATCGTCGGCGCAGGAGCGGCGGCATCTTTGCTCATCAAAGAACTGCAGTATGGCCCGGGAGCGTCAAGGATCGTATGCATCATAGATGATAACCCGGCTAAGAAGGGAAAATATATACACGGTCTTCCTATCGTAGGTGATCGTGATGATATACCACGAATGGCAGATAAGTACAGTGTGGATGAGATAATCATCGCGATCCCGTCAGCTCCGCCGACAACCATCAGGGATATCCTTTCAATATGTCAGAAAACAGACGCCAGACTCAGACGGCTTCCTGCTATCGCTGCGAGTCTCACCTCATCTCTCAGCCAGACAGTGAGAGATGTGAATTACGAGGACCTCCTCGGAAGAGACGCTGTGGTCATAGAGAATCCTGAGCTGGCGGATTTTGTCGCGGGCAAAACAATAATGGTTACCGGCGGCGGAGGGACCATAGGCTCGGAGCTGTGCAGGCAGATCGTGGCCAATAAGCCGGGAAAGCTCCTCATCGTAGATATCTACGAAAACGGGGCCTACGAGCTTCAGATGGAGCTCAACAGGTATTATCCGGAAGCTGATGTGAGAGTTCTGATCGCTTCGGTAAGAGATTACGACAGGCTGGAGTGTATTTTCAAAAAATACAGCCCTGATGTGATATATCACGCGGCGGCCCACAAACATGTGCCGCTGATGGAATATTCGCCTAACGAAGCTGTCAAGAATAACTGCAAGGGAACTCTCAATATGGTAAAGCTGGCGGACAAGTGCGGCGTCAAGCGATTCGTACTGATCTCCACGGACAAAGCTGTCAGACCTACCAACGTGATGGGTGCGACGAAGAGGATATGCGAGATGATCGTACAGACTTACAGCCGAAGGTCCAAGACGGAGTTTGTCGCTGTGCGATTCGGCAACGTGCTGGGAAGCAACGGCTCTGTGATACCTCTTTTTCTCAAGCAGATAGAAGCAGGCGGACCGGTTACCCTTACCCACAGAGAAATAACCAGATTTTTCATGACCGTCAGCGAAGCTGTTTCGCTGGTCCTTCAGGCAGGCCTCATGGCGAAAGGCGGAGAGATATTCGTTCTGGATATGGGGCAGCCAGTCAAGATATATGATCTGGCGGTGAACCTGATAAAGATGAAAGGATTCGTCCCCGACAGGGATATAAAAATCGAGATAGTCGGCCTTCGGCCGGGTGAAAAGCTGTACGAGGAGCTGTTGATGGCTGAGGAAGGCCTGGAAAGTACACCGAACGATCTCATCTTCATCGGCAAACCGATAGATATAGACCAGGAGGAGTTCCTGAACCAGTTGGATGGGCTGATCGCTGTCGCGGAGACTAACAGCGATCATATAAAAGAAGAGATAGAGAAAGTGTGCGATACGTACACCATCACGAACAATTAAAGGGGAGAGAAAGAATGAACATACCGTTCTCACCGCCGGATATTTCTCAGGCGGAAATCGATGCTGTGGTAGATACGTTGAAGTCGGGATGGATAACCACAGGGCCGAAGACGAAGGAGTTTGAAAGACAGTTATCGGAATATATGGGTACAGAAAAGACCGTCTGCCTCGGTTCGGCGACGGCTGCCATTGAAATGACATTGAGGCTCCTTGGGGTCGGGCCGGGGGATGAGGTGATAGTTCCGGCATATACTTATACGGCAAGCTGCAGCCCCATCTGTCATGTGGGAGCGACGCCCGTCATGGTGGATATACAGGAAGATGCGCCGGTGATGGATTACGAGCTTATGGAGAAGGCCATAACGGAGAAGACCAAGGCCATAATCGCTGTCGATCTGGCCGGGATAATCTGCGATTACGGCAGGGTTTATGAGATCGTGGAAAAAAATCGGGGTAAGTTCACTGCCAACGAGGCCAATGATATTCAGAAAAAGCTTGGAAGGATAATCGTCATTGCCGACTCCTCCCACGGGCTGGGCGCTGAGAAAAATGGCAAAAGATCAGGCGGATTTGCCGATTTCACCTGCTTTTCTTTCCATGCCGTAAAGAACCTGACGACTGCGGAAGGCGGGGCGATCACCTGGAAGGGGATTGAAGGTGTAGACGATGAAAGAATATATAAGGAGTATATGGATCTGTCGCTCCATGGGCAGACGAAGGACGCGCTGGATAAGACGAAAGCAGGCTCTTGGGAATACGATATAGTTTCACCTGCGTATAAGTGCAACATGACCGATATACAGGCGGCTATGGGCCTTGCACAGCTTATGCGTTACCAGAGCATGCTGAAGAGGCGGCATGAGATCATATCGAGATACGATGATGCTTTTAAAAATGAGAATATGAGCGTGCTGGAACATGCGGGCGAAAACTACCGTTCCAGTGGGCACCTGTATTTCATCAGACCGGTGGGCATATCAGAGGATGCGAGAAACGATATGATAAAGAAGCTTGCGGAAAAAGGGATCGCCAGCAATGTTCACTATAAGCCACTGCCTATGCTTACGGCTTATAAAAATATGGGATTTGATATCGAAGATTACCCGAATTCATATAACTATTACAGAAATGAGATAACATTGCCTTTGTACAGCAGGTTGACGGATGAGCAGGTAGATTATATCATAGAGGGAGTCAAAGGCGTGATGAGGGAATACGAATAGATATGTTTATATCATGGAAAAACCTGCCTCAGGAGATGAAGACGAGCAGCGTCAGAAAATATTACGATATGCTGGCCAGAAGGCGCTTTAGCCTTTTGGTCAAAAGGGCTTTTGATGTTATCGTATCGCTGATCATGTTGATATTGCTGTCCTGGCTCTTCCTTATCCTGGCGGTGATGATAAAGGCTGACTCAAAAGGACCTGTATTTTTCAGACAGACGAGAGTCACGACCGGCAACCGGGACTTCAGGATATTCAAATTCCGTACCATGGTCGATAACGCCGACAAAATGGGCTCTCTGGTCACGACCGGGAGCGATATGAGGATAACGAAGGTTGGTTCCAAGATAAGGAAATGCAGGCTCGACGAAATACCGCAGCTTATCAATGTGCTCAAAGGGGAGATGACCTTCGTAGGAACGAGGCCGGAAGTGAGAAAATATGTGGACGCTTATACTGAAGAGATGATGGCCACACTATTGATGCCGGCAGGGATCACATCCCTCGCCAGCATATGTTATAAGGACGAGGATGATATCATTGACGAATATACGGCCAAAGGGATGACGGTGGATGAAGCCTACGTGGATGAGGTCCTGCCGGATAAGATGCGGTACAACCTGGAGTATATCGAGAAATTCAGTTTTTTATATGACATTAAACTCATGCTGAAGACTGCGGTGAGCGTCATAAGATGAGAGGCAGAGGGTAAATGAATATATTGTTGATAAATCACTATGCAGGCTCTCCCGAGATGGGAATGGAGTTCAGGCCTTACTATTTCGCGAGAGAATGGATAAAGATGGGGCACCGGGTGGATATAATCGCTGCCGACTATTCCCACCTGCGCCGTATAAATCCTGACATATCGAAGGATTTTCAGGAAGAAATGATAGACGGGATACACTATCATTGGATAAAGACGGGGGAATATGAAGGAAACGGTGTTAAACGAGCTGTGACGATGGCCAAGTTCGTTACCAAGCTGTGGCTGCATGCGGGGAAGATCATACGGGAGATGGATCCCGATGTGGTCATCTGCTCGTCCACATATCCGCTTGATACCTATGTAGGTCAACGCATCCGCCGAAAGTCCGGGAAAAAGGTGAAACTGATACATGAAGTGCATGATATGTGGCCGATAAGTCCGATAGAAATCGGTGGCATGTCACCTAAACATCCATTCATACGTGTGATGCAAAGGGGCGAAGATTCTTTTTGTGCGAAATCGGATTTTATCGTATCTCTATTGCCTTCTGCGAAAGCATATTTTATTGAACATGGAATGGCGCCAGAGAAGTTCGTGCATATACCTAACGGAGTGGTGTTGGAAGAATGGGATCACAGCAGTAAGCTCCCCCAAAATATCGCGAATCATTTTAACAAGAACAGAGAAAATGGGAAATTCAACTTATGCTTTTTCGGGAGCATTCATAAAACATACAATTTAGATGTTTTGATAGAAGCTGTTATAAAAATGGATTGTAAGGATCTTACAGTTACCTTCATCGGATCGGGGCTGGATAAGGATGAATTAAAAGCGATGACTGCTGGACATGAAGATAAGTTCACCTTTTTTGACCCGATACCCAAAAAAGCCATCCCCGACTTGTTTAATTATATAGATGCTTCATTTGTAGGAGCAAAAAGCCAGAAAATATTCAGGTTTGGTATTTCCATGAATAAATTGTTTGATGCGATGATGGGTGGAAAACCGATACTTTATATGGTGGATGCTCCCAACAATTATGTAAAAGAGTATGATTGCGGCATTTCGGTAGACGGAGACGATATAGATGCTTTAGAAATGGGAATAAAAGAATTGATACATTTGGACGAAGAAACAAGGAAAAGGATGGGTGAAAATGGAGTTAAAGCTGCGAAAGAGTTTTTTAACTACCGAAGCTTATCCAAGAAATTTGAAAGTGTCATGGAATAGGTGGAAAGGAAAACTTTGATGAAAGTATTGACCATAGTGGGTGCTCGTCCCCAATTTATAAAAGCGGCAGTTGTCTCCCGAGAACTGAGAAAAGAATATGAGGAAATCCTCGTTCATACGGGGCAGCATTACGATTACAATATGTCGGATGTATTTTTTAAAGAATTGGACATTCCTGATCCGGATTACAACCTTGGGATTTCAGGCGGTTCGCACGGCAAGATGACCGGCGAGATGCTCATTGCTATTGAAGATGTCCTTTTGAAGGAGCAACCGGATGCAGTGCTTCTCTATGGAGATACCAATTCTACTATGGCAGGAGCTTTGGCGGCAGTCAAGCTGCAGATGTTGGATTTATTGGTATGATACTGTTTAAAGTTTTGCCGGCTGTAGATATTCTGGTCGGTATTATGTGT
>UQRM01000057.1 GCA_900543485.1 uncultured Eubacterium sp. | reverse complement strand
CAAACTTAGCTTATCAAAATTGCTGATTTAAGAAAAGTCGAAGAGAAATTTTCCCTTCGACTTTGTCAGCAGTCTGATATCTCTCCAGAAGGAGAGATATTTTTGTTTGCGGTTTGCGTAAAAAAACGACCGCCTGGTTTTCCATGGCGGTCGTTTTGATAAAAGGAAATTTCCTTGCTTATTCTTCTTTCCTGAACATAAGGCTTGCACGTTCTTCCGGAGTAACATCTTTGTACTTGAAGTATGCGTAGAAAGCCAGGATGAATCCCAGTGCTATCCATCCAAGAACCATTACCCATTCGATCCCGATGAGAGGGCTAGGTCCAAACGGCAGGTAGAGGCAGATGAAGAAGATGGAGATCAGTACTGCCAGTGTGCCGATGAATTTCGCTGCAGGGACTCTGTAAGGTCTCTCCAGGTTAGGCATGTTCTTTCTCAGGAATACAAATGACAGAACAACCATGAAGTATGTGAGTACAGTTCCGAATGCAGCTGCATTCACGAGCCAGGTAAGAGCTCCAGAACCAAGCAGGCATGCGAAGGTGGAGATAAATCCAACGAACAGGACAGCGTTGCTTGGAGTCTTGTATTTCGGATGGATCTTTCCGAGGAAAGCAGGCATCATCTTGGCGTTAGCCAGCGAGTACAGGCAACGAGCGCTTCCGTAGAGGAATCCGTTCCAGCTTGTCAGTATACCACAGATAGCGCCTACGATGCAGACCTTGCCCCAGACAGGGCTGCCGAAAGCATTGGCCATGGCATCCGCAACAGGTATGGCTGCTTCAGCTCTGAGCTCAGACGGCGCAGACAGACATGTGGCCAGGATCATCAGCATATACCATGCGGCGGCCATGCATATGGAAATGATCAATATGCTAGGGATTTTCTTTAAAGGAACATCCATCTCGCTTGCCGACTGAGGTATAACGTCGAATCCAACGAACATGCTAGGTACCATCAGCAGTACGGCAGCGAATCCGCCGAAGTCAGTGAAGAGTGGTTTCGTGTACTCGGTGTCTCCGAGGAATACTCCGCCGCCGAGGAATATGAGCCCGACAACGATCAGGCAAACTGTGGCGATCGTCTGGAAAGCCGCAGTGGCGCTTGCGCCAAAATAGTTGATGGCTGTGATGATCACGGACATGATGATGGCTACGAGGCATACGGAAATGTATACATCCGATCCTTGAACAGTCCACAGATATCCGATCCTAGGGATCTCAACGAGGTAATTCACAGCTGTCGAGAATCCAGGGCCTTCCCATGCGGCAACGCCCAGGTAAGCCAGTACAGTAGCGATACCTGTGAATACCGATGGCCAGTATCCCATACCTTTGTAGGCGAATACTACGCCGCCGCCGGTAAACGGGATCGCAGGTGTAAGCTCCGCATAAGCCAGACCTACTACGATACACAGTATCGCACCCACACCGTAGGCCAGTATCGCGCCCATCATTCCGGCTTGATCGGCCCATTCGCCGGCCAGCATTATCCAGCCCCAGCCGATCATGGAACCGAAGGCCATAGCCAGGACGTCACGTGTCTTAAAAGACTTCTGTAAGTTTTGATTTTCTGACATAGACTTTTTCCTCCTAATAAACTCCTAAAATTCCTAAAAGTTGATACCCTATAGAACAGCAATTATTGTGCCACAAAGGACCAAAAAATATTTTTTTGACAAAGAAAAATAACGGGATGGCTTTGCCCTTTGAAAATAGAAAAGTCCGGGCCTTTTAAAAATTTTTAGTAGAAAAAAACAAAAAACAGCGGCAAAATTGTCAAACAATTTCACGGAAATTTTTTTCCTGAAAGCCGTGAAAATAATTTCCCGAGCACCAATGATTGTGAAAAAAATTTCAACTGTGCTTAGAATGTGGGAGAATGCGTAGTAGAATGTCGAAAAAATCAAAAAATATTTGTTAAAAACAACTAAAACAGCAAATGAATCAAAAAAAGTGTTGACAAACAGCAAATCAAGCCGTATGCTATAAATGTAGCAGAAAGAATTTAGACAGAAAAGAGGGATATCATGAGCACTGCTGCTAAGAAAGTGGTCAGGGCCTTCAAAAAGACTTTTGAAGATTGCGCGTTCCTGATCGATGAAGTAGTGATGCGTGGCCAGCTTTGATAAAAAACGCAGGTCGTGCATTTCGACTTAAAAAATAAATATGGATATATTTTTTCGGCAAACTGTTGGTTTGCCGTTTTTTCGTTATGCGCGAGCCTCTCATGTCCTGGCGGACTCGCCGTGGTCGCCATCTAAATAACTTTTGAAAAAAACGGTGTTTTTCGCTATAATATATATGTAGCGTATTTCTCATGGATCCGGTGGATAAGTGAGTTATGTGCCTGTACTGCTCGTTTATAAGGAAAAGAAGGTGTATTTTAATGGACGACAGTTTGATCGAGAGCAGCATGATCACAAAAGGTCAGTACGTTGTTTATGGGACTAATGGGATCTGCCTGGTGGAGGATGTCCGGATGATGAAGTTTGCGCTGGACACGGAGAAAAATCCTTATTGTATCCTCAAACCGGCCAGCAGCGATTCTTCGACCATATATGTTCCGCTCAATAACGAAAAACTCATGGGAAAACTGAGGCCTGTCATGACGAAGAAAGAGATAGACTCGCTGCTTCTCGGTATGAAGGATAAGGAGATAATATGGGATGGAGACAGGAGAAACAGGACGGAACGCTTCCATGATATACTGGTAGGCGGCGTTACACAGAAACTGTTGCTGATGATACGATGCATATATATGAAAAAACGTGAGCTTGTCCTGGTAGGGAAAGCACTTTCCGCCACGGACGAGAATACCCTTAAATCAGCTGAAAAGCTGGTGGAGGAGGAATTTTCATACGCGCTTCATATCCCGAGAGAAGAAGTGACCGGTTACATAAGGTCTCTGCTGGGAGTAACAGAAGCCGGAACTCTGCAAGGGGAATGATGAACAAGCGTAAAATGTGGAAATTTGACGGATAATAGGGAGCTTATGGCGTTGTTTTGCGGCTGCAGACGTGATACTCTTTTCCTGAAGGGGAGGGAGAAGTCATGGACAAGATTTCCGCAGCACTGATGACTGCTATTGCAGCGCTCGTATTGATAAGCGGAGTTATGGCATATGACATGTGGTTTGCGGACAAGCGTGTCCGTGAGACAAAGACAACTGCCGTTTCGGCGGAGACGATGGAGGAACTGATCTTCAACGACGATACCTCCATAAAAAACAACTCAGATAAAAGATTGTGGATACGTGTCAGACCGATATATGATAGTGAAATCGATGGCCGCGCGATATCGGCCGCTGTGGAGCGCGGTCAGTGGGAGGGCTCGGAAGAAGGCTGGTATTATTACTTTCGGTCAGTAGGGCCGGAGGAGACGACAGAGCCGTTGGTGGACAGATTCCTCATTGGAAATGAGAATATGACGGAGAATGGCAACGAAGGGTTCAGTCTCAGAGTAGAAGCGCTGGATGAAGCCTGGTTACCTTCGGATGCCGAAAATGGCGTGGAAGCATTCCGGCTGTTGGAGAACACCGTAGCGATACCGGAACAGTGGATATAGATGTGTCATAGTTGCTGCAAAAAAGGATCCTGAACGTGCTGGAGTTTGAGATCAGCATGCGGGAACAGAGAGACTATATCGTCTCGCTGTTCCCATTTTTTTTATGCTATTTTCAAGAAGTTTGTTGACAATAACTCGAGATTAGTATAAGCTAACTACAGTGAACGAAAGTTGTCGATGGCTTGAAGAGTCGATATGGGGCAGAGTTGAGGTATGGATTATACTAGGACGGAGATGCGAAAGGACATCGTTCTCCGAAAATTGAAAGAGCGAGGGCACAGGATCACTAAACAGAGGATGGTCCTTTTGGATATCATTCTCAATGAGGAGTGTTCGTGCTGTAAGGAGATATATTACAAAGCGACGGAAAAGAATCCTGACATAGGGATCTCCACTGTATACAGGCTGGTGAATTCCCTGGAAGAGATAGGCGCTATCAGCAGGAGCGATCTCTATCGGATAAAATGTGATACGGATGAGGAGGCCGATGTAGTTTGTACTATAGAGCTGACGGACGGGACATTTCGGACATTGTCGGAAAGCTCTCTTGATGTGGTGATAGCGGCCGGCCTGCAAGCCGGCGGATATGTCAGGGAGCAGAGGATAAAGAAGATCACCCTTATACCGCATGAGTCGGATGAACAGAAGCGTCAGACGGGGAGCACGAGAAAGTGAAAAAAATTTTCACTAAGTTAAAAAGAAATAGAAACTGCGGATAGTTTGATATAAGATAACGTTATGCAAGATTGGCGGATGCCGGGAAAAGGAGGATGATTTTATGAAAAGGCATAAATTCTGGACGTTTGCGATGGTCGCCTGCCTGGCAATGACTATATACACCGGTTATAAACACAAATAGGAGGTATCAACATCATGAAATATCTGAAGAATATCGACGCCAAGAAATCCGGTATCTTTGCGGCCGGAGTTCTTTTTGGCACTGCCGGGATAAAGATCCTGACGAGCAAAGATGCGAAAAAAGTATACACTAATTGTACAGCTGCGGCGCTCAGAGCCAAGGAATGTGTCATGAACATCGCGGCGAAAGCACAGGATAACGCGGGAGATATATATGCTGAGGCTCAGCAGATAAATGAGAAACGGGCGGCTGAAGAAGATACATACGGGCAGGCTGAAGAGAAGCCTGAGGGAAACAGCGGCTCAGAGGAAAAATCGGAGAATTAGGATAAGGCGATGGACACCTGTGGGAAACTGCAGGTGTTTTCTGGTGTGATAGAGAGTGTGAAATGAAATTTATTATAAAGCATGAGATCGACGGGCGTATGAGGATTTGTACGCTGCAAAGGAGAATGACTTGCACTGAGGCGGATATACTGCAATATCACCTTGAGAAGATATCGTCTGTGACATCGGTCAGAATACAGGAGAGGTCGCAGAGTGTGGTGATATATTACAGCGGGAAGCGGGACGATATAATATCCGCGCTGGAAAAATTCAGCTACGGCGAAGCTCACGTGCCGGAGGATTACCTGCGTAATTCGGGCAGGCAACTGAACCGGCAGTACTGGGACAAGCTGTTGACACATATTTTGCGAAAGTGTGTCAACAGATTATTTCTTCCTTATCAGCTCAGAGCCGTTATGGCCGTACTGAAGTCGATCAAATATATCAGATTGGGGTTACAGGTGCTTATGAGCGGCAAAATCGAGGTGCCTGTGCTGGATGCTACCGCCATAGGAGTCTCGATGATACGGGGGGATTTCAAAACTGCCGGTTCTATTATGTTCTTGTTGGGAATAGGGGAGATCCTTGAGGAATGGACTCACAAAAAATCTGTGGACGATCTGGCCAGGAGTATGGCACTCAATGTGAGCAGCGTATGGCTGTGTAAGGATGATGACGATGTTCTCGTCCCGGCGTCAGAGGTGCAGGAAGGTGATATAGTACGGGTATATATGGGCAATGTGATACCATTTGACGGTATGGTCACAGGCGGTGAGGCTATGGTCAATCAAGCGTCTCTTACCGGAGAAGCCATGCCGGTGAGGAGAGCTGAAGGCTCTTCCGTATATGCCGGAACGGTAGTGGAAGAAGGGGAATTGACGGTCCGGGTGAAGGAAACCAGTGGAGGCAGCAAGTTCGAGAAGATAGTGACGATGATAGAAGAGACGGAAAAGCTTAAATCATCTCTCGAAAGCAAGGCTGAGCATCTGGCTGATAAGCTGGTGCCGTACACGCTGGCGGGGACGGTTCTTGTATGGCTTTTGACCAGAAATGTGACTAAAGCGTTGGCGGTATTGATGGTCGATTTTTCCTGTGCGCTCAAGCTTGCTATGCCTATATCGGTGCTGTCGGCCATGAGAGAAGCGGGTGGTCACAGAATAACCGTCAAAGGCGGGAAATATCTGGAGGCTATGGCGGAGGCGGATACAGTGATATTCGATAAGACGGGGACTCTGACCAAAGCGACGCCAACAGTAGCCGATGTGATATCTTTCAACGGAGACGAGCCTGATGAGTTGTTGCGAGTGGCAGCGTGCCTTGAAGAACACTTCCCTCATTCCATGGCAAAAGCGGTGGTGGACGCTGCGAAGGCGAAAAACTTGGATCACGAAGGTCTTCATTCGGAAGTCGAGTATATCGTGGCCCATGGCGTGTCCTCGGCTGTGGACGGCAAGAAGGCCGTGATAGGAAGTCATCATTTCATATTTGATGATGAACGATGCACTGTTGCGGAGGAGTACAGAGGAAGATTCGAGGCCCTTCCTCCTGAGTATTCCCACCTTTACATGGCTATAGAAGGAAAGCTGGCCGCAGTTATATGTATTCACGATCCACTGAGGGAAGAGGTGACTGATGTTATAGCGGCGCTGAAAGAAGCAGGCGTTGCAAAAATCGTGATGATGACTGGTGACAGTGAAAGAACTGCCAGAGCTGTCGCGCAGCAAGCCGGGGTAGACGAGTATTACTCCGAAGTGCTTCCTGAAGATAAAGCGCGTTTCGTGGAAGCGGAAAAAGCTGCCGGCAGCAAGGTAGTGATGATAGGGGATGGTATCAACGATTCGCCGGCATTGTCGGCGGCAGATGTAGGCGTAGCTATAAGCGACGGGGCGGAGATAGCCAGGGAGATAGCTGATGTCACCATAGCGGCAGATGACCTCAGGGAGCTGGTAGTCCTGAAAAAGCTCAGCAACAGTCTGATGGAAAGGATACAGAAGAATTACAAGAGTATAGTAGGTATCAATGGAAGCCTGATACTGCTGGGCGTACTCGGTGTGATACAGCCGACTACGTCGGCGCTGATGCACAATGCTTCTACGCTGGCGATCAGCCTGAAGAGCATGAACGAGCTGCTGTAAGCGACAGATGAGAGATCGTAATGAGATGAGAGTGAGACTGCGGGAGTACCCGCCGTCTCTTTTTTATAATGTAGGAAATATCGTTAAAACGATATTTCAGACTGCTGACAAAGTCGAAGGGAAAATTTCTCTTCGACTTTTCTTAAATCAGCAATTTTGATAAGCTAAGTTTG
>UQRM01000056.1 GCA_900543485.1 uncultured Eubacterium sp. | reverse complement strand
TCCTTGTTGTGTCCTTCCGGATATACGATGAAATTATCGTTAGGGGTGAAATCCACCGCTGCGATGTCAGGCAGGCTCTCGCCGCTTTCCATACCGTCCGTCAGCACGCCCTTTATCGCGGAAAGAGCCGCCGTCTCAGGGCTTACCAGATATACCTGCGCGTCCAGCGTCCCGCTCCTTCCCTTGAAATTTCTGTTGAAGGTCCTCAGGGAAACGGCTCCCGACTTAGGCGACTGTCCCATGCCGATGCACGGTCCGCAGGCGTTCTCTATGATCCTGGCTCCGGCGCTGATGATGTCAGCCAACGCGCCGTTTTCCGCCATCTTCTCCAATATCTTGCTGGATCCCGGCGAGATCACAAGGCTCACGTCAGGATGGACTTTCTTGCCCTTGAGAATGGCCGCCACCTTCATCAGATCCGTGTAGGAAGAGTTGGTGCAGCTTCCGATAGCCACCTGGTCTACCTTTATCTCGCCGATATTCTTCACGCTGTCTACATTGTCAGGGCTGTGTGGCTTGGCCGCCAGCGGAGTCAGCTTGTCCAGATCTACGATCAGCTCCTCGTCGTATACCGCGTCCGCATCTGCCGCGAGAGGTCTGAAGTCAGCTTCTCTGCCCTGGGACTTCAGATATTCCCTCGTGTTCTCATCGCTCGGGAAGACAGATGTCGTCGCTCCCAGCTCCGCTCCCATGTTGGTGATAGTCGCTCTGTCGGTAACGGAAAGGCTCTTCACGCCTTCGCCCGTGTACTCTATGATCTTGCCTACGCCGCCCTTTACAGTAAGCTGCTGCAGCACGTAGAGGATAACATCCTTCGCTGATACCCAAGGCTTCAGCGCTCCCCTGAGCTCGACCTTCACCACCTTAGGCGCTGTCAGGCTGTATGTTCCTTTGGCCATGGCCACCGCCACATCCAGGCCGCCGGCGCCGATAGCGATCATTCCCAGGCCGCCTCCCGTCGGAGTGTGGCTGTCAGATCCCAGCAATGTCTTGCCCGGTTTTCCGTAGTTTTCGAGGTGGAGCTGATGGCAGATGCCGTTGCCCGGCTTTGAAAACAGCACTCCGTGTCTTCTGGCCACGCTCTTGATGAACTCGTGGTCGTCGGCATTTTCAAATCCCGTCTGAAGCGTGTTGTGATCTATATATGCCACTGACAGCTCAGTTTTTACTCTGTCTACCTCCATGGCTTCCAGCTGCAGATACACCATC
Source organism: uncultured Eubacterium sp. (assembly GCA_900543485.1). GTDB lineage: Bacteria > Bacillota > Clostridia > Peptostreptococcales > Anaerovoracaceae > Lentihominibacter > Lentihominibacter excrementipullorum. The sequence goes on along the minus strand of UQRM01000056.1, from coordinate 6,188 downwards.
GTTCCCGTCGAGTCCTGCGTCAGGGTCTGATCTATTTTTATGGTGATCTCCTCCCCCGGCGAAAGGTTCCCTTCGATGAGGTGATCTTCCAGAATCTTGTACGCCAATGTCTTGCCCATTTTACATATACCTCCTGTTCATATTCCGAATTTTGTATTTCTGTATACAATTATACAATCGTAGTGCCAGCCGGTCAACCCCTGCCTGCGTTTTCCCCGACCCTTTTCCGTCACTTTTGCCTGATATCTGTTGACTTACACGTGAAAAAATTAATATAATATGATGTAGACGAACGCCTCTATTTTTAATTCATCTTCACAGTTACCGGGCGGCGGAGGTTTTATGGATAATACAGCAGGCAGCTTGAACGATATATACAACTTCATATATATAGCCGTAATAATTCTTGGAGGTGTCACTCTGACCCTTACTCTCATACTCAATGCCAAGGAGAAAGATAAACGGAACAGAGCGATGCTGATATGCGTCAGTTCGATTTTCTTTTACATGATCACGGACTTCATCACTTACTATTTTCTGGGAGAAATGGCATCGGGCGGTCTTGTCTTCTTCTTCATGATGGCATCCGACACGCTGTTTGGTGTCCTCGTAGCCGCATGGATATACGCTGTCATGGTCCTGGCACGTCTGGAAACGGCTTCCAACATCAAAATGCTTATAATATTCTCCGCCATATATCTGCTGGTTTCTCAAGGCCTGTCTATAGCGCTGGGCAGATACGACTCATACACACTTCTGGTCATGAGCGGTCCATGGAAAACAGTTCTCCAGGCTGTCATCTTCGTATACGACGCGACTGTCGTCATCATAGGTGTACGCCTCAGCATCCTGATCCATAAAAGATATACGGAGCAGTCCAAGATAAATCTTCCGCTTATAATGTCTCTGCTGTTGGCAGGATACATGATATGGATAATCTACTGGGATTACAGCACCTGGTATCAGACTGAGGAAAACCTGCTGGGTGTATATGCGCTGGATCCACTCATCCCGCTGTACGCCGCCCTCAATATTTTCATGATACATTACTTCTACAAGACAGATCCCCTCAGGATATCCGAAGCTCAGATATCCTCTGAAGATGCTGTCAATATCTTAGCCCGCAGAGCCATGCTTTCCGACAGAGAGAAAGAGGTTTTAACGCTGGTCAACAAAGGACTTGGCAACAAACAGATAGCCGCTGAACTTTCTATCTCGGAAAATACGGTGAAGCGCCATATGAGCAATATTTTCAAAAAGACAGAGACTCAAAGCAGGCATGAGCTGCTTTACAAGATATCCACTGCGAATCAATACAACAAACAAATATAAATCATACATATCGATGATACCTTACAGACGCGCGCGGTCAGACATGATGCATCTGTCATGAATACCGGGCGCTTTTTACATATTATTTACACGGTATCTTCAACACATGGCTTCCGTTATTTGTTATAATAAGGCTGCCTGAAACATATACTCGCTTTATGCGAACAGACGACTGCAAACATTTTATTTTAAAGGGGATCTTAAATGGTAAATGTATTTCAGAAAAAAGTTCTGATGCTGGCGCTCTACGCCGGCGAGATCATGATGAGAAACGGGGCCGAAGTATATCGAGTCGAAGACACTATGACCCGAATATGCAAGTCCTGCAAGATAGACAGTGTGGAAGTCTTCGCTACCCCTACAGGCATATTCATTTCCATGGACAAAGGCGGCGACGAAGACGATACTCAGACCTATATAAAAAGGATAGCCGGCATCAATACCGACTTACGAAAGATATCAGACGTCAATCATTTTTCCAGACAATTCACCACCACCGATCTTTCCGTAGACAAGGGCATGGAAATACTGAAGGATATAGATGAAAAAAAGGGGTATCCACTGGCTCTTCGAGTCATAGGCGCGATCATGGTCTCGGCGGCCTTCTGTGTCATCATGGGAGGAAGAGCCATAGACTGCTGTATAGCTATAGTCTCGGGAGCGCTGTGTTATCTTTTCTCACGGCTGCTGAAAAAGGCGGACATCAACTCATTCGTAACAGGATTCTGCAGCTGTGCGTTAGCCAGTTTCATCGCTCTCTTCGCATCACTATCCATCAAAGGAGCTAACTATGACCCTATTATCATCAGCGCCATCATGCTGTTCGTTCCCGGGGTAGCGCTTACCAACTCTATCCGTGACTTTCTGTCAGGGGACATGCTGTCAGGCGTCGCCCGACTGATGGAAGCCATCCTGACCGCCATCTCTCTGGCCGCCGGCGCTGGAGTGGTGATAAAGCTGTTCGACATTCTGGGAGGTGCCATATGACTTCCCCACTGTGGCTGCAATTCCCATGTGCTCTATTCGTCACCTGCGGATTCTGCATAATATTCAATGTGCCCGCCCGCAAAATCCCTCTGTGCCTGATAATCGGTTCCGTAAGCTGGATGTCCTACGAGATATTCCTGTATTTCGCGCTGTCACCGGTATTGGCGGCATTCATAGCCTCCTGCCTTGTGTGGCTCCTCAGCAACATCTTCGCCAGAGCTTTCAAGGAAACATCCACCATGTTCATAATCCCAGGCATCATCTGCCTCGTTCCAGGTTCCGGCGCCTACTACAGTATGCTGGCTATCCTGGAACATTCGGACGACGCTTTCGCGGAAACAGCCAGGGAAACACTGTTGACAGCCGGAGCCATCGCTGCCGGACTTCTGTTCATGGGATCCATCACAGGTGTCTTCCTGCTGCTGACAAAAAAGCTGCGGGGAAAGTAAAGATATTGAAACCATGAGATGCGGGTTCGTACGAATGCACCCAAAAAAAGCTGCTGCAATGCTTTTATGGTACAAATCCGCCTTTCTGAAGCCTGTTCTGGATCCCAATGCACCTAATTCCCCGACAATGAACAATGTCATGGGTGCAGGATGCGGCTTATAATTCCTAAAACCGCACCCATCCCTCACTATCCACTGCATCCTTGGGTACATTCACTGGCCACAGATCTTTCCAAAAGTCTCTTTTTGCACCCAATCCTACCAGATTTCCCATGCCATGGGTGCTTTACTGGAGCTGACTACATCTGCCGTTCAGCAGGCCTACAGGCTCTCCAGCTTCTTCACCGCGTCGCTCAGCAGGTTTCCTTTAAAGTCTTCTATATTACCGCTGTCGCAGGCTTCTGCCAGCTCAGGTTCTATCGGCAGTTTGCCCAGCACATCCAGCCCATGCTCCCCGGCCACCTGATCCACCTTGCTCTTTCCAAACAACGGGATCTCCTTTCCACAATCAGGACATTTGATATAGGACATGTTCTCCACGATGCCCAGTACAGGGATATTCATCATTTCCGCCATTTTCACGGCCTTCTCTACTATCATGGAGACCAGTTCCTGCGGCGATGTCACTACGATTATACCATCCACCGGTATAGACTGGAACACCGTGAGAGGTACATCCCCTGTTCCTGGAGGCATATCGACGAACAGATAATCCACATCGCCCCACAGTACGTCGGTCCAAAATTGCTTTACAGTTCCGGCGATCACCGGGCCTCTCCATATCACCGGATCAGTGTCGTTTTCCAGGAGGCTGTTTATCGACATGGTGCTTATCCCCGTCCTTGTCTTCACCGGCAGCACTCCCAGCTCGTTTGCCGTCGCTTTCTCCGTGATGCCGAATGCTTTAGGGATAGACGGCCCTGTGATATCCGCATCCATAACCGCCGTATTATAACCCTTTCTCCTCATGTTGACAGCCATCAGCGACGTCACCAGAGACTTTCCTACGCCACCCTTTCCGCTGACTATAGCGATGACTTTCTTGATATCATTGAGACTGTTGGTCTCCTCCAGCATACTTCCCGGCTGACTGCTGCAATGTCCCGCACTGGCACAATTGCCGCAGTCGGAATCACAGCTTCCTTCCTGCTGAACTTTTTTCTTTTCCTTTTCATCCATTTCTGATTACCTCTTTTCCAGATACACGGCCACATTAGACCGCAATTGTTATTTTTGTCACGTACTTATTCTATTATACTTGCCGGAAAGCTTAAAGGCAATAACTGGCTGCGTTATTGCACAGTGAGAAATAAAAATCCCGTTCACTTTTTTCACTCAGATTTTGTCGCAGACCACGCCTGAACATCATCGCAGCAAGGCGAACACCAGCTGATCCACTGCCCGAAACGGCAGGAATTCTGTATGTGCCAGCTCTGCTTCGATACCCGTGATTTTTTTCATCATGAACTGCAATTTCTGACGCTGCGCCTTATAATATGCGCTGTGAATACTTTCCACCAGACTTATATTGTGCTTATCCTCCATCAAGGACTTTTCCAATGGTGTTATCATCCCATAAGCTGTGATCTCGATCCGCCTATCGCTGATAAAGACAGTCATATCTCTGGGTCCCCGCCCTGCTGTCTTCTTGAGGAATGCCGTCAGCTCTTGCTTTATCTGTATTTCCAGCTCTGCCTTCTTCTCGATATCATCGAATACCACACTGCCGCTGCTCATCTCCTCGGCCAATTTATCGAGAGTTTCAAGCAACTGGTCTAGGATTATAGGTTTTACCGCATATTTCACAATGCCGATGTCCACCGCTTCTATTATCATGTCCGATTTATCGACGGAAGACGTTATGATGAATGGACATTTATCCCCTGCCCGCCTTATTTCTTTTAACATATCCATACCATTCATCTCCGGAAGCAGGATATCAGCGATCACGATGTCTGGCCGTTCCTCAGCATACTTCACCAGCCCTTCTTTACCGTTGGCGGCAGTGATCACCTTCCCGGCTTTTTTCTTCAAATATCTTCTGAGATCTTCTCTCGTATCATCATCATCTTCGACATAAAGGATCTTCATCTGTGATAAATATGTGTTCCCTGTCATCCTTCTCCTCCTTCTTCCCTGACAGTCATTACACACCTGACTCCGTCTCCACAGTTTTCCAATGTTATCTCCCCATCCATGCTCTCCTCTATAAAATGTTTTGAAATAGCCAGCCCCAGTCCTGTACCATCACCGGCTTTTTTTGTAGTATAGTATGGGCTGAATAGTCTCTCCTTGGATCGCTCGGAAATCTGCGCGCCATCGTTGAATATTTCTATCGCTATCTTTCCTTTTTTTTCTGATGAACGTCTGATATCCACTCGAATGACACCATTGACAGCGCCTTTCTCCTCTATGGCATCTATAGCGTTGTCCACTATATTGAGTATGACATGATATAGAGAATTTTTATACCCTCTTGACATCATACCCTCTCCTCCTTCAACGGTAACCTTTATATTCCTAGCTTTTGTTTTATCCTTCAGCAGCTCCATCACTGCCATCACCACATCCCTCACGGGGAATGAAACGATTTCCTTGTCCGGCTTGAGATAGTCGGAGAAATCACTGAGTGTCTCCGACATCCCAGTGGTCAACCGCTCTACCTTGCTTACAGCCGACAGTGCACTTTCTTTCGTCACCTCACCGTTTTCTATATCATCCTTGAGCATTCCCATGATTATATTTATATTGTTGAGAGGCTGCTTCCACTGATGCACTACGTTTCCCATCATCTCTCCGGCTGCTGCCTGCCTCGACTTGTGGGCCAGCATGATATCATTCATCCGCTGACGCTCCATTGCTTTCTTCACCAACGCTTCCACATCACCATCATCCTTCACATCCTCAGTCTCGCCTTCCTCTAACTGACCACCCAGATCCATCAGCTTTAGCATCCTGATCGCTCTGTCCACCGGACTTGAAAAATACCGCGCTGCCAGATAAACGGCGACCGCTAACAATGCCACCAGTAACAAAGACAGCAAAATCACTATCATCAGGATCCTATCATATGTCCTGTAAAGATTATCCTCATAGTTGATGATAGCTAGTTTCCAGTCATTGCTCAGCTGACTGAAACTGACCCTCATTGTCTTTCCATTCCATCCAACATCGAAATCTCCGGAACCTCTCTCTTCCATTTTTCCAGTTATCTCATCCCACAATCCGTTGTCCCGCAGAATACCTGTCCCGCTGACATTACGAGATGACATTATCTGCCTGTTGTTCTGATCCAGCAGGAATATCATCCCGTCATTTTCCACTTTCATATTACTTATTAGATCAGTAGTATAAGTCGTATATATATCCGTACCTACGACGCCCACCAGCGTATCATCTATATAGACAGCGCGGGAATAA
>UQRM01000055.1 GCA_900543485.1 uncultured Eubacterium sp. | reverse complement strand
ACTTTATCTGATATTACTTTTCAACTATTTCTGTAGATAAAGTGATCCCCAATTTTTCTGCATATGCCAAATACTTGTCGCACTCTTCATATTGCAACATATCTGATGAAATCAATCCTGTCGTATGATAGTCATCATTTATAAACATCTTTGTAAACAATGCGCCACACTGCCCCGTAAGGTACTGTTCTCCCGTAATTCCCGCCTTTTCGAATGATTCCACACATCCAGGTGCTGTAAGGCTTGTTGTCGCCAATATTTTTTTCCCATCCTTAGTTCCTGTACATTCCACTACAAATGCGCCTTCATCTCTTATCAGGCCTTCATCCAAAATTTCCTTGATCTCTTCTTTAAATTTAGGCGCTGGTGGCAAATGTGATACGATTACATCAAATGGTATAAACGTATGGCCTTTGTACGTCTCCTCTTTTCTTGATAGTAACCCCGCTCTATATAAAGGGGTTGCAAATTCAATTCCCACTCCCCCGTATTTGAAGTTGATGTTTTTTGCCCCCTTGAAATGTGTATCTTTGTTCAGACCCATGTATACCGTTTCGTCGTGTGCATGCTCAACTAGCGTCACCCCCGGTCTACAGCCCGGAAAATCTCTTACCACTGGCAAGGAATGGGGTTCTGTTTCTACCAACTCACCATCTACCAACGCAAATGTTGGATCTACCATATCGGATAATGCTGTAAACGGAGACCACCAAAATGGCATGAAACGTTTCGCTTCTACACCTTCATATACCATCATCAGAATATCATCACATGTATCCAGATATCTCATCGTTACCTTTGTTGCAACACACATCATTCCAGGCGCAGATCCGGTTCCAATGATTGCCAGCTTTCCTATTTTCTTAAATTTGTCCCCATAATTATCATACATCATCTGCACACATGTTGGCCACCATTCATCCAATACATCTGTTGCTGCGAAGTCCTGATAATTTGATTTGACTGCTAGTGCGGCATCTAACACTTTCGGTGCAAATGCGATTGGTAATGCGTTTACAATCAGATCAACCCCTTCTGCTGCAGCAATGATACTATCTACATTATTGGCATCTACCTGTACACCTTTTGCCTTTTTTAAAATATCAACAAGACATTCAACTGCTTTCATATCATAATCTGCACATATGATTTCTGATACATTTGCTTCCTCATCCATCCTTTGTGCAACTGTAGATCCCTGTGCTCCTGTTCCCAGTACCAGAATCCTCTTACTCATTGTTTAAAACAACTCCTTTTCATATACTTTCATTGTTAAAAGATATTATTTTTTCACTAATTGTAGTATAATATTTTTGTTTTCTGATTCAATATTTAAAAAATACGAATAATGCAAAATATTTAACACATTGCGTTAATAGTGTTAAAATCCAGAGGATATCTTATGAATAAACATGACAAAAGAGTATTTAAAACAAAGAAATTGCTGAGTCGAGCTCTCTTTGAATTGTTACTAGAGAAAGAGCTTGATCAAATAACAGTAGCAGAACTAACTGATAAAGCTTATATTTCCCGAGGAGCTTTTTATTATCATTATGAAAACATCTATTGTCTTTACAAAGATATTGTTGAAGCTTTTTATAAAGAGTTTGAATACCTTATGAGTAATAACCCAACAGTATCCTGGGAAAAGGCACTTTCTCAATTATTATCTTTTATTCAAGAAAATGCACATATCGTGCGAGTACTTTCTCTATCTCATGGGAAACAAGAATTGCGTAGTGAACTCCTCACTCTATTTGAAGATCGTCTAACAGAAATTACTCTATATGAAATGAAGGCTGATCACCTACAGGAAGATTGGAAATATATGATACGCTATCATAGTAGTGGAGTTGTATCTGTTTTTCTTTTATGGATTGAATCCAATTTTTCCCTGCCCAAAGAAAGTATTTTAAAAATGATTTCAGAAATAGATTTACGATGTGACTCTATGTACATTAAATCATCGAGCGATGACTAACTAAATACTGACTATTACTAAGAAAACAGGCTTTTATCTGTATCTTCTGGTTTCCTGCGCTTCTCAGTATCCTCTGCGCCTCTTCTGTATCTTCAGCGATATCTCCGCATAGCGTCTGTCCCTCAAGGCCTCGACCAACGCCATGTTTTTTACACTTATGTATTCCTACCGCCCCGTTTCCGGATCCAGCATATAATAATATATATTCCCGTTGCGATTTTTTGCGATCAGATTGCCTTTCGGCAACATTTCGATCATGCCGCGATATATTCGTATCAATTCCTCCTCGGTACGCATGTCGCTTTTAGTATACTCGATGAAATCCATCTCTCCGCCCTCTTTTTGTTGTAAATAAATGTATTATTTTATATTATATTACATTCATCAACGGCGTCCGTCCAGCTTCTTTCGCGGAAATGCACTTTTTCAGTCATTTTTTGCGATTTTATGGGCAAGGACCGGACAGGGATCGCCTCACACCAATAGATTTAAGGCTCCGGAAGGGAAATGGCGGATTTTTTGGCACATTAAAAAGCCATTTTGCACTTTTAGTGTGCAAAATGGCGGTGTTCATATCCATCACATATTTACGATATTATCTCCAGCAGCTCCTTCGGATCATCTATTATGTAATCAGGCGCGGCATCTCCCAGCTCTTCTTTCGTCTTGCCGCCCAGAGCCAGAGACCAGGACACCAGCACCGACGTCACTTTGGCGTTCCTGGCACAGAGTAAATCGAATAGTGTGTCCCCCAGCATTATGGTATGCTCCGGCGCGGAATCCAGCTTTCTCAAAACGATATTGACCGGTTCAGGGTCTGGCTTGTGCTTAGTCGTATCATCAGCTGTGATGATGGCATCGAAGTACTGTTTTATACCGTACTTTTCCAATCCTTGCATGGTAGTGTTGAGAAGTCTAGATGTGACCAGTCCTACTTTATACCCTCGTGTCTTCACTTCCTGTATCAATTCCTTCATTCCGGGAAAAAGGCTTATGAACTCTCCAAAGTTATCCCGATGAAAACTTCTGTAGACTTCGATAGCTTCGTCTGTCGGAACATTGGGAAAAAATTTTTTCATTGTCGTCTCAAGAGGCTCACCAAAAGTCCTCAGCAGGACTTCCGGGTCTTCCTCCCTGCCTTCCAGGGTTCTGAAAGTATGCTGCCAGGACATCATGATGACATCGTTGGTGTTCATAACGGTGCCATCAAAGTCGAATAGTACTGTATCTATGTTGCTCATGGTATCACTCCCTTATTTCAGTTTCATGGTGAGCCCGATCTTCTGTTTATCTCTGTCGATAGTTATGATCTTCACTTTCACTGTATCGCCCACAGACACCACATCCATCGGATGTTTGACGAATTTGCTGCTCAACTGGGAAATATGGACGAGGCCGTCGTTCTTGACACCTATGTCGACAAAAGCACCGAAATCAACTACATTCCGTACCGTCCCTTCCAATTCCATCCCTACTTCCAGATCGTCAAACGATCTCACATCATTGCGAAAAACCACAGGCGGCGCATCTTCCCGGGGGTCGCGTCCCGGCTTTTTCATCTCGCCGATTATATCCGAAAGAGTCGGCACACCGATACCCAGATCGGCAGCCATCTTCTCCACAGCTTTCTTCATATTCCGTTTCGGCTTTCTCTCTTCCGCTGCTGCCTTTTGAGAAAGTGCTTTCAGATCTGCCAGACTCTTGGCTCTCGTCCTTCCTGCCTTAGTCTTCTCCTCTTCGCCATAAACAGCCCATACGCGCTCGTCTATATCTGGGATACCACCATGTCTCAGGTCTTCTTTATCCATTCCCAGTTTGGCAAGCATGGCTTCGGCCGCCTTATAGGATTCAGGATGGACGGAGGTGGCATCCAGCGGCTCGTCTCCTCCTGAAACTCTTATGAAGCCGGCGCACTGATTGAATGTCTTCTCTCCCAGCTTGGAAACGTTCTTCAGCTCACTTCGTTTTTTGAATGCTCCCTTTTCCTCTCTGTACGCCACGATATTCCTTGCGATCCCCATGTTGATGCCGGCCACATGAGCCAGCAGCGACGGCGACGCAGTGTTGAGCTCTACGCCCACTCTGTTAACACAGTCTTCCACTACGTTATCCAGGGCGCTTTCCAGCAGTCCCTGATTTATATCGTGCTGGTACTGGCCCACTCCAATGCTCTTGGTGGGAATCTTCACCAGCTCCGCCAGCGGGTCCTGAAGCCTCCTGCCCAGGGACATGGCACCTCTGACGGTCACATCCAGATCCGGATATTCCTCTGTTGCCAGCTTCGAGGCTGAGTAGACCGATGCTCCCGCCTCATTGACTATGGTGTAGTGGATATCCCGCCCCGATTTTCTGATGAAATCAGCTACAACTTCTTCAGTCTCCCTGGAAGCTGTTCCGTTGCCGATGACGATGGTGTTTATTTTAAACTTGTCAGCCAGCTTTCCAAGCACAGCTTCCGTTCCTTTTATATCCTTCTTAGGCTCTGTCGGGAATACGGTCGTATAGGCCAGCAGCTTTCCCGTCTCGTTGATGACAGCTACCTTGCAGCCTGTCCTGTATCCCGGATCGATGCTGATTATCCGAGCCCCTTTTACAGGCGGTACCATCAGCAGCTTTTCGGTGTTTTTTGCAAAAACTTTGACCGCCTCGGCCTCCGCCCTTTCCGTCAGCATGCTCCTGATTTCCCTTTCGGCGGAAGGAGCCATCAGCCTCTTGTATGCGTCGGTTATGGTATCCCGAAGCAACTCTGTGAACGGGGATCCTTCGTCAGTTATGACGTGCTCCCCGATGAGGGTTTCCATCTTTTCCGCGTCGGCGCTGACCTTCACCTTCAGTTTTTTCTCCTTCTCGCCCCTGTTGATGGCCAGTATCCTGTGGTTTGGGATGGATCTGACGGCTTCTCTGTATTCGTAATACATATCATACACCGTCTTTTCCTCCGCATCCACAGCCTCTGTCTCAATGGCCGCGGTCTCATATGTCTTCTCCCTGACAGCCGCGGTGATATCCGGATCATCAGATATCATCTCAGCGATGATATCGCATGCTCCCGATATGGCATCCTCGACAGTCTCCACGCCTTTTTCATGGTCGATAAAAGGTGCCGCCAGTTCTTCCGGTGAGCCGGCATCGTCCTGCTGCTCCCGGAATATAAGAGCCAGAGGTTCCAATCCCTTTTCCTTCGCCTTTGAAGCTCTTGTAGCCTTTTTCTTTTTATATGGCTTATAAAGATCTTCCACTCTCTGGAGGACCTCCGCCTCATCTATCTGCGCCCTCAGTTCATCATTCAGCTTTCCCTGCTCGTCGATGAGCCTGATGACCTCGTCTTTTCTCTCCTGCAAATTCCGCAAGTACGTCAATCTCTCGTCGATGTCTCTCAACACCTCGTCGCTGAGACCTCCTGTAACTTCTTTTCTATATCTGGCGATAAATGGGATAGTGTTCCCTTCATCAATAAGAGCCACAGTATTCTCTACCTGTGACTCTTTTACATTGAATTCTCCGGCGATCATCTGGATGATGTTCATCTGTTACTCCTTCTGTTTAAGCTTTTCATTTATGAAATAGTCGATGTCCCCGTCCATTACAGCTTCCACATTCCCGACTTCTGCGCCGGTCCTGTGATCCTTGACCATGGTATATGGATGGAAAACGTAAGATCTTATCTGGCTTCCCCAGGTTATCTGGCTATAATCGCCTTTCAACTCGTCCAGACTCTCCTTCTTTTCCTGCTCCTTCAGCTCGATCAGCTTGGACATCAAGAGCTTCATGGCCGTCTCTCTGTTTTGATGCTGAGACCGCTCGTTTTGACATGTAACCACGATGTTGGTCGGTATGTGTGTTATCCTTATGGCGGAATCAGTCTTGTTTACATGCTGTCCGCCTGCGCCACTGGAACGGAACGTATCTATCCTCAGATCTTCACTGTTTATCTCCACCTCAACGTCATCGTCTATCTCCGGTATCACATCCAGCGACGCGAAGGAAGTATGCCTCCTGCCGGAAGAGTCGAAAGGAGAGATCCTGACTATCCTGTGGACGCCTTTTTCGTTCTTCAGATATCCATAAGCGTATTCGCCTTCCACCAGCAGCGTCGCACTTTTGATACCGCCCTCCGTATCGTCCTGCATGTCTATGAGCTTAGCCTTGTAACCCTTCTTTTCACACCATCTGGTATACATCCGAAAAAGCATCTCCGCCCAGTCCTGGGCATCCGTACCGCCTGACCCCGCATGTACGGAAATTATGGCGTTGTTCTTATCGTACTTGCCATTGAGGAGCGTCCTCAGCCGCAGATCCTCCAGCGCGGCCGATAGCTTTCCGAAAGCTTCTTCAGCCTCATCGGCAAAAGCTTCGTCCTGTTCTTCATCAGCCATCTCTATCATGACTTCCAGATCCTCCATCTGGCCTTCCAGAGCGTCCAGTTCAGACAGCTTATCCTCGATGGACTTCTTCTCCTTCATGACCTTCTGAGCTGCTTCCGGATCGTCCCAGAATCCGTTTTCATTTACCTTTTTATCTATCTCTTCGAGTCTTACTTTGAGCCCTGCCGGGTCAAAGGGACTCACCTGCCTCTTGCAGCATCGTCTTCAGTTCAGGCATCTGGCCTTTTATCTGGTCGAGCTGTACCATAACTTCACATCCTTTTCAATTTTATATTTTTATAGAACTCCCTGTGACATTCACGTCCGGGCTGTTTCCGCTCCCTTTCGCTCGCGGACATCCCTCGCGGGAATTTTGTCTTGCCGCTCTTTCATCGCGGGACAAAATGTCCTGACGGGGGACTCTCCGCCACTCTGACTTCGCTGTCGCTCGTCAATCCTGGGGAGTCGTCCTTGCGTCGTTGGTCACCACGGGCTGAAGCCCTGTGACATATGACGGGGGACGCTCCGCCACTCTGACTTCGCTGTCGCTCGTCAATCCTGGGGAGTCGTCCTCCCACAGCAGTGTTTGTATTTTTTGCCGCTGCCGCACGGGCAAGGGTCGTTTCTTCCTACTTTCGGCATGTCTCTTCTCACGGTCTGCTGCTTATGCTCTCTCTTCGGTATCACTGCCTCCGCAGGGACATCCTGTCCTCCGCTGGCCATCAAAGCGTCTTCCTCAGAGAATTCATCCTTATGCTCCTCGCCGCTTCCGATAACGTTCCTTCTCTCAGTCGATGTCTTGACCGTTGCATTATAGCAGAACTTGACGAAATCTTCTTTGATAGAATGTATCATCGCTTCGAACATATCGAAACCTTCCTGGGCATAAGCCGCAGCCGGATCCTGACCGCCCAGCCCTCTAACACCGATACCGCTTTTCAGCTGTTCCATAGCATCGATATGATCCATCCACTTGTTGTCCACTATCCTTATGAGAAGCATACGCTCAACTTCCCTGAGCCTGTCTACACCGATCTCCTCTTCCTTGGTCTGATACAGTTCCTCAAAATCTTCATACAATCCGGATTTCAAGCTGGCTTCATCCATATCTGCCAGCGTTTCCTTATCGAAATCAAGGGGCTCAAATCTCGGGGAAATCTTTCGCAGGCCCTTGTTAAGAGTATCAAAATCCCACTCTTCAGCGAACTTTGACTCCATCGTCACCGGATCGACGATCTCGTCTATCAGTTCGTGTGTCATAGAAACCAGATCTTCTCTCAGATTCTCACCGAACAGGACTTTTTTACGTTCTCCATATATTATCTCACGCTGCTTGTTCATTACGTTGTCATACTGGAGTACATATTTTCTTATCGAGAAGTTCTTGCCTTCCACCTTCTTCTGAGCGTTTTCTATCTGCTTCGTTATCATCTTGGCTTCGATAGCTTCGTCTTCCTCCACGCCCAGCCTCTGGACGATGGACTGCATCCTCTCTCCGCCGAAGAGTCTCATCAGATCATCTTCCATGGAAATGCAGAACTGAGTCTGTCCCGGGTCTCCCTGACGTCCGGAACGACCTCTCAACTGGTTATCTATTCTCCGTGATTCATGGCGTTCCGTACCGATTATGCACAGACCGCCCAGTTCTACTACCTTTTCCTGCTCTCCTTTTCTTTCTTCTTTCGCTTTCTCCAGCAGCTCCCTGTATTCCTGGCGGGCGTTCAGCAGTTCCTGGTCTTCCGATTGCATAAAACTAGTAGCGAATGTGATCGCCTCGTCATCGTATCCCTTCTGGACCATCAGCTTTCTCGCCTCGAATTCCGGATTGCCGCCCAGTATGATATCAGTACCTCTGCCTGCCATGTTGGTGGCAATGGTAATAGCGCCCAGCCGCCCCGCCTCAGCGATTATCTGCGCTTCCTTCTCATGCTGCTTGGCGTTCAGCACATTAAAGTCTTTGATACCGCGCTT
>UQRM01000054.1 GCA_900543485.1 uncultured Eubacterium sp. | reverse complement strand
GTGTTGATTAACGAAAAAGAGGCTGCGGCGGCATGACCGCGGCTTCTTTTTTGTTGGGGAGCCCTTTTGGGGTTATCTTAACTTTTTTGGGAGGGGGCAGGGACGCCGTTTTACAGATATTTTGCTGAAATCCAAAAATGTCTGTAAAATTTTCAACGTTTGCGAGCCCGAAGCGCTGCGACGAGCCCATTAAAACCGAAAAAACGCCCCGCCAGCCCTTTACAAAAAGAGTCTAGTATCCTCAAACCCACTGGATTTTACAGACATATTGCGAAAAAGTGAAAATATCTGTAAAATTCATGGAATAATCTGGAAAACAACACGCAACATACGCAGAAAGACACTAAAATAGTAAAAAATGTAATTTGAAAGGGCGGAAAAATGTTCAAACAGATGCAAGTGCGGAAGCTGGTATCCGATGAAGCGGAGCGGACGGGAAAGCTGCTGGCTGATATGGAAATGCGGGCGAGGCGGCTGCCGCAGGGGTCTTTGTGTGAAAACAAGGGGTATTTGTATCGGGTCTTTTACGAGGCTGGAAAGCGGCGGCAGGTTATTATTCCAAAAGGGTTTGAGGGCAGGGAAGAGCTGGTGGACGAGCTGAGGGAGAGACGGTATCTTTCGGAGGCAATACCGGTGTTGAGAGGAAATCTGGAGTGCTGCGACAGGTTCGCGAAGGGGTTCCGCCCATATGATCCGTGGGAGATTGGGCGGGGACTGCCGTCTGTGTATGGCGGGTATGATCGCGGGAAGCTGCTGCTGCCCGGGGATGTGGATCCGGAGGCCTGGGCAGCGGAAAGATACGAGATCAATGACGGATTTCCGGAGGGGAAACTGTACAGTTCGGAAGGTGGCGTCTGGACGCGTTCCAAGGCGGAGGCGGATATTGCGACGAAGCTGGAACAGCATGGGCTGGTTTTCAGGTATGAGGAGCTGATACATGTGGGCGGCAGGGTAATGTCGCCGGATTTTTCCGTATTGCATCCGGTGGAAAGGCGGGTGAAGTACTGGGAGCATTTGGGGATGATGGATGATCCTGAATACGCGGCCAGGGCGGTGGAAAAGCTGTGTCACTACGGGGAGTGGGGAATCAGGCTGGGGGATGAGCTGATAGTCACCTGGGAGACGAGGGGCAGGCCGTTGTTGTTCTCACAGATCAACGGCTGTATTGAAAGATATTTGAAGTAAAGCTTCTGATATGAGGCTTTTGAGGTAAGGCTTCTGCTGTAAAGAACGCGGCTGTCGGCGGTGGAATGATAAAAGAGCCGGACCTCGATGGCGCGGCTCTTTGCAGTTAAGTTTTTTTCTGTAGTTGTTCTTCTGTTTTCTGTGGCTGGGCAAGTGGATGTGTCTGCAACCGACATTCAGTTTGCCTGCAATTGATTCTTTATGAATTCGCCTTCCTTCATGATGACGGCCATCTTGTCAGTAGCGATGGCTTTGATATCATCCAGCGGATTGCCGTCGAGGACAAGCAGATCGGCGCTCTTGCCGGCTTCGAGAGAGCCGGTGATGTCATCTACCCGCAGCGCCTTTGCGCCATTGAGGGTAGCGGCGACGATAGTATCCATTTCTCCTATCCCGGCTTTGCTGATAAACTCGTAGATCTCGCCGATAGCGGTATCGCCGTACGGTGTTATCTTGGAGTTGAAGGAGTCGGAGCCGATAGTCAGTACGACGCCTTTGGCAAAAGCTTTTCGCAGGTTGTCGTAGATGCGGTTCAGCTCTTTTTCTGTTACCGTTTCACCTGGGAATCTGTCGTGGATCTCGGGAACATATTTAGGCGGATATGTTTCGAACCAGGCAGGAAGGAAACTGATGGTAGGACAGAGCATGATCCCTTTTTCCGCCATAGTATCGATAGTCTCGTCATCCAGCTCCCAGCCGTGAATGATGAAATCAGCGCCGGCCTTGACCGAAGGAGCCGCACTGCCGAAGCAGTGAGACCAGAGAGGAATGCCTCTTATCTGGCATTCTTCTGCCACGGCTTGTATTTCCTCAGGCGTGTAATGAGGATCCATGCCGGCTTCCCATCGCCAGATACCGCCGCCTGTGGCCCAGATCTTGATAGCGTCAGGATTTTCACGAAGCCTCCGCCTTACTGCCTTTCGCAGATCCCATGGACTGTCGACACACTCTGCCCACGGGTGGGCGGCTTTGTTCTGTTCTATGGAAAGGAGGTGGGAATCGCCGTGCCCTGCTGTAGCACAGAATCCAAGTCCTGTGGCGACGATCCTTGGCCCTTGCATCACCCCGGCTTCTACCATGTTTCTGATGTGTATGCCGAATCTGGAGATCTCACCTACAGTAGTGAGTCCGGTCTCCAGACATTCGTGAGCCTGCTGCACTGCAACGACGGCTTTCTGGATATTGTCCTCCATTACCCAGTCGCTGTCGTTTTCCGTAAGGTTACCGGAGAAGTGAAGGTGGGTATCCACGAGACCGGGCATAATGGTTCTGCCAGTGATATCGATGACCTGGCAATCATCCGGAGAAGTAAGGTCAGTCGAAGGTGCTTCGTCCGCCGGACCGGCGTAAACGATCTTGCCGTCTTCGATAAGTACCGTGCTGTTTTCCACTGCGGATTTTCCGGTGCCGTCTATCAGAAGGCCACCTTTGAATACTGTTTTGTGCAATGCTTTTCTACTCATCGTAACACTCCTTTGTCGATTGTCGGCAGGCGGCGGCGCATTGGGTTCTGCCGCCTGCGAGATTCAGGTGATTGCAGAGCCGGGAAAAGGTCTGCTTTCATTAGTTGTTACGGGGCGTTGTTCATTGTATCGACTGCCATGAAAAGGATGGCGATCGATAACGCCGCCGTCTATTCCATGACCGCTCCTTTCGCGGCTGAGGACACGTTTCGCATGTATCTGGCCAGCCATCCGCTTGTGACGTTAGGCTGCGGAGTAACATAGGACTTTCTCCTGGATTCAAATTCTTCGTCGGATATCTTAGCGTTTATTCTGGCGTTAGGGATGTCGATCTCAATGATATCCCCTTCTTTCAGCAGGCCGATGTTTCCGCCCGCAGCCGCCTCAGGGCAAACATGCCCGATGGATGCGCCTCTGCTGGCGCCGCTGAATCTGCCGTCGGTAATGAGAGCAACGGTCTTATCCAGCTGCATCCCCGCCAGCGCGCTGGTAGGATTGAGCATTTCTCTCATCCCCGGACCGCCCTTAGGACCTTCGTATCTTATGACTACCACGTCACCGTCGACGATCTTTCCGGCGTAGATGGCGGCAATAGCGTCCTCTTCACAGTCGAAGACTCTGGCCGGTCCTGTGTGGCACAGCATCTCAGGAGCTACGGCACTTCTCTTGACGACACAGCCGTTCTGTGCTATATTTCCCCACATGATGGCTATGCCGCCTGTTTCGCTATACGGCTTGTCAACAGGCCTGATTATATCGTAGTTCTTTACATAAGCGCCTTTCATATTTTCGCCTACCTGTTTTCCTGTAGCAGTGATCAGGCTTTTGTCGATAAGGCCTTTCTTATCCAGCTCGCTGAAGACTGCCATCAGACCTCCTGCGTTGTTGAGGTCATGCATATGGGTGCCGCCTGCCGGAGCCAGATGACACAGATTAGGGACCTTGGCGCTGAACTCATTGAAAATGTCAAGATCCAGCTCTACTCCGGCTTCATTGGCTATTGCCAATAGATGAAGTACGCTGTTGGAAGAGCATCCCAAAGCCATATCGCAGGCCAGGGCGTTTCTGATGGATTTTTCATTGATGATATCACGGGCTTTGATATCTTTATTCACCAGCTCCATGATGGCCATACCGGCATGCTTGGCCAGACGTATCCTGCCGCTGTCTACCGCCGGGATGGTGCCGTTTCCCGGAAGGGCGATGCCGATTGCCTCCGAGAGGCAGTTCATGCTGTTGGCTGTGTACATTCCCGAACAGGAACCGCAGCCCGGACAAGTCTTCTCTTCGAACTCCAGCAGCTGGTCATCGTCGATGATGTCGGCTTTCCTGGCCCCTACGGCTTCGAACATTTTGGAAAGGCTGGTCTCCTCGCCATTGACCAGGCCGGACATCATCGGGCCGCCGGAACATACTACTGTAGGGATGTTTATCCTTACAGCACCCATTATCATTCCGGGAACGATCTTGTCGCAGTTAGGAACCAGCACTAACCCGTCGAAGGCATGAGCCATGGCCATGGTTTCGACGCTGTCGGCGATGAGCTCACGGCTTGCCAGGCTGTACTTCATACCGATGTGGCCCATGGCTATACCATCGCATACGCCGATGGCCGGGACCTCTATAGGCGTTCCGCCGGCCATTCTGACGCCGGCTTTTACGGCTTCCGCCACCTTATCCAGGTGTATGTGGCCGGGAACGATCTCGCTTTTGGCTGAAACGACGCCGATGAGTGGCCGCTCCAGCTCTTCTTTAGTGTATCCCATGGCGTAGAAAAGGCTTCGCATAGGAGCTTTTTCTACGCCTTTTGTTACGTTGTCGCTTCTCATATTGTTTTCCTTTCTCGTGATTTTTGCTTTTCGCTGACCATATCTGAACCCGCGCCCGC
This sequence comes from uncultured Eubacterium sp., assembly GCA_900543485.1. GTDB lineage: Bacteria > Bacillota > Clostridia > Peptostreptococcales > Anaerovoracaceae > Lentihominibacter > Lentihominibacter excrementipullorum. Next base: position 3,855 of record UQRM01000054.1, on the reverse strand, counting down.
GTCTCACGTTATCGCTTGCTCGGGGTCTGGCTGAGACGGACGGATAAGAGGGTAAAAGAAAGAGGCCCCGCCGAGGCGGTCGCCAGGGCAAGACCTCATGTAAAAGTCTTATTTCTTCAGCCAGCTCATCATCTTTCTCAGCTCTTCGCCGACTTTGCAGAGGAGGTGGGATGCTTCCTTCTGTCTCGTAGCGAGGAATCTTGCCTTACCGCCTGCATTGAATTCCTGGATGAATTCGCTGGCGAAAGTGCCGTCCTGGATCTCGGAAAGGACTTTCTTCATTTCCTTTCTAGTATCCTCGGTTATTATCCTCTTTCCTGTTCTGTAGTCGCCGTATTCAGCTGTGTTGGAGATGGAATATCTCATCTTGTCGAATCCGCCTTCGTTGATCAGGTCCACGATAAGCTTCATCTCATGGATGCATTCGAAGTATGCCATTTCAGGCTCGTAACCGGCTTCTACCAGCGTATCGAATCCGGCCTTCATCAGCTCTGTAACACCACCACAGAGAACTGCCTGCTCACCAAAGAGGTCTGTTTCGGTCTCTTCCTTGAAGGTGGTCTCCAGGATCCCGGCACGGCCCGCGCCGATCCCGCTCGCGTATGCGAGAGCATAATCCTTGGCCTTTCCGGAAGCGTCCTGATAAACGGCGATAAGGCTAGGTACGCCTTTTCCTTCGACATACTGACTCCTTACAGTGTGGCCAGGGCCCTTAGGAGCGACCATGATAACGTCCAGGTAAGGCGCCGGCTTTATCTGGTTGAAGTGGATGTTGAAACCGTGGGCGAACATGAGGACATTGCCTTCCTTCATGTGTTTCTCTATCTGATTCTTGTAGATGGAAGCCTGCAGCTCGTCAGGAGTAAGTATCATTACAACGTCTCCGGCTTCGGCAGCTTCTTCGATGCCTACTACCTTCAGTCCGGCAGCTTCGGCTTTTGCGATGTGAGCCGAACCAGGTCTGAGACCTACTACGACGTTTATGCCGCTTTCATTGAGGTTCATGGCATGGGCGTGACCCTGGCTGCCAAAGCCGATGATAGCGACAGTTTTTCCATCCAGAAGTGATAAATTGCAATCCTGATCATAATACTTTTTAATCATTTTTTTCCGTCTCCTTTATATGTTAAAATTTGTTGACAATGGTTATTCTTCGTGCCAGCTGGCGCTTCTGCCTATTCCGGTGATCCCGGTGCGGCAGACTTCCGCGATGTCATGGCAGCTCATCATATCCATGAAGGCGTCCAGTTTTTCGGAAGCGCCTGTCAATTCTATTATAAGGCTGTTTTTGGAAAGGTCAACTATTCTACCTCTATATATTTCAACAATTTCCTTGATAGCGGACCGCTCCGTCTTATCGGCTTTGACTTTCAGCAACAGAAGCTCTCTGTAGATGCTGTCGTTCTTATCCAGCGTGAATATCTTCTTTACGACTTCTAATTTAGCCGTCTGAGTTATTATCTGGTGAAGTCCCTGCTCTGTCCCTGTAAATACTACCGTTATCCTGGAAAGCTTAGGGTCGTTGGTGGCTGAGACCGTCAGGGAATCTATATTGAAGCCTCTGCGGCCAAACAGGCTGCTGACTCTGGTGAGGACATTGGCCTGGTTGTCCACCAGAATGCTGATGACTTCCTTTCTAATTTCCTTATCCATGAAAAAATCCTCCTACATATATTTGTCATGCGAAGCATGACATCGGTGGTCCTTTAGGGCTACATATATTTGTCATGCGAAGCATGACATCGGTGGTCCTGCGGCCGAAGGCGGCGCAGGGCTGCATTGACTTACTGCGCGAAGCGCGACGCACTATCCAATGATCATATCCTCGACATTCCCGCCTGCCGGTATCATCGGGAGTACCCTCTCGTCTCTGGCCAGCGCGCAGTCTATCCATACAGGCCCCTTCTCCTTGAGAGCTTTCTTGAAAACCTCTTCGAATTCCTGCGGGTTGGCAGCGGAAAAGCCCTTCGCACCGAAAGCTTCCGCCAGTTTAGGGAAGTTGGTTTTTCGCTCCGGTGTCGTAGCGGCATATCGCTTTCCGTAGAAGGATGTCTGCCACTGATAGACCATACCCAGGACCTGGTTGTTCATGATTATGGTTATGATAGGAAGCTCCTGGCTTACAGCCGTGCATGCTTCGTTGAGATTCATGTGGAATGAGCCGTCCCCCGTAAAATGGATGACCCGCTTATCCGGGCAGCCTATTTGAGCTCCGATGGCTGCGCCATAACCAAATCCCATGGTCCCCAGACCACCGCTGGTGATAAAATCCTTCGTCTTGTCGTGCTTGAGATATTGAGCTGCCCACATCTGATGCTGGCCTACATCGGTAACGTAAATGGTCTCCTTGTCAGTAAGATCGCAAACTGTGTGGATGATCTCGCTCGGGTGGAGAGCAGCGTCCTGACATTTGACGTCACCGGTCTTCTTTTTCCATTCCATGGCCTGAGCGACCCATTCCTTATGATCCTTCTTTTTGATGAGCGGAAGGAGCTTTGTCAGGAATTCCTTTACGTCGGCGGTCACGCCTATGTCTACCAGGACATTCTTATTGAGCTCGCTGGTATCGATATCTACCTGTATCTTGTAAGCTTTTCTGGCGAACTTCTTAGGGTTGAGAGCGACTCTGTCGCTGAACCTGGCTCCCAGTGCCAGCACCAGGTCGGCTCTGTCGACTGCCTTATTGGAGGCGATGCTGCCGTGCATGCCGATGAGGCCCAGATTTCTTGGATTTTCATAGCCGATGATACCAGCGGCCATGAGCGTATATGTGGCCGGGATATCAGCTATCTCGATCAGCTGATTCAGTTCATCTCCTGCGTCGGAGGCAGCCACTCCTCCACCGAAGTAAACGACAGGTTTTTCGGCCGCATTTATCATCGCCGCTACTTCCTGTACCTCCTGATCGGTAAATACAGGCGGCGGATTGAGGGGCAGCGGTTTTCCCGGTTTGTAATCAGTCATTGCGGCTGTCACGTCTTTGGTTATATCTACCAGGACTGGACCCTTCCTGCCGCTGTTCGCGATTCTGAAAGCGTTCCTGAGTGCGTCGGCCAGATCCTCTATCCTGTTGACAAAGAAAGTATGCTTTGTTATCGGCATAGCGATCCCTGTTATGAAGATTTCCTGGAACGCATCTCTGCCGATGAGGTTGTCAGGAACGTTGGCCGTTATGGCAACCATAGGTATGCTGTCCATAAAGGCTGTGGCGATACCAGTTACCAGATTGGTCGCTCCAGGGCCGCTGGTGGCAAAGACGACTCCGGTCTTACCTGTTGCCCTGTAATATCCGTCTGCGGCGTGAGCCGCGCCCTGTTCGTGAGCCGTCAGTATGTGCCGGATCCTGTCTCTGTATTCGTACAGAGCGTCGTATATGTTGAGAGCCGCGCCTCCGGGATATCCGAATACGGTGTCAACATCGTGCTCCAGCAAGATCTCGGCTACCAGTTGTGATCCTGTAACTCTCATATCTTCCTCCTTGTGATTTTTTTAATCGTTACAACCCATTATATATGGTTTACAGAGAAAATCAACATGTTTTTTGAAAAAATTGTGCAAAAAAACAAAGAAAATTTAAAAGCGTAGTTTGAACACACAAAAACATGTGAAAAAATCAAAAAACAGATATTGACGACTGACTGCCACGTTATCGAAATCGCTGGTTCGGCAATCAAATCGCTCAAATATCGCCAGTAGTTGTTTTTCGGAGGGCTGGCGATATTTTCGGCCTTTTTCAACGAGTTTTCCCGCCCCGATTATCGTGGAGGAACGTTTTCCTGTAAGGGTCAAAACATAGGCACATTGAAAAAAAGAGAACAAGGTAGTATGCTACTAAGTAGCAACTACAGGAGGAAT
>UQRM01000053.1 GCA_900543485.1 uncultured Eubacterium sp. | reverse complement strand
GAGATCATCGATATGGCCCAACAGGGTATAGCTCCAGGAATTGGGGCCGTAGAACATAACGATCTGATCGTTCTGATGAATGGTAACAGGGCCTTGTTCCATCATCTCCACTGCCGCGGTCACTGCTACTAAAAAACTCTATGCGAATGGTCCGTCCATTCACATAGAGCTTTTTTATGCGGTCAGCATGTGTAAAAACGTACTTATACCATTACGAAGCCACACACTATGTACCCGACAAAGCTTATTGCCGTAACTATTCCTATGTAAGGCAATTGAGCCACGGCATAGTCTACGTTGTTTATCCTGCAAGCCGAAGCTGACAGCAGTGTAACGTCGGAATAGAAGCAGGCCTGCGCTCCGAAGCAGGCAGCTGAAATTATAGCTCCCAGCGTAAGAGGTATGCTTGCTCCACAGGCTGCCGCCATCGGCAGGATGATAGGTGTACATACAGCCGGAACGCTCCATATATTACCGGTAGCGAAGCATACCAGCCCTATCAGTATGAAAGAAATAGCAGGCAGCCACTCTGCGCTCATGTACGGCCCCGCCACGTCTATCAGGTAATCCGGTAATCCGATAAGATCGATGGAATCTCTGTAAAACAGTGATGTCACCAAGACTACCGCGATAAACAGCATGTCTTCCAGACCCTTGTAACACGTATCACAGAACTTTCCGATGCTCATTATCCTGGTCGGTACAAACAGCACAAAGCAGGAGAATATACCACATGCCACGCCATAGAGGATGTCGTCAAGCCACAGAGTCACGACTATCACCACAGCCATCGGTACTATGAAAGCCCACAGATGAGGAGTTATCTCTTTTTCATCCTTCTTACTGTCATCTGTTATGGCTCCCATGACCTCGCCCAGCTCATCGTCCTGATTCTGTACATTGCTGGATGGCGGCCAGAGCTGCCCTGTCTCCTCTACTCTCCTGTACGCCTTCTTTATACCTCCCATCTTAGGCACGATGCCCAGGATGACCAACAGTACGAATATCACGCACAGGAATGGATAGAAGAAATACGGCATGATGTGATAGTAGATGTCCATGGCGCTGTCTCCTACCACTGCGGCCTCCGGCTGCTGCTCGAATACGCCTGAGAAAAACACTACCCATGCCGAGATAGGTATTATCAAGCATACTGGCGCTGACGTGGTGTTGATGATGTAACACAGCATTTCCCTTGGCGTCTTATATTCGTCGGAAAGATCCAGAACGCAGTTAGCCGTCACAAGGATGCTGAGATAATCGTCGATAAAAATGATGACTCCGCATATCCATGTCATCAGCAGCACTTGCTTTTCCGACTTGACATATCTTCGAGCCATATCGGCCACCGCCATGGCTCCCTTGGACTGCCTGAGCAGCTGCACAAAACAGCCGAAAAGCAGGCATATGACGACGATATAGTTGTTGTCGGCGTCACATGTAGCCTCCAACAGCGCGTCCATCATCGGCATGAAGAACGATGCCTTGTAGTAAAAGATATATCCCAGCATTCCTGACAATATGATGCTCAGGATACACTTCTTCGTCACCAGCGCGAACACAAGAAAGCTCAGCGCCGGTATCAGTGTGATGATCCCTAAATTTGTTCCCTCCATAAAATTTCCTCTCCTAGTATGTATTTGTTGCTTTTCCCCCAGACACCAGAAAACACTGCCGGGTACCGCACAGTCCCAGGCAGTCTCTCCCTATGCTCTTCCCAATATCTCCACTCTTAGATTTATCTCATTTCTGAAATAGCTCTCTATCTCTTCAAGCCGCTCCTTTGACGGCTGTCGAAACTCCTCCTGCATCCCGCCTGTATTCCTCATTTTGCCGATCCCGAAATTATGATACGGCAACAGATCCACGCGACCGATGCCCAGCTTGCGGTAAAATTCCCCTGTCCTTCTGATGATGGTCTCGCTGTCATTGATCCCTGATATCAGAGGCATCCTCATGATCAGCTTTGTCCTGATATGCTCGTCTGCCGCCAGCATCCTGAGATTTTCCAGTATCATCTCATTGCTGACTCCGGTATATTTTTTATGTATTTCATCATCTACAGACTTCATATCATAAAGGATATGGGCCACATTTTTCCTTACTGCCAATCCCTTCAGAGTTTCCGGCTCCCCATAGCCTGATGTATCCAGGCAGACATCTATGCCGCGGCGCCCTGCTTCGTCGATGAGCCTTCCGGCCACCTCGCCATGCATCAGCACCTCTCCTCCGCTGAGAGTCATTCCACCGCCTGTATTGTCATAAAATCCCCTGTCCTGTTCTACCACATCCATTATCTCATCCACAGTCATAGATTCCGCCACGGCTTTTAGCGCTTTCGCGTAACAGCCGTCAGCGCATTTAAGGCACACATCGCACTTTTCTCTGTCTATGACAATGCCTTTATCCGCCTTTATCCTCACCGCCCCATGGGGGCATACGCTGACGCAGTGGCCGCAACCGATGCAATTTCCTGTGATCCTCATCAGCTGCTGCTTCGGATCTATCATCTCCGGATTGTGGCACCATCTGCATTTCAAAGGGCATCCTTTAAGGAACACCGTTGTCCTGATCCCCGGGCCATCTTCTGTTGAGAACTTCTGGATGCTGCCGACAAGGACACGCTCATCTTCCTTTGATGTCATCCGGCACCTCACTGTCGTGACAAGTGCGGCGTCCTGTAGATGATCACATCCTGGGCGCTCTTGTCCAATTCTGTGAAATAAGCCATATATCCGGCCACTCTGACCATCAGTCCTTTGTAATCCTCAGGTTTCTCCTGAGCCTTTTTCAAAGTCTCGTTATCCACCACGTTTATCTGTATATGTTGGCCGCCGTCCTGGAAATATGTCTTCACGACACCTTCTATGATATCTTTTCCGGCTTCTCCCTGGACTCCGTGAGGATCGAACCTGAGATTGTACAGCGCACCTTCATGGAAATCAGCCGGCTCCATTGATGCTACCGACTTGACTGTAGACGTCGGGCCATGGACATCTCTTCCCATCATAGGCGACGACGCGTCGCAGAAAGGCTCTCCCGCCATCCTTCCGTCAGGCAGTGCTCCCGTCACCTCTCCGTGAGGGATGTTCATAGTCTGGGAATCGATGCCGAAGGCGTAATATCCGCCTCTGGCGTCCTGCCACTGCTGCACTGTGTCAGCGATATAATGCATCATTTCCTTATATATAGCGTCTACGTGAGGCGAGTTGTTCCCGTATTTTTCCGGCTTGTTGAGGAGCATCTGTCTGATACGCTCCTGTCCCTCGAAATTCGTGTCACATGCTCTGATCAGTTCATCCATGGTCAGATCCCGATCCTCGAACACGCATTTTTCTACTGCCGCGATGGAATCCGCCAGGTTGGCTGCTCCCGTTATGTAAAGCCCGCAGGTGGAATATCTCGCCCCGCCGTGCTGGACGGACTTGCCGCTTTCTACACAACCCTTCGTCACCATGGAAGCGAAGATCACCGGATATCTGTTCATATGGATACTCTGCATCAAATTGTATCCGGTCCTTATAAGACCGTAGTGATGGATTATCTGTTTCTTGAGAGCATCCTTGAATTCTTCTATATCTTTGAAATCCCTCGGATCACCTGTCTCCAATCCCATCAGCTTCCCGGTGGCAGGATCCACGCCGTTATGAAGGACAAATTCTATCATCTTTCCCATATTGACATAGCCCGCGTCAGGCGAACCGTCCGCCTGCCCGCCTCCCGGCGCCGGCTGAGTGCATCCTACAATGGTCCAATCTCTGGCTTCTTCGATGGTGCTTCCCCGGCCCTTGCTGAGGCAGATCTCGATAGCCGCTTCATCGCTGAAAAAGCCCGGATTCGCCTGCCCTTCCTGTATCATCTTGCAGCCAAACCTTATCAGATCCTCTGGAGTCTTCTCCCACACTCTCACTGCCATCACAGGCTGCTTTACCTGCAGCTCGTCCGCTGCCTCCAGGCAGAGATACGACAGATCGTTAGTGGCATCCTTTCCGTCTCTGGTCTGACCGCCTACCACCAGGGTCTGCCACATAGGATACCCGGCGAAAGCTGTAGCGTACCAGTCGTCCCTCACCTCATAGACCTCACATGTCTTGAGATAGAGACATTCCAGCATTTCCAACGCTTCCTCCCTGGTGATATTCTTCTCGTCTATCACGTCTTTTTTATACAGCGGCCACATGTACTGGTCGAATCGTCCGAATCCACAGGCAGTGGTACATACTTCGATGTAAAAATACACATGAACGAACCATATGGCCTGGAGTGCCTGATAAAAAGTCTTCGGCGGGTTTTCCGGAACTGTACGGCAGTTTTCCGCGATAGTCAGCAGTTCCTTCTTCCTCTTTCCGTCGGAACACGAAGCAGCCTGTCTTTCCGCTTCGTCCGCCATCCTGTGGGCATAAGTTATCAACCCTTCGCTCTGGATGATACAAGCTTTCCAGAAATCCACCTTTGCCTGTTCCTCCATAGTCTGAGGGATAATGCTGTCTATGTTCCGCTGGCACTCTTCTATGTAGCCCTTCAATCCTATGGTCAGGATCTTTTCATGATCGCAGGTGGTCTCGCCCGAGACTCCGTTTTCCAAGCCGACGCAGATGATATCGTCCTTTTCCAGCTCCTTGATCTTCTTCGGCATGGCCGTCTCTGACAGATCTTCCATTGACTTGCCTTCCCAGTACCTGAGAGTCTCCAGTATAGTTTCCCTGTCCTCCGGAGAAATGTAATACGGATCCTTTTCCCTGGTCGCAAAGCTGTCTATATCGCTGACATACCAGGAACTGGACTGAAACTCAGGATGGAGATTAGCCCCTTTATAAGCGTTAGTCTCTGTCCCTACGATAAGTTCGTCATCCATTATCAGCGTCGTCATGTTTTCCATGATGTGGTTGACCACCTTGGCTCTGAAAATCGGAACGGCGTCACCGGCAAACTGTTTATATCCTTCCGTCGCCAGTACCAGCCTCTCCGCCGTGATCTGCGGTATCGTATTGAAATATTTGTCCTTGAGTCTCTTTATTCTTTCGCTTACCATATTTCCTCCCCGACGAATCCCTCGTCTCGACGTCCCGTCTTATATGGACTCTGCCAGCCGTATCTTTCCGCGGCATCAAAAAAGCTACAAAGCAACATGCTGCTCTGTAGCTGACCGTCTCGTTTCCAGTTCTGTTTTGGAGCCTTCCTTCCGGCACGTAAAATATTTATCTTTTACCAGATAGCTCTCCACTAAAAGTGACAGTATGCTACATATTCTGCAACATCCCAGCATCTGCGCCCCAGACATCTGCGCAGCGCTTCGGCGGTCTCACTTTTCTCCGGCCCTATGTCTGTAGGTTTTTCCCCGTTTACTTGTTGAAAACCGCACCTCTATCATTCAGTTATACCTTTTTATTCAGTGCCCGGCCTCAGCGGCCTGCACCGTCAATAAAGATACCACTTTAGACGGAAAATGTCAAGTTCCGTCTAAGAATGAAAGTCGGGACTCTCCGGCAAAGAATGAAAGGCAAGAACCGGACTGGCACGACATTAGTACAAACATCCTCCCGCCTATTTAAAAACGCCCTTCTTCTCAAGCTCCGAGTAATCCATCCCGAGAGACTCTATCACCTCTCTCGTGTGATACCCCGCCGGATAGCCGGCCGTCTCGTATCTGCACGGACATTCGCTGAGCTTGACAGCAGTAGCCATCTGCTTTACCTTCACACCTTCGTGGAGCGGCAGCTCCACCTCGACGACCATCTCCCTGGCCTTTATCTGCTCATCCTCCAGGAGGGCTTCCTTCAGATCCAGCACCGGCTGGACACACGCGTCATACCGGGCGAAGACCTCCTCCCATTCCGACCTGGTCTTCGTCTTGAATATGCCTCTTATCTGCGCCTTTACCTCGTGGACATTCTCCGGCCATACCGTGCCTTCGATCAGATCCTCACGTCCGATGGCCATGCAAAAGCGCTCCCAGAACTGAGGCTCCAGCGAGCCTACGCTCATGTACTGACCGTCTTTAGTCTCGTAATAATCGTATACGCAGCCGCCGTTGAGCCGCTCACCCTCCCGCTCAGGCTGCTTCCCTGAAACGAGAAAGCTGGCTCCGTCTATGCTGTTGAAGGGAACGCATCCGTCCATCATGGCGACATCTATGTACTGGCCCTGACCCGTGTTTCTCCTGTGATTCACAGCCGCCAGTATGCCGATGACGGAATTCAGCGATCCCACCGCGATATCCGCGATCTGAAAGTTCATCAGCGACGGCCCTTCTTCTTTTCTCCCGGCATGGGAGATGATGCCGCTGCGGGCCATATAGTTTATGTCATGACCGGCGGCGTCCCTCAGCGGTCCGGTCTGACCATAACCCGTCAGCGAACAGTATATGACCGACGGATTGACAGCTTTAAGATCCTGATATCCTATGCCCAGCTTATCCATCACGCCCGGCCGGAACTGCTCCAGGACGATGTCGTATTCCTTCACCAGCTCCTTGACGATGGCCACACCTTCCTCGGTCTTCAGGTTCAGAAACATGCTCCTCTTGTTCCTCCCCAGCCACGCCTGACACGCCGATATATCCGTACCTTCGATAAAAGGCGGGTAATCCGTAACTATATCCGGCTTGCTGGCGGAGCTTATCTTCAAAACATCAGCCCCCATATCCGCCAGCATCAGCGACGCATATGGCCCCGGCAGCAGCGTTGAAAAATCCAGTATCTTTAAATCCTTAAGCGCACTCATCACTTCCTCCTCTTGATGAAAACCAGCCTGTCTGTTTCAGAAAAGGCCTCGGAAAATTCGAAGCCAAATCCATTATACCTCCTGACGCCTTCCAGGTCAGCTATGTTTTGTTCGGCCAGAAATCTGACCATGTCACCGCGGGCCATTTTTGCCGGAGTAGCCTTCTGCTTCACTTTGCCGTCGACCAGCTCCCCAAAATCCACCGTCACGAACCTGCATTCCGGACCGACATACTTTTCTATGATCTGAGAATACTCCTTCGATGCCAGATTCAGGATCGTGAAAGGTTCACCTCCGCTCTCAGCGGCGATGGAATCGTAGATCTTCCTGCCCCAGAACTCGTAGAGATCACGACATCCGCCCACGGAAAGCCCCGCCTGCATTTCAAGGCGGTACGGAACGACACCGTCGAAAGGTCCCAGCATACCGTAAAATCCTGACAAGATCCTCAGATGATCCTCGATATACTCAAGAGCTTCATGAGAAAAGACCCCTGGCCCCATATTCCTGTACTGGATCCCCTCGTAGGAAAAGACAGCGGGAGTCAGATCCCGCTCCAGATCCATTTTCGCGAAACGTTGAAAATTCAGCTCTGCCAGCCTATCACTGCACTTCCACAGCGCCTTCGCCTCGTCGAAGGAAAGCTTTCTGATTTCATCCATAAGCAGCTTCGTTTCATCAAAAAAACGCGGAAGCCCCCTCACTTCATGGGACTCTCTGTCTACATTCATCGTCTTCGCAGGCGAAATGATTATCTTCATCTACAGTTCCTCCAGCATCTGAGCAGGGTTATCTGCTGCCTTCACCTTACCGAATGCCTTGACGATGATGCCCTCTTCATCAATGAGATAAGTAGTCCTGACCACGCCCATGGATATCTTTCCCGCGGTCTTCTTTTCCTGCCAGACGTCATAGGCCTTGATGGCCGCCAGTTCCGTATCGGAGAGCAGCGTAAAGGGAAGGCTGTACTTTTCCTCGAAACGCTTGTGAGAAGCGACGCTGTCCTTGCTCACTCCGATAACGACGGCGTCCTTCTCGAGAAAATGCGGATAGAGTTCCGCGAAACCGCAGGCCTGTTTGCTGCAGCCCGCCGTATTGTCCTTGGGATAAAAGTAAAGGACCACCTTTCTGCCTCTGTACTCCGCCAGGCTGTGCATCTGTCCGTTCTGGTCCGGCAGTTCAAAATCCGGAGCCATTGTTCCTGTTTCTAACATGATCGTACCTCTTTCTGCGTCTGGGGTTGTGGATAATAGGGTAAAAATCAAAACTGAATAATATGCTTTTTATCACCTTTTTATATCTCCAACTCCACAACTCCACTCAATTCTCAGTATATACTTTCAACTTTATCTATATCTAAACTTATCATACGCCTTAAAACTCGCGTAAACAAATTATATCAAAAGTTTCCATCAAATTCGTTTGGGTTTTAATAAAGAATTGTATTAACAATATATCACCATTATAGCGAGACCCCTCTACTCCCCTGCATACTCCTCATACACCACTTTCCCATTTTTGATTTCCGACTTCATGAGGGACGCTCTTGTCACACGCATCTCAGCCTTCGGCAAACGTGTTCCGCCCGGTTTCCTTGCAGCCTTACGCACCAGCGTTATGTGCGGAACGAATTTCTTGCTGTCAAAGGGTACGCCTGAAGCCCTCAGCGCTCCCCGCAACTCCTTTACATATGCGTTCAGCTCTCGATTTTCCTCCACCCCGGCCCAAAGAAGGTTTCCAAAATTCCCGCACTCCGACAGCTTCAAACTGAACTTCGGACCCGGGATGCTCTCAATGGCCTTCTTCACCCGCGCCGGATCATCATATTCTCCGATGAAGGCCAGCGTCAAATGCAGATTTTCAGCCGGGACGTAATTTCCCCTCACACCCTGCCGCTTCATATCGCGCATGCACGATAAAAGCGCTTTCCTGACTTCATCAGATAATCTGATGGCAATAAATAACCTCATATTCCATACATATCCCATACAACGGCATCCCTCTTTCACTATCGTCTATCAGAAAATCGATCTCGCAATTACCTCTTTCATTAGTATAAAATAGGTCCATAATTCTGACGCTCTACTCTCTGCCATCTTCCAGAAGGCCATATGCTCTGTAATATGATATCATGTTCTGATATTGCAGCTTATCCGCAAACAACTGACGATACGTGGCCGTTTTTTCTTTATCATCCGCTTTGAGCCGCGCCATCTTTTCCGTTGTCGAATCGTACTGAGAAAGTACGGCATCCAGCATTTTCTCAAAAGCCTCCAATCGCTTTTCATCCATATGAAGACACCTCCCTGACCTGGTGGATACGCAGATACTTATTCCTAAAGCAATCAAATGTTTATTCCCTGATACCACTTTTCTGTTAGTCTAAATATTTATATTCCAAGCACTTATCTATTGGAGTATGGCTCCGTTCAAAGGAAACCTTTTGGCTGCTGCATTGAATGTATCAATGCACAGTTCTTTGCACATATT
>UQRM01000052.1 GCA_900543485.1 uncultured Eubacterium sp. | reverse complement strand
GAGAATCAGCTTCCAGATCCTTCATCAGATGAGTCTCCATCGTGACCTTATCCTCGTCAACTCCCAGCTGCTCAGCGATTATTCCTTTGATCTTGTCTAATGTCATGATATATACCTCCATCACAAAATATACTTTTTCACTTGATTATATCATAGGGTCTTTGCCCCTACAACTTCCAACATTATAGAGGAAGAATTCCCTTATTGCAATAGTTTTGATAAAAAAATCGACGGTCTGTCCTTCTCATTTCACTGCTCCTGAAGCTGGAGCCATTTCTCGTATCTGTCGTCAAGTTCATCCTTCTTTTCCGTAAGCATCTTTCCTATCTCGGCAAGCTTCACATGGTCGGTAGCCACCTCCTGGCGGCACAGTTCCGCTTCCAGCTCTCCTATCTCTTCCTCGATGCTCTGTATCTCCTTCTCCAGCGCCTCCCGATGCCTCCTCAGACGCCTTTCCTCAGCTTCCTTTTCCTTCTGGATACGCCGTCTTTCCGCTGACGAGAGGTGCTCTTCCGCTTCAGCCCCCGCGCCTTTCGATACTTCCTCTGCCGCCGTCGAGGTCCTCGCTTCTCTGTCTTCCTGCATGCCCTCCAGATACTTCTTCCCTGACTGTATCTGCTGCTGCTTCTTCTCCACATAGTAATCGTATGTACCGAGATAGTTCTCTATTCCATCGGAGGTCAGTTCCATTATCCTGGTAGGTATCCTGTTGAGAAAATACCTGTCGTGGGATACGATGATACTGGTTCCCGGAAACTCCAGCAGCGCTTCCTCGAACACCTCCTTGGATTCTATATCCAGATGATTGGTCGGCTCGTCCAGCATCAGCACGTTGGCTCCTGACAACATGAGTTTCAGCAGGGAAAGTCTGGCCTTCTCACCGCCGCTGAGAGCTCCTACCTTGAGGAATACGTCCTCTCCTCTGAACATGAAGCGCCCCAATATGTTCCTTATCTCACCGTCGGAATACAAGCCGTAGGAATCCCTCACTTCCTCAATGACTGTATTGGCGCCGTTAAGGAGCTGCTGACCCTGATCGTAATAGCCGAATTTGACGTTGTAGCCTATCTTGATCCGTCCCGTATTACACGAAATCTCTCCCATCAGTATTTTCAGCAGCGTAGTCTTTCCGATACCGTTGGCTCCGACGATACATACTCTCTCGCCTCTTTTTATATCCAGATCCACATGTCTGAACAGCTCTGTCCGTCCGGCCCCGTAACCAAAACTCTTGGAAACATCTCCTGCCTCCAATACATCCCGGCCGCTTTGAAAATCAGCTCTGAAGGATATCTTCATCCTGTCCCGCTCACCTGCCGGTCTTTCCACTACCTCCATGGCAGCCAGGCGCTTTTCCCGCGACGCGGCCCGCTTAGCCAGCTTTTCGGTGCCTCTTTCCTTGAAACGCCTTATCATGTCCTCCTGCCTGCGAATCTCCTTCTGTTGATTCTCATAACGCCTCATCTCCGCTTCACGGCGCTTCTTCCTCTCAGTGGCGTAGAAGCTGTAATCCCCTTCATATATGCTGAGCTTGTGATTCTCCACTTCAAATATCCTGGTAACTGTCTCGTCGAGAAAATATCTGTCATGAGATACCAGTATTATTGTCCCCTTATAACTCTTAAGGTACTGCTCCAGCCACTTCAGCGTACCTATATCCAGATGATTTGTCGGCTCGTCCAGCAGAAGTATATCAGGCTTTTTCATCAGAAGACACGCCAGCGCCAGCCTGGTTTTTTCTCCACCGCTCAAGGTGGATATCTTCTTTCCGTAACTGTCCTCACCGAAGGCCATACTGGAAAGAATTCCCATCATCTCACTCCTGTAGGTATATCCTCCCCGTTCCTTGAATTTCTCCTGAAGTGCGTCATAGCGCTCCAGCAACCGGCGGCTCTCTCCATCGTCTCCATCGTCTCCGGTCTTCCCGGCCGTTTCCTCTATCCGCTGAAGCAGTGCTTCCATCTCTTTCTCCATACGATGGAACTCACCGAAAATGTTCTCTACTTCTTCCATCACGGTATTCTCTGAATCGAAGCCGCCGTCCTGCTTCAGATAGCCTATATTTGTTTCCGATGATACAAAAAACTCGCCTTCCTCGCAGCTGAGCTCGCCTGTAAGTATCTTTAAAAGGGTGGTCTTTCCGGCTCCATTGACGCCGATTATCCCCACCCGCTCTCCTTTATTTATATGAAATGACACCTTGTCCAGTATGACATCGGTGCCGTAGGATTTTGTCAGCTCCTTTGCCGATAACACAATCATATATGTAACCTCTGTATATCTATATCCTATAATTCAAGATTCGGTATGGCGTCCAGCGTAAGATCATCCCGTTCTCCCGCCATATACCTGTAATATGCCGCACAGCCTATCATTGCAGCATTGTCAGTACACAGCACAGGAGATGGGTAATAAAGGTCTATCCCGTTCTTCCTGCAGCCTTCCGCCATCATTTCTCTCAATCTGCTGTTGGCGGCCACTCCGCCTGCCAGCACTATCCTGTCCTTGCCCATATCGATAGCAGCCCTGAGGGTCTTGGCTACGATGACGTCCAGCACAGCTGCCTGGAACCCCGCCGCCACATCAGCCACATTTATCTCCCTGCCTGCCTGTTTCTCGGAATTTATGTAGTTGAGGACGCCGGTCTTGATCCCGCTGAAACTGAAGTCGAAGCTGTCTTTTTCCAGGAACACCCGCTTGAATTCCACAGCGTGAGGATCCCCCTCTTTTGCTATCCTGTCGATGAGAGGCCCCCCGGGATATCCCAGTCCCAGCACTCTCGCCACTTTATCATATGCTTCCCCCGCCGCGTCGTCTCTCGTAGCGCCCAGCACCCGGCATTCATTGTATCCCGTAACTTCCACTATATTAGTATGACCTCCCGATATCACCAAGGCCATGAAAGGAGGTTCCAGCTCCCGATGCTCTATGTAATTGGCGCAAATGTGCCCATGTATGTGATGGACGCCTATGAGAGGCTTCCCTGCCGCCAGCGCGTATGCCTTGGCAGTAGCCAGCCCGATCAGCAATGCCCCTACCAGCCCCGGACCGTATGTGACTCCTATCATATCCACTTCGTCCATGGAAACGTCCGCTTCCTCCATGGCTCTGTCTACCACCGTGTTGATGTTGGTCAAGTGATGTCTGGAGGCTATCTCCGGCACTACTCCACCGTATTGCTTATGTATATCTATCTGCGACGAAATGATGTTGGAAAGCACGCCGCGGCCTTCCGACATCACGGCTGCTGCCGTTTCGTCGCAGCTGGACTCTATCGCGAGTGTCACTGTTTTTCCGTCTTTCATAGCTCGTTTCTACCTTCTTCCAGCTTCTTTTCACATTGGTTTTCTCCGTTGAGATGCCTGCAATTCTCACAAGACATATATGTGCTCATGCTGAACACATCAAAATCATGTCTTCTGGAAAATTTTCTGCATGGATAAAAAACCACATTCATATTTTCTTCCGGGTTTCTGCCCATATCCGCCCTCCTCAGATAATCTTATATTCCTATTATCTTCCGGAGGAGCGTCTTTTATTCCCGCACTTTCTGACTGTTCCAGTTTTTCTGACCGTTCCGATCATCATCGCTATGGCGCCACATGATTATAGCGTCTTCGCCATTATTGAGATAATACCCCTTACGCACCCCTTCCTGACGGAATCCGAATTTCTCGTACAGTCTGATTGCCGGTTCATTGGAACGCCTCACCTCCAGAGTATGATGCAAGATGCCCTCTCCTGATGTGAAATCTATCATAACGCTGACGATAGCCTGACCAATATGTCTGTTCCTGAATCCCGGCCTGACAGCCACGTTGGTCACATGGCCCTCGTCTCCTATCCACCACAACCCCGCATAGCCTACAACCTGACCTTCCAGCTCCGCCACGATGTAAAATGCCCTGGGGTTTTCCGTAAGCTCGTAGAGAAGAGCGTCCCGACTCCACGGATCAGGGAAGCACAGGTGCTCTATCTCATATATGTCCTCCATATCGTCGGCAACAGCCTGCCTTACCACGACTTCAGCCATAATTTCAGCCCTCCTGCTGCTTTCGCCGCAGCTTCCTCTCCGCTTCAGCCAGACGCATGTAATCCGGCTCTAACTGGCTGTATCCTACTCCGCCACCTTCAGCATATATCCTGCTTCCCAGCCTTGCTACCGAGACAGCATCCTGATATCTGATCCCCTCAGCGGCGATATCCACACCTTCATGCCTTAGTTGCCCTATCTCTCTACCATACCTGTCTGTTGCATCGCCTAACAGCAATATCCGACGATAATTTTCCGTCTTCGACATGAATTCATCCAGCATATAAGGCCCGGCCTTGATCTCCTCCTTCGGCCCCTCTTCCGTCAGGATGTATCCGCCGCCGTATATCTGATTTCTCCTGGCGTCCAGCATCGGGCAAACGAGTACCCCGCTGTCCATCGGCGCGGCGTTCAGCGCCAGCGCTTCCAGGCTGGAAACGGCTGCACACGGCGTTCCCAGGATCTGTGACAAAGCCCTGGCCGTCGATACACCTATCCTGATCCCCGTAAAGGATCCCGGCCCATGCGATACGGCGATTACATCCAGATCGGCGAGAGCAATGCCACTCTCCTTTATCACCTGTTCTATCTGAGGCGTCAGATTTTGCAGATGTGAGAACCTGTCATTTCCTTTTATATATCCGGTCACCTGATCGTCTCTCATCACTGCCGCGGAAGCAAAGGCTCCCGTCGTCTCTATTCCTAAAATATACACCTGTAAATACGCTCTCCTTCCCCTCGTCCGTATCCTATCTGTATGCGGATGGCTTCCTCCGGGATGATCTCATCTATGAGCTCGGCCCACTCTATAACGCAGATACCGCTGCCAAAGAAGTATTCTTCATACCCCAGCTCATACATCTCTTCCACGTCCCCTATCCTGTAGACGTCGAAATGATAGAGAGGCAGCCGTCCGCTCTCATACTGCTTTACGATATTGAAGGTGGGGCTGGTTATTGTCTCAGTCACGCCAAGACCTTCAGCGATAGCCTTAGTCAATGTGGTTTTTCCAGTCCCCAAGTCTCCCGTAAGGGCTACGATACTGCCGGAGGACAGATTCTTCCCCATTTCCCTGCCGAAATCCCGCACCGCCTCTTCATTTTTCATCAGTATTTCTTTCTTCTCCATAACTAATGTAGTATACCACACAAACAGCAGAATATAAAGGCCGGTGGGGAGAAAGATAGTTTAACCCGGCTTAGCTGTCAGGACATATGTTGAATTCATACCAGATTCACAGAGGGGCTGCCTTCTCTCGCAGATGTCGGATATGCCAAAACATCAGCTTTTTCCCTTTCATTAGGCATAAATACATGAATGGAGTGACCTTCCCGAAAACGAATATGCCAAAAGATGATATTTACACCAAGCTTTTTAGCATATTTCTTCTCAGCAGAAAGGGGAATAATGCCTATGATCCGTATTTCAACAGTATGATTTGGCATATTACCCTCTGTCAGTACCTTCGAAACATGGAAATTATGCCAAAAAGGTCTCCCAAAATTCCCCTCTTAGGCATATCGCTTCGGAAGGCTATCGTATATCGTCTGAAAACGAGATCCGATGAACTGTATCTGTTAGCACGCCATTTAGCTGAGTACGCCTTTACTTTCCGCCTGTTTTTCACCCTTTTTACAGAGATTTTACACGAACAGGATAGTCGCCGCGTCTTCGACGTACTACAATATTTAATTAATACAATGTAAATGGAAGGTAATTATGGGAGAAAAAATCAAATACAAGGATATACGAAAAAACGAAGAGATAAATATGCTGATCGATAAGGGCAACTGTGTCCTGAAAACAATGGGCTTCACCGACCATTCGACAAAGCACGCCGCCAAGGTCGCCGCACGGGCCGGATGGATACTTAAATCCCTGGGCTACAGCAGCCACGACATCGAACTGGGTCGCATCGCCGGCTATATGCACGATATCGGCAACTGCATCAACAGAAATGACCATGCTCACAGCGGAGCGTTGCTGGCATATCAGATACTTAAGGAAATGAAAATGTCTCTGGAAGATATCATGACCATAACTTCTGCCATCGGTCACCACGACGAAAGCAGCGGCAACGCGGTCGACCCCATCTCTGCGGCGCTCATACTGGCCGATAAGACAGACGTCAGGAGGAACAGGGTCCAGAATCCGATCAAGGAAAACTTCGATATCCATGACCGAGTCAACTATGCCGCTCTGTCATCCAAACTGGAGATCAACAAGGACAAAAGGACTGTACAGATGAATCTTGAGCTGGACGACGATATCTGCAGTCTGATGGATTATTTTGAAATATTCCTTGAACGGATGATCATGTGTAAGCGGGCCGCCGAAGTGCTTGGCTATAAGTTCAAGCTGGTGGCCAACGGCAGCAAGCTCTGCTGACAGTCCCGATATTTGATGCAGAAATCTGATACAGAAAAAGGAGTCCGCCGTGCCCAACAAACATATCCTGCTGAAAAGGATACAGCCCGAAGAAAATCTATACCATTACACTAAGTGCCGCGGTGTCCAAGGCATCCTGAAAGACAAGGCCTTCTTTGCCACCAAGAGCGATTTCCTCAACGACACCAACGAGATGCGCTACACCCTGGCTCTGACTCGGGATGTACTCACCGAGTTCCCTATACTTGAGGAGCACAGTTCCCTGCGCCAGCAGCTCTCTCTTACGACCGAGGAGATGAAGAGGCAATGCTACTACGTCCTATCCTTCTCAGTGGAAGCCGACAGCATCACGCTCTGGTCCGAATTCGGCAACAACACCGGATATAATCTGGAATTCAAAAGCGGCGAGTTGCTCGACATGATAAGCAGGACAAAAAAAATCTCCTACCATGGACTTTTGATATATTCCAGAGAAACCCAGAGAAAAATCATACATGATCTTCTCACAAAAGATATCCCCCAAAATCTGGGCTGCTCATTCGACGATATAATGAAAAACGCCGCCGGGAACGGCGGCGATGAATCCTTCAGGAAATACTGCAAACAATTCAAAAAAGCCATGTCCATATATGCGGTTTTCTTCAAGCAGGAGGAATTCGCCGCAGAAAAGGAATACCGGGTCGTCCTCAAAGAGACAAGCGACAGTGAAGTCCATTATCGCGAAAAGGATGGCTTCCTGCTCCCATACATACGTGTGAACCTGAGGAAAGCCCATGATGCCGTCAACAGGATAACAGTAGCTCCCCAAAATCATGTGGATCTCGCCAAGGAGGGTATGCAGATGTATGCCAGGCAGCTGGGCTACAGCGCTGAGGTCTGCCTGTCGAAGATAAATCTGCGGTATTGAACGCACCCTTCTCAGCTCCGGCGGGCCGGTCTCATATTGGTCCGTTACGCCGTTCTGTGCAGAAATCCCGATATCCTCTTATAAAGGAAAAATGTAACGATAGAATTTATGCCTGCTTTTATGGCATTGAAGCCCACTATAAACGGCATCAGATCCCATACCATGCTGCGTGGCACACCCATGAACAGCGGCGTGATTATCAGATTAGCGCCTATCATCACCACGGCCATAGCCGCCGTACCGCATATCAACGCGATCACCGCGCCTTTTCTCGTCTTGTTGAATTTATATATGACACCTGCCACTATCACCAGCACACTGGTAGCGATTATGTGCATTATTATCCCGTAGGCTCCGCTGGCAGCGCTGACAGTCACACCCTGGACCACGGATGTCACGATGGTAAGCAGCACGCCTGCCACCGGACCGAAGGCAAAGGTCCCTATCAGTATAGGTATATCGGCGGGATCATATTCGAGAAACGCCACTGCCGGGAATATGGGAAAATGTATAAAATATACCAGCACCACCGATATTGCCACCAGCATACCCATCTTCGCCAGCCTGACTGTCTTCTCCCTGCCAGTCATCCTGTGTCTGTCATCGATATTTCCGTAGTTAGTCTTCTGAGACATGTACAACACTCCTTCTTTCCACTGTATATCATCATTTCAGCCTCTGTCGTCTCGCTTCGGAGCATGGCGCAGAGGTGCCGCTCAATCAAAAAATCCCGGGCAATCTATCCCGAGATAAAAACACTCGCGTTTGCAGACAGCAACGACTGTCCGCCACACGCCGCAAGTATTTCGTTTCTTCCATCCGGACTGTGACCGTCGGTACGGGATTCTCACCCGTTCGGCCCGCTCAATGCGCGGGTTCGCGGACTTGTGACATTCATCGTCATACACCGCCGGTGAGGACTTTCACCTCGCCCCGAAACAAATTTACATCAATATTATAACGTTGTCCTCGCAATGGTGTCAACTGGGTTTTACCGTCAAAATTTTTTTCACACATTTTTCATTGAATTTTTTCCGGTTTGGGAATACTATTATATACAGAGAAGCGTCAGCTGCTCCATCCATAAGAATTAAGAACCGAGGCGAAAAGATTGAAATTTGATTTGCACTGTCATACAAAGGAAGGCTCCCTTGATTCAAGAGTATCTGTCAGGGAATTCGTTCACAAATTCATGGCTCTGGGCTTTGACGGGTTCATGATATCCGACCACAACAGCTATAAAGGCTGTAAAGCATGGGATGCCATAAAAGATGATCCCCGCTACAGGAATTTCTGCGTTATCAGGGGGATAGAATACGATACGAAAGATGCCGGCCACATACTGGTCATCATGCCCGATGGGCTTTATCTCCGCATCCTGAGCATACGTGGCATGCGATGCAGCAAGCTCATCAAAATAGTCCATTTCTTCGGCGGCATACTGGGGCCTGCCCATCCTTTCGGCGTGGCCAGTTCCAGCCTTATGGGCTTCAAAAATATGAACATGCGCCTTATGAGGAAATTTGACTTCATCGAGACCTTCAACACCTGCGAATCACCCGAATCCAACAGACGGGCAGCTATTCTGGCCGAAGATTGCGGCGTTCCCACCTTCGCCGGCTCTGATTCCCATGTCAGTGAATATATAGGAATGGCGTGTACCGAAATAGATGCGGACATACGCTGCAACAACGATCTTATCGCCGCCGTAAAAAGCGGGACTAAAATAACGGCAGGCGGAACAGAACGAGGAGAGAGCAAAAAAGCGAAGAAAAAGGAACACTGGATAGGCATACTCAGCTTCAAACTCTATAACAGAGGGATCGCCAAATTGATATCTCCTTACCGTAAGATAAAGCGTCGCACACTGCTGAGGCCTATCGTCCACAATAACGTCCGCCACATCCGCAGGAAGAAAAACACCGATATCCGAAAATACGTCGTTCGCAACAGATATAGCAACGATTCCAATAA
>UQRM01000051.1 GCA_900543485.1 uncultured Eubacterium sp. | reverse complement strand
GTGGATCATCGCGGGAGGCGTCGTCTCCGCGGTGATGACGCTGGCGCTGGGACTGTGCTCGAACGTGGTGGGCATCGAAAGTTGTGTATGACAGAGCCGGATCTTCTATTGCTACGGCATCGGCCGGAGATTTCTCGTGGGATGAGATCTTTTCCGGAGCGGAGTGGTTTCACTTTACAGGAATAACACCTGCTCTTGGCGGAGAGCTTCCGAAGATATGCGGGCAGGCATGTAGAGAAGCTAAGAAGCAGGGCCTTACGGTGAGCTGCGATCTTAACTTCAGAAAAAAGCTTTGGACAAGTCAGGAAGCTGAAAGAGTCATGGGAGAGCTGATGGGATATGTGGATGTGTGTATCGCCAACGAAGAAGACGCAGAGAAGGTGTTTGGGATCAGGGCCGAGGGCACTGATGTGACCGGCGGGAAGCTGGATCATGATGGATATGTCTCGGTGGCCAGACAGCTGAGGGAAAGGTTTGGCTTCAAATACGTCGCTATAACACTGCGAACCAGTATTTCCGCCAGTGATAATAAATGGGCAGCGATGCTGAGTACAGAAAGCGATGTATACTTTTCAAAGCAGTACGATGTGCATATAGTAGATCGCGTAGGAGGAGGAGACAGTTTTGGTGCGGGCCTCATATATGGACTGAAAAGCGGGATGGACAACGGGACTGCGCTGGAATTCGCTGTGGCAGCTTCATGCCTCAAACATTCCGTCGAAGGAGACTTCAACAGGGTATCCACGGAAGAGGTGATGGCGCTGGTGGCAGGAGACGGCAGTGGAAGAGTGCAGCGGTGACGGCGCGGGACCCTTCGTGTTCGGATGGATATAATATTATTTTTTGAATGGGAAATATTACATAATGCACAGATATGTGATATAGTCTGGTATTATTGTTGTGAAGACAACGCAGCATATTGCCTATTTGTGGTAGACTGGTATATAATCGGACGGAAAAACATATCAGTAAGGAGGTAATGACATGAAGTTAAGTGCCAGAAATCAGTTGAAGGGAACCATTACGGACATCCAGAAAGGCGCCGTTAACGGCATCGTCAAGATCGACATCGGCGGAGGCAACATCGTGAGCTCCACAATTTCCATGGCGGCCATAGATGAGCTGGGTCTCGAAGTAGGCAAGGAAGCCTATGCTGTGATCAAAGCCACATCAGTAATGGTAGCAGTAGACTGATATTTTATGAAAGAACACGGACGAAGCGCGGCATATAGCCGCGTTTTGTTTTGTATAAGGCCTGTTTTCATATCTGGTGTTCAGATCGCCCAGTTTTATGACGAACTTAACGTCATCGTATTTTTCGCTTCGGATGAGCTGGCGAAGCGAACTGGAGCGATTCTTATAGGATTTTACTTCAACCAAATTCAGCTCCTTTCGGAGCATTTGGGGAGTCCAATTTTTGTCCGCAGCCACGGAAGCAATTATCCTGGTAGATGAGGAAGCCCAGTTCTCTTCTTTTTGTTTCTACAGACATTTTACTTTTTTCTCGAAATATCTGTAAAATTTTCAACGTTTGCGGCTTTTTCGTCGATCGAATTCTTGTTCACACGCCGAAAAACACTGGCCTTTCCCTGTACTAAAAAAGTCCAGCATTCTCAAACCCATTGGATTTTACAGATATTTTTTGTTTTTGGAGAAATATCTGTATTTTTTTGCTTTCATCTGCTGATGTATGCTGAATAAGTGAGCGTGAATACGGATTTGCAAGACTAAAGCTGTCTCAAACTTGACAAAAAAAGTGTAATAATGTCCGCTTCCCGCAAATTGCCTTGCAAAATCGCTTGATTACAGATATCATATATAAGTGTATGCCTGCCGCAGACAGGTGGCAGGAGTCGTGAAAGAGCCGTCAACGGGACGGAGATAATACGGGAGGGAATATGGTAACGAAAGTAGCTGATAACATATACAAGAAAGTGGTGCCGCTGCCAAATAATCCGCTCAGGGAGATAAACGCTTACATTATAAAAGGCGAAGGACAGGGAGATAAAAATCTTCTCATCGATACCGGATTCAACAGGCCGGAGTGTGAGGAAGCGCTGAAAAGCGCCTTCGATGAGCTGGGTATCGAGAAGACCGATGTGTTTATCACTCATCTCCATTCAGATCACTGTGGTCTGGTACCAAAGTTCGCCAAAGAGGAAAGTGTGATATATTCAGGTGAGACCGACGGAGAGCTGATGAACTTCGAGGCTGGAAATCTCTATTGGAGGATACTGGATGATATGTTTTTGAAATTCGGATTCCCAAAGGCTGAGTTTGGCAGGAACACCGATATCCATCCGGGGCGAAAATACGTTCATGATTCCAAGATAGACTTCACTTATGTAAATGAAGGAGACGTGCTGGAGTATGGTGGATACAGACTGAAAGCCATAGAAACGCCGGGTCACACGCCGGGTCACATGTGCCTTTACGATGAAGAGAAGAAGATATTGTTCTGTGGCGACCATATCCTGGGGACCATAACACCGAACATCACCATCGAGCTTGCTGCCGACAATCCGCTGCAGGACTATCTGAACAGCCTGGCAAAGGTGGAAAAGCTGGATGTAGAGCTGCTGCTGACAGCTCATGGAACGCCGGTGGATGACATGTATCAGCGGATAGAAGAACTGTACAGACATCACGAGGACAGGCTGGCTGAAGCGGAGTATATCCTGGGGGATGAATGGAAAACACCTTATGAAGTAGCCCGGGACATGACGTGGGAGATAGAATGCAGAAACTGGGAGGAATTCCCGGCGCCGCAGAAGTGGTTCGCTACGGGAGAGGCCATTTCCCATCTCCAGTATATGTATTATAAAGGCAGGATAAAGAGAGATGAAATAGGTGACATCTATCACTATCACAGATAGATGGATGTGTCTGGGGAAAGCGAGTAACGGCAAACATGTCAGGAAGAATTTTTATTACGGGAGATAAGCACGGCTCTTTCGTTCCTTTCTTTGGTCTTCACGAGAAAGGGGAAATGAGGGAAACGGACGTTTTCATAATCGCGGGAGATGCCGGATACGTCTGGGATGAGGATTACATTTATAAAGTGGAGACGCTGCAGCAGCTCTTTCCGGGAACTGTGGCCTTCATAGACGGGAACCATGAGAATCACATGCTGCTGGACAGTATGGAAGTGGTGGAATGGAATGGAGGCAAGGTCCATCAGGTGGGAGAGCGGGTCTGCCACCTGATGAGAGGCGAGCTCTATTCGATTTACGGCTGCAACATATTTACTTTCGGAGGAGCACGTTCCAGCGATATCGACAGAAGGACAGAAGGTGAAAGCTGGTGGCGGGAAGAGGAACCCTCTCTGGAGGAGATCGATTATGGCAGAAATATGCTGATGGAAAAGGCGAACGAGATAGATTATGTGATAACCCACGAGACGCCGCTGTTCGCCAGGGATCATATTTCCAGATCGAAGGAGATAGATTTTGACTATCATCTGCCGGAGATACTGGATGACTGGTACGAGACGGTGTCGGAAGGAAAGCGGTTCAAGAAGTGGTATTTCGGTCACATGCATGAGGACAGGCAGATAACGCCCAAGCTGAGAGCTATACATAACGACATTCTGATAATAGGAGAGGATGAGCCAATAAAATGGGCGTGATTTCTGTCGATGGCTTCTTTATAGAAAGGATGAGAAAAAATGAAAGTTATTATCGTAGGAGGCGTCGCCGGGGGCGCTACAGCGGCGGCCAGGATAAGAAGGCTGGATGAGGATGCTGAAGTCGTGATATTCGAAAGAAGCGGTTTTGTATCTTACGCTAACTGTGGACTCCCTTATTACGTGGGAGGCGTTATCAAAAAGCCGGGAGAACTGACTTTGCAGACGCCTCAGAGCTTTCGGGAGAGATTCGGGATAGATGTCAGGGTGTCTCATGAAGTTACCGATATCGACACAGAAGGGAAGACCGTTTCGGTGACTGATCTGCTGACGGGGGATTCGTGGAAAGAAAGCTACGATAAGCTGTTATTGTCACCCGGTGCGAAACCGACTAAACCGCGCCTTGCCGGGGCTGACAGCGAGAACATCTTCACTTTGAGGACGGTGGAGGATACGTTCAGGCTCAAAGACGCGCTGCAACGCAGAAGACCTGAAAAAGTCGTTATCGCCGGAGGCGGGTATATAGGGATAGAGGCGGCGGAAAACCTCAGAGCACTGGGAATAGATGTGACTATGATCCAGCGTCCGAAGCAGCTTCTTTCACCTCTGGATTACGATATGGCCTGTGGCATCCATGCCAAGCTGAGGGAGAAAGGCGTAAAGGTAAAGCTGGGAAGTTCTGTCGAAGGGTTTGAGCATGATGGGGAAAAGGTCACCGTTTTGCTGAAGGATGAGCCCGCTTTGGAAGCCGATATGGTGCTGCTGGCCATCGGAGTGACTCCTGATACGGAGCTGGCTGTCAAGGCCGGACTTAAAATGGGTATAAAAGGCAGTATAGTGGTTAATGACTTTATGGAAACGTCAGCGCCTGATGTTTATGCTGTAGGCGATGCGGTCCAGGTAAAACACGCTGTCACCGGAGAGGATGTGCTGATATCGCTGGCCGGGCCGGCCAATAAGCAGGGAAGGATAGCTGCAGACAACATATGTGGGGGCCATAGCAGATTCGAGGGTTCGCAGGGCTCATCAGTGATAAAGCTTTTTGATATGACCGTGGCCAATACGGGCATAAATGAGAAGACTGCCATAGAGCTGGGGATGGATTATGACAAGATAGTACTGTCTCCGGCAGCTCATGCCACCTATTATCCGGGAGCGACTACCATGACCATGAAAGTGATATATGAGAAGGAGACGCTCAGATTGCTGGGCGGACAGATAATAGGCTATGATGGTGTCGATAAGCGCATCGACGTGTTAGCTGTAGCCATAAGCGCTGGCATCAGAGCCGATAAACTTAAGGATCTGGATCTGGCTTACGCGCCTCCTTATTCGTCGGCTAAAGATCCTGTCAATATGGCGGGATTCATGGTGGAAAATATCCGCGAAGGTATCGTGAAACAGTTCCACTGGGATGAAGTGGATGACCTCAGAGGCAGGGAGGATGTCGTGCTGCTGGATACCAGGACGATGCAGGAATACGTGGCAGGCCATGGAGATGGCTTCATCAATATCCCTTTGGATGAGCTGAGGGGAAGACTGGGTGAGTTGGACAGGGCGAAGAAGATATATGTCATGTGCCAGACCGGATTGAGAAGCTATATCGCATGCCGGATCCTTTCGCAGAAAGGCTTTGACTGCTTCAATTTTTCCGGCGGATACAGATTTTACGAGATGGTCATGAAAGAAAAAAGTCCGGCATGTCTCTCATATCCATGCGGCGCTGATATGAAAACGGCAAAATAATAACAGCGTTTCTGTATTTTTTGTGATATAATAGGCAGGATGTCATCGATAAAATATAAGAAACATTTTAGGAGAAGAACATGTCTAAGGAAAAAAATGAAAGAAAGATAATCGGCATAGGCGATAAGCCGCCGATAGGAAAATGGATCCCGCTGAGCATACAGCATACCTTTGCTATGTTCAGCGCGTCGGTGCTGGTACCGATCCTGTTCGACATACCGGCATCAATCGTCCTTTTGATGAATGGTATCGGGACGCTGCTGTTCATCCTCATCACCAAGGGAAAAGCGCCGGCTTATCTGGGGTCGAGCTTCGCTTTCCTGTCGCCGGGCTTCATCGTCATCGGCAGTATGGGATATCAGTACTGCCTGGGCGGGTTTATCTGCGCGGGAGCGATATTCGCCATCATAGCCATAATAATCAAATTCGCTGGCGTGAACTGGATCGATGCGGTACTGCCGCCTGCGGCCATGGGGCCTATCGTTGCCCTCATCGGTCTTGAACTGGCGGGTTCGGCTGCCAGCACAGGAGGCATCATAAGCTCCGATGGAGCAGCTATAGATCCTAAATTCGTGGTGGTATTCATCTTCACGCTGGCTCTGGCAGTGGTGGGCCAAGTGGTATTCAGAGGATTCGCGGCAGCTATAGCCATACTGATAGCCATCGTAGCCGGTTACGTGCTGGCGTTGATAATGGGACTGGTGGATTATACAGCTGTGACGGAGGCCAGCGTATTCGCGCTTCCTGCTTTCATGGCTCCTAAGTTCAGTCTCAGCGCCATAATAATCATAATACCTGCTTCGCTGACGGTCATATCAGAGCATATTTCGCATCAGATAGTGACCAGCGAGATTGTCGGCAAGGATCTTCTGAGGGATCCGGGACTTCACAGATCGCTGCTGGCAGACGGTGTTTCCACTATGCTGTCGGGATTCTGCGGTTCTGTTCCGACGACTACTTACGGCGAGAACATCGGAGTGATGGCTGTGACGAAAGTATACAGTGTATGGGTCATTGGAGGTGCTGCGGTATTCTCCATACTGCTCTCCTTCTTCGGGCAGGTGAGTGCGCTTATCAGTACCATTCCTGGACCTGTAATGGGCGGTATCAGCTTCCTTCTCTATGGAATGATAGCTGCTTCAGGAATAAGGCTGCTGGTCGACAAGAAGGTGGACTATTCCAAACCGAGGAATCTGGCTATGACTGCTGTGGTCTTCGTAGTGGGACTTTCAGGAGCGTCGATACAGATAGGAGAAGTACAGTTGACCGGTATGTGTCTGGCTACTATAGTAGGTATCGTGATGGGTCTGGTGATGTTCATCATAGATAAGTGTGGATGGGCCAACGATTCGGAAGAATAAGTGAAACAAAGAAAGATAGAGACTGGTACGTCGTCTGGCGGATCGGTCTCTTTTGATTTTTTTGACCGTATGTCTGTGGAATGGTCCAGATGCCAAAAACGACTAATATAAACGGATAATAGGCATAAATCGAGGGTCCGTGGCTTTCTGACAGGAACTGATATGCCAATAAGTGATTGAAACAGATAAGGAATTGGCATAGAAGCAGTTGTTATCTGCTTGAAAGTTGCCAAGAAAGCCGGAAAAAATAGAGAATATGGCATATTGATATGGTCTGAAGCTGCGGTATGTTATGTTTTATGCCCATTGCCGGGGGAAAAATACCGATATTAGGCATTTCGTTTTGCGATGGAAGGGCGCTGCTGGCTTGTCAGCTTGTCGATATATATCCGCAGTATCTTTTCCATCTTTTTTGCAAGATCATATTCCCCTTGATGGAGAGCCCAGTCGAAGATGACACCGCGAGCGATGAGAAAAAGTTCGTCGGCGATATCATCCGGTGATGGAGCAGGATCGCAGAAGCCATCTTTCTGAGCGGTATAGATGATATCCAGCAGGACGGGGCGCATTCCTTTGCTTCTGTCCAGGAACAGAGAGTTTTCAGGGACGTACATTTTCTGCGTCAATCCGACGCCATTGTTTTCTGCCATGGAGGCGTACTGGAGAAAGAAAGCCTGGATCTGTTCATCGAAAGCCATGTGTCGGATCTGACCCGCCAACTGATTTTCGTAATATGCGTCGGCAGAACGGTAAAGATCCATGAAGAGATCCAGTTTTGAAGTGTAGTAGTGATAAAACGTGCCGACAGAGACGCCGGCAGCTTTAGCTATCTGTGTGACATTAACACCATCTATCCCATATTTTTGTATCAATTCTATGCCGACCTTGTAGATCTTGTCTTTTGTAGCCTGAGCCTGTATATCGCGGCTGGTCATTTTTTGTTTCTTCATTGCTATCAGCGTCCTTTCGGTTAAATTGTACCTGACGTAAAAGGGGATTGCAATGGTCTTCTTGATATGATAGAATCATTTCATTGAATAGATTCGATGAAATGATTCGGTGAAAATGAGGAAAGCCGAAAAAACGGAAGAGCAGAAGCAAGGCGAAGAAAACGCTGAGTGAATTGGAGAAAGGAAGGTAATCATGAGTTTCAAGTATGAAAAGCTGTTTACTCCGGTGAAGATAGGTTCCTGTGAAATAAAGAACCGCTTCGCCATGGCGCCTATGGGACCACTGGGACTGGCTGACGCGGAAGGCGGCTTCAACCAGAGGGGGATCGATTACTATACTGAACGGGCGAAAGGCGGGACAGGTCTTATCATAACAGGAGTGACTTTCGTTGATAACGAGGTGGAAGAGCACGGCATGCCCAATTGCCCATGTCCGACCCATAATCCCGTTCAGTTTGTCAGGACCGGCAGGGAGCTGACGGAGCGGATACATGCCTATGGCGCCAAGGTATTTCTCCAGATGTCAGGTGGTTTCGGCAGAGTGACGATCCCTACTAATCTGGGCGAATATCCGCCTGTGGCACCGTCGCCTATTCCTCACAGGTGGCTGGATAAGACGTGCAGGGAGCTGACTCGGGAGGAAATACACAAGATAGTGGAACAATTTGGAAAGGGCGCCTTCAATGCTAAAAGGGCAGGGTTTGACGGAGTCCAGATACATGCTGTCCATGAAGGATATCTGATAGATCAGTTTGCTATCGCTCTGTTCAATCAGCGTACCGACGAATACGGCGGCAGCCTTGAAAATCGTCTCAGATTTGCCAGGGAGATCGTGGAGGAGATAAAGAAGATGTGCGGCGACGACTTTCCTGTGGCTCTCAGATACAGTCCCAAGAGCTTCATTAAAGATTTCAGAGAAGGGGCGCTGCCGGGAGAAGAGTTCGTAGAGAAGGGACGTGATATCGACGAAGGTATCGAAGCGGCCAGATTGTTGGTAGAATACGGGTATGACGCTCTCGACACTGATGTGGGGTCATACGATTCCTGGTGGTGGAGCCATCCGCCTATGTATCAGAAAAAAGGTCTCTATAGACCGTATGCCAAATTGATGAAGGATACGGTAGAAGTTACCGTCATATGCGCCGGGAGGATGGATGATCCGGATATGGCTCTGGAAGCCATCGAAAAGGGAGAGACGGACATGATAAGCCTGGGCCGGCCTTTGCTGGCAGATCCTGATTATGTCAACAAGCTTCGAAGCGGCAGGAGGCGTGAGATAAGACCGTGCATCTCATGCCAGGAAGGGTGTATGGGAAGAATCCAGGAATATTCCATGCTCAACTGTGCCGTGAACCCTCAGGCATGCAGGGAAAGAGTCAACAGGCTGGAACCTGTGCGTATATCCAGGAAGGTGATGATAGTCGGCGGTGGAGTAGCTGGATGTGAAGCAGCGAGAGTACTGGCTCTCAGAGGGCATAAGCCGGAGCTTTATGAAAAGGGATCAAGGCTGGGCGGAAATCTGCTGCCAGGCGGAGCGCCTGATTTCAAGGAGGATGATATCGCACTGGCGGACTGGTTCACGACGATGCTGGATATATTAGAGGTGCCTGTCCATCTGGATACTGAACTCAGTGCTGATGATATAGAAAACTCCGATGCCGACGTGGTGATACTGGCTACAGGATCGACTCCGAAGGTGTTTTCCCTGGGTGATGATGAGCACGTGTACACGGCAGCCCAAGTGCTGATGAAGGAAAAGGATCCGGGACAGAATGTCGCGGTCATAGGCGGTGGTCTGGTAGGATGCGAGACAGCTCTGTGGCTGGCGCAGCAGGGCAGGAACGTGAAGATCATCGAGGCTCTCGACAGGATACTGGCTGTCAACGGGCCGCTGTGTCATGCCAACAGCGAGATGCTGGAACGTTTGATACCATTCAACGGTGTGGAGGTCATAGCTTCGGCGAAGGCTGCCGGATATCGTGAAAGGATACTGACGGTTGAGACGCCGGAAGGAGCGAGAGACATAACATGCGACTCGGTGGTGCTGTCGGTTGGATATGAGGAAAACGATTATCTCTATCGTCAGCTGCAATTCCGGGTGCCGGAACTGTATCTGCTTGGAGACGCTAAGAAGGTATCAAATATCATGTATGGCATATGGGACGCCTTCGAAGTGGCTAATCATATAGAATAAAATCAGGATAGAAAGTATAAAACAAGAGGCTGTTCGTCACCAAAAGGATGCGGACAGCCTCTTGACTGCAAGTGCGCCTGGCGGCGCACGTTTCTAACGGGTGAAAGTCCCGAATCCGCCCGGTAGTGGGAAGGATACAGCCGAAGG
>UQRM01000050.1 GCA_900543485.1 uncultured Eubacterium sp. | reverse complement strand
GGTCAGGGCACAACTCTGCCGTAACTATCTTTACACCTTTCCACTCGCAAAGCTGCCTAAGAATTTTCCCTACCGCTCTCTTTTTCTCACCATAGAAAACCATTCTCCGATATTTCGGCGCAAAGACTATGATAGTGTAAAATAGTTGTGGAGTTTTCAGAGAAATAAAAGAAGAGACCGACTCCAAAGTGATAAAATAGTTTTACCCAAAAACAAAATAATCACGAAAGGATAAGGTCTCTATGGAAAACATTATACAACAGATTGCAGAAAAACTCATTCACAAAATACTGGAGAGAGCATATTCCGGAGGCATATCGGATATCGATGCCCTGTCAAGTGATGTCCTCGGGGACTGCAGGGAAGCGGCGATAGGGATCGTGGAGGCAATCACCGCCGGGCTCAATCAGCAGATCCGGAATGACAAGGAGCGGAGAAAGGCGGAAGGTCTCGTCCTCAAAGAAAGGGAACGGGAGCGCAGCCTGCTGACGGAACTCGGCAGGCTCAACATACCAAGAGACTACTACTATGACAAAGAGAAAGACCGGTACGTATATCTGCTGGATCATATGATAGGACTGCGGGGCTATGAGAGAGTGTCAGACGGAGTGAGTGCAAAGCTGGTGAGCCTTGCAACGGAAGTATCATATGAGAACAGTGCGCAGATCGTAACAGGCGGAGAAGTAAGCAGACAGAGCGTAAGGAACAGCATCCTGAGGCTTGGAGGTATAGAGAAGAGGCCGGAAGAAGGAGCGGCAAAACGTAAAGTCAGGGAACTGCATGTATTCGCCGATGAAGATCACGTGCACATGCAAAAGGAGTGTAAGGAAAAAGGGAAGAAAATCAGGGCAGTGCCACTTGTAACGGTGACAGAAGGAGTGGAAAAAGAAAGTAAAGGAAGAAACCGTACAAAGGAAGCGATGCATTTCGTTGATGAGAAATTCAATACAAAAGAACTGTGGAAAAGCGTGGAAGGATACATAGGGTCTACTTACGATACGGATGTGCTTGAGAAGATTTATCTGCACGCAGACGGAGGCAGATGGATAAATAACGGGCTCGAGAAATTTTCCAATGTTAGAAGGGTAATGGACGGATTCCATCTTGAGAAGAAACTGAAAGAAGCGGGCAGGCGCTTTCCAAACAGGAACCTGAAAAACAGGATCAAAGAAGCGATGGAAGCCGATGACAGAAAGAAGCTGGACAGGATACTGCAAAGTCTTTATGATGCATGCAAAAGTGAGAAGGACAACGAGTTTGTATCTGAATTCGGAAAATACCTGTTTGGAAATTACAAGGCGATAAGGAACAGGCTGATATACGGAGAAGTTGGAAGCTGTACTGAGGGACAGGTAAGCCATGTGCTGTCAAAGAGATTCAGCAGAAATCCGATGGGATGGAGTGAGGAAGGACTCGGGAAGCTCACGAAACAGAGAGTATACGTAAAGAACAGAGGAAAGATAGAAGCTGATGATTTCAAAAGGAGCGACGTGGAAAAGAGCCGCTATGGCGGATATGCAGAACGGATCATAAAGGAAGCATGTGAAGGAGCTCTGGATTTCAGCATATTCGAGAAAGGCATCCCAATCTTTGACGGTAACAGCGGCACACAGAACATGCTGCGAAAATTCGGCCTTGAGCGGGGCATATCGCTAAGTTGATCTGATAACACTTTGGGTCTGTCAACCAAAAACTCCACAACAACTTGACACTGCCCGCTGGGGATGCGGACAAAAACCTGGACACATATAGGGCTCTGAAAGGAGTAATTGATGTATTCAGAAGAACAGAGAATAAAGGCGTTACGTATGTATCATCGAATAGGTTCTGTTACAGATACGGTGCGCCGATTAGGTTATCCCAGCAGAGAACAGTTGCATGCCTGGATTCGTAACGATGGAAAGCCAAAGGAAAGACGAAAGAAGCTGAACCTAAAAAACACTACCGAACATCCTCGAAACCCTCCGGCGGAGTTTAAGATGGAAGCGCTTCGTCGTTGTTTTGAGAACGGAGAAAGTGTAAAATCAGTATCAGAGGAGGTTGGATACAGCCGAGCCAGCATATATATGTGGCGAAAGCGATATCTTCAAGGAGGTGCAGCTTCTCTGATGAATACGAAAAATATCAACCCTGAAAAATTACCGGACATGAATGAAAAGATATCTTCCGAAGAGGTCGAATCACTCAGAAAGCAGATGTATGAGCTTCAAATGGAAGTAGATATCTTGAAGGAGACAATCAACGTATTAAAAAAAGACCCCGGCGTCGACTGGAAGGACCTAAAGAACAGAGAGAAGGTAGCGGTGATCGACGCCATAAAGGAGAAGTATCCGCTACCGATTCTGCTTCGAAAGATGGGACTATCAAGAAGTAGTTACTACTATCAAATGAAGGCTCTTGCAAAAGAGGATAAGTATGAGCCTCTGCGAAATGAAGTTACCAGGCTATTCTTCGAAAACAAAGCCCGATATGGGTATCGCAGAATACATGCAGAACTAAAGAAGATTGGAATAAAGGTATCTGAAAAAGTCGTTCGCAGAGTAATGAAGGACGAAGGGCTTGAAGTAAAGATCCGAAAAACGAAGAAGTACAATTCGTATAAGGGAGAAATCAGTCCATCTGTTCCCAACGAAGTGCAAAGGAACTTTCATAGCGAGAATCCATATGAACTCCTTTTGTCGGATATCAGCGAGTTTGCTATCCCTGCAGGCAAGGTGTATCTGTCGCCGGCAGTGGACTGCTTTGATGGAATGCTAGTCACATGGCGAATAAGTGAACATCCAAATGCTGATCTCGTCAATGGCATGCTCGACGACGTGATTGCAAATATGGGCGAGAAATCAAAACCGATTATTCATACGGATCGAGGCTGTCACTATCGCTGGACAGGCTGGATCGAGAGGATGGAGACAAACGGATATACCAGGTCGATGTCACAGAAAGGATGCTCTCCAGATAATGCTGCTTGTGAAGGTTTGTTTGGACGAATAAAGAATGAGTTCTTCTACAATCAGGACTGGCAGGACGTGACCATAGAGGAATTCTCACATGAGTTAGACCTGTACCTTCGTTGGTACAATGAAAAAAGAATTAAGAAATCGTTAGGGTATCTGAGCCCTGTGGAGTACAGGCGATCTCTTGGATTAACTGCATAGGCTGTCCAAGAAAACGTCCGCATCCCCGCTTTTACAGACATTTTGCCTTTTTCGCAAAATGTCTGTAAAATTTTCAACGTTTGCGGGCTTTCACGGCCGCGACGAGCCCATCAAAGCCTGAAAAACGCTCTCCCGGCCCTTTACAAAAATAGTCCAGTATTCTCAAACCCATTGGATTTTACAGACATTTTAAGATTTTGAGAAAATGTCTGTAATTTGACCGCCACCGGATATACGGATGCCTGGTTGCCTGAAAAATTTGTGTTGACAAACCAAACGTCGTCATTTATATTAGTAACATACATGTAAATACAGACGCGATGAACGGAATAAATCGGATGGAAGTATTTCAGCGAGCAGTCGGTCGGTGCAAGACTGTATACGGAGTCGGATGTCTCGCCCGGGAGCGTCGAACTTTTGAGCGGGTGTGTGATTTCCCGGCAGGCGTGAAACGCTGACAGCGACAGCTGGAGGCGGCCGGCAGTGTTGCCGCAGGGCAGTGCAGTCAGGTGGCGCGGGCCAGGGACGGTGAGAATCGAAACAGCACGCCAATAAGAGTGGTACCGCGGATGCTTATGCCTTCGTCTCTTAGTTGAGATGAGGGCTTTTTTGATGAATGGCGGCACGCCGGAGGGCGGGTCGTACTGAAAACTGAAAAAGGAGAGAGGAAACATGAAAAACTGCGATAAATACAAGATAGGGTATTTTCCACCTGATACCCCCCATCATGCGTGGGTGGAAAAGGATCATATAGAAGAGGCGCCTATGTGGTGCAGCGTCGATCTGAGGGATGGAAACCAGGCCCTCATCGTTCCCATGAGTCTGGAGGAGAAGGTGGAATTCTTCAAGTTCCTGGTAAAACTGGGCTTCAAACAGATCGAGGTGGGTTTCCCGGCGGCGTCCAAGACTGAATATCAGTTCCTCAGAAAACTGGTGGACGACAGGTTGATCCCCGACGATGTGACGATACAGGTGCTGACTCAGTCGAGAAAGCACATAATAAAGAAGACTTTTGAATCATTGGCGGGCGTGAAAAAGGCGGTGGTCCATCTTTACAACTCCACATCATTGGCTCAGCGTGAACAGGTATTCAAGAAAGAAAAACCGGAGATCATCAAAATAGCTACCGATGGGGCGACACTGATGAAGGAATACGCGGTGAAGCATCCGGAGACGGACTTCACCTTTGAATATTCGCCGGAGAGCTTTACAGGTACGGAAGTGGATTTCGCGGCGGAGATATGTAATGCTGTCATCGATATATGGGAACCTACTCCTGACAACAAGGTCATAATAAATCTGCCTAGTACCGTGGAGCTGTCCATGCCTCATGTGTACGCGTCCCAGATAGAGTACATGTGCGAGAATCTCCACAGCAGGGAGAATGTCATCGTATCCCTTCACCCGCATAATGACAGAGGGACGGCAGTAGCTGACGCGGAGCTGGGATTGCTGGCAGGAGGCGACAGGATAGAGGGGACGCTCTTCGGGAACGGAGAGAGGACGGGGAACGTGGATATCGTTACTCTGGCCATGAACATGTATTGTCACGGTGTGGATCCGGGCCTGGATTTTTCCAACATGCCGGAGGTGGTGGAGACGTACGAAAAATATACCGACATGAAGGTGCCGCCTAGACAGCCGTACGGCGGACAGCTGGTATTCGCCGCGTTTTCCGGCTCCCATCAGGATGCTATTGCCAAGGGCATGAAGTGGCATAAAGAGAAAGATCTCAAGACATGGTCAGTGCCGTATCTCCCTCTCGATCCTAAGGATGTGGGAAGGGAATATGAGGCTGATGTCATAAGGATAAACAGCCAGTCAGGAAAGGGCGGTGTCGCATATATCCTGGAGCAGAATTTCGGCTATATGATCCCACAGCAGATGCGAGAGGAACTGGGATATATGGTAAAGGATATTTCCGACCAGGAGCACAAGGAGCTGACCCCTGTGGAGGTGTACCAGGCATTTGCCCGGGAATATGTCAATGTTTTCGATCCGATAGACATTACCGACGCGGTATTCAGGAAAGTTTCGGACTTCAAATCAGACGACGGCATGATAGCCGATATAAAGGTAAGGATAGCCGGAAAGGTATATCAGTTTGAGGCGGTAGGTAACGGTCGTCTGGACGCTATCAGCAACGCGCTGAAGATGTCGCCGTATACCTTTGATTACAAATTCGTCACCTATTCGGAGCATGCGTTATCATCGGAGTCCAGCTCCAAGGCTGCGGCTTATGTGTGTATCGAAGACAGGGACGGAAATGAATTCTGGGGCGTCGGTACTCATGAGGACATCATTCTGGCGTCGGTCAACGCTTTGGTGAGCGCTCTCAACAGGCAGAACAAGATGGATCACTTTGTGGAATAGGAAATAAATAATAAGGAGGAACAGAACATGGGAATGACAATGACCCAGAAGATACTGGCCGCTCATGCGGGGCTTGACAGTGTCGTCGCCGGACAGCTGATAATGGCGGAGCTGGATATGGTGCTGGGAAACGATATCACAACGCCGGTGGCAGTCAACGAGTTTGAGAAAGCGGGGTTCGATGGAGTTTTCGACAGGGAGAAGATATCTCTCGTCATGGATCACTTCACCCCTAACAAGGATATAAAAGCAGCGGAGCAGTGCATGCAATGCAGGACCTTTGCCAGGAGATTCGATGTGAAGAATTTTTTCGACGTAGGCAGGATGGGTATAGAGCATGCTCTCCTTCCTGAGCAGGGTCTCGTCAAGGCGGGGGATTGCATAATCGGAGCCGATTCCCACACATGTACATATGGAGCTCTCGGGGCATTTTCCACGGGAGTGGGGAGCACTGATATGGCGGCCGGTATGGCTACGGGGAAAGCCTGGTTCAAGGTGCCTGAAGCCATAAGATTCAACCTGACAGGTAGCCTTCGGGAAAATGTAACAGGTAAGGATGTGATCCTTCACATCATAGGGATGATCGGTGTAGATGGGGCGCTCTATAAGTCCATGGAGTTCATGGGTGAAGGGTTGTCCAGCCTTTCCATGGAGGACAGACTCTGCATAGCCAACATGGCTATCGAAGCAGGAGCTAAAAATGGAATATTCATGGTAGATGAAGTGACAGAGGAATATATGAAAGGCAGAGTCCAGGGCCAGTGGAAGACCTATGCTCCCGACGAGGACGCGGAGTATGTGGAAACCTACGATATAGATCTTTCCGCCCTGAAGCCGACGGTTTCATTCCCTCATCTTCCGGAGAACACCAGGACCATCGATCAGGTGGGAGATGTGGAGATACAGCAGGTGGTCATTGGCTCCTGTACCAACGGGAGGCTGGAAGACATGGCGCTGGCAGCCAGGATACTGAAGGGCAGAAAGGTACACGATAACGTGCGGGCGATAATAATCCCGGCTACTCAGCAGGTGTATAAGGATTGCATAAAGAACGGATATCTGGACATATTCATCGATGCCGGATGCGTAGTTTCGACGCCGACGTGCGGGCCATGTCTCGGAGGCCACATGGGTATCCTGGCGGCAGGAGAGAGATGTGTCGCGACTACCAACAGGAATTTCGTGGGAAGGATGGGACATGTAAAGTCCGAGGTATATCTTGCCAGTCCGGCTGTAGCCGCGGCATCGGCTGTCACGGGGAAAATAAGCGGGCCAGACGAGGTATTGTAGGACTCAGGAGGCGTTTCAGGAAGGAGAGAAGAGATGAAAGCACAAGGAATCGTTCATAAATACGGAGATAACGTGGATACGGACGTCATCATCCCCGCCAGACACCTCAACACGGCGGATCACAAGGAGCTGGCGGCTCATTGTATGGAGGACATAGACGCCGATTTTGTAAAGAAAGTGAAGGCGGGCGATATAATAGTAGGCGGCGACAATTTTGGCTGCGGCTCCTCCAGGGAGCATGCGCCTATCGCTATCAAAGCCAGCGGGATAGACTGCGTCATAGCCAGGACATTCGCCAGGATATTCTACAGGAATTCCATAAATATCGGACTTCCGATACTGGAATGTCCTGAAGCCAGCGAAAAGATAAGCGACGGCGACAAGGTGTCTGTAGATTTTGACACCGGTATCATCACCAACGAGACTAAAGGCGAGAAGTATCAGGCGCTGCCATTCCCTGATTTCATCAAGGATATAATGGCCAAGGGCGGTCTGATGAACAGCCTGACGGGGAAATAGGAGGAAAACAGATATGGATTACAGGATAGCGGTGGTGCCGGGAGACGGCATCGGCCCTGAGGTGGTAGGACAGACGCTGAAAGTACTGGATAAGGTGGGAGAGATCTATGGCCATAGCTTTGAGTATGAAAAAGTTCTGGCCGGCGGATGCGCCATAGACGCTGTAGGGCAATGTCTGCCACAGGAGACGATAGATACATGTAAGGCAGCCGATGCGGTGCTCCTGGGCGCCGTAGGCGGGTGGAAATGGGATACGCTGCCGGGAAATGAAAGACCGGAGATGGCTCTGCTTGGACTGAGAAAGGAGCTGGGCCTCTTCGCTAACCTGAGACCGGCCATGCTGTTCGAAGAACTGGCAGACGCATGCCCTCTCAGGCCGGAAATAATTGAAGGTGGCCTCGACATCGTGGTGGTGAGAGAGCTGACCGGCGGGATATATTTCGGTGAAAAGGGGACCAAAGACACGGATATGGGTCCGGCCGCCTATGATGTGGAGCAGTATTCCGAGGAGGAAGTCCGCAGGATAGCTCACGTAGCCTTCGATATGGCTATGAAGAGAGATAAAAAGGTGACCAGCGTCGATAAAGCCAACGTGCTGGAAAGCTCCAGGCTGTGGAGACGTGTAGTGGCGCAGGTGGCTGAGGAGTATCCGCAGGTGGAACTTTCCAACATGTACGTGGACAACGCAGCTATGCAGCTGGTAAGGAATCCCAAGCAGTTCGATGTCATCGTCACCAGCAATATTTTCGGAGATATCCTTTCAGATGAAGCCAGCATGATAACAGGATCCATCGGTCTTCTGCCATCGGCCAGCCTGGCGAAAGGCAATTTCGGGATGTATGAGCCGGTCCATGGCTCGGCGCCTGATATCGCAGGCAAGGACATGGCTAATCCGATGGCAACTATACTGTCGGCAGCTATGATGCTGAGATATACTTTTGGCTTGGGCGAGGAAGCTGACGCGGTGGAAAAGGCTGTGAAGAAAGTGCTGGCAGACGGGCACAGGACTCATGATATCGCTGGAGATGGAGAAAAAGCCATCGGGACGGAAGAGGCAGGGCGACTTATCGTGGAAAACATAGGCAGATAGAAAGAACGGTGAAGAGAGCAGTGTAAAGGATTATTTTGCTGCTGTCCTGAAAAATATTATAAAATTTTTCGAAAATTCAAAAACTACTGTATCATCTAAAAATAGACGAAAACAGTAGTTTTTTTGTTAGAATGATAATTCGTTAACAAAGTATTATCTTGCTGAAATCGCTTAAGGGTCTTGCGAAAAGCACTGATGATGGGGTATTGTGTACAGGAAGAAAAAAGAAGGGAGCGTGGAAACCACCTTTACAGAAGAAGTTAAAGCTGTGGCGCGGCAAAATCAGAGCCGCGGATGTCACGATAAGGAAAACTTTAGGAGGTGGAACGGCAGGGCAGACACATGCCTGTCAAGATATTCCGGATAATTCTATGAAGAGAAACTATGAAATGCTGAAAGTTAATTTTAAAGAGTAGTGATACATGCAGGATTCAGCTGTCAAAGACGTCTTGCATGATATTACATAATTTTGAGGTGAATTATGAAGAAAGTATTAGTATTAGGCGTAGGCGCGCAGGGAAGCGCGGCGGCAAAGAGACTGGATCTGGAACCAAACGTTGAAGAAGTTATATGTGCTGACTATGATATGAAGGCGGTAGAAAATATCGTAGGCTCCATAAAAAAGGGAAGAGGAGTACAGGTAGACGCCCACGACAAAGATAGTATCGTAGCAGCGGCTCAGGGAGTCGATCTCATTCTCAACGGCCTGCCTCTGGAATGCACCAAGAACGTTCTGGACGCGGCGCTGGAAGTGAAGGCCAATTATCAGGATTACGCGTCCACCATCGCTGAAAATGTGGCTGATGTGTGGAGAAACAGCGATGAGGCCAAGAAAGATGATAATTTCCTGGGAGAAAAGGTCACTTCCGACGCGACGAAGCAGTGGATGGACAGTCTCAAAGCGCAGTTCAACATATACGGGCCTAAGTTCAAGGAAATCGGCAAGCTTGCCATCGTAGGAACAGGTTCGGCTCCGGGTCTCATATGCTGCGCGACGCGTAATGCGGTAAGACATCTCGACACTTGCGACACCATTTATAATATAGTATGGGAAGGAGCTATAGCTAAGAGATTCCAGCCATTCTGGTGGTCTCCGATAACGGCTCTCACCGACATGAGTGAAGAGGCTCTGGCGTTTGAGAACGGACAGTTCGTCAACACACCGGCTTTCGGTAACCCGATAAAGAGACAGTACGACTACATGGATGAGGAGATAACTTTCATGGAGCACTCCCATGATGAGCCGTTGCAGTACGGGTTCAACGCCAAGGATTATTTCAAAGGCTGCAAGAACGCATATTTCAAATACGCAGGAGCAGGAATGGATTTTGCCAAGCCGCTTTATGAAGCGGGACTGCTGAGCCATGATGAGGAAGAATACAAGGGGAACAAGATCGTTCCGTTTGACTATGTCCTCACTCACATCCCTCCGGCTCCGAAGTACAAGGATGAAATAAAGGCTATCATAGATGAAGGTCTGAAAAAGGATTCGGGCTGCATGGTCGTTGAAGCCTACGGAAAGAAAGACGGTAAGGATACCTTGGTCGAGACTCATGTATTCGCCCCTGGTCTGGTGGAATCTTTCGAGAGAGCGGGCATCACAGCAGAGATGTATCTGACGGGACAGGGCGGATTCTTCTTCTCAAAGATGTTCGTCAATGACCAGTTCGATCAGACGGGGCTGATATCGTCCGACATGCTCAGCGATGAACAGGTAGATATCTATTTCGGATATGCCGCTGAGCTGGGAATAACGCTGGATACGAAGATCAAAGATCTGTAAAAAGTCCGGGAAGCAATTCTGAAATACAATATAAAAGGGAACTGACATTTCGTGAAGTGTCAGTTCCCTTTTTCGAGTGCGCCTGG
This sequence comes from uncultured Eubacterium sp., assembly GCA_900543485.1. Taxonomy (GTDB): domain Bacteria; phylum Bacillota; class Clostridia; order Peptostreptococcales; family Anaerovoracaceae; genus Lentihominibacter; species Lentihominibacter excrementipullorum. The sequence continues at coordinate 66 of UQRM01000050.1, read as the reverse complement.
CGGCGCACGTTTCTAACGGGTGAAAGTCCCGAATCCGCCCGGTAGTGGGAAGGATACAGCCGAAGG
>UQRM01000049.1 GCA_900543485.1 uncultured Eubacterium sp. | reverse complement strand
CCCGCCTCAGCGATTATCTGCGCTTCCTTCTCATGCTGCTTGGCGTTCAGCACATTAAAGTCTTTGATACCGCGCTTTTTAAGAGCATCAGCTATCAGCTCGGATTTTTCTATGGAAATGGTACCTACCAAAACCGGCTGTCCCTTTTTATGAGCCTCTTCCACCCTGTCTACGATAGACTTGTACTTGCCGTGCTCCGTAGCATAAACAGCATCCTGCAAGTCTTCTCTGATAACCGGTTTGTTGGTCGGTATCACAACTACATCCATATTATAGATGTCTCTGAACTCGCTTTCTTCCGTCTTTGCTGTACCTGTCATTCCTGCCAGTTTCTGATACATCCTGAAATAATTCTGCAGCGTTATGGTCGCCAGTGTCCTGGACTCAGAGCGGACCAGCACGCCTTCCTTCGCTTCGATAGCCTGGTGAAGACCATCGCTGTATCTTCGCCCGAACATGAGACGTCCCGTAAACTCATCTACGATGATTATCTCACCATCTTTTACGATATAATCAACATCTCTCTTCATCATGTTCCTTGCCTTCAGCGCCTGGAGCACGTGATGGTTGATTTCCATATTCTCCGGGTCAGCAAAGTTTTCCACCCCAAAATACTTTTCGCATTTTTCCACACCTTCGTCGGTGAGTGCTATCTGTTTATCCTTTTCCTCAATTGTAAAATCATCATCTTTCCTGAGGGTCCTGACGAAGCCGTCTGCTCTCCTGTACATATCAGTGGACTTGTCGCCTTTTCCCGATATTATCAGCGGCGTCCTGGCCTCATCTATGAGGATCGAATCCACCTCGTCTATAATGGCATAGTTCAGCTCGCGCTGCATCATAGCTTCCTTATAGATCACCATATTATCGCGCAGATAATCGAAACCGTACTCATTATTGGTCCCATAAGTGATATCCGCCTGATAAGCGGCTCTCCTGTCAGCTTCGGAAATGCCATGTATCACGCATCCTACCGTGAGCCCCAGGAATGTATAGAGTTTGCCCATCCATTCCATATCACGCTTTGCCAGATAATCGTTGACGGTGACCACGTGGACGCCCTTTCCTTCCAGCGCGTTGAGGTAGGCCGGCAGCGTCGCCACGAGGGTCTTACCTTCACCTGTCTTCATCTCGGATATCCTGCCCTGATGGAGCACGATACCACCTATCACCTGAACGTAGAAATGCTTCATGCCCAGACTTCTCCATGCACCTTCCCGGCATACGGCGAATGCCTCAGGCAATATATCGTCCAGCGACTCTCCGTCCTCCTGGACGCGCTTTTTGAATTCCGCAGTCTTCTCACGCAGCTGATCGTCCGTAAGCGCTTCCATTTCCTTTTCATATGCCATGACTTTATCGGCTATCTTCGAAACTTTCTTTACTTCCTTTTCGTTGAGATCTCCAAAGATCTTCTCTATCAATCCCATTGCGAACTTTTCTCCTTCCTTACGCCTCTTCCACTTTGAGGTTTATTTCCACAGCCTTTCTCCCGTCAGCTTTCGTTACTCTCACTTTCATCCTTCTGCCGTCCGCCACCGTTTCAAAGGTATCATTTTTCTCCGGCATCTTGTCCAGATTCATGACTACCCAACCATTGACCGTGACCACATCAGGTATCTCTTCTATACCGAAATATTCGAAAAGCTTATTGATATTAGTGCCGCACTTCACTCTGTAACTGCCATTTTGCAGCGGCAGGATATCCTTCGAAACCACAGCGTCGTGTTCGTCGAATATCTCTCCCACCAGCTCTTCAACGATGTCCTCCACTGTTATGAGCCCTTCTGTACCTCCATATTCGTCTATCACCACAGCCATATGTATCTTCATCTCCTGCATTTTTTGAAGCAGCTCCGATATTTTCATGGTCGTGCTGACGAATATCACCGGTACTATATAGTCCATGATGCTCCTGGTCGTCCCCATCACATGATTGTGAAAATCCTTCTGGTTCACGACGCCTACTATTCTATCCATGTCTTCTTCATAAACCGGCAGTCTGCTGTATCCTGTCCTCCTGAAAGTTTCCGCCAGATCGTCATTGGAGCATTCAGAATTGACAGCGCATATAGTTGGTCTCGGCGTCATCACATCTTCCACGACCAGATCATAGAATCCTATCGCTTTCTGTATCAGCTCACTATGCTCTTCTTCTATGCTTCCGGCATTCTCAGCTTTCTCAAGCATAGTCAGTATCTCTTCTTCAGTGACCGCCATCTCTCCGTCATCGCTGAGCGGCCTCGAGATCCGCCGTTTCATCCTGACGAGAGGAACGCTGACCGGGATCAACACAGTCTCCACAGCTCTGATAGCTGTGACCGACACTTTCGCAAGCCGCTCCGCCCTGGCCTCCCCTACGGCGCCAAATGCAACGCAGCACAATATGGAAATGACTGCGGTCGCCGCGGCGGCAAGCACTGCTCCCAGCGCTCCCCACAGATGCATCGATAAGGCGGTGCTCATAGCTGTAACGACTGTCACCAATACAGTATTCATCGTAAGGATAGATACCCTCAATTTATCCCGTCCCGCTATGACTTTCAGCGCTCTGTCAGCTTTTCTGTCCCCACTGTCCGCCATTGTTTTCAGCTTGCTTCCGTCAGCCGATGAAAATGCCGAGCCGACAGCTGACAAATATGCCATTACCGCGATCAGGGCTACCATTATCAATATATATCCACTGCTGTCACTGTCCATTTAAGTGCGATTCTCCCCTTTCGACAGACACTTATCGCATTGTAATTATCAATTAATCAGTATACCTTATTTCTCCACAAAATGGAATATCTTTATATGTTAAATTCATGCTAAGTTCACAGAGGGCTGCCTTCTCTCGCAGATGTCGGATATGCCAAAACATCAGCTTTTTCCCTTTCATTAGGCATAAATACATGAATGGAGTGACCTTCCCGAAAACTAATATGCCAAAAGATAATATTTGCACCAAGCTTTTTAGCATATTTCTTCTCAACAGAAAAGGAATAATGCCTATGATCCATGTTTCAACAGTATGATTTGGCATATCATCCTCTGTCAGTACCTTCGAAACATGGAAATTATGCCAAAAATGGCCTCCCGAAAAGCCCTTCTTAGGCATATCGCTCCGAAAAACTACCGTATATCGTCCGAAAACGAGATCCGATGACTGTATCTGTTGGTACGCCTTTACATCTCCATCATTACAGCAAACACAGGTATGGTCACTATGGAAAACAACGTCGAAAGAAGCACTGTTTTGGTGGCGAAGGCAGTCTCCCCTCTGTACTGCTGACTGAATATGACCGATACGGAGCCTGCCGGCATAGCGAAACTCATTATCAACACTTTTTCCAACAGGGAAAAATCTCCCACAGCTACTCTGAGGACGATGAGAGCCAGAACCGGCACTATCAGCAGCTTGGTAAATGATATGACATATATAGAGGCGTCCTTCAATATTTCCTTCGCTTTGAGGCCGCCCAGCTGATATCCTATGAGAAACATGGTCAGCGGCGTCGTGGCATCCCCAACCATTTCCACGGCTCCCCCTATGACTTCCGGCAGGCGGATATCCAGCAGAAACAGCAGCAGGCCGACGATGACTCCTATGAGCCCGGGGTTGAGGAACAGTTTGGGCTCGAATCTGAGCTTCGCTCCGGCAGACATCTGTATCAGCATCATGCCGATCGTAAATATGACCACATCGTTGACCATCTCCAAAATAGCGGCAAAAAACACGGCTTCCGTCCCGTAAAGTGCTCTGATGACCGGGATACCTATAAATCCGGTGTTGCCGAACAGCAGCATGAACGCTGTTATATATCTCTTGCTATTGTCCAGTCTGAGGAGCTTTGACAGCACCAGTGTCACCACTGCCGTCATAGCGAAGACCACCATGGCTGCAGCCATCATGTACCCGCTGTCTTTCAAGACCGCGGCACTGAAGTCCATCTGCATGGCATCCACCACAAGACAAGGCCATGTGATATTGACTGCCAAAGATGAGATGCCATCGCTCTGTGCAGCGGAAATAATGTCTTTCTTTCTGAATATTATCCCGGGAATGATGAGAAGAAATATCATCACGAGTGATGTGAGTATCTCGGAAATCACCATCGCTTCATGAACCTCCCGCTTCCGGCGATATCAAAGGCATGGTCCAATGGGCCGCTTCCTTTCCCCATGTCCAGCATAGCGGCCAGCGCGCCTGAAATATATGCTTTGGCTTCGGTCACGGCCGTCTTCATATCCATTCCTTTAGCCAGGTTTGAAGCGATGGCGCTGGAAAGGGTACAGCCGGTACCGTGGGTATTGGGATTATCTATCCTTCGGCCCCGCAGCCACGTGGCACCACCTTTTTCCCAGAGGACATCATCTGCATCGGAGACGCTGTGACCGCCTTTGCAGAGGACGGCGCAGCCGTATTGCTCCGCAAGCAGCTCCGCCGCCCTTTCCATATCGCCAGGACATTTTATCTCGATTCCCGTCAGCACCTGGGCCTCCGGGATATTAGGCGTTATGATGTCAGCTGCCGGTATCAGCTGCCGCCGCATGACCTGAACAGTCTCATCTTTCATAAGGCGCGATCCGCTGGTAGCCACCATGACAGGATCCAGCACCACGTTTTCCGCCTTATACTTCCTCAGCGTTTCGGCAATGACTGTCGCCAGTTCCGCCGACGATATCATTCCGATCTTCACAGCGTCGGGCCTTATATCGCTGAAAACACAGTCCAGCTGCTCCCGCAGAAATCCGGGAGCCACCTCCATTATATCGGCCACTCCCGTCGTGTTCTGGGCTGTCAGCGCGGTGATGGCGCTCATGCCGTAGACGCCGTTGGTTATCATGGTCTTCAGGTCTGCCTGTATCCCCGCGCCGCCGCTGGGATCGCTTCCCGCGATGGCCAGGACGGCTTTTGGGGCCTTCGGCTCGGCGGCAGCCGCCTTTGGCGCGGTCCTTTTCGATGTCGTCGCTTCCATCATCACTTTTCCTCCTGAAGCATTTCTTCTTCCCGCAATATTTCTTCAGCTTTTCCCCTGAGAGCTGCGGCAGCCGCTTTTACATCGTCTGCGGCGAACACAGCCGACACTACGGCGAAGCCTGCCATACCACAGCCTTTGAGCTCCGCCATGTTCTCCAGGTTGACGCCGCCTATGGCTACGGCCGGTATGTCGACAGAACCGCATATGGTTCTCAGCTCTTCCTTTGTTATCCTGATAGCACCTTTCTTGGTAGGCGATGGAAATACCGCGCCTACGCCCATGTAGTCGGCTCCGGCATCACACGCTCTTCCGGCCTGTTCTACTGTCTTAGCGGTGACGCCTATTATGAAATCCCTGCCGGCCAGCTTCCTTATCTCTCCGGCGTCCGCATCCTCCTGACCTACATGGACGCCGTCGGCCCCGGCCTCCAACGCCACATTGACGTTGTCGTTGACTATGAGTGGTACACCAAAGCTATGGCACAAGTCCCGCAGCTTCACAGCTTCCTCTAAAAGCCGTTCATCGTCCATATACTTTTCCCTGAGCTGCACGCAGGTGACGCCGCCGGAAAGAGCAGCTTTCACCTGATCATACAACGATTCTCTGACTGCATGGACCCGGTTAGTCACCGCGTACAGCGTCAGATATTCCTTTCTGAAAATCATCCTTTTCACCTCGTCAAAGCGAACCTCTCATCCGCCTGCTTCTTCTCCGCTTTCTCCGTTTCCCGGCGCCCTGCCATCGTTACACGGGCCGGATCATAGCAGCCATATATGCTCCCGGGGCATCGCACGTCATCAGCCCGCTCATGACACATGCTCCAGCTGCGCCCGTCTCTCTCACCTGACTGATATTGCCGGGGCCGATCCCTCCGATCCCATAGACAGGTATGGTCACGGCATCGCACACTTCCTTCAAAAATCGCAGTCCTCTCGGCTCCATCCCCTTCTTGCAGTCGGTAGCGAACACGTGACCCGCCGTCACATAGCTGCACCCCAGCCGCTGGGCTTCTGCTGCTTCCTCCGGGGAATGACAGGAGGCTCCGATAATACGAAAAACAGACTTTTCCTCATTGCTCATGCTCCTCAGCAGCCGCATAGGCATATGTATAGCTTCCGCCGAAAGGCGGGCCGCTGTCGCCGCGAAGCTGTGGAGCACGCATGAGACGTCTGCCCTGCGGCATATCTCCATGACTCGGGCAGCCAGCTTTTCATACTCCATCTCGGACAGATCCTTCTCCCGGAGGATGATGGCCGCCGGTCGGCCCTCGGCTATCCTTTCCACCTGTTCCAGGAAGTCGCCGCGGCACAGCTTCCGATTGGTCACGCAGATTATATCGGATTTCTTATCAAACATAGAGATAGTCGTTCAGCACAGGCTGCAGCCCCTCGTTCTCGATGTCCTTGTACATCTTCTCGAAGCTGCGGTCGTCATTTATCTCAAACTGCTCGTCACCTTCCTGGCTGCCGCTCTCCTTTCCTGTATATTTGCTCTCGTGGTCACCTATACCCGTGGAAACTCCCGCCGATACCTTGGTCGCAGCGATTTTCACGATACCGTTTCGGAAGCTTTCGCTTTCCCTCGAAGATACCGTTATCCCGGCAAATGGCAGGAATATCCTGTATGCGCAGATGATCTGGCAAAGCTGCTTTTCGTGAACGTCAAGCGGATTTATCTTATCATTGTTGACGATGGGTCTCAGCCTCGGACATGACAATGACATCTCGGCATGAGGGTATTTTCTCTGTAGATAATAGACGTGCAGAGCTGTAGCCAGGGCGTCCTTCCTGAAATCGGAAAGTCCCAGCAGCGCGGAAAACGCCACCCCTCTCATACCGCCCATCAACGCCCTCTCCTGGGCTTCGAACCTGTAAGGCCATACCCGTTTGTGACCCATCAGGTGGAGTGTCTCGTACTTGTCGGGATCGTATGTCTCCTGAAAAACCGTCACGTAGTCAGCTCCGCATTCATGGAGATATCTGTATTCGTCGGTATTGACCGGATAGATCTCAAGCCCTACCATCCTGAAGTATTTCCTGGCCATCTTGCAGGCTTCGCCGATGTATTCCACGTCGCTCATGCTGCGACTCTCGCCGGTGAGTATGAGTATTTCCTCCATCCCCGAGTCGGCGATTATCTTCATCTCGTGCTCTATCTGCTGAGGAGTCAGCCGCATCCTGTTTATATCGTTATAGCAGTTGAATCCACAGTAGACGCAGTAATTCTCACAGTAGTTGGCTATGTAAAGCGGTGTGAACAGATACACGTTGTTGCCGAAATGCTTGCGTGTCTCTATCCTGGCTCTCTGAGCCATCTCCTCGACGAAGGGCCCTGCCGCCGGTGAAAGCAGAGCTTTCAGATCCTCTATGGTACAATTTTCATGGGACAGCGCTGCCTGGACATCCTTCGCCGTATACCGTGAATAATCGTAGCTGTTCATCTGCTCCATTACCTTGTCCCGTATATCGGAGTCTATCCGTTCCATTCCCGGCATGTATTCCATATGATTTTTCCTGGAAGACGGATCCTCTTCCAGTCTGTGTTTTTTTGCCAGAGCCGCTTCCGACAGCCTCTCAGAATCTATGAAAAAATCGTTTTCTTTCTTTGCCATACTATCCCTTCCTTTCCCTGTCAGTCTCTGAGGAATCCCGTAAGGGGATCTGACGCCGCCGCGCCTCTCACCAGTACACGGCCCAGCCCCGAAAGGTATGCCTTCCTTCCGGCTTCGATAGCACATTTGAATGCGGATGCCATCAACGGCAGATCTCCCGCGGTGGCCAGGGCCGTATTGGCCATGATGGCTGCCGCTCCCATTTCCATCGCTTCACATGCCTGAGATGGTCTGCCTATACCCGCGTCGACGATTATCGGCAGATCTATCTCATTTATCAATATCTGGATGAATTCCTTCGTCGCCAGCCCCTTGTTGGACCCTATAGGCGAAGCCAATGGCATCACCGCTGCGGCTCCGGCGTTGACCAGATCCCGCGCCACATTGAGATCAGGATACATGTACGGCATCACGACGAAGCCTTCCTTTGCCAATATCTCCGTAGCTCTTATGGTTTCGCTGTTGTCAGGCAGCAGATATTTGGAATCCCTCATTATCTCTATCTTGATGAAATCGCCACATCCCAGCTCCCTGGCCAGTCTGGCTATCCTTACGGCTTCATCGGCGTCTCTGGCTCCCGATGTGTTAGGCAGCAGCGTGATATTTTCCGGTATATAATCCAGTATGTTCTCCTCATCCTTTGTGTTGGCCCGACGTACTGCCAGCGTTATTATCTCGGCTCCTGCGTCCTTTACGGCCGCTTCGATGAGATTCAGGGAATACTTCCCCGAACCCAGTATGAATCTGGAGTTGAATTCATGCCCTCCGATAATCAATTTATCATTCGTACCCATCATATTTCCTTCTTTCTTTTACTTTTCTTTTTCCTGCTTATATATGCTTGCCCTTCGGCCAGCCGGCCTGACTTTACGCTTCTAAGCGTCCCATGATTATCCTCAGTATCATGTTGGCCTGGTGAGCCGCACATGCCATCACTCTGGACGCAAACAAGCCTCCGCCGTCCGCTATATCGCTTTTACCATCACCGCACAGATAGAATCTGCCCGCAACCTTTCTGGTCTTTATAGTATTGGCTGACTCCAGACCGGCCATTCCGGAGGCAGCTACCACATACTTTTCCGGCATGTTTTCCAACAGGAAATTCACCAGCATCGCCTTATCCTCCGCCGAATCGAAGGCCTCGCATATGATGTCCTCCCCGGCCAGCAGACGCGCCGCATTTTCCTCGGTTATCCGCGTATTGTCCGTTTCGATGCTGATATATGGCGATATTCTCAGGAGGTTTTCCTTCAAAGCATCGGTCTTGGAGCGACCTGTCTGACATGCATCGTACTGCTGTCTGTTAAGGTTAGTGATATCCACTTCATCAAAATCTATCAGGTGAAGTCGTCCCACTCCGGCTCGTGCCAAAGCGACAGCCACGTTTGAGCCCAGCCCTCCCAATCCGCAGACGGCTACCGACGCCTTTTCCACTGCTCTCTGTATCTCTTCTCCGTGGCGCTCTGCCAAAGCAGCTCTCATCTCCTCCCTGGAAGGTATCCTGTCAAATCTCTCCGGCTCTCTTTTCCCACTCAAATCAGCCACCTCCCACAAAGCTGACGATCTCCACCACATCATCATCTTCCAGCACGATACCATCATACTGAGCCTTCGGAACGATCTGTCCGTTTCTCTCCACCGCAACTCTTTTCACATCGTAACCATCTGCTGCCAGGCATTCCGAGACCGTCTTTCCCGTCACATCCCGCAATTCTCCATTGATCTTTACCAATGTCCTCTCCTTTCCGCACAACATCTGCCTCCAGCCCCTCTGCCGTCCTTCTTTCTCAAATCCGCCGCGTCCTGCGCCAACAAAACAGGAGCCTACCAATAGGCAGCCTCCCAAAATACTCACATTCCACAATATATACGGTATTTCCGGACTTCCCTACGTTGGCATTATCCAAATCAGGTATTGGGTCGAAGGTCTCACCTTCCTCTCAGCCTGTCGCACAAGCTCCCCGCCGTCAGATTTATTGAAATAATTATAACTCCCGCCATTGGGAAAAGCAAGGCTTTTATGACGGTCCAGGCCCTTCCGGCACATCTGTTTCTCTCTTTTCCTCCTTCCCCGGGACACAGAGCAGCCACAGCGCCAGAATAGTCACTGCCAGTCCACAGAGAGATAATACTGTAGGCTTTTCCGAGAAGAAAATCAATCCGAATACCATGGCCGACGACGGCTCGCCTCCGGCAGCCAGTATCGATACCTTTCCCGCATCCACATAGGACAGTGACAGCGTGTAAAGGATATATGGCAGTATCGAAGTGAAGAGAGCGTTGATAAGGATGAATATCGTGTTCCCAACAGGCGCTTCGACGACGAATCTCACCATTATCCCCCAGTCCGCAAAAGGTATGAGAACAACGGCTCCCGTCAGCATACTGTAAAATGTGATGGTGAACACATTGTATCCGCGTTTCATCGCCACTTTGGAAAAAATGCTGTATAACGCGTAAAAAAATGCCGCGGCTATCCCTGCCAGAACACCCATAGTCGATACTGTTATCCCTGTTCCCGTCTCCAGTACGCCGCTCACCAATACACATCCGAATACCGCCATTACGGTACAGCCTATTTTCTTCGCCGTTATCTTCTCCTTGAGGACAAAGGTCGCCAGCACCATCACGAATACAGGAGACATGCTCAAAAGCACGGCCGCCAACGACAGCGTCAAGCCTGCCATGGCCTGATTATAGCAAAGGTTCAGTCCCAGTATACCGAACACACCGCAGACGATGAACACCCATATGTCCCTCGCCTTTATCTTCAGCATGGATTTATCGATAATGAGTATCCCGAAAAACAGGAGCAGTACCGCAACGACTATTCGTATAAATATCATCGTACAGTTATCAAATCCAAAAGCATCCAGCGTCCGCACGAATATGCCCGCCGAACCCCACAGCACCCCTGAAAGCACCGGTAAAAGCAACATCAGCTTTTTCATGGTCCACCTCTTCTGTGTAAATTTATGTCGCAAAATATAACATAACATAAACCTTTTGGCTTATCAATGACAATGTGTATATGTGAGAAACAGAGAAAGGGGATAAAAAATAGATTTTTCCATTGCATAATATACTTTTTTTTGATATATTATATAGGTATCTTGCGGTCAGCGCAGTACGATACCCGGAGGATTGACCGAGTGGCTAAGGAGCTCGCCTGGAAAGCGAGTAAGGTGTAACAGCCCCGCGGGTTCGAGTCCCGTGTCCTCCGCCA
>UQRM01000048.1 GCA_900543485.1 uncultured Eubacterium sp. | reverse complement strand
GCCGAAAGGCGTGTCATATGTTAAGTTGGTTGAACCGCCGCTTGCGGAACCGCATGAGCGGTGGTGTGAGAGGTCGGTAGGCGAAATAATCGCCTACCTCCTACTCGATTGTATCAGAAGGGCGCTGTTGCAGATGTGACGAGAAACTTTTATATACATTTCACTTTTTTGCGTAATGTAGGTAAAAATTTCAACGTTTGCGGGCTCTCATCCCTGTGACGAGTCCATTAAAGCCGAAAAAAGACTGCCCCAGCCCTTTACAAAAATAGTCCAGTATCCTCAAACCCATTGGATTTTGTAGACATTTGCCAGAAAATCGGATTTGTAGATATTTGTCTGAAGATCGAAAACGCATGCAGAAGTAAAAGTTGCGGTTCCCACGGCACCACAAAAATCCCATAAAATACCAAACGCACATCTGTCCCTCACAAATGCTGTATATAATTTAATATAGTTAAAAGGCGGCCTTCCATGCTATAATACCATAGTAGAAAAAGGGAAAGGCTATAGAAGGTGCATATTAAATGAAAGATATCTATATTTCAGAATTGAGGACGAATCAGGAATTTGTGTCGTATTTCATTGTCAAGACTGTCGCCGTTAAGGTGGGTTCCAATAAAAAAGCATATCTCGATCTGCTGCTGGCTGACAAGACGGGAGAGATATCAGCTAAAAAGTGGGACATAGCTGATGAGGAGCTGCCGGGGCTCCAAAAGATAAAGGAAGGCAGCGTCATCAAAGTGAAGGCGCTGGTGACAGAGTGGAATGGCATGAAGCAGCTGCGGGTAAGTCGCATCAGGCAGACTTCGGCCGAGGATAATATCGTGATGATGGATTATATCAAAGCGGCACCTGAGGATGCTGAGGAGATGTACGGCTATATAAGAGGAAAAGCAGAGGCTTTTTGTGATATCGACTTGAGGAACATCTGTCTGAAGCTGCTGGATGACAACAGAGAAAAGCTGATGTATTATCCGGCAGCGCAGAAGAATCATCACGCTGAGATGGCGGGACTGCTCTATCACGTCAAGAGAATGCTGATGATGGCTGAGCGGGCCTGCGAGGTGTACACTAATCTCAACAGGGAGCTGGTCATGGCCGGCGTGATACTTCACGACATGGAGAAGATAAACGAGATAGAATCCAATGAATTGGGGATATCTACAGGGTATTCTTTCGAAGGAAAGATGCTGGGACATTTGATACAGGGAGTCAAGACTATAGACAGGCTGGCCTCTCAGTTCGGAGTATCTAAGGAGAAGGCTGTAATGCTGGAACATATGATACTGTCTCACCACTATGAGCCGGAGTTCGGGAGCCCTAAGAAGCCGCTTTTCCCGGAGGCGGAGATGCTCCATTACTTGGATATGATAGATGCCAAGATGTTCGACATGCAAGAGGCCGTGGAGAAAACAGAGCCTGGGCATTTCAGCGACAGAGTGTGGACTCTCGACAACAGAACGATCTACAGGGTCACCGAATGATGTTAGTGGGAAGATGGCATGCTGGAAGAAAAACAAGGGTCTATAGTTGAGATAATTTTTCATAACAGTGAAAATGGGTATACCGTAGCCATTTTTGAAACAGAGACGGAGGCTTTTACAGCAGTCGGGAACTTGCCGGGAGCAGCGGTAGGAAGAAATTATGTAGTCCGGGGCGAATTCATTATCCATCCTACATATGGGGAGCAATTTTCCATAAAGGAATTTGAAGAGACCTTGCCGTCAACCAAGGACGGGATAAGGGAATTTCTCTCGTCGGGAGCGATGAAGGGGATAGGACGCAAGACGGCGGCAGCGATCGTTTCTCATTTCGGGACTGATACCTTGAGGGTGATAGAGGAGGAGCCGGAGAGACTGACGGAGATCCCGGGGATAGGGAAAAAGACAGCTGACAAAATAGTTGAGTCTTTTGCCAGCCACCGGGAATTCGCCAATATAGTCCTCTATTTACAGCAATATGGCATAGGCGCCGGATATGCCATGAAGCTCTATCAGGTGTATGAGGGGGATACGATAAAAGCTGTTGAGGAGAACCCTTACAGGCTGGTGGAGGACGTTTTTGGCATCGGATTCAGGAAAGCTGATAAGATCGCGGCAAAGATGGGCGTGGCTCCTGATGACGAATTCAGGATAAAGAGCGGGGTAAAATTCACCCTTTCATATTTTGCCGGGGAAGGCAATACCTTCCTGCCGCGGGGAATGCTGTGCGAAAAGACAGGACAGCTGCTGGAGCTGCCTACGGAGGTCATAGATGATGAGCTTACATCCATGGCTTTCGAGGGAGAGATACATATAGAGAACCTGGAAAACAGGAACGTGGTGTTCCTGGAGGCTTACTACATGGCGGAGCAGAACGTCTGCAAGTGCCTGGCGTCCATCAACAGCGCGCGGCTGAAGCCCATATCGGGAAGTGTGGAAAGCCTCATAAGCCGGACCGAAGCGGCTACAGGGATATACCTGTCGGAAAACCAGAAGCACGCCGTTACTACCTCCCTCAACATGGGGGTGTCGGTCATCACCGGCGGTCCGGGTACGGGAAAGACGACCATCATCAACACGATCATAAACATATTGGAAGAAAGCGGGCTGAAGACGGCCATCGCGGCACCGACGGGACGGGCGGCCAAGCGGATAACGGAGACATCGGGCCACTACGCTTCCACGATACACAGGTTGTTGGAATACTATTTCTCCGAAAGCGAGAATATGATGAGGTTTGGCAAAACAAAGGAAGATCCGCTGGACTATGATGCTGTCATCGTCGACGAAGCGTCCATGATAGACTTGATGCTGATGAACGGCCTCGTCAGCGCAATACGGCCCGGAACGAGGCTTATCATAGTAGGCGACGCGGACCAGCTTCCGTCGGTAGGAGCGGGAAACGTGCTGAGAGATATCATCGACAGCGAGTTCATATACTGCACCAAGCTGACGGAGATATTCAGGCAGGCCAAGGAAAGCATGATAGTGGTCAATGCTCACAGGATAAACAGCGGAGAGTATCCCGACTGTAACGCCAAGGGGAAGGATTTCTTCCTGCTTCGGCGGAACGGTGAGAAGGAAATGCTGGAGACCATCAAGGAGCTGTGTCTCACCAGACTGCCGGGATATTACGAAGGCGTGTCGCCGACAGCTGATATCCAGATACTGACCCCGGTCAGAAAAGGACTTCTGGGAAGCATGAACCTCAACAGGGAGCTGCAGCAGGTGATGAACCCGCCTGCCGACGACCTGGAGGAAAAACAGATAGGAGACAGGCTGTTCCGCGAAGGGGACAAGGTGATGCAGATCAGGAACAACTACCAGATGACATGGAAAAACGTGGAGGATTTTACGGAGGGAGAAGGAGTATTCAACGGAGACGTAGGATTCATAAGGAAGATAGACAAGGAGTTCAATGAAATGACGGTGGTGTACGACGAGACCAGATATGCCACGTATCATTTCAATCAATTGGACGAGCTGGAGCTGGCCTATGCCATCACGGTCCATAAAAGTCAGGGAAGCGAATTCCCGATAGTGGTGATGCCCGTCAGCTGGTTCCCGCCTATGCTGGCCACCAGGAATCTGCTTTATACAGGTGTCACCAGGGGCAAAAAAGCTGTCGTGCTGGTAGGCTCGGAAAACAAGCTCAACGCCATGGTGGACAACGACAGGATAAGGGAAAGATATTCGGGCCTGGGAGCCAGATTGAAGAAGATGTTGAGTCTGGAAAGCGATATGGGAAGGATATGAGATGAGAGAAGGGCTATGGGAAAGGGCGAAGCATGCTGTCTCTGAAGCGGTATTCCCATCCAACATATACTGTATATGTTGTGGGAGCCTCATCGATGGGACGAGAAACTATTCGTTGTGCGATGGATGTATGGAAAAACTTCACTGGATAACGGGAAGGACGTGCGACAAGTGCGGTAAAGCGCTGCCCGACACATACAGGGGGAAGCTGTGTTACGATTGTATGACGTACGAACATTCCTTTGTGAAGGGATACAGCTGTCTTACATATGGGATGTATGAGCGGCAGCTGATATTCGATATGAAATACAATGGAAAAAGTTATCTGGCAGAAAAATTCGCTGATATTCTTTATGACAGGATATGCTGTGAAGATGTGGATCCGGATGGGGTGATACCAGTGCCGGTGAGCCGGCGCAGGCTGCGTGAGAGAGGTTATGATCAGTCGGAGCTTATGGCGAAAGCTCTGGGAAAACGGTGGGACGTGCCTGTGTGGACAGATGTACTCCGCAGAAAAAAGAATACGCCGTTCTTGAGAGGCTATTCTCCGGCAGAGAGGGAGGAGATCCTCAGGGGAGTGTTTTCGGTGATCCCGTCGGGGATAAGGCGTATACAGGGAAAGCACGTGATGCTGCTGGACGACATATACACAACAGGAACGACGGCAGATGCTTGCAGCCGTGCGTTGCTGGAGGCCGGCGCCAGAGAAGTGTCCCTGTTGACGTTGGCGTCAGGCGGCAATAGAAAAAGCAATATATCGTGATAATAACATCGGGGCTGTTATGGCAGGCAGCCCATGAATGCGGTCCGGGTCTGTGATTGAAAGGCCATGCCAGCTACGGGCGAAGGGCTCCACGTAAGCTGATCCGCAAGGCGGCAGTGATCATGGCGTAGCTTAGAAGTAAGTCCTCCGGAAAATCCGGGTAAAGGCAAGTGTGGGGGCAAAGATCAGGTCAGCCGGACCGCATTCATGGACTGCCGCAGAAACGTGGTTGTCGCAGAGCCGTAAGACGCTGAACAGATTTTGCGGCCACTTGACGAAACCGTAATTGGACATATGCTGGAAGCATTGAGATCACATGTTTTCAGTATATTTTTTTGGGGAAGGAGCAGGAATGGGCGGTATTAAACGAGAGGGAAAAATCTAAAGCCGTTACTGATGGTAGCTCTTTTTTCTTCTTATTCAAATGTTGCTGTTGCAAAAATAGGAGTAAACAGAACATCATCATTTTTGCCGGCAGGTAAAAATCGGCGAAATAAAGATGGAGGCGACGTGAATGTTTACGAAATATTTTCAGATTTTTCTGTGAACAATTCAAAAAAACAATGCGTTCAGTCCCAATATATGGTATACTTAAAAAAAGCATCAATGGGATAGCCTACTAAAGGAGGTTGTTATTATGAAGACGATTATCAATGGTAAAAACTATAGCCCGAGCGATAAGCTCAAAGCGACTATAGAAAAAAAGTTTGAAAAGCTGGATAAGTACTTTTCGAACGAGATCACAGGGAATGTAATGACCATAAAGGAAAAAGGCGGATACAAGGTAGAAGCTACGATAAATGCCAAAGGAACCATATTCAGAGCTGAGGTGAAAGCGGATGACCCTTACGATGCCCTTGATGGTGTTATAGACAAGCTTTCCAGTCAGATGTCCAAGTTCAAGAGCAAGCTGCAGAAGAAGTATAAGGGAAGCAAAGACTTCATGTTTGCCGAGCTGCCTGAAACAGAAGAGGCTGAGGAACTCCACGTAGTAAAGCGAAAGAAATTCGAGCTCATCCCGATGACTGTGGACGAAGCTATCGTTCAGATGGAATTGCTGGCTCATAATTTCTTCGTATTCCTCAATATGGAGACAGACTCCGTAAATGTCGTATACAGGAGGAACGACAACGATTACGGTCTTCTGGAAACGACATATTAGTACACAAGTGACGATAAAGAGCTGCCGCGTCGGTGCGAGATCTAAAGCTGCCGAGGGGCAGCTCTTTTTTATCCGGCGGGAATGAGCGTAAATGTCAGACTGGGCGTGCCATGAGGGGGGTAAAATTCGGAAAAGCGCGGCGATGCAATATAAAAACTAGGTGAAGCATTGGTGTTTTATGGGCGTTCCTATTGAAAACCACACCTCTTTTTTGTAGAATATAAACATATATTGAACAAAACCTGGGAGCAAATTGATGCGAAATTTTTTCGAAAATGTTTTTTCCGGTGTCGGTATCACCGACGTTATAGATATAATAATCGTGGCGTTTGTCATATACAAACTGCTGGGACTTATAAAGCAGACCAGAGCGGAGCAGCTGATGAAAGGCGTGCTCCTTCTTGTGGTTGCGACTTTTTTGTCGGGATTCTTCAACCTCCATACCATAAACTGGCTGCTCAACGGCGCCGTGATGCTGGGCGCGGTAGCCATATTGGTGGTTTTCCAGCCGGAGCTGAGGCGTGCCCTTGAATACATGGGACGAAGCAAGATAGTCAAAGCTCCGCTGAAGCAGATGGATAAGGAAAAGGGTAAGCAGATAACTGCTCATATCATAAAAGCCCTGGAGACTTTTTCAAAGGACAGGGTGGGAGCTCTGATAGTGTTCGAGAGGGAAACATCACTCTATGATATCGTGGAAACGGGAACAGTGGTGGATGCCCAGCTGTCGGAACAGCTTTTGGGGAATATCTTTTACGAGGGCTCACCTCTTCACGACGGTGCGGTGATAATACGCGATGGTCGCATATACGCCGCCGGATGTGTACTTCCGCTCACCAGGAACAATACAATAAGCAAGGAGCTGGGAACGCGCCACAGAGCCGGGATAGGCATAACGGAAAATTCGGATGCCCTGGTCATAATCGTATCTGAGGAAACGGGGATAATTTCCATGGCCAGCGACGGGCAGCTGTCGAGATTCCTGGACATCAAGACGGTGGAGAAGACGCTCCTCAATATGTATCTCAATACGGGAGAGATGAGCGGAACCATGTCGTTGATAACGAAGCTGATAAATAAAATAAGGGGGAAGAAGGATGCTGAACAATAAGACATTTCTCAAAGTTTTTTCCCTCGTAGCTGCCGTCCTGCTGTGGATGTATGTAATGGTGGAAGTCGATCCTCAGAAGACTGATAAGATCAGCGATATTTCCATAAGCTTTGCCAACGAAGACGTGCTGGCTGAGCGAGGGCTGGCGGCTGTGATGAACGACTCGACTGAACTGACTGTAAAAATACAGGGTGCCCGTTCGGATATAAATGCCGTGAGAAAGACGGGACTGACTGCCTATGTGGATGTCTCCGGTTGCGAAAAAGGCAGGAACCGGGGGGAGATAGTGATAAATGTCCCGGACGGCATAACTGTAGACAGCATGTCGAAGGAATATATGACCTTCGATGTGGAAGAAATAGTGGAGGAGGAAAAACCTCTCGCTGTGGAATTTGACGATTCCCCTGCAGACGATGACAGCGTTCCGTGGATAGTTTCGTCGGCATATGAAAATGTGACCGTATCAGGAGCGGAGAGCCTGGTGGATAAGGTGAAGGAAGTGAGAGGAGTGGTTTCCGCAGCTAACATATCGGCGGAGCACAGCAGTCGCGCTACCGTCAGTCTGATGGCCGTAGATGAAGATGGCGAGCAGGTGGAGAATGTCACCATACAGAATGGTGAGGATATAAGTGTGGATATACAGCTCTTCAAAGTGAAGACAGTGGATGTCGATGTCAGCATTGAAAATGTAGCCGATGGATTTGAAGTCGACGGTTCTCCTTCATCCGAAACGGTGAAGATAGTGGGGACGGCTGATGCTGTAGAAGGAATAGAGTCTGTGAGCGGAACAGTGGACATGAGCGAGATAAACGATACTAAAGATCACAGAATAGATGTGAATCTGGAGCTGCCGTATGGCATATATTTATACGATGAGGAAGATACACCGTCAGTGAGAGTCACACTGAAGACGGTGGAATAGATGATAAAGTGAATGAGGAGAATGTTATGGGAAGATTGTTTGGAACAGACGGCGTCAGAGGAGTGGCCAACTCCGAGCTCACGCCTGAGCTGGCCTTCAAGCTGGGAAAGGCCGGTGCCCATGTATTGAGTCGCGACAGCAGCAGGCCTGTTTTTCTGATAGGGAAGGATACCAGGCTTTCGGGAGATATGTTGGAGGACGCGCTCAGCGCTGGTATACTGGCAGTCGGAGGCAATGTGATAAAGGTAGGAGTACTGCCTACACCGGCGATAGCTTATTTGGTGAAGGCGTACAGGGCTGATGCGGGAGTTGTGATCTCAGCGTCACACAATCCTTTTGAATACAATGGGATAAAATTCTTCAACGGAGACGGCTTTAAACTGGATGATCGCATTGAAGACGAGATAGAGGACATAATTCTTAGAAACATCGATGTAAACAGCCATATCACCGGCGATATGCTGGGAAGGAGTCTTGAGGCTGATGATGAGTCGGTGTCGAAATATGCGGATTTTCTCAAGTCCACCATAGACACAGATATAAAGGGGATCAAACTGGTGCTGGACTGTGCCAATGGGGCAGCCTATAAGGTGGCGGAAAAGGTATATTCGGAACTGGGAGCAGAGATAACGATCATTGGCAATAAACCTGACGGCACTAATATCAATGATGGATTCGGTTCTACTCATCCTGAAAAGCTGCAGAGGGAAGTGGTGAAGCAGGGCGCACTGCTGGGCCTGGCGTACGACGGAGACGCGGACAGACTCATCGCGGTGGATGAACAGGGAAGGATAATAGATGGGGACAAACTGATATGTATATGCGCTAAGATGATGAAAGAAGCGGGCAGTCTCGATGACGATATCGTAACAGCAACGGTGATGAGTAACCTGGGCTTCCATAAATATATGGAAAATATGGGCTGCAGCGTAGAGGTCACATCTGTCGGCGACAGATATGTGCTGGAAAGCATGCTTAAGACGGGCAGTAAAATCGGCGGTGAACAGTCAGGACATATAATATTCCTGAATCATACGACGACTGGAGATGGGATACTGTCATCTCTGCAGCTGGTCCAGGCTGTTATCAGATCAGGGAAGAAACCGTCGGAGCTTTCCGATGAGATCGAGATATTCCCTCAGGTACTCAGGAATGCCAAGGTGAAAAATGAAAACAAGGAAAGATTTATGGAAGACGGCGATATAAAGGCTGCCATAGAGGATGTGGAAAGAGCCGTAGCGGGGAGCGGAAGGCTTCTCATAAGGCCGTCAGGTACGGAACCTCTCGTCAGGGTGATGCTTGAGGGCCAGGACGTTGCTCACATAACGAAGCTGGCTGAGGAGCTGGCTGACCTGTTGACGGAGAGGTTTGGATAAGGAGGAAAAGTATGTGTGGAATAGTGGGATTCGTAGGAAAGGATCACGCCAAAGAGAAGATAATAGACGGACTGAAGCGGCTGGAATACAGAGGATATGACTCGGCAGGCATCGCGTTGCCGATAAACGGTAAGATCGAGATAAGAAAGCATGTGGGGGAGATCAGGAATCTGGAAAAGATAATAGGCGATCCGGATTTTGACAGCTCCATGGGTATCGGACATACCAGATGGGCTACTCATGGGGTTCCGTCCGATGTGAACGCTCATCCTCATGCTAATGAGGACAATACCATAGCTATAGTACATAACGGCATAATAGAAAATTATCAGGAGCTGAAAGAATGGCTTGCCGCGGAGAAGCATGTGACTTTCAAATCTGATACGGATTCAGAAGTCATCGCTCATCTCATAGGTGTATTTTATGAGGGAGATCTGCTGCAGGCCGTTAACAAAGCTGTGGCTCAGATGAGGGGAGCATATGCTGTATGCGCCATAGCGGCTGCGGAGCCTGACAAGATCGTAGCTGTGAGGAAGGATGCTCCGCTGGTGGCCGGTATCGGTAAAGGCTTCAATTTCATCGCTTCCGACATACCTGCTCTGCTCAAGTACGTCAGAGAAGTATACCTTATCGAGAATAACGAGACAGTGGTTCTGACTAAGGATGACATTACTATATATAACGGCGAAGGAAAGAAGGTGAAGAGAGACGTCTTCCATGTCACCTGGGATGCTGACGCTGCGGAAAAAGAAGGATATGAGCATTTTATGCTGAAGGAGATACATGAGCAGCCGAAGGGGATCTATGAAACGCTGACAAGACGTCTCAATGATGACGGGAGCATCAACCTGGATGGTATCTCCATGACAAAAGAGGATATAGAAGGATTCAACAAGGTCTATATCGTGGCCTGTGGAACAGCTTATCATGCCGGTCTGGTAGGCAAGATGGTGATCGAAAAAATGGCGAAGATACCTGTGGAAGTAGATGTGGCGTCAGAGTTCAGGTACAGGGATCCGTTTGTGGATGAAAAGACGCTGTTCATCGCCATCAGTCAGTCAGGAGAAACTCTCGATACTCTGGCGGCTCTCAGGGAAGCCAAAAGAAAGGGAGCACGCATCCTGTCTGTGGTCAACGTGGTAGGAAGCTCCGTGGCACGTGAATCGGACGATGTCTTCTACACCTGGGCAGGACCGGAGATCGCGGTGGCGTCGACCAAGGCGTATACGACTCAGCTGATCTGTATGTATCTGATAGGTCTCTACATGGGGAGCACCAAAGGGACTATCGAAAAAGATTATTACGGCAAGATTTTGGATGAACTGAAAGCTCTGCCTGACAAAGTGGAAAAGCTGCTGGAAAAGGAAAATTCCATTGCGGCGCTGGCAAAGAGATATTACAGACGTGAGCAGGTGTTCTTCATTGGAAGAGGTCTGGATTCAGGTGTGTCCTATGAAGGTTCTCTCAAGTTGAAGGAGATCTCATATATCAACTCCTTTGCTATCGCGGCAGGAGAACTGAAACATGGGACTATCGCGCTGATGGAAGAGGAAACGCTGGTATTCGCTCTGGCTACTCAGGATTTTCTCTATGAGAAGATGGTTTCCAACGTGGAGGAGATAAAAGCCAGGGGCGCCAGAGTCATAGGAGTGGCAAAGGAAGGAAAGACTGAAATAGAATCGGTAGCAGACGAAGTTATATATATCCCGTACTGCATCGATGAAGTATCGCCTGTGCTGGCAGTCATACCGTTGCAGATTTTCGCGTATTATGTGGCGAAGGAACGCGGATGCAATATCGATAAGCCGAAAAATCTGGCAAAATCGGTCACGGTTGAATAAGCGTCCGGGAGCATGAAAGGGAATGGAACGTCCATATGAAGGATTATGATATCAGAGATATATCACTGGCGCCTTCGGGCCACAGGAAGATAGAATGGGTGAAAAATAACATGCCGCTCCTGTCGGCACTGGAGGAAGAGTTCAGGAAAGATAAGCCCTTCGACGGCATGAAGATAAGCTTGTCAGTCCATCTGGAGGCCAAGACGGCGTATCTCTGCCTGGTGCTGGCGGAAGGCGGCGCTCAGATGTCTGTGACAGGAAGCAACAGTCTCTCCACTCAGGATGATGTAGCCGCTGCGCTGGCGGACAGAGGATTGAAGGTGTTTGCATACCACGGTGCTACCGATGAGGAATATATGAGGCATATCGAAATGTGTCTGGAACACAGACCCAACATCATTATCGATGATGGAGGTGATTTGGTTGGGATGCTCCACGAAAAGCGGCCTGATTTGATGAGCGAAGTCTTGGGCGGCTGTGAAGAGACGACTACAGGGGTCATACGGCTCAAGGCTATGGAACGGGAAGGAGTCCTAAGGTTTCCGATGGTAGCTGTCAATGATGCTAAATGTAAGCATCTTTTCGATAATCGCTACGGTACGGGCCAGTCGGTGTGGGACAGCATCATGAGGAACACCAATCTCATTGTCGCGTCTAAGACTGTGGTCGTAGTCGGGTACGGATGGTGCGGCAGAGGAATAGCCATGAGGGCAGCAGCGCTGGGAGCTCAGGTCATCGTCACTGAGATAGATCCTGTCAAAGCCATGGAAGCCAAGATGGATGGTCATGATGTGATGACGATGGATAAGGCGGCTCCGTTAGGCGATATCTTTGTCACGGCCACAGGATGCAAGCATACCATAACCGTCGATCATATGATGAAGATGAAAAACAGAGCTATACTGGCCAACGCCGGACATTTCAATGTTGAGATAGATATGGCAGGACTGGAGGAGGCCGCTCTGTCAAAGATAGAGACCAGAAGCAACATCATGGGATATGCTTTGCCTGGCGGCAGAACAGTCAATGTGATAGGAGAAGGAAAGCTGGTCAATATCGCGGCAGCTGACGGACACCCTGCGGAGATCATGGATCTCAGTTTTGCCGTTCAGGCCATGTCGGCTCTGTATATAAAAGATAATCATGGAACTCTGGGAAACAGAGTCGTGGATGTATCGGATGAGATAGATGATGTGATAGCCAGAAAACGGCTGGAGGCATGGGGCATCGAGATAGACAGCCTGACGGAGGAACAGAGGGAATATCTGGATAGCTGGAAGGTGTGAGGTCTTTGTAAAATGGTACAGCGTGCCGGATTTCAAAAACGAGCGAAATCCGGCACGCTGTTTCTCATTCTTATGAGGTGTGCTTTTTACACTATCAGCATTCCTATCCTTTCTTTTGTCCTGTCGAGAGTATGAAAAAAAGTCTGTAAAAAGTTGAAGCAAAATCCTTCTATGGTAAAATTAAATCAACCATAGGAGGAT
>UQRM01000047.1 GCA_900543485.1 uncultured Eubacterium sp. | reverse complement strand
CTTATAAAACTATCGTTCATATCCGTATTGTGACCCCTTTATAGTGATTGATCCCATGTCTTATAGTATATACCTCTATTCCCATCATGTCCGATTTTTGTGAACCTTCATTGAATCCGGCGAATAGATATGATATCATAATGACTAGGTATGCTCATCTGTACATATCACGGATATGGCAGGAGAAAAGTCGGCGCGGCGCTTGTGGGACGTGCAGGATGGCCGGTGGGCAGACCGGAAATCATGTGTTATAGAAGGAAACGAAAATGGCATTTTTCAGAGATGTAAGAGAAGATATAAAGGCAGTACTTGAGAGGGACCCGGCGGCAAGATCCAGCATCGAGGTTCTTCTCTGTTATCCCGGCATATGGGCCCTCATATGGCATAAACCGGCGCATTGGCTGTATAAGCGTAATGCTAAAATGCTGGCAAGGATAATATCTCAGCTTTCGCGCTGGTTCACAGGAATAGAGATACATCCCGGCGCGGAGATCGGGCGCAGATGTTTTATCGACCACGGGATGGCTGTCATAATAGGGGAAACTACGGAGATCGGCGATGATGTTACTATTTACCAGGGAGTGACTTTGGGAGGTACGGGAAAGGACGTTGGGAAGCGTCATCCGACTATCGGCAGCAGAGTGGTCATCAGCAGTGGAGCCAAGGTGCTGGGGCCTTTCAAAGTGGGCGATGATGTGAAGATCGGCGCAGGTTCGGTGGTGCTGAAGGAAGTTCCTGACGGGTGTACCGTGGTGGGTATACCGGGGACTATAGTGAGACGGCACGGCAAGCCGACGAAGGATCTCGACCAGGTGGATATGCCGGATCCTGTAGCGGTGGAGCTGGAATGTCTCAGGCGTAGGGTAGTAGAGCTGGAGGAACTGTTCATCGAGAAGTTCGGTGAGGAAGCTCATGTGCGCTGCGATGATGATTGTCAGTATTCAAGCATCGTGAAGGAAATGCAGGAAGGTAAATTTGTGCCTATATATGATGAGGATTCTCAGGGAAAAGGCCGGCCGGACAGAGAGGAAGGCGCGGAAGCTGTGGATGTTACGAACGCAGATGACGCCATTGGGACGGAAAGTATAGATGGAGAAAGCGGAGGAGAAAAATGAGGATATATAATACACTTACGAGGAAAAAAGAAGAATTCAAACCGATAGAAGAAGGGAAAGCCAGGATATACGTTTGCGGGCCGACTGTGTATAATTATTTCCACATCGGGAATGCCAGACCCTTCGTGGTTTTCGATACTCTCAGAAAATATCTGGAATACAGAGGTTATAAGGTGAAATTCGTCCAGAACTTCACTGACGTGGACGATAAGATAATAAACAAAGCCAGAGAGGAAGGAGTGACGGCTCCTGAGATAAGCGAAAAGTATATCGCTGAATATTTCAAGGACGCGGCGGCCCTCAATGTGAAGAAGGCCGACGTACATCCTAAGGTGTCGGAGCATATCCCGGAGATAATAGATTTCGTCAGCACGCTCATCGACAGAGGATATGCCTACGAGGTCAATGGAGACGTGTATTTTTCCACGAGGAAATTCAAGGGCTATGGCAAGCTCTCCAAGCAGAACATAGAGGATCTGGAGGCTGGAGCCAGGATAGCTGTGGGAGAGATAAAAGAGGATCCGCTCGATTTCGCCCTCTGGAAGGCTCAGAAGGAAGAAGACGAGATAGCATGGGACTGCCCGTGGGGAAAGGGAAGACCCGGCTGGCACATCGAGTGCTCCGCTATGGCCAAGAAGCATCTGGGCGACACGATAGATATCCATGCCGGAGGCCAGGATCTTCAGTTCCCGCACCATGAGAACGAGATAGCTCAGTCGGAATGCTGCAATGGAGTACCGTTTGCCAACTACTGGATGCATAACGGCTATATCACCATAGACAATGAGAAGATGTCAAAATCCAAAGGAAATTTCTTTACGGTAAGAGATATCCTCGAGGATTATAGCGGTGAAGTCATAAGATTCTTCCTGCTGTCGGGCCACTACAGGAATCCGATCAACTTCAGCGATGCGTTGATGGAGCAGGCGAAAGCCGGACTTGCCAGGATGGAAAATGCCAAGGAAAATCTGAAGCATCTCATAGCCAACAGCGGCGGAGAGATGACGGACGATGAAAAAGCGGCGCTGGACGGATATGATAAATACAGAGAGGAATTCATCGCGGCCATGGACGACGACCTCAATACGGCAGACGCCATCTCAGCCATATTCGAGCTGGTGACGGCCATAAACACCGCGGTGAAAGACGGAGCCAGCAGGGAATTCGCCCAGAAGAGCCTGGATACGCTGATGGAGTTGGCTACGGTAGTGGGCCTTCTCCAGCAGGACGCTGACGATGAGATAGATGATGAGATACAGAAGCTTGTCGATGAGAGGCAGGAGGCAAGAAAAGCCAGGAATTTTGCGCGAGCCGATGAGATAAGAGATATGCTGAAGGAGAGAGGTATCACGCTGAAGGATACTCCGCAGGGCGTCCAGATAATCAAGGAGTAAGATGCCGGTAATGGAAAATCCAAAGGACATCAATACCACCGTGCTGGCATATATGGGTGACGCCGTGTACGAACAGGCGGTGAGGGAACACATAATAAGAAAGCGACCTTATGATGCCAATTGGCTTCATCGTACGGCGACAGCTTTTGTAAAAGCTCAGGCTCAGGCGAAGATAATAAAGAACATGTTTGACGGACTGTCGGAGGAGGAGCAGAGGCTGGTGAAACGAGCCAGAAACAAGAAATTCACTACCAAGGCCAGGAACGCCGACCCGGTGACTTACAAATGGGCGACGGCTTTCGAAGCTCTTGTAGGGTACCTGTATCTGGCAGGTGAAACGGAAAGGCTGGGTCAGGTTATAGAAGAAGCTATAGCTATCGTTGAAGGAGGAAATGATGAGCAGAGCGGATAAACTGTTTGTGGATATGTGCCGGGACATCCTGGATAACGGCTTTTCCAGCGAGGGACAGGTGGTCAGAGCCAGATGGGAGGACGGGATCCCTGCCCACACCATAAAGCAGTTCGGGATAGTCAACAGATACGATTTGCAGGAGGAATTCCCTGCGCTGACGCTGCGGCCTACGGCTATCAAGTCGGCCGTGGATGAAATGCTGTGGATATGGCAGAGAAAATCCAACAACATAAAGGATCTCAGCAGCCACATATGGGATCAGTGGGCCGACGAGAACGGATCCATAGGCAAGGCTTACGGATATCAGCTGGGAGTCAAATACAGGTTTCCTCATGGAGAGATGGATCAGGTGGACAATGTACTGTGGCAGCTGAAAAACACGCCTTATTCCAGAAGGATAATGACCAACATATATAATTTCAACGATCTGATGGAAATGGGGCTGGAGCCGTGCGCCTACAGTATGACCTTCAATGTGACGGGTGACAGGCTCAACGCCATACTGAACCAGCGCTCTCAGGATATACTGGCGGCCAATAACTGGAATGTGGTCCAGTACTCGGTGCTGGTGCACATGCTGGCCCAGGTGTCCGGACTGAAGCCGGGGCAGCTGGTGCACGTCATCGCCGACGCCCATATATACGACAGGCACGTGGAGATAATCAGGGAGATGATATCGAGACCGCAGTATCCGGCGCCAAAGTTCAGCCTGAATCCTGAGGTGAAGGATTTCTACGACTTCACGGTGGACGATATAAAGGTGGAGGATTACCAGAAGAACCCTCAGATAAAGAACATACCTGTAGCCATATAGAAGGGCAGGAGAAGATATGAACGCGATAGTTGTAGTGGATAAAAACTGGGCCATAGGAAAGGACGGCAGCCTGCTGGTACATCTGCCGGGAGACCTTAAATACTACAGGCAGAAGACTCTGGGGAAGGTCATCGTAGTCGGACGGAAGACCCTGGAATCGTTTCCGGGAGGGAAGCCGCTCCCGGACAGAACTAATATAGTCCTTACGTCAGATCCCGCGTATGGAGCCAACGGCTGTATCATATGCCATTCTAAGGACGAGGTTATGGAAATCATAGCGGGATACGATCCTGAAGATGTTTTCATAGCGGGTGGTTCTCAGATATATGAGCAGTTCATGGAAGACTGCGATGGTTTCTACGTGACTAAGATATACGATGAGTTTGAAGCTGACAGATACTTTCCTGATCTGGATGCTGCCGGATATAAGGTCATCTGGGAAAGTGAGATGCAGCAGGAAAAAGGTATAGCTTACAGATTTTTAAAGTATAGCAGATAGGACGGGCAGGCGAAGAAACGTGTGTCCGGCAGGGTACGATGTCAGAGGTAATAATAGGAAGGAACGCCGTGCTTGAGGCGTTGAAAAGCGGCAGAGAAATTGAGAAGATAACCCTGGCGAAAGGAGCCGAAGGTTCTGTGAAGCAGATAGCGGCCAGAGCCAGGGAAAAGCGCATCCCAATATATTACAGCGAAAAGAAACGAATGGACAAGACCGCCTCGGGCGGGGCGCATCAAGGAGTCATCGCGGTAGTTTCGGATCACAGATACTGCACTGTGGATGATATCCTTGACAGAGCCAGAGAACGGGGAGAGGACCCTTTTATCGTAGTTCTGGACGGACTGGAGGATCCTCACAATCTGGGCGCTATAATGCGTACGGCGGAATGTGCCGGAGTCCATGGTATCGTTATCCCGAAACGTCGTTCGGTATCGGTCACAGAGACAGTAGCCAAGACATCGGCAGGAGCGTCGGAATACATGCTTTGCGCCAGGGTCACCAATATCGCGGCAGAGCTGGAGAAGCTCAAGGAAAGAGGCATATGGACGGCTGCCTGCGACATGGGGGTAGACATGTATTACGACAGAGATCTGACAGGGCCGCTGGCTGTAGTCATAGGTGGCGAGGGTACGGGTATAAGCAGGCTGGTGAAGGAAAAGTGCGACTTTACGGTTTCCATACCGATGAAGGGCCGCATAAGCTCTCTGAACGCATCCAACGCGGCAGCGGTGCTGATATACGAAGTTGTGAGACAGAGGAATATATATGAAAAACAGCGATAACGGAAATAGCCTCCATTCCGACGATCGGTTGGCGGTGATGGCACAGCAGGGTGACCTGGATGCCGAAGAGACCCTGATGAGAAAGTATAAGGAGACCGTCAGAAAGAAATCCAAGATGTACTATATGGCAGGGGCAGATGAGGACGATATAGTGCAGGAGGGAATGATAGGGTTGCTGAAAGCCATCAGGCAGTTCGACGCAGCCAAGGAGGTACCTTTCGGCACCTTTGCCAGCCTTTGCATAACGAGGCAGATAATAAGCGCCATAAGGATGGCGGGAAGAGACAAGCATAAGGCTCTCAACACATCCGTTTCCCTCAATAACCCGGTGATAGACGAGAACGAAGACGTGACCATCGCAGACACCATCAGGACCAATATGACAGAGAACCCCGAGGAGCTGCTCGTCTTCAAGGACATCGCTGAATATATCCTTCATAATGGGGACAATGTATTCAGCGATTTTGAGATGCAAGTGATAAATGAACTGATCAAGACCGGTGATTACGGAAAGGTGTCGGAGAAGCTGGGAAGGAGCGTCAAATCCATAGATAACGCCATGCAGAGAGCACGGAAGAAGATCGTCAACTATCTGTGGCAGTGAAGATGGTCGTAGGGAGGGATCAAATTGTATGATTTGACTACAGTAGAGGAATTGTTGAACGCTAAAGAGGGAGAACAGATACAGTTCAAAGAAGCCAAAAATCGGTTCGATTCCAATGAAGCTGCCAGGTGTTGCTGTGCTCTGGCCAATTGTGGCGGAGGGAAATTGGTGTTCGGCATTTCCGATAAACGTCCACGAAGGGTCGTAGGGAGTGAAGCCTTTGGTCAGCCGGAACGTACGCGTAAGGGGTTGATGGATAAGCTGAAGGTAAGCGTTGATTTTCAGCTCTACGATTGTGATGGAAAGCGCGTTCTTGTATTTGATGTTGCAAGCCGTCCCCTTGGCTTACCTGTTCAGCTTGATGGGATTGCCTGGTGGTATGAAGGGGACAGTCTGATACCCATGCCGGAGGAGATCCGCCGCAGAGTCTACGAGGAATCAGGTTTCGATTTTTCAGGCAGCATCTGTGCCGATGCAAAGCTGGATGATTTGGACGAAGAGGCCATCGAGGACTTCCGAAGCAGATGGATGGAAAAAAGTGGGAATAAGAGACTCATCAGTTTGTCGGCGGAGCAACTTCTCTGTGATTGTGAAGCGGTAACTGACGAGGGAGTGACTTATGCGGCCCTGATTCTTTTTGGAAAGAAAGAGGCTCTGAGAAAACATTTGCCTCAGGCGGAAGTTATATTTGAATATCGTTCGTCGGAAGCTTCAGGTCCGGCAAGCCAAAGGGAAGAATTGAGAACAGGTTTCTTTTCCTACTACGATAGATTGTGGGAACTCATCAATCTTCGCAACGATAATCAGCATTACCAGGAAGGGTTTTTCATATATGATATCCCGACCTTCAATGAGCGAGTAGTGAGGGAAGCTGTATTGAACGCCGTAAGCCACAGGAATTATCAAATGGGCGGCAGTGTGTTCGTGCGTCAGTACCAGGATCGTCTTACGGTGGAGAGTCCGGGCGGCTTCCCCAATGGGATATCGCTCAGCAATATTCTGGACAGGCAGATGCCGAGAAACCGGCGTATTGCGGAGATACTGGCCCTCTGCGGGTTGGTGGAACGCTCCGGGCAGGGGATGAATCTGATGTATGAACTGAGTGTCAAGGAAGCCAAGTCACTTCCTGATTTCAGCGGTACCGATGACAGTTTTGTGAGCATTACGTTAAACGGATTGGTATTGGACACGAAAATGCTTTCCGTTATCAATAAAATAGGCAATGAAAAATTGGAGATACTTTCGACCAGTGACTTTTTAACAATCGACGCGTTATATCATGAAAAACCTCTGACAGAGAATATGAGGACGAGGTTGAAGCGTTTGGTAGAGCTTGGAATAGTGGAGCATGCCGGTCGGAACAGATACGTTCTTGCACGGGGTCTCTATACGGCGGCGGGGAAGGCGGGAGTCCATACGAGGATGGTCGGATTGGACCGTGATACGAATAAGGAATTGCTGATGAAGCATATCCGTATGAACGGTGATAAGGGCACGCCATTTAAAGAACTGCAGCAGGTACTGCCCGGACACAGTCGAAATCAGATACAATTGCTGATTCGCGAACTTCGTAAGGAAGGGCGAGTTTATTGTGTCGGAAAGACAAAGGCTGCGAGATGGTTTGTCTCTGATTAATTGCGTCAAACAGCAATTATTTGCTGATTAATTGCGTCAAACAGCAATTATTTGCTGATTAATTGCGTCCCAATGTTTTTTGACATTTCTGTAATTTGTGTCAAAATAACAAAAAATAACCAAAAAACTGTTGACAATGAACCAAAGCGATATTATCATTAGAGCCAATAAAAGAATATATCAAAGGCGATGATGAAGAGAAGTAGTCTGGGCGGCCGCCCGCAGTGAGTCGGGGATAGTGGAAACCCGGTGGAAGGACTCAGGTGAATAACACTTCGGAGCTGTGAACCGAAATCGTCGGATACAGACGCAGGAGCGCGGAAGAAAATTCGAAAGAAAGTAGGGGAGACGGGATCGGCCCGTTACAGCCGATACAACTGTTGGGTTGGAAAGGTGGGGCTTCTTCGTAAGCTCAACATAGGTGGCACCGCGGATATGTGGCTATTCGTCCTATATTTAGAGGAGAATAGCCACTTTTATATTTTACGCGGATCCTGCCAAAGGCAGGAGGAAAGGAGTGCTGCCATGTGTTCGATAATGGGGTATGAAGGAAAAGACACCTGTTTCGAGAAATTTATGGAAGGATTTGAGAGGAGCGTTCCAAGGGGGCCGGATATGTCCCGTGTTATCGAGACGGACGGAGGAATACTGGGATTCCACAGGCTGGCCATCATGGATCCTGGAGAGGCAGGGATGCAGCCCTTCGAGAGAGATGGAGACTATGTGGTATGCAATGGAGAGCTGTACGGATTCAGACAGGTCAAAGAGAACCTTGAAGAAGAAGGGTACATGTTCGAATCTGACAGCGATTGTGAGATCATATTACCGCTGTACAGAAAGTATGGTGTGGATATGTTCACGAAGTTAGATGCTGAGTTCGCTATGGTGATCTACGACAGCAGGAGGGGCTCCTTCGTCGCGGCGAGAGATCCCATCGGCATAAGGCCCCTCTTTTACGGCCGATCCGAGATGGGAGGGATGTTCTTCGCCAGTGAAGCCGGAAACCTGGTGGGACTGACCGATAAGATAATGCCGTTCCCGCCGGGGCATTATTACAAGGACGGGGAATTCCACAGATATACAGACGTTACAGCTGTCAGCCGGTACTGCGAAGACGATATAGACATCATATGCGAAAACATCAGGGAAAAGCTGATAGCCGGAGTTGCCAAGAGACTGGATTCCGATGCGCCGCTTGGCTTTCTTCTGAGCGGGGGTCTGGACAGTTCGCTTGTTTGCGCCATAGCACAGAAATTGATGCCTGAAAAACCTATAAGGACCTTTGCTATAGGAATGGAGGAGGATGCTATCGATTTGAAATACGCCGCGGAGGCGGCGGAATATATAGGAAGCCAGCACACCGAGATAATAATAGATACGGATATGGTCCTCAGTTCCCTCAGGGAGGTCATAGGGGCAATGGGGACATTCGATATAACCACCATAAGGGCGGGAATGGGAATGTATCTCGTCTGTAAGGCTATCAGAGAAACCACCGACGTGAAGGTATTGCTGACCGGCGAGATATCCGACGAACTGTTCGGGTACAAATACACCGACTTCGCACCGTCGCCGGAGGCTTTTCAGCAGGAATCGGTAAAGAGGATAAGCGAGATATACATGTACGACGTGCTGAGAGCCGACAGGTGCATAAGCGACAACTCTATCGAAGCCAGGGTGCCGTTCGGAGACCTGGATTTCGTCAGATATGTGATGGCCATAGACCCGGCGAAGAAGATAAACATATACGGGAAGGGCAAGTATCTGCTCAGAAAGGCCTTCGAAGGCGACTATCTGCCACACCACATACTGTACAGGGAAAAGGCAGCCTTCAGCGACGCCGTCGGACATTCGCTGGCAGACGATATAAAGAAATACGCTGAAAAACGCTATAGTGACGAGGCGTTCGCGAAGAAAAGAAAGAAGTACGCGTATCATTGCATCCCGTTTACCAAGGAATCACTGCTGTATCGGGAGTTGTTCGAGGAGCAGTATCCCGGTCAGGCAGAGATGATAAAGGATTTCTGGATGCCAAACAGGCAGTGGGAAGGATGCGACGTGGATGATCCGAGTGCAAGAGCACTGTCTAACTATGGCGAAAGTGGTATATGAGAAGGGAGGAAATGGGATAATGGACAGGATATCGGAGATTTTTGGAGAAAAAGTGTTCAGCGATGTGGTCATGAAGGAGCGGTTGCCGGAGAAGGCGTACGAAGCCCTTCACAGACATATCGAAGAAGGTACTGAGCTTGATGGAACGACGGCGGATGTAATAGCCACAGCTATGAAAAACTGGGCCATGGAAAAGGGGGCTACCCACTTCACTCATTGGTTCCAGCCAATGACAGGAGTGACGGCGGAAAAGCACGACAGCTTCATGTTCCCTGACAAGAATGGAGCTATAATGACCAATTTCTCCGGAAAAGAGCTGATAAAGGGAGAGCCGGATGCCTCCAGTTTCCCGTCAGGAGGTATAAGAGCTACCTTTGAGGCGAGAGGATATACGGCCTGGGATCCAAGCTCGTACGTTTTCATAAAGGGAAACACCATGTGCATACCGACGGTTTTCTGCTCGTACGATGGGGAAGCTCTTGACAAGAAGACGCCGCTGCTCCTTTCCATGGAGGCCCTCGACAGGCAGGCTGTGAGACTGATGAGGATCTTCGGGGAAGAAGTCTCGAGAGTCACTACAACTGTAGGGCCGGAGCAGGAATACTTCCTGATACCTGCGGAGCTTTACAAAAAGCGAAAGGATCTGAGGTACTGCGGAAGGACGCTGGTGGGGGCAAAGCCGCCTAAAACTCAGGAGCTGGATGATCACTATTTCGGAGTCATCAAGACCAAGGTGGCCGAATATATGGCTGACCTTGACAATGAGCTGTGGCAGTTGGGAATTCCGGCCAGTACCGAGCACAATGAGGTGGCGCCTTCCCAACATGAGCTGGCTCCTATATTCAGCACTGCCAACATCGCTTCGGACTACAACCAGCTTACTATGGAGATGATGAAGCGCGTGGCGGAGAGACACGGGTTGAGATGCCTGCTTCACGAAAAACCTTTCGCCGGCATAAACGGCAGTGGCAAGCACATCAACTGGTCCATCGCCACCGAGGATGGCGAGAACCTGCTGAAGCCGGGAAAAGATCCTGTTTCCAACACCAGGTTCCTGCTGTTGCTGAGTGCAGTTATAAAAGCCGTGGACGATTATCAGGATCTGCTGAGGATATCTGTCTCCGGAGCCAGCAATGACCACAGATTGGGTGGCAACGAAGCGCCGCCGGCCATAATCTCCGTATTTCTGGGAGATGACCTGCTTGAGGTCATGGAGGCCGTGGAAGAAGGAAAGACGTCGGTGCCTGAGCGAGAAAGGAGAATGGGTCTGAAAGCGGCTGTCCTGCCGGACATAAAGAAGGATACGACTGACAGGAACAGGACATCGCCTTTTGCCTTTACGGGAAGCAGATTCGAATTCAGGATGGCCGGTTCGAGAACGGCCGTATCCTGTCCGGCATACATGCTCAACACTATGGTGGCCGAGTCTCTGAGACAGTTCGCAGATGCGCTCGAGGGGACGGAAGATGTGGAAAAGGCTGCAAGAGAGCTTGTGCGCGAAACTTACTCTGCCCATAAGCGTATCGTCTTTAACGGAGATAACTACTCCGCCGAATGGGTGAGGGAGGCGGAATCGAGAGGTTTGTTGAATCTGAAAACTACTGTCGATGCCCTGCCGTACTTCACCGCTGAAAAGAATGTGGAGCTGTTTGAAAAGCATAAGGTGCTCACGAGGCTGGAGCTGGAAGCCAGACAGAGTATACTTTATGAGGAATATTACAAGAACGTCAACATAGAGGCCTTGACACTTCTGGATATGGTGAACAGGGATATCGTGCCTGCCGTGGCTGCCTATATCAGAGAGCTGGCCGAGACAGCCGCGGTCAAGAAGGACTTGATAGGAGCGGACGCCGTGTGCAGGACCGAAAAGAAGATGATATCAGCGTTGTCAGGACTTTTGGATGAGCTGCATGACAAGAGCAGCGATTTGGAGTGGACCCTCGAGGAGTTCGATCCTGATTCCGACGTCAGAGATGCGGCAGAGTTCTTCTGCAGGAAGGTACTGCCGATAATGGACGAGATAAGAGAAGTCGTGGACGAGCTTGAAAAGAGGGTGGATGCCGTGCGCTGGCCGATGCCTGTATACGGAGACCTGCTGTTTTCCGGAGGTGGACAATGAAGCCGAGAGAGGAATGCGGAGTCTTCGGAGTAATGACGCCGAAGGTGGCGGACGTGGCAGGTATGAGCTATTACGGGCTATATGCCCTCCAGCATCGTGGGCAGGAAAGCTGTGGCATAGTGGTCAACGACGACGGAGTCTTTTCCTCCCACAAGGATCTGGGACTGGTGAGCGACGTGTTTTCAAAGGATGTGCTGGCAAAGCTCCCTCAGGGGAAGATGGCTGTGGGACACGTGCGCTACGGGACCACCGGGGCCAGCAACCGCAATAACTGCCAACCGATAGAGGTGAATCACCAGAAGGGCAGGATGGCCCTGGCTCACAACGGCAACCTCAGCAACGCAGGAAAGCTGCGGGATGAACTGGAACTTTCGGGAGCCATCTTTCACTCTACCAGCGATACGGAGACCATAGCCTATATCATAACAAGAGAGAGACTCAGGACATCGTCCATAGAGGAGGCGGTGAAATCGGCTGTAAAATATCTGGAGGGGGCTTACTCTCTGGTGCTGATGTCGCCTCGAAAGCTCATATGTGTCAGAGACCCTCATGGATTTCGTCCGCTGTGCTACGGGAAGACGGAGGACGGAGCGTATGTGATAGCCTCTGAAAGCTGTGGCCTCAGTGCTGTAGGGGCAAGATTCATACGGGATGTAGAGCCGGGAGAGCTGATAGTATTCAGCGAAGATGGAGTCATCTCGGATATGACAGGAGATGTCACGGAAAGGAGAAGGTGCATCTTCGAATACATATATTTTGCAAGACCTGATTCCGTTCTGGATGGTGTGTCGGTACACAGAGCCAGAGTTAAGGCGGGTGAGATACTGGCGAGGCTGCATCCGGTAGAAGCGGATATCGTTATCGGTGCTCCTGATTCGGGGCTTGACGCGGCGCTGGGTTTCAGCAGAGCCTCCGGCATACCTTATGGCATAGGTCTGATAAAGAACAA
The DNA here is from genome assembly GCA_900543485.1 of uncultured Eubacterium sp. Classification (GTDB taxonomy): domain Bacteria; phylum Bacillota; class Clostridia; order Peptostreptococcales; family Anaerovoracaceae; genus Lentihominibacter; species Lentihominibacter excrementipullorum. Next base: position 954 of record UQRM01000047.1, on the reverse strand, counting down.
GTACATAGGAAGGACATTCATATCACCGGGTCAGAGTCTGAGACTCGACCAGGTGAGGATAAAGCTCAGCGCGGTGGAAGCCAGTGTCAGAGACAGGCGGGTGGTGCTCATATATGAGGATATCGGCGCCGCCTTTCCTCTTCCCATGCTATTACGGAACCGATATAGACTCGAAGGAAAATCTTATAGCAAATTCCCACACCGTCAGCGAAACTGCCGGGTTGATAGGAGCCGATTCGCTGGGATATCTGCCGGTGGAGGAGCTGGGGAAGCTTATAGGCAGCGGAGATTATTGCAGCGCATGCTTTGATGGGAAATATCCGACGAAGATACCTGACGATACGCGAAAGGACAGGTTTGAGAGAAAGCTTTCAGAGTTGTAACGAAGAAATGGTAAAACTGTGAAACGTAGAAAAAAGAAAGGCGAAAGGGCGAAGAGCCTCAGAAGTTACACTTCGGACCTTCGTTACAGCTCTGAGGAAGTTCATACCGGCTCTGCTTATGCCACTCATTATCCTGGGCGGTATCTACCCGGGACTTTTTACGCCGACGGAGGCTGCAGACGTGGCCAGCGCATAAAGACCGGGGTCTTCGCAGCTTATGGCCGTGTATTTAAAATGCAGACGTTGTAACTTTGCGGCGGGATTCCTGCGAAAAATCATCATAAAGCCTTGTGATTTTGTTGACATGGTCTCTAAAATATAGTACCATAATGAATATTGGTGTGCTGCTGTAGCTCAGTCGGTAGAGCACTTCATTGGTAATGAAGAGGTTCGGCAGTTCAAGTCTGCTCAGCAGCTCCATTATATTAAAAAACATCTGGATATCGCTTTGCGATATTGATGCCTGTTACTTATTTTAACCTTAGGAGGAATTAAAATGGCAAAACAGAAATTTGAAAGAACCAAGCCGCATATCAATATCGGAACGATCGGTCACGTAGACCACGGAAAG
>UQRM01000046.1 GCA_900543485.1 uncultured Eubacterium sp. | reverse complement strand
TGATGAGCTCCTCCATGAAATATCCTCTCTTAAGAGTCTGATAAAAAATATCCTCTGTAAAATCTGTCGCACTTCCCGACTTGGAAAGAGAGTTTGCGAAACCGCAGACTGCGGAGTTCATGAAGAAGTTCGGCTATGAGGACATGGATGCGTTCAGTGCCATCCGGCGCCTTCGAGGGCGGCTTCAGGTCGCCGGAGAGTTTCCTCATGAGATCGGAGTGTTCTTGGGATACCCGCTGGAAGATGTGACGGGATTCATCGACAACGGGGGAAAGGGGTTCCTTCGATCGGGAACATGGAAGGTCTATAGCAATATCGATGAAGCGGAAAAGACTTTCTATAAATACAAGAAATGTACCGACATATATACCAATTTGTGGGAGGGCGGAAAGAGCATATGGCAGCTCACGGTAGCTGCATGATTGATTCCAATCGACAGGAGGTATATGATGAAAAAAGTAGCTGTAGTATATTGGAGCGGAACAGGGAATACTGAAGCCATGGCTATATCTGTGGCCGATGGCGCCAAAGCCAAAGGCGCAGATGTTAGTCTCTTCACCAGTGGTGACTTTAACGCTGATATGGTGAAGGATTACGATTCCATCGCCTTCGGCTGCCCTTCCATGGGAGATGAAGTGCTGGAAGAAAGTGAATTCCAGCCGATGTTCGATACGTGTAAAGGCAAGCTGGGAGGCAAGAAGGTGGCGCTGTTCGGATCTTACGGCTGGGGAGACGGAGAGTGGATGCGAAACTGGGAAGCTGAATGCGCGGACCTGGGCGTCGACATGGCGTGCGATCCGGTCATCTGCAACGAGATGCCGGACGATTCAGGAAAGGCTGAATGCCAATCTCTTGGTGCATCGTTAGCTTAACAGCAGCCAGAGCATATTCATGCCGAAACAGATAGAAACACCGGTGACGGTGGGTAAAAAGAACCCTAAGGCAGTCCATTTCAGACTGCCTGTTTCTTTTTTCATAGTAAGGCAAGTGGTTCCGCACGGAAAGTGAAACAGGCATAGTATCATCACCGACAGCGCCGTCTGGAACGTCCAGCCGCAGGAGGTCAGTGTTTCGTGAAGCTGTGTCAGACTGCTGTAGTCGGTCAGGATACCGGTGGACATGTAGCACATCAACATCACGGGGATCACTATCTCGTTGGCAGGGAAACCCAGAAGAAATGCCGTTACGATGACTCCGTCTACGCCGATGAGTCGGCCGAAAGGATCGAGGACTTCTGTGCATTTGTCCAGCAAGGATATGTCGCCTGTTTTGATGTTGGCCAGAAGCCATATGATGATGCCGAAGGGTGCGGATATCATGACGGCTCTTCCCAGGACGAAGATGGTGCGGTCCAGCATAGACCGGACGATGACACTTATGATCTTTGGTTTTCTGTATGGCGGGAGTTCCAGTATGAAAGAGGATGGTACTCCTTTTAGAACAGTGGCGGAGAGTATCTTGGAGATGGCCATAGTCATGAGGATGCTGAAAACGATGAAAAGCGCCAGTATTGCTCCGGCTTTCAGGGATGATGCTGACGAGGACCCGGAGACGAAGAATATGAGTATCACAGCTATGAGCGTGGGGAAACGGCCGTTACATGGTACGAAACTGTTGGTGAGTATGGCGATGAGACGTTCGCGGGGAGATTCTATTATCCTGCAGCCTGTCACACCGCAGGCATTGCAGCCAAATCCCATGCACATGGTGAGAGATTGCTTTCCATGTGCGCCGCAGCGTTTAAAGGCGTGATCCAGATTGAACGCTATCCTGGGAAGGTATCCGAAATCCTCCAGCAGTGTGAACAGCGGAAAGAAGATGGCCATGGGAGGGAGCATCACGGATATCACCCATGTGAGAGTGGTATATAGACCATCCATGAGGACAGAAATAAGAGCTGCTGGTGCGGAGAGTGCCGCCAATACTTCTCTGATTCGATCGCCCAGCGATGAAAACATGGCGGAAAGAGCTTCCGACGGATAGTTGGCGCCTACCATGGTCAGCCAGAAGACCAGCAACAGGAGGAGGAACATGATGGGGAAACCGAGGACTTTCGATGTCACTATCCTGTCCAGATTTCTGTCGAAGCTGTGAGGATCATCCTTCGTCAGCGTTACACAGCGGTCGTATACGTCTTCTATGGAGGAAAAGGATGCGAGGCGGGAAGGCTGGTTTTTGCGGGGAGTAAAGCGATACAGGGTTTCCAGAAGAGCGTCCAGGCCTTTGCCTGAGCGGGCTGCGGAGGCGACGACGGGAATCCCCAGTTGTCGCTCCAGCTTTTTTACATCGACATTGATCCCTTTCTTTTTCGCTTCATCCATCAAGTTGACGCAGAGGACAGCGTCGTGCGTGATGGAGAGGATGTCGCGTATCAGTATCAGATTCCTCATCAGACATGTGGCGTCGGCTACGATGAGGACGATATCAGCTTTTTTTGAGCGTATGTAACTTCCGGTGACTTCTTCGTCGGGTGAAGACGAGTCCAGAGAATAGGCGCCGGGAAGGTCTACCAGTTTGAAGGCGGTATCCTTGTACGTGGTGTACCCGACAGCATTGGTCACGGTTTTTCCCGGCCAGTTGCCTGTATGCTGCTTCATGCCTGTGAGAGCGTTGAAGACAGTGCTTTTTCCTACGTTTGGGTTCCCTGCGAGGGCAACGATTTTCTCTTTCATAAAAAACACCTCTCTGAGAAGTATATGAGGGGACTTCCTGAGAGGTGATGATCAGTTTCGTGAATCATGCGTCCGGTTCCGGGGATACGAAGATCTTCTTCGCGTCTTCAAGCCTCAGAGCCAGGACGGCGCCCATGACCTCGTAGGCGGCAGGATCCTTCGCGGGACTGTCGAAGAGATGTTTTATCGACGCACCGGGAATGATCCCGTATCCGTTTAAAGTGCTGTCGCCTTTTTCGACGGGGTCTATGGAGCGTATTACATATTCTCGTCCGAAAACGGTATCGGGCAGAGAAATCAGTGAATCGTTCATAGTTGACCTCCATGGAAAAATGTTGTATTATAATGATATACCGTTTCGCAGCCAAAATATTGGGCGACCGTCAATATTATCATATAAAATCTCTTGACAATGGGTTACTAAAATGGTAAGATAATTTTCGCAGCGATTGAAAGAGACTGCTGCGGTGTGGCGGTGTAGCTTAGTTGGCTAGAGCGTCCGGTTCATACCCGGAAGGTCGGTGGTTCGACTCCACTCGCCGCTACCATATTTAAAAGTGACAGAATTTACATGGGCGCTTAGCTCAGCTGGGAGAGCATCTGCCTTACAAGCAGAGGGTCATAGGTTCGAGCCCTATAGCGCCCACCAATTATGTGGTCCGGTAGTTCAGTTGGTTAGAATGCCAGCCTGTCACGCTGGAGGTCGACGGTTCGAGCCCGTTCCGGATCGCCAAATATCATTGGGAGGTAACTCCCATCGAGGCGACATAGCCAAGTGGTAAGGCAGAGGTCTGCAAAACCTTTATTCCCCGGTTCAAATCCGGGTGTCGCCTCCAAAATTTTTTGAGCGGAAGCCCCGCTCGCGATGTGGTGGGTATAGTCAAGTGGTTAAGACAGCGGGTTGTGGCTCCGTTATGCGTGGGTTCGAATCCCACTATCCACCCCATTTATATATGAAGAGGTAACGTTGGGGTATCGCCAAGCGGTAAGGCAATGGATTCTGATTCCATCATGCGCAGGTTCGAATCCTGCTACCCTAGCCAGATAAGATCAGAGCGGATAACTGCTCTGATTTTTTTTATAAAAAATGTTATCCATAGGGCGTCGTTGGATAAAATCGTTTTTTACTGATGTGCGGCGGATAAAGACATGCACGAATGCAGATATGAGTATTGCTCATATCTGCATTCGTCAGTAGGAAATATAACCATGAAGAAGTAGGAATACTGTTGTGTGTCAGCATTTCTTCTACAAAGATGTTATCTTGCTGCACTGCCTGCAGAGCCCAGTACATGATCGATTTTTTGGGAAACGATGTCCTTGATGGCATCTCGGCCGGGCCCCAGATATTTTCTGGGATCGAAGCCCTCCGGATGCGTGGCGAAATACTCTCTGATTTCTGCCGTCACAGCCATGCGGATATCCGTGTCCACATTTACTTTGCAGATGCCGTACTTTGCAGCCTCACGGATCATATCAGCCGGAACGCCTTGAGCTCCCGGCAGATCAGCTCCGTATCGGTTGCATTTTTCTACCAGCTCGGCTGGAATGGAGGATGCGCCATGCAGCACCAGTGGTGTGTCAGGAATGGCGGTGTGTATTTCTTTCAGCCGTTCGATATCCAGCTTTGGTGTGCCGCTGAATTTGAATGCTCCATGACTTGTTCCGATGGCGACAGCCAGAGAGTCGACATCTGTCTTTTCCACGAAATAAGCCGCTTCTGCCGGATCTGTAAAAGCAGCATCAACAGCTGATACGTTGACGTCATCTTCGATACCTGCCAGTTTGCCGAGCTCTGCTTCGACAACAGCGCCTCTTGCGTGAGCGTAGTCTACGACTTTCTTTGTCAGCGCGATGTTTTCTTCCAGGGGGAGACTTGAACCGTCGATCATAACGGAGGTGAAGCCAGCGTCGATACATTCTTTACAGATCTCGAATGTTGCTCCATGATCCAGATGGAGGCAGATATCCATTCCTGTATCCTCCATGGCAGCTTCGATCATCTTAATCAGATAGACGGATTTGGCGTAAGCGATAGCGCTCTCCGACGCCTGTAGTATGATTTGAGATTTTTTCCCGGCTGCCGCTCCGACGATACCCTGGATGATCTCCATGTTGTTCACATTGAAGGCGCCGATGGCATAATCGCTGTCCAGCGCTTTTGAGAACATTTCTTTTGTTGTAATGAAAGCCATTGTTTGACTCCTTTCTTTTTCATTTTGATCCTATTGAAGAACGATATCAAAATAATGCATTTCTCTCTTTTCATATAGTAAAAAAAGGTACTGCGCCTTCTGCAGCCGTATGTTCCGCTTTCTCCTATATGGAGCAGGCAGAAACAAGTAAAGTGAAGCTGTAAAAACGATCGAATGAAGAATGAACCTACAAAAGGAGGATGCGATATGTTTAATTGCGAAGGAAATGAGAAGAGGGTCACCTATACGGTGGATGCCCTGGCAAAGGCGGACATGTTCCAGCCGGCGTCTGATATAGATGCCAGTCTGTATGACAGGATCAAAGATATCGAGATTTCATCCGAAGTGCTGGCAGAGATAGAAAACAGAGTATCTGTCATTGGCGTTACAGATGAGTTCAAAAAAGTCATCGAAACATTCAAGCCTGCGGCTGGGATTACGCCGGCAGGGTTCCGACAAGAGCTGGAGTTTGGGGGAGACAAGAGCCTGCGGATCGATTTGAAGCGGGATATCGCCTTTATGGAAAACGGCGTCAGAAGGCCGACCAACGTATTGTATTCCGCCAACACGGCTAACCCGTTTGAGGTCATGGCCATGAAAAACCTCATTGCCAACCTGACAACGAATCCTCAGATCATATATAGCAACTTCCTGAACAATCCTAATGCCAATGTGGGGAATCAGTTCAAGGACAGATTCGAAGTATTGAAAGAGCTCAGGGATCTGGTAGGTCCTGGCGTAGATATCAGTGTGGAGCTGAATGATCCGTTTGCGGATAAATCCGCCATGATGGAAGAGATCGCACAATTCGAGGAGGTACTGTCCAGATATCAGCTGGTTGTCAAAGTACCGCATACCGGGCCGCTCAACGGAGAAAACGTGAAGGATTTTCTGGCGGGGAATTACGGTCCATACGATCAGGGCGCTACGAAGGACTTCTTTTACGGGCATAATCTGGCTTATGAATTGCAGGAGAAGGGATATCGCGTCAACTTTACCTTGATGGCGGAGCCGCATCAGACAGCGCTGGCACTGCTGGCGAAACCATATTTCATCAATGCATTCGTTCAGAGAAGAAACGATCAGACATATGAGCTGACATTCCTTCTCAACAGGCTGGATGAAACGGGAGATGCCATCTATGAGGAAGAGATCCATGATTTCATGGTGAAATCGGATCTGCTTTCTTCCGATGATTCCAATCTAAAGGCAGCTGTGGAAAAAGCACGTCTGCTGGTGGACTACAGGAGGGCGGATCTTAGCGGCAAGGATGATGGATTGGACAGCGTACGGCACAGTCTCCGTGTTTTGAAGACTGCCAACCTGCCGGATACGCGTCTCATAGTCTGCAATATGAAAACAGCCCAGATGTACTACGATCTGGACAGGCTGGTGACAGAACCGGAGTTTGCAGACATGAAGCAGAGAGTCGTCATTACATGTGAACCTGATTACTTCGCTCAGTTTACAGCATCCCCTACCATCTATTGTTATCAGAGATCATTTTTGAACAGCGTAAAGTAATAAAAATAGTATTATAAATCATTTCTGAAAAAGGAGGAAAAAACAATGTCAAAATGGCAGATCCCCGCACAAGGCGGGCACATGGAAAAAAATAGCGGTGTATATTTCCAGAACATGACTAATCTGGATGTAAAAGAACGACTGAAGAAGAACGATGTGATCATGATCCCGATCGGATCCACAGAAAACCACGGGCCGAATGCACCGTATGGCGAAGATACATATCTGGAAACGAGAATGTGTGAACAGGTAGCGCTGGCAACAGGATGTACTGTAGCACAGCCTATATGGTACGGTTCGCATCCGTATCAGCATCTGGGAATGCCGGGGACCATAATGATTCCGGAAGAGATCCTCGCGGACTACATCGTATACGTGATGGCAGGCTTTTGGAATACCGGATTCAGAAAGATGATCCTGGTTAATGGTCATGGCCAGGATTATGTGATCCCGCTGGCGATTCACAAGTTTGGCAAGAAATTCCAGGTTCCGGCGATCGCAGTTTATCCGCATCTGTGGCATGTGGCCAAGTATGAGCTGGCAGCTAAGAGCGATGAGGGACTCAACGGTATCTATGACAACCACCTGACCCACGCGTGCGAAGTAGAACAGTCCTGGGCGCTGTGTATGTTCCCGGAACTTTGCAGACAGGAGGATGCGGTGGAGACTAAGGGAACGCCGTTATTCCCGCCGGGACATATCGATTTTGCTGACGAATTGGGGACCAATGGACCGATCAAATGGTACAATGCGCTGGGCAATACAGGCATGGAGGTGATCTGCACGCCGGAAGGTGTAATAGGGAATCCGAAGAAAGCTTCTGTAGAAAAGGGGACCAAGGGCTGTGAGGCAGCCATGGATTATCTGGAAAAGTTGGTAAATGACATTTTGGAGAAATACCCTGCCGGTCAGCTTCCGCCGATCGATCTCGTGACACAGAGAAAGAAGGAGGACATCGAGGCTGTCATCAAGGGCCCTACCAACGGCGGAAGACATATTTACACATTAGAGTATTAAACAGAAGATAAAAGGGAGCGAAAGAAATATACGAGGAGGAAATAAAGATGAAGATCAAAGCTGCACGTATGTACGGACCGAAGGACCTGAGAATCGAAGAGATAGAATTACCAGAGCTTCAGCCGGATCAGATCTTAGTAAAACCAAAAGCGTGTGGTATCTGCGGTTCAGACATTTCCTGCTTCCTGGGAAATTCCACAGAAGGCAGATATGACATTGCACCATATACGCCGGGACACGAGTGGGCAGGTATCGTAGAGAAGGTAGGATCTGCTGTGACCTCTATCAAAGTAGGCGATAAAGTAGTAGGTGACTGTCTCTGCCCATGCTTTAAGTGTGATAATTGTAAAGACGGCAAGATGCCATCCGTATGTGAGAACTTCGATGAGGTTGGTTTCCTGCCGACGTCCTACGGCGCCATGGCGGAATACATGATCACAAACGAAGCTTATACCCATGTGATCCCACAGGACTGGAGCTATGAAATGGGCGCACTCGTTGAGAACTTCAACGTAGGATATTGGGGCGTATGGGGAAATCAATTCGATCCTGACGCACAGGATATCTGCTGTATCATCGGCGCAGGGACTATCGGACTTTCCGCGGCCATGAGCTGTGCGACAGCTAATGCGACTGTATTCGTCGTTGATCCGGTGGAACAGAGAAGAAAGAATGCACTCAACTATGGAGCTGATTATGTGCTGGATCCGACTGCCTGTGACGTGGGTGAGGAAATAAGAAGGATCACTGGAACAAACGGTGCGACTCTGCTGGTAGAATGCTCCGGAAGTGATGCCGGGATCGCTTCCTGCTTTGATATCGCGGCGCCGAGCGCAAGGATCGCTGCAATAGGTCATTCTCATGAGAGAATGGTCCCTCTGAAGTGGGAGAACATCATCTGGAAAACTCTCACCATCAAGGGTTCTGCAGGAACGAAGTTCTGGTTTCCGAGAACTATCCGATTCATGTCAAAAATCAAGGATAAGTTCGATTTCGACGGGCTGGTATCCCATAGCTTCAAGTTTGAGGAGATCCATGAGGCCTTTGATTTCATATTGAATAATCCTGGAAAGACCCAGAAGGTAATGCTGACATTTGATGATTGATTTCGGAAGGAGCATTGTTATGAAGCTAGCTTGTTCGACCTGGATGATTCCGGGAGAGACATTTGATGAAAAGATGAAGAATGCGGCAAGATATGGCTTCGATGGTGTGGAAATCAGATTGTTTGAAAAAGATTATTCTCCTACTATCATAAAGGAAATCATCCGTGCAGGACAGGGGGCAGGCGTTAATCCCTGCTCCCTGATCATGCCGGGTGAGATCTATAGAAAGCCTTTGCTGGACAGAGAGACTCTGGAAGCGAAGGTCGAATTGTCGAAAAAAGCAATCGATGCGGCAGCAGAGCTGGGATGTCCTACCATCGTATGCCCGGAATATGGATATCAGAGCCCGCTGCCGCTTTTCGACCACCCGAGAAGACCGACACCGGAGCAGCATGATCTGCTGATCTCCTTTTTAAAAACCGTATCGGATTATGCGAAGGAAGCAGGCGCCAGGGTCATGATAGAACCTATCAATCGATACGAGACGCGCTTTTTTTATACGCTGGAAGATGGAAAGCACGTCCTGGAGGAAGTGAAGGCACAGAATCTGGGGCTGCTTGCAGATCTGTTCCACATGAATATAGAGGAGGTCGATATCCCGTCTGCTCTGCAAAGATACAGTGCTGATATCTACCATGTGCATTTGGGAGATTCCAACAGGCTCACACCGGGACAGGGACATACGGATTTTCCGTCTGCTTTCAGCGCACTGAAAAAGGCAGGATATGATGGATATATGGCGTTGGAATGTAGTACAGCAGGAGATCCGGATGTGGTGTTCCCGCAGTGCGTAGCGTTTCTCAGAGCTGCCATGAGAAGGGGAGAGTAGACATATGAAAGCAGATATGACGAGAAAAAAGTGCAGCGTCATTTTGGCTAACGATACCGGCTCTTTCCGGCTGAAGGAAGCTGTTCGAAAGCATCTGGAGGGTCTAGACGGATATGATGTTGTGGATCTTGGAACGAGAACCCCGGATATGACGATGAGCTATGTAGATGCGGGGAAAAGGGCGGCTCTTGCTGTTCGGGAGAATGCAGATGCCAGAGGGATCCTGTTTTGCGGCAGTGGCGCCGGGGTCATGCTGGCTGCCAATAAGCATAAGGGGATACGCGCGGTAGTATGTGAAAGTGCGGAAACGGCAAGATCAGCCAGAATCATCAATGACGCGAATATTCTTTGTATGGGCTCCAATATCGTGGAAGAATCTCTTGCAGGAGAAATGGCAGAAGGATTTCTTACGGCTGCGTTTGTCGAGGGATTGACAAAAGAAGCTGAAGAAAGAGTCAGAAGATTTGCGTGCGAAGTGAGAGAGATAGAGGAATCGGAATTTAAATGAGTATAAGACAGAGTGAGAAGATTTTTTTGGCCGCCATGTATTTGGCGGCCATCCTGTTGGGAATGGAAACAGGTGGATTTCAGTATATCGTTCTGAAGGTATCGGAGCACTATGGGCTGTCCCAGGCCGCTATGGGAAGCCTTATATCCCTTCATTTTATCGCTGTTGTCGTGATCCCGCCGATTTTCGGATCTGTTTCTGACCGGGTGGGAAAACGAAAGGTCACGTATTTATTTTGCGGCGTATTTCTCCTAGGTGCTGCTGTCTGCTGCCTTTCGTCAACGGTCAGCGGATTTTCCATCGGGATATTCTGCGCCGGAGGCGCTTTTGGGACATTGGTGACGACATGCCAGTCGGCGTTGTCGGATTCTTATCCCGGAGAAGCGGGAAAAGCAACGTCCAGATTTCAGGGAGCGTTGGGAGCAGGATGTGTCCTGTCGCCGCTTTTGATTTCCTTTACTATGGAGGCCCTGCACTGCAGCTGGAGGATCCTGTTTGTCATTTGCGGCAGTGGATTTTTGACGATCACGCTGATGCTGCCGATGTGCCTGTATCCGGAAGGGAGCTCCGTCACCAAAACATCGACGGGATCTCGGTCAAAATCGATTTTCAGCAGGACACTTGCCGGTGTTCTTGCAGGGATCTTCATGTATATGTTTATCGAGACGGTTTTTACGTATTTTTTGGATTCTTTTTTTGTAAAGGTATTGGATGCAAGTGGATTATCAGCGCCGGCGCTGTCTGCATTCTGGGCTATGATCGCTGTGACGAGGCTGGCAGCCGGCAGGCTTTATCGATATCACCGGATTATTCTGCCGCTGGCTTTGGTATTTTCCGTCATCATGATCTTATTGATGGGCAGGGCGGCAGATCCGCGTATAGCAGTACTGCTGTCCGTGACTCCAGGGATCGCATTTGCGCCTGTCTGGCCATTTCTGCTGGGGCTGGCTACGGATCGTTATTCGGAAAGGGCAGGCTTTGTCACTGGGCTGGTGATGCTGATGGATGGATGCGGCGCAGCCATAGCTCCTGTTGTTGTAGGGCTCGTATCGGACGCTATCGGATTGCAGACTGCATTCAGCATGTTGAGCGTCGTGGGAGCAGCGTCGATCATCTCATATATCGTGTTTTTAAAGTAATATTGGAGAAAACATGGAGAAGAACAAATCACCTGGCGGTCGACAGGTGATTTGTTTTAGAGAGATGTATAAAATATACAAGTAGCATAATTTATCTTGAACAGTTATCTGGAGAGGATCTCAATGAGGGACAGCATTTGGAAATCCTGCACATCGCTGTGAAATGCGACTGCTTCCTGAAGCGGTATTTCGGTGATCCGCGATCCGTTGATCCCGACTGCCAGATCGGATTTTCCTGTAAGCAGCAATTGTACGGCACGATATCCCATTTCAGAAGCAAGTATCCGGTCTCTAGCAGAAGGTGAGCCTCCGCGCTGTGTTTGCGACAGTACGGTAGAGCGTACTTCCTGATGAGTTGATTCTTCGATAAATCTGGAAAGATCATTGATACAGATATCAACGCCTTCTGATTTGATGATGATCGTGTGTGTTTTGCCTCGTTTAACTCCAGACAGGATATTCTTGCAGATTTGATCCAGGTCAACAGGGAGCTCAGGGATCAGAATGGCATCTGCTCCGCATGCTATCCCTGCGTAGATCGCGATATCGCCGCAGTCCCTTCCCATGACTTCAACGATGGAAGTCCTTTCATGGGAGGAAGACGTGTCCCGTATTTTGCCGATGGAGTCGATAACAGTGTTGATCGCAGTGTCGAAGCCTATGGTGAATTCCGTGTAAGCCATATCGTTGTCTATAGTACATGGAACGCCGATGACTCGGATCCCGTGCTCTGAGAGCTTCATGGCTCCATTGAAGGTCCCGTCTCCGCCACAGACGACAAGACCTTCGATTCTCTGATTCCTGAGATTATCGGCAGCAAGACGCTGGCCTTCCTGCGTCATGAATCGCTTGCTTCGAGCTGTTTTTAATATAGTTCCGCCTCGCTGTATGATATCGCCTACCGATGCCTGATCCATTTTGATGAAGGCCTCGTTGAGGAGCCCTTCATATCCATGCTCTATTCCGACGACATCCAAACCGTTATATAATGCAGTTCTCACGATAGCTCTGATGGCGGCATTCATGCCCGGGGCATCGCCCCCGCTGGTAAGTACACCTATTTTTTTCATGTCCCTTTCCTCCCTAATAATATGCTACATTCTTTGTCTGCCGATGTTCAGATATATTTCCGGTCTGTTTTTCTTCAAGTGGAATGCATAGATGAGGCCGAATATGAATGCAGCGACAGTCAATATGAGGAATATAGCAGATAATCTGATTCCTCCGCCGATAAGATTACCGTAATTCGCAAGAGCAAAATACGTACAGGTGCAAACGCCGATGATTCCGATGATCGGAGCGATCAGGGTAGAGAAAATGCATCTTTCCTCCAGAGGGTTTCTTCTGAAGTAGGCTACGATAGATACGGCGGCAATACAGATCAGCAGCATGATACAGAATGTGCCGATACCGCTGACTCTAGGATATACGGTAAGCGGCTCCAATCCGAATACTCCGAGGAGAATGACAGCTGCCGTATAAATAGATCCGACTACCAGCACGGCAGCGTACGGAGAAGCATGCTTTTGATGTACACTGCCGAGGAAGCCCGGAAGCACTCCGTCCTTTCCGAGAGAGTACAGATATCTCGATGAGATATTCACGACGGAAAGTGTTGATGCGAACATGGAGAACAGTACCATGATGGTGATAACATCCATGACGATCCTTCCGAATAAAGCGACCATAGATGTTTCAAACAGTGTATCGATGTTGCCTGCGGCGATACTCTGCACTGCATCGGCGCCGTAGAAGGCAACAAAAGCCCAAGTGGATAAACCGTAGAAAATACCGATGAACAGCACTGTGAGGATACATGCTCTCGGAAGCGTTTTGTTCGGGTTGCGGACCTCTTCTCTGTATATGATCGTTCCTTCAAAGCCGAAGAAAGTTCCGAAAATAAAGTTCATGGAAACGCCGAATTGGGATGCAGGATCCGTGATATTCGGCAGAGATAATCCGATACCTCCATTTACAGCGCCTGGATGCTGGATGAATGAAACGATATCGAAGACGATGACAACGATGCATTCGGCAAACATAACGACTGTCAATACCCTAGCGGACAGATCGACCTTTCTGTAATCCAGGAAAATGATCAGAAGCATATAGATTATACCGATGATCCACCAAGGAATATCGGGTCCTCCCAGGTTTCTGATATAATTCGTCAATACCATAGGGAAATAGCATGGGCCGACAAAGCCTGCGAAGAAATATCCGATAACTGCGAGAAATGCGGCGCCGAGCCCCGGCTCTCGTCCCAGTCCTGCGGATATGTAGGCGTAAAAGCCTCCCGGGTTTTGCATATATAAGCCCATTTTGACGAAGCCGATCGAAAACAGAATCAGTACGATCATACAGATAAAATATGTAACTGGCGCCGAGTTACCTCCATAGGCAAGCATAAGGGGGCAGACACCGCATACCGTCATAAGAGGCGCTGAAAATGCCACAACGCTCATGATCAGTGAAAAAGTTCCGATATTCCCCTGTAATTCCGTAGTTGGCGCAGAAGAAACATTCTTTATTTCATCACTCATTGGTTACTCCTTGTATATTGAACTCATAGGGAAGTTCTCAACATTTTCCTTTCTTAGAATTTCTCTATATAATTCTGTGTAGA
>UQRM01000045.1 GCA_900543485.1 uncultured Eubacterium sp. | reverse complement strand
AACTCCTAATATTATGGCAGGAATGCAAGCCATCGTTAACACCAAAAAAAACTCGATTCCAGAGAAAAATTCCATTACAATAATTCCTCCAACTTTTTTCTGTCAATTTTTCCGTTTGAATTCATTGGCATCATATCAATTATTTCCCATTTTTTAGGAATCATATATTCCGGTACCCACTTCCGTAATCCTTCTTTTAATATCTTAATACTCTCTCTTTTATTTCTTTTTTCTTTTTCAGATTCGGAAATAGTAACGAAAGCAACTAGATTCTTCACCTTACCATCTTTATATTTAGGAATCACAGTAGCATTCAAAATCGTTTCCAATTTCATCATATTCTTTTCAATATCTCCGATTTCTATACGATACCCATTTAATTTAGTTTGATGGTCTTTTCTTCCAATATAATGTAATATTCCCTCGCCATCTAAAAATCCTTTATCCCCAGTCTTATATGCTCTGTAAGATTTTCCCTTTTTAGCAATCGTCAGAAATGAAGCTCTTGTTTCTTCAGTATTATTAAAATATCCTCTTGCAACGGTGTTGCCAATTATAACAATTTCCCCATCTTCATTACATCCTGCATTCCTGTCTTCTTGATTCCATATTTCTATCTTCGTTCCTTTTTTAGCTTTACCGATTGGAAGAGGTTCCTTCTTAAACGCGATTTCTTTTGTGATTTCCTGTTCTGTCACGGCAACTGTCGATTCTGTCGGCCCATATGTATTCACTATCTTTGCCGCAGGAAATCTCTCCAATAGCTTTTGTGCTGTCGTATTTGTTAAAATTTCCCCACAAAACAAAAATAATCTCATCTCAGGCATGAGCTCTTTAGAAAAGCTTTTATCTGTCAAACACATATCTGCAAAAGACGGGGTAGATACCCATATCGAAGCCGATGACTCTTTAAGATTTGCAAACAGTTTGGCAAAATTCATTTGAACATCTTTATCAATCAGATTTAAAGTTCCGCCCATATAAAGATTCGTATACAAATCCATCACTGACAAATCAAATGAAAATGGTGCCTGGTTAATAAAGGTCAATTCTTCTATATCGTATCTGTCAACGACATCGCTTATCCATGCCAAAAAGTTATTCAAACATGCATACGTAATCTCCACACCTTTTGGCTTTCCTGTACTTCCCGAAGTAAATAATATATAAAAAACATTTTCTGAATCGACAGGTTTTATTGAATCCCCATTATTATCCGCTTTGCAAATAGCTTTTACTTTTTCCAATGGAAGTATTTCTTCGTACTCTAAAGGCTCCAAAGCAAAAATGATTTCTGGTTTTACTTCTTCTATAATGTCTACTACTCTCTCATATGGGCTTGAAATATCTATGGGACAATACGGGTGCCCCGCTTTCGCGCAAGCCAAAAATGCAACTATCATGTAAGGATTTTTATGTCCATATACGATAATAGGCTTTTTCTCCCCCACACAATTTGTATTATCATCTTTTAACAATATGAATTGAGCTAATCTATCAGAATATAACTCTAACTCCCTATATGTAAGTGTGCTATCTTCAATATTATTTTGATTGATAAGTGCAATTTTATCGGGACTTTGCTCTGCTATTTCTTTTATCCTATCTAATAAAAACATATTTCACCTTATAATATTGACTTATTCATACAAAAAATTATACATCGCCGCCCCTCCACTGTCAAGATTTCCCTTGTATACTCATATCATCTTAAGGAGCTTATAATATTTCCATTCTTCCCCACACACCAACTTCTCAAAACATCGCTTTTTGTGAAGTTGAATATCGTTGCCATATATTTTATCTTCAGAAAAAGTGATATTAATGAATTGTGAATTATTATGAAACCTTAGCATGGTAAGATCCCCTGCCAAAAATAAAGCACAGAAAAAGAGCCGCATCGCGGCTCTCATTCCCCTACGCCCTCGGGTGGGACTTATCATACACATCCTTTATCCTGTTCTTCGTCACCGACAGATACACCTGGGTGGCGGTGATGTCCTCGTGGCCCATCAGCTCCTGAAGGGACTTGAGGTCGGCGCCGTTCTGCAGCATGTGGACGGCAAAGGAAGTGCGTATCAGATTCGGCGTCAGCTTGTGCTTCAGCCCGGCCTTTTCACCGTACTCCTTCAGGATCTTCCAGAGGCCCTGTCTGGTGATGCGCTTGCCGTTGTAATTGACGAACAGCGCCTTCTCCTCCGTGTTCTCCTTCACCAGCTTTTTCCTGCCATCATATATGTAATCCTCCAGGGCGGCCCGTGCAGGCCTCCCCAGCGGCACTATCCTCGGATTGCTGTGCTCCCCGGCGCAGGTTATGAAACCCATCCTCAGGTTGATATCCTCCACGTTGGAATCTATCAGCTCACTGACCCTGATGCCGGTAGCATAGAGGACCTCCAGGATGGCCCTGTCCCTGACCCCTTTCACCGAATCGTCAGGTGTCGCCAGCAACGTCTCAACCTCCGAAATCTCCAGATAATCTATTTCCTTTCGCTCTATCCTGGGCGACTTTATATTAGCCGTAGGATTGTTCTTCATCAGCCCCGCTTCTATGAGATAATTGAAAAACGCCCTCACCGACGCCAGCTTCCTGTTGACGGTAGCCGCCGACTTGCCCGAGATCTTCAGATTGTGCAGAAAAGCAATGACCTCAGTACTGGACGTCTCCAGGATATCACTCATACCCCTGGATCCCTCAAAAGCCACAAACTCCAATACATCCCGGCTATATGCCTCCAGCGTGTTCTTAGACATTTTCCGTTCTTTCTGAAGGTATTCTATAAAATCCTTCGTATACATGCGCGTTCCCCCTGTAGCGAAAACAAAACAATCATATTACCAGTGATTATACCGCTTATTCACCTGATTGACAACGTCTGATAATTTATTTTAACATAAAGCCTCTATTCTTTCAATACTAAACATCTCCAGTTTATCGACGGCAAGCCCCGGCCGGCCGTCAGAATCCTTTTGTCATAACTACTGCATGTCCGTCATATCTTTTAGATGTATCAGGGAAAAGCCAGGGCTGACTGCCGTCCGGGCTTTAATGGACAAAAAAGGGGCAGCCGTCGCCCGGGCCCAAAGCCGGGGCGGCACGCCTGCCGCCGGGCCGCCCCGGCCAACTCATTGAAAGGAGTCACACACCTATGAAAAAACTGGCATCCGTATTCATCTTCATCCTCATGACAGGCCTGTTTTCCGGTGTCTTTTTCAGCACCAACCTGTCCTATGAAAACAACGAATATCTTTCTTCTCTGTTGCTGTCCGGCTTTGAAAACAGCTCGTCAGGCTTCGTCAGCTGCCTTCTCTCCGCCCTTTCCTCCAATCTCATACTGGTGGCGCTCATGCTCCCTGCAATAGCGGCAAAGCCCCTCTGCCTGCTACCCCCTGCCATACTGTGGTTCAAGAGCTTCGCCACAGGCTTCTGCAGCGGGCTGCTCTGCCTCAATGCGGAAAATGCCATAACCATGTCCTTGCTCAAGATATTCCCACAGAGCATCTTCCTGCTGCCTGCATTCCTTGCCCTGTCCATCGCCCTGTTCTGCATCTCCATTTCCGGCGGTATCAAAAAAAGCAGACCCCTTCAGGAAAAGAAAGGTCTGCTGCTGGTATCCGCCGCATCCTGCATCCTGATATTCACAGGCTGCATCATCGAGGCGATATGTCACTCAACTGCTCTTTAGCCATGAAAAGACCCGCCACCGTTTTCGCGTCTATCAGCTGTCCTCCGGAGGCCATCCTGCAAGCTTCTTCAAAAGGCATCTCCACCACGTTTATGGCTTCATCGTCATCCAGATCCTGCTGGCCTGCTGAAAGGCCCGTCATAGCATATATATGGATGACTTCCTCCGAATAAGCTACGCTGGTATTTATCTTGCCCAGATATTTCACCGTCTCGGCACTGTATCCCGTCTCCTCTCTCAGCTCCCTGGCAGCCACCTGCGCCGGATCCGTCTCTCCCTTATCTATCTTTCCCGCCGGTATCTCCAGTACCGTCTGTCCGCATGCATACCGATACTGCTCCACCATCACCACATTCCCGTCATCCGTTATCGGTACGATGGCTACAGCGCCGTTATGCTCTATTATCTCACGAAAGGCCTGCCCTTTGACAGCAGTGACCCTGTCCCGTCTGACGTTGAGTATGGCGCCTTCATAAATTCTCTGGCTGTCTATCTTCTTTTCTTCGAAAATCATCGCTTTTCCTTTCCCATTTCTATGGACCTGTCCACCGCCGCCTGGAACCCTTCCTTCACGTCATCCATGAAACCGTTTGCAAAGAGCTTGTTGACAGCCTCGATAGTGGTTCCGTTAGGGGAGCACACATTTATCCTCAGCTGCTCCACCGACTCATCGCTTTCCAGCACCATTTTCGCCGCTCCCAACACCGACTGAGCCGCGAACACCCTTGCTTTTTCCTCGTCCATGCCGTTTTCAACAGCCGCGCTTATGAGCGCTTCGATGTACATGTAAGTATAGGCCGGGCTGCTTCCACTCACACCTATGACGCAATCGATCAGGCTTTCTTCCACATGCTCCGCCCTCCCTATGCCGGAGAATATCTCTGTGGCCTCGTCGAAGAGCACATCGTCCACGTTTCCGTTCCTGCACATGGCTATCATCCCCTCACCTACCTTTGCCGGCGTGTTTGGCATTATCCTGATGATCCTGGCATCTCGTCCCAGATAGCGCTCTATCAGCCCTATATCGATGCCTGCTGCCATGGAGATAACGGTCTTGTCCGCTTTATAAGCCTCTTTTATCTCCCGGAGCACCGACTCTATCACCTGAGGCTTCACCCCCAGTATCACAGTATCCGCAGTTTCGCAAAGAGCCCTTCCGCTCTCACAGATGACAAGACCCTGTATGTCAGCCGCTGTCCTTTCGCAGAGGGCCTTGTCCATATCAAAAGCCATCAGCTCCTTGCCTTCAGCCTTTCCCGAAGAGGTGTACCCGGCCAGTATGGCTCCGCCCATATTTCCTATCCCTATGAATCCTATTTTTTTCATGATCTCCTCCATCTATGTCTGCCCGCCCGTCTTTCCGGCAGGACCGGCTCTATTTCCCTGTTTTCCCCAGGAACAGCGTCCCCTTTCCCTTTCCGTCTATACAATCTCTGATTATGTTCTCGTTAGCTCCGTTGAGAAGGATCATCGGTATCCCGAACCTGTTCACCTTGGCGGCCGACTCTATCTTCGTTTCGATGCCACCCGTTCCAAAGGAGCTTTTCTCCCCTATGCTGATGGATGATACCAGCTCCTCAGCACTTTCCACCGTATCTATGAGTCTGGCATCGTCATTGGCCTTAGGATCCTTGTCGAAGACACCGTCTATGTCGCTGAGGATTATCAGCAGATCCGCGTTCCACAATATGGCCGTAGAAGCCGCCAGCGTATCGTTGTCTCCTATCTTTATCTCTTCCACACAGACTGTATCATTTTCATTTATGATGGGAACGACCCCCTCGTCTATCAGCGTGAACATGGTGTTCCTGATATTGAGGGTCCTGTGGTGATCGTTGAAATCATCCCGCGTAAGTAACATCTGAGCAACGTGGACGCCGTAATCGCCAAAATACTCCTTGTAAGCCATCATCAGCTCCACCTGTCCTATAGCGCACAGTGCCTGTTTGTAATTCATATCACCACGCCTGCTCCATTTGTTTATAGCGCCGACGCCGCAAATACCCGCCCCCGACGAAACCAGTATCACCTGTTTACCCATAGACAGCAGCAAGTTCACCTGCTCCACGATGTTGTGAGTCACCTTCCTATTGACGGTGCCGTTGCTGTCCGAGAGCACATTGCTCCCGATTTTTATCACGATTTTCCTGCTGCCGAGAATGCAGTCCTTCAACTGTTCCATTTTTTCCAATGCCTCCTGTCAACTAGAAAATTATACAACAAAGAGACACCATCGGCAAGTGAGGACGGCAAAGATGGGGAAAAGAAAAAGAGCCTCGCTCCCCGGTTCGGACCGCGGCGGAGACGCAGGCTCTCCTCATTCATGTTTTTTCCCTTTTCTCCGGGCCTGTCATCCAGACCTTTTATCTCGGCTCCACGATAAGCTTTATCGCAGTTCGTTCCTCACCTTCGATCTCTATATCGGTAAATGCCGGCACCGATACCAGATCTATTCCTCCGGGCGCTACGAAGCCTCGCGCGATAGCTATGGCTTTCACCGCCTGATTTAAAGCTCCCGCTCCGATGGCTTGTATCTCGGCTCCGCCCTTTTCCCTTAAAACTCCGGCTAAAGCGCCTGCTACTGAATTAGGATTTGACCTTGCTGATACTTTCAAAACTTCCATTTTTAATTCCTCCATAAACTATTACAGTATTTTGTTGTTTCCCGGGGTTTCCCCTCCGATAGATAAATTATATATTCGGGACCGCCTGTTTTACATACCGTTTCATTCGACAAATGCACGCAAAAAAAGTCATAATACAGTATTATTGAATTTTTTTCGACTTTTGCTTGCTTTTTTCACGAAATTAACTTATAATTCAATTGAGGTTATCCCCCTGATAGCCTCATTAATCTCTAATCCCAATACCCCTTTTAACAAGAGAGACCGTTCAGGTCTCTTTTGTTTTACAGCGATAGCTCTTTATTTTATCCCCTCCCCTTGTTATAATATTAAGTATTATGAGACATTTGACTGCATCATACGATGAAGAACTCTATTCCGGCAACATATTCAGAGCCTATTTCGGTGGACTTAAGATCGGCGTGCTGGATATAGAAACGACGGGACTGGATCCGTCACGCAACAAATTCATCCTAGGAGGACTGCTGGACATGGAGAGCAGGACCCTTCACCAGTATTTCGCCGAAACGCGAGGTGAAGAAGAGGAAGCTCTGAGAGCCTTTGCCGCCCGCGTGGCCGGACTGGACATGGTCATCACATATAACGGCAGACATTTCGATATGCCCTTCATAAACAGGCGAATGAAAAACTTCGCCATGGGCAGCTGCTCACCCTATGATCTGGACATATATCTCATCCTCAACGGTCATTCACCCATAAAAAAATTCCTTCCCAATCTGAAGCAGAAATCCGTGGAAAACTATATGGGACTGTGGCAGACCAGGACTGATGAGATATCCGGTCTGGAAAGCGTGGAACTGTACAACAGCTATGAAAAAAGCGGTGACGAGAACATGGCCCGCAAAATACTCCTTCACAACAGCGACGACGTGATCCAGCTGACGAGGCTGCTGACAGTACTGAACAAAGCCGACCTCCATAAGGCTATGTTCCATCTGGGGTTCCCTGCCGGACCTCTCATCGTGGAAAAGATCAGGATCGACTCCGCTTCCATGGCGGTTACCGGCATTCAGCGAAAGGATCCTATCGATTACACGGGATTCGCCTTCGGAGGGTTCGCCTCTGAGATACATATGGATAAGAGGACGGCTTCCTTTTCCATGAAATTCCCGCTGATAAGAGAATCAGGGCTGACCGTAGTAGATCTGGAATCAGCCGGTCTGGATACCGGCCAATTCGAAAAGTACCCGTCCTGCGGCAGCGGCTTTCTGGTGGTCGAAGATCACGGGAACAGAAAATACATGGAAATAAACCACTTCATCAAAGCATTTATCACATCGTTTATAAACAATATATGAGAAAGGATATAATGACATGGATTTTATCGACAGTATCAAAAAAGTCAAGGATGACAGTTTCGCTATGGCCTCTCTTCCGGAGGAAACAAGGAACGGCGCGCTGGAAGCTGTCGCCAGAGCCCTGACAGAAAACAAAGCCGCCATATTCGAGGCCAACACCCGTGATATGGAAGCAGCCCGCGAAAGCTCCCTGGCTCAGCCTATAATCAACCGGCTCAAATTCGACGAAAAAAAGCTTGCTACATGCATATCGGGTATTTACGATCTGATCGATCTGGAAGATCCACTCTTCAAAGATTTGCTGAAACGTCAGCTGGACGACGATCTCGTCCTTACCAAGACCACTTGTCCTATCGGTGTCATCGGCGTGATTTTCGAATCCAGACCCGATGCTCTGGTCCAGATCGCGTCCCTGTGCATCAAGAGCGGCAATTGTATCATACTCAAGGGAGGCAGCGAAGCCAGGAACACCAACAGGGCCCTCTTCGACATCATCTACAAAGCCTGCATCGATTCCGGACTTCCTGAGCACTTCGCCGTCCTCATCGAGGACAGAGCCGAGATAAGCGAGCTTCTCAAGTGTCACGACTACGTGGATCTGCTGATACCGAGAGGCTCCAACCAGTTTGTTCAGTATATCATGGACAACTCCAAAATACCGGTCATGGGCCATGCTGACGGCATATGTCACATCTATGTCGACGGAGCTGCCAGCATAGAAAAGGCGATCCCTGTCATCATCGATTCCAAGACTCAGTATGTTGCTGCATGTAACGCTGCTGAGACACTGCTGGTCCATAAGGATATCGCAGATGTACTGCTGCCATTGCTGGCTGACGCGTCGGGAAGTAAAATACAGTACAGATGCGACGACAGAGCCGGGGATCTGATGCCTTCAGAACCTGCGACCGACGAGGACTTCTCCACGGAATACCTGGATTATATCCTGTCGGTGAAAATCGTCGATGATATAGACGAGGCTATCGATCACATCAACAGATACGGATCCCACCACACTGACTGCATCATAACAGAAGACAAGGATTCCGCTGACAAATTCATGGCTCTGGTCGATTCGGCAGGAGTATACCTCAACTGCTCCACCAGATTCGCCGATGGATTCAGGTACGGCTTCGGCGCCGAAGTGGGCATCAGCACCGGGAAGATCCACGCCAGAGGTCCGGTGGGACTCGACGGCCTTGTGACATACAAATACAAGCTGGAAGGTAATGGTCAGATCGTCGCCGACTACTCCAGCGGAAAGTCCCAATTCCACTTCCGGGATCTGATATAGCCGTCCTTCAGGCGCTTGCGTGTCGCGCCACATGCCTCTTGATCGAAACAGAGCCGGTACGTCAACGGTTTTTCGTTGACACACCGGCTCTGTTTTTCTGCTTTTGTGATTCACCGCATTTATTTACCAGAGATCCTCTTACCCCTTACACAGAAAAGTGCCGCATCCTGAGAAAAGGGACAGAATTCGGCAGCGCTGACATAGCTTTGTGCCGGATTTTCGATATAATAAAAAAATCCGGCAGCCGAAACCGGGAAAAAGCTCGATTTCATCGGAGGATCCCTCCACCTCTGAAACACATTAGCAAATCGTTGCCTGGTAATCGCACCACACAAAAAATCCGGCAAGCGATGTGCCGGATTTGAATTCAAAACGAAAAATGCGGCAAGGGTCTGTGTCAGGCATGCCGAATTATAAGTCATATCAAAGAATCTGGCACACAGTCATGTCAAACCTGCCGGATTTTCAAAAAGATGACGATATCCGGCAACAGCATGCCGCAGCAAACTGCTGTTTACTTTTCCATCTCTCTGATGTACTCTCCCAGCGCCTTCACAGCATTGTCCACGTGTTCGCCCACCGACAGATTTTCCACGCTGACCACCTGAATGTGGCACCTGTTGATAGGAAGCAGTATCTTGTATGTATGGCTTCCTCCTATGGCCGCTGCCATGGCAGGCGACAGTTCTCCCATCATGGCGTTTGCGTTGAGGATTCCGATGACGCCCATGACCACATCCACGTGATCCATGTTGTGGATTATGGCATTCTCTCCTGTGGCTCCTTCATCGGCTCCGGCCTTCAGCATCTGGCCCGTAGCCGTTGAGTTGGTTCCCAGAGCGATGACCTCAATATCCGGGAACGCTCGCTTCACTTTATCGACGATGGCCCTGCCGATACCGCCGCCCTGTCCGTCTACCACCGCTATGTTCATATCCCGCTCCTTCCTGCGCAGGCCTGCCCGCACATATTCTTCCGCGCTTTATGCTCCTCTGCTTTGCCGCGCCGCCCGCGCTCACCAGCCTCTGCCGTACTGACCGCCTCTCTCGCGGAAGCAGTCGATACACACCGGCTTTCCGTCCAGCACTCTCATCTTCGTCTCCGCAGCAGCTTCACCGCATAAGCTGCACTTGACTGAATTCAACGATCTCGCTGGCTCAGGAAGTTCCGCGCGAGGCTTCCCTTCGGCAAAGATTTCTCCTATTGGTGCTGTCAGCACATATTCTATATACTGGGCGCCGCGTAGTCCTTCCTTTTTATCCCTGGCCATCAGTCTGAAGCTTTCACCGGTCTTCCTGTTGAAGAAACTGAAGGCAAACTTTCCCGTACCGCGATATATGAGATTTCCCTTTCCCAAGGTACAGCCTAAGACGAATTGTATGCCGTCTACTCCGCAGGCATCGTTCTCCGTAACGCAGACGATCTCCTCGTCCTCTGCCCTTTCCACGCCGAAACGGCGCTGCGCTTCCATAGCAGCCCTCACTCCCAGGGCCAATCCTCCGCACGTGTGACCGTGAAACGCCACGGCCTTTTCCCATATCTCCATGTTCATCATGTCAATGCTCCAATCACAGCTCCAGCTTGTAATCTCCGTCCTTTATCTTTCCCATTTTCCTCAGGGTCCTGTCTATTATCAACGTCAGGATCGCCGGAAGGAATATCTGCAAAAGCAAGACCTTCCACAGTGTATCCAACGAAAATCCCATGTCGGTAAACGTCCCTATCTGACCTACAAGTCCCGACGTTCCCATCCCGGCGCCTACAGCAATATTAGTCATCTTGAATATGCAGGTGGAAATGGGGCCGATGATAGCTCCCGCCAGTGTAGCCGGTACCAGTATCCACGGGTTCTTTATGATATTCGATACCTGCAGCATAGACGTTCCCAGGCCTTGCGCCACCAGTCCTCCCGCGCCGTTCTCTCTGTAACTCGCCACTGCGAATCCCACCATCTGAGCACAGCATCCTACGGTAGCCGCTCCTGCCGCCAGTCCGCTCAGATCCAGCATGATACACAGCGCCGCGCTGGATATGGGCGCCGTCAGCACCAGCCCCACTATCACTGATATCACTATTCCGAAGATGAAAGGCTGCCATTCGGTTGCTGTCATGATCACATCCCCAAGACGCATCATGCACCAGCCTATAGCCGGTCCCGCCAGTTTGGCAACGATAGCTCCTGTTATCAATGTTACAGCAGGAGTCACCAGAATGTCAACTTTTGTTTCTTTCGACACCATCTTTCCGAACTCGGCTCCTACCGCCACTGCCAGGAAAGCTCCCGCCGGGCCTCCTGACACCTCTATCCCGAATCCCAGCATAGTCGCTCCCATCATTCCCGTCACGACACTGGTGAACAGCACCAGCGGCGGCGCCTTGAGGCTCCATGCCACAGCCACGCCGATGGCCGCGCCCATGTACTGCTGGGCGATACCGCCTACTTCAACGAAAAACGATGACACCATATTCTCTCCGAACAGATTCGCCGTCTGCTCTCCGATGGTGTTGAATATGACTCCTATCAGCAGCGACGCAAACAGCCCCAGCGCCATGGCCGACAGCGCGTCCTGCAGATATCGCTTCACCGATATCTCTATATCCTTCCGTTTGAAAAAGCTCTCCTTCTCCTGTACGCTTCCCTTTGTCTCCATATCGACTTTCTCCTGTAATGATTTTCTCTCGCGAAAGGCTTCCCGACACCTGACCGGCCGCCGCCTTTCGCAAATGATACATAAACTTACCGTATGATTTTACCAGAGTATATATACATATATCAAGACACTTATATACATTTAACATTTGATTGCTTTGCTCCATTATGGTATCATCATCTTATCTTGGAAATGAGGAGGGGTCATCCATGAAAAACAACAACGGCGGTGAAAGGACAGCCGCCGACAGAAGAGAATATATAAAAAAGATGCTCAATGGCTCTGATGAGCCTATAACAGCCGCCAAATTCGCCCGCGAGCTTTCCGTCAGCAGACAGATAATCGTCGGTGACGTAGCCCTTCTGCGGGCCTCAGGCCTGGATATACTGGCCACTCCCAGAGGATATATCATGAACGGACCTGACAGCGCTCCCGATTTTCCATTTATGGGTATCATCGCCTGCAAACACAGCCCGCAGCAGCTCCGAGATGAGCTGTATACTATCGTGGACTTCGGCGCCACTGTCATAGATGTCTCCATAGAGCACGCCATATATGGCGAGATCTCTGCAAAGCTGGGTCTTTCCTCCAGATACGACGTCGACCAGTTCATCTCCAAGGTCGAGATGGAAAAGAATTCGGCGCCGATCAGTTCCCTGACAGACGGCATCCATATCCATGCCATCGGATGCAGAGACAGAGCCACCTTCGACCGTATCAAAGGCGCTTTATCAGAAAAAGGCATCCTCATCAGCTGACAGCTTCCCGCCCCTGCTTTCCGGACACGATCCGCTTTCCTGCCGCCATGTAATATATCACCCCAGTCAGATCTGCCAATATCCAGCCTATTGGAACGGACCACCATATTCCAACGACCCCTATGGCCGGTATCGCCGAAAGGATATAGGCCAGGCAAACGCGAGTCCCCAGGGATATCACCGTCAACACCAGAGACATTCCGGCCCTGTTGAAGGCTCTGTAAAGGCCATACAGCATGAACAGTCCGCCTATCCCAAAATAAAACACGCAGACTATCCGTAAATACGATACGCCTGTCTCCACGATATCAGGCTCCCCGTCTCCCACGAACAGCTCCATCAGCTGTCCGGCGAATATGAGCAGCACCATTGATATAATGACAGAAAATGCGACCATCATCATTACAGCGACTCGCATCCCGCGCCTTATCCGCTCTTTCTCCCGCGCACCGTAATTCTGGGCGATGAATGTAGAGAAAGCATTGCCGAAATCCTGCAGCGGCATATAGGCAAAAGCGTCTATCTTAGCAGCTGCCGCAAAAGCCGCCATTACCACCGCTCCAAAGCTGTTGACAAGTCCCTGGACCATCAGGATTCCAAAATTCATTACCGACTGTTGCATACACGTCAAAAATGAAGCCCCTGAGATCTCCCTCAACCCGGCGCCTGTTATCTTCAGGTGCCGCCTCTGCGGCATCATCTGCGGACACTTTCTTATCGTGTATACCATGCATCCTATGCCGGAAAACCATTGGGAGATTATCGTCGCCAGCGCGGCGCCTTCCACTCCCCACAGGAACACGATAACGAACACAAGATCCAGCACTATGTTCATCACCGCGGCAATACCGAGGAAAATCAGCGGCGTCATGGAGTTCCCCACAGCTCTCAGCAGCGACGCAAAAAAGTTGTACAGGAATGTTGCCATGATGCCGGCGAATATCACCAGCAGGTAACTTTTCATCGCGCCATACACTTGATCCGGCACCGACAGCAGTCCCATTATCTCATCCGCCAGAAGGTAGACCAGGATGTTTATCAACGCTGAAAAAACGAAGATCATTGCGAAAGATGTGAAAATGTTCTCTTTAAGCCTGTCCCATCTCTTTTCACCGTATCTTATGGAAAAAATGGCGCCGCTCCCCATGGACATTCCCAACAATATGGACGTGAGAAATGTCATCAGCGTATATGAGGAGCCTACCGCTGCCAGAGCGTCCGCACCCAGAAAGCGACCCACTATCAGTGTATCTACAACGTTATACAACTGCTGAAGCATGTTGCCGCATATCATGGGGAACGCAAATAACAATA
>UQRM01000044.1 GCA_900543485.1 uncultured Eubacterium sp. | reverse complement strand
CAGCATCACAGCCAACGCACCAATCGCATACCCCGTGACCGACATCGGGTCATCATCCATCAAGGTCAGCCATCGCCGCAACTGCTGAGCTTTTCGCCGTCGTTTCCAGATCATTCAACGCCCCGATCTTATTATCAAGCACCTTCCCCTGGTGCGCATCCAGTACGCTTGTCCCAGACGCTTCCGTAGTCAGGTTATCAGCCACCCCGTAAAACATTGCGTCCCCGACACCCTGATAGTATTGCGTGACATATGCCGCTGTCATGTCGCATCCAGCGTCATTGCTGATTGTTGTGGTAGGATAGTAAGTATGCAGAGCGGATAGAGCAGCTATTTCTTCAGTCGAGAGATCGGTTTCGATCACATCGTCTACGTTGAGAACTTCGTTTTCCACACCAATGGTATTGGTTTCAAAAATATATCTGGTCTGCTCATGGGTCAGGCGGCTACCTTCAATATGGTTTGAGTTATACGTTAAATCAATCTGTGTTTTATGGTAAATACCGCCGGAATATTTGCTCGCTTTTTGGTCCTGCAAAATGTCCAGCAGTGTAAGCGGATGTTCCTTCTTTTTATTTAAGCGCTCCGGTTTTTCCGCGTCCTCAGGAATATTCCATGTTTTTCCGGTAAGAAAAGCACCCGGCACACGCCCGTGAGCGCAGTAATTCCTCACACTGCGTTCCGATATATTCCATTTTTTTGCTATTTCAGCAACTGAAAGATACCGCATCTGCTTTCCTCCGTTATCAATAGAATCCAATACCATATGAATCTATATTATAATATACCATATTATCGGCAATAAATCCAGCAATCCTCTGCATCGCACAGCATATTTTTGCCGTTTTCGGAAATTTCAATTACCATCAGCGACTCATATACAGGAGAGGATAAGGATTGCCTTGTTCATCGAGGTCTGTCCTCCCATAAACCCTGAAGCCCATGTGTTCATAAAATCCCCTGGCCTGCGGGTTCTGCTCATTTACAGCCAGCCTCTCAACCGCGCAGTTTTTGATTCCATACTGTACCAGAGACTTTCCCAGCCCTTTTCCTCTCTCCTCCGGGTCGATGAACAGCATTTCCAATGTCCCGTTCTCCACTCCCATGAAGGCTGTCGGACGGCCCACGCCATCTTTCGCAATCATCAGATGGGCGACCTCTTTCAACGCCTGCGGCACATATTCTTTTATGCTGCTGATTTCATCGTCCGACAGGAACAGATGGGTGGCTCTTACGGAGTTTTCCCATACTTCCAGCAACCGCTCCAGCAAATCAGGTGTCCTGACTTTCACTTCCTCTATTCTCATGCTGTCTGCTCCTTTGTTTTCCGGGACTCGTTGAATTCTTTATCCCCCTGTTGGCAGCTGGGGCAATATGTGCTGCTTCGCCCACCGATAACCATGCGGCAAAGCGACGTTTTGCATGTCGGGCACGGCTCTCCCTCGTGACCGTAAACCTGTAAAAATGGCGTGTTGCGGTAATTCCGGCCCTTTGTTTCCAGATATTCTTCCGGAGATATTTCGTTTTTTCGGATAAAGAACGACAGCCGCTCCGGGATGACCTCGGCAAGGCGTTCCCACTCTTCTCCTGTCAGGCTGTTCGCCGGTCGCGCCGGATATATCCCCGCTGCAAACAGTATTTCATCGGAATAGATGTTCCCTATCCCGGCGATCGCTCCCTGCTCCATCAGGCATTCTTTGACAGCTTTCTTTCGTTTTCCCAGCTTCGAGGCCAGATACTCCGCGGTAAAATCCGGGGAAAGCGGTTCCCTGCCTAACTTTTCCATCCCGCTGTATGTATCCGCCTCCTCCTTTTGAAGCAGCCAGAGACGTCCGAAACGGCGGGTATCCGAAAACCGCAGCGCCTTGCCGTTATCCATACGGAAAACGATATGCGTGTGCTTTTCCTCCGGATAGTCCGCCGGCGTTACCAGTAGGCAGCCGGTCATCCGCAGATGGATGATGACCTTATCGCCGCTTTCAAGCCGGATGACGAGAAATTTTCCCCGGCGCGTTGTGGCGTCAAAGGTTTGTCCCCTGAGGCGGCGGCAAAATTCGTCGGCGGCAGGGTGGGCGATGACTTCCGGGCGTCTGACGGAGATACTTTCTATCGCAAGCCCTTGTATCTGCGGTCCGATTATCCGTTTTACCGTCTCTATTTCCGGCAGTTCAGGCATGGCATTAACCACCTTTCTTCGCTGATTTTTTGATTTTCTCGTGATAAAAATAGTTGACGATCACAGGCGGCGCATCGAATGACCGCTTCATACTGTCGTCGTTCGTCACATAGTCGAGGCCGATTTCCGCGGCATGAGCCTTCAGCTCCGCGTCCAGCGTTTCCCAATAAGTTCGGTCTCCCTGCCTGTAAATTTCCAGGTAAAGAGGCAGCAACTCCCTGTGCTTTTCCCGTATGTAATCCATGATTTCCGCTTTATAGCTTCCCCGCAGGTTGAGATTTTCCAGCCATATCAGATTGCACTGCCCCTTTACCCGACGGATAATGGCTTTGACATTGGTGATTCCGGGGAATATGGGCGAGACAAAACAGGTCGTGCGGATGCCGGCCCGGTGAAATATTTTCATGGCCGCAAGCCGCCGCTCGATGCTGACCGCATTGTCCATATCTTCCCTGAAGCTTTCGTCCAGCGTATTGATCGACCATGAGACGCGGGCCTGCGGGAAGGTCCGTATCAGGTCCAGATCCCGCAGTATAAGATCGCTCTTTGTGGAAATGCTTATCCTGGCGCCGCTTCCCTTCAGCTGCTCCAGCAACGCGCGCGTACGGCCGTATTGCTCCTCCTGCGGCAGATAAGGGTCGGTCACAGAGCTGATGAACAGTTCCCTGCCTGCGTATTTCTCCGGGTTCCTGATTTCCGGCCACATCTTGACGTCCAGGAAGGTCCCCCATGGCTCCTGATGACCTGTAAAACGCTTCATGAAGGACGCATAGCAATACCGGCAGCCGTGGGTACAGCCCACATATGGATTGACCGAGTATTCGCATACGGGCAGATTTGACTTTGTAATGACGCTTTTTACCGCAGTTTCCCGTATCAGCGGCAATTTTCTGCTTTCATCAGACATCGTAATACTCCCACACAAATTCACCTTTTATTGATGACTTCGTAAAATTCCATCTCTATATTTCTTCCGTTTCCTGATTTACCAGCATGGTAAGATTTTTTGTAAAGGTTCTGGAAAGGTTGATCAGTTGCTTTTGTTCCTCCGGCGTAAGCATCGACATCGCCGTATCTTCCGCCCATGTGATATGTCTGACGACTTTTTCGCAATATGCCCGGCCTGCTTCTGTCATCCGAACGATCTTGTTCCGTTTGTTTTCAGGCACTTCGGTGACAGTAACGTAGTTGTCGGACAGCAGGTTCTTGATGATAAGATTGACGGTCTGTTTGGACTGGAAAGTCCTCCTGCATATCTCCGTCTGAGTCATCCCGTCTTTTGCGTAAAAGAGAACGTTGACCACCAGCAGAGTCTTCATCAGCATGCCATTGCGTTTCGCGTATTCGTCGTAGAGGGCGAATTGTTCATCTCTGAATTTGCAGTACAGATATGCGTTTTTCCTATCTTCTTTGTTCATAGTCCACCGCCTTCAGTCTATTTATTTACAGTCAATTTATTTACTGTATTATAGTGAAAATACGTCCCCCTGTCAAGACGTATCTCCCTTGATAAGCAGCCATGCTCGAGATTTTCAATGATAATGTGATTAAATTACACCAAAACATATATAATTTTATGATGAGCTTGTATTTTTTATCGCTTTTTCATATAATAAAAGTGTGATCAAAAGACACCAAATATCTCATAAAAATGTGATGGAGTATACATATGGAAAGATTTATTTTAAAGAAACTGCTAAACTGGAAGAATTCTCCCTATCGCAAGCCTCTGATTTTAAAAGGTGTGCGTCAGGTCGGTAAGACCTGGGTCCTAAAGGAATTCGGCAAACGCTATTACGAAAGCACTGCCTATTTCAACTTTGACGAAAATGAAGAGTATAAGCAGTTTTTTGAAACTACAAAAGATGTGGACCGGATTTTACAGAATCTGATGTTGGCGAGCGGTCAAAAGATTATACCGGAAAAAACTCTCATCATTTTCGACGAGATACAGGATTGCCCTAAGGTCATCAACTCCATGAAGTACTTCTGTGAGAATGCGCCCCAGTATCACATTGCCTGCGCCGGCTCCCTCCTGGGCATTGCCCTGGCAAAGCCATCTTCTTTCCCGGTAGGTAAAGTCAACTTCATGCAGATCGATCCCATGACCTTTACGGAATTCCTGCTGGCCAACGGAGATGAAAATCTGGCAAAATATCTGGAAATGATCAACACTATTGAGCCGATTCCCGACGCCTTCTTTAATCCTCTGTATGAAAAGCTGAAGATGTACTATGTGACCGGCGGCATGCCGGAACCCGTCAAGATGTGGACAGAGGCACGGGATGTGGATGCCATGCAGGAAGCCTTGTCCGGGATTATCGATGCCTACGAGCGAGACTTTGCCAAACACCCCAATATCAGCGAGTTCCCCAAGATTTCAATGATCTGGAAGTCGATCCCGTCCCAGCTGGCGAGGGAAAACAAAAAGTTTATCTATAAAGTCGTCAAAGAAGGGGCAAGAGCCCGCGAATATGAGAATGCCTTACAATGGCTGGTGGACGCCCGCCTGGTTCATAAGATCTACCGCAGTACTGCTCCTGGCCTGCCTGTGTCTGCCTATGATGATCTTTCCGCCTTTAAGATCTATCTGGTAGACGTGGGGCTGCTCCGCCGACTGGCACAGTTGGCGCCGACTGCCTTTGGCGAGGGTAATCGGTTGTTTACTGAATTCAAAGGGGCATTAACTGAAAACTTCGTACTTCAGACTCTGATTACACAGTTTGAAATGACTCCCCGATACTGGTCACAGACAAATCCTCCTTATGAAGTGGATTTCCTGATTCAGCGTGAAAACGATATTTTCCCCATAGAAGTCAAATCTGAAGCCAATACTGCCTGCAAGAGCCTCAAAAAATTCAAAGAACTGTTCCCGGATCAGGTCAAGCTCCGCGTGCGGTTTTCGCTGGATAATCTGAAGCTGGATGACGATGTGCTGAACATTCCACTGTTTATGGCTGATCAGACGGACAGGTTGATCGGGGTGGCGCTGAAACAAAAAATATAATATTCAAGTGTGCATCGCATCTTATAAAAGCTTAATACTCGTAGTAGCTTACGATTTCCTGTTCCAGCTTCACACCGCGCTCCAGCATATATTCTGTTAGGTCTCGATATACTTCCTGTTTTTCCAAGGATTCGAGGTGCAAACGGTCATTATCTGACAAAGGACGCAGACAGGACTGAAAACGCATATCCTCCAATTCCGCACGCGACATCAGATGCATCTGAAACGAGATGCCGGTCGCGCGGCACAGATGTTCGTGAATGTAAAGGCCTCCGGCATCGATATCCCCGAAATGGCGATATGTGAGAGACGGATTATCATAATATATTTTCTTCAGAAAATCCCGTTGAGAACGGGTGGCATAGCCTCCCAAATAAAAGAAGCTTTCTTCCTGCCCACAGCATCTTAACCAAGATGTGTAGTTTTCTACCGTCGTAAAAAAAGGCGTTCGAACCTGTATTTGCCCGATTTTATCTATCTCATCCGCAAAAAATTCAATGCCGTTTGATAGACGCCCTAAGTCCAGTTCTTTCCCATGGATATGCAGTATAATGTCGCCCTTCAGGCAAAGTTTCTGCTTTTCTCTGGCAATGTGATATTCGCTGAGTATCTCATCTTCCAATTCCGTTTCGCCGCAGGGCCGGTCGAGATGATCCCGAAGCGCATTACACACAGCGGTCAGCGTATGCTCCTCCAGATATTTGGAGTCACCGTATATCAACAAAGAAGCTTCTCTCAAATAAAGTTCTTTTTCATTATTCTCAATAAATACAAGGGCTTTCAATAAATCTTCCGTCTGATGATATTTGGACGGAATTTTGTTCTTTTCCAGAGCTCGGCGCAGCTTACCGCACTCCCGTTCCGCCGCGGGAGTGCGTCCGCCATATAAAGAGAGCAAATTTTCCACATGCTTGCGCTTTACAGATTTCGGCTCATATCCGTACTTTTTCGCCAGATAGCTTTCGATTTCCTCTATCTTTTCATCCACCAGATAGATGTTCTCAATCTCGTTGCTGAATCCTTCCGTTTCGTAGGTCACGAAACCTTTTTCACTGCACCGTAAGATCACCTGATTTACAGCTTCGATCTGTAATATATCTCCGTCGTTACGGTTGTAGTCCTTATAAAGCTTAGACGGAGTCAGTTTTGTCCGCCTCACGATCACATTGGTTCCGCTGTCTTTTTTGCTCTTCCTGTATTTTTCCGCCAGAACCGTCAGCATCTTTTCCTCGTAATTCACCATATCCGCCTCATTTGCCTATTTACAAGCTGCTCACGTTCTCTTCGTGAAATTGTACGATCCCAAGCTGCATGCTGTCTGCATGCACGCGCAGTACAGGCAGAATCACTTCGCACTCGTTCCCGATGGATTCTGTCTTGTCCGGAGAGCAGAAGATCACCTGAAGTCTCTGTTCCCGCATGAATTTGAGCATCAATTTCACATTCCCCGGATCCATCTTGGCAAATGGTTCATCGATAAATACCAGCCGGGTAGAATTGACGCGCTGATTGTAGATCATCAAAAGAGCCGAAGACAGAATCAACAGATACGGAATCTGTACTTCCGCACCGGAGTTGTATCCGGTCTGACGAGACAGCTTTGCCCGAGTCAGTACCTGATTGCTCATCAATATCTCGTAATTCATATAGTTCCGATAATCGGCAAAGCGGGCGATCGCCTCCTCACTGTTCTTTTCGATGATACGGTTGATTATCCTCTTCATCTCTGCTTCCAGCTTCTCACCTTCCTCGTTTGATACAACAGCCATGGTATCAAAGATCATCTGACCTTCACCGCTACCTCCCAACTGCTCCCGCTCATCCAGATAGCGGGCATATTCTATCACCTTTGCATATTCCGATCCGTCCTTCACATAATTGACATCAAACTGATACTTTGCCGCAAAATCCAATTTATCCAATTCTCCATTGATCTGTCTCAAATCTTCTCTGGCACGTTCGCAGGATTTGAGTATGGTCAGTACAAATTCATTTTTAAATATATCCTCATATCTGCGAGTCTGTTCCTCCAGCTTCTGACGGATCTCCTGCAGATTGTCCATCCAGATGCGCTCCCTTCGGCCTGCATATAGTTCTCGCCCTTCTATCCCTCTCGGCAGCATGTGTCCGGCATGTTTTGCGTTATAATCCGCCTGCTTCTGCATCAGCATTCCTTTATGCTGTTCTATACTTCTTGTTATACGTCTTCTGGTCTCTTCCGCCAGGAGACCGCCCGGTCCCTTCCTTCCATTCTCCAGATACTTTTCATACGCCTCTACCGTCTGTCTCACGATTGCGTAATGTTGAATTTTATACTGTCCGAATCTCTCCTCCTGCTCTTCCAGAGCCGCAGTCTTCTCCTCGATCTTATCCTGACTCCTCTGTATTACGGCATCCTGCCCGCTCTTTTCCCGAAGCTTTGCATTATATTCAGCCCGAATTGCTTCCTGCTCGTCTGAAAGTCGTCCGTCCAGTTCATTCAATTCCAGATATTTCTGATTGTCCTCCTGGGCTTTTTTCAGGCGCATAAGCTGAGCTTTTGATGCCCTGACATCTTCCGAAACCATCTGGTACTTCCGGTGAGCGTCATAGTCGTACTCCCGGAACATTTCCTGGTACTGCCTTATACGGCTCTTGCGGTCTTCCAACTCCCCTTTTTCCGCCAATCCGACTTTTTTATCCTCATTCAGTCTTGCAATTTCCTTTTCAGCCCGTATCCGATTGAGTTCAAAGGTCTTCTGCCCCAAATAATAAGAATGTATCCTGTCAAAGCGCAGGAAATAGCTGTCCATGGCTATAGACACACGGCCTTCCGCTGAGATGGCATTTTCATACTCTTTTACAGCACTCAACTCTACAGCGTGAATCCTTCCCAGCTGATAGTCGAAATACTGCTGTGCTATCGGATTTTTGATTTCCAGCTTTAAAACTGCCGAATCTTTTTCCACACGTATCTTTTTCTTCATCAACAGCTTTGTGTTGAACAGATGAGCGTATCGATGCTTCGAACGATTCAGCACATCGTCCGCAATATCATAATACCGGGGCTCTACCAATATCGTGTACCTGCGCGGCCCCAGGAACGCTTCGATAGCGTCTCGCCATTTTTCATCTTTCAGGCCGATCACGTATTCGCAGGCAAAACGCGCTTTTGCCTTTATACCTCTCTTTTCAAATTCCCGGTTGATCTCGTTGCGGAGTCCCACATACTCGGGGATACGAGCAAATGTATTGCGATGTTTCTTGCAATCTTCTATGATACGGTGCTGCACGTCCAGACTTCGTTCCAATTGATCCAGCGTTCTCTTGATCTCTGCGATTTTCATGATCAAACCGTCATAATATCCATCTGTTTTCCGTTTGAGCCCGGTCACTGCCGCCGCCTTTTCCGCAGCCGTATAACCATGACTGCACAGAGACATCAGTACTTTATGATCTTCCGGAAGCTTTTCTTCCTCAGAAAACTCATCCATCAGCTCCTCGACCACCGTCTGAAAATGTTCCAGTTTTTTGCACGATTCCATCAACGTCTTCTGTTCCGCCTGCAACTCCTCTGCTCTCCGACTTTCTTCTGCGATCATCCTGGTGCTGTCCAGCTGCTCCAAACCGACTCTCACCTGCACCAGCTGACCATCGATTTCTTTCTGCCTGCGTTCGAGAATATCCAGTTCTTTCTCCAGGTCTTCCTTTCTTCTCCGGGCCGTTTCTCGTTCACCGGTCTGGCGTTCGATCTCACGTTTCAGTTCTTTCTTTTCTTTGTAAACGATACGTATATTATCGGCCAGCAATCGGTTATTCTCACGCTCACACGAATCGTATTCTCCGATGATCTCATCCAGCTCTCCTATCTCCTGCTGAATAAATTCAAAGCTCTCGTTCAGCTTCTCAATATTCTCCTTTGCTTCTATCAGCTTTCCGAAATCCACATTTCGTTCCTCCAGGACGCTCTCCCTGATAAACCGGTCTATCCGAGCGTTAGGGTCATAGGACATGATTCCCCGGAGTTTGCGCAGGTATGTGGGAAGCTGTCTCAGATTCAGTTTCAACCCTGTCATCTGCAGGAATTTAGGAAGACCCTGCTCTCTGTTCAGCAGCTTCAGCCTGTATTTTTTCTGAAGGAAGGAAGCGCTGCACGGCATGATAACGCCATTTTCTTCATATGTATGCTCTACCTGCTCCATGACCGTACGGTCCATCACATATCGATATGTCTGACAATTGTTGGCCGCACTGGTTTCGATCACCGTGCCGAGCAGGAAAGATTTGTTCTCCGCATCGTCAAAGTATTCCAGTACGATGTGGCTGTATACATTAGGCACCCGGTCAGCCGCACGCATATATGTCCCAGCCGTGGCATCAAGAAGACCTCTCGTATAGGATGACAACGTACGACTTCCTTTGCTTTCCGACGACTTGTTGAATACCGTATCCCCATACGCCGCATACTTGATCGCATCAAGCATGACGGATTTCCCGTTTCCGTTTTTTCCGGCGATCAGCGTAAAGAAACCGATGGGAGCCGTCACATTGGAAAACCCGTACCAGTTGATCAGCCTCACTTTTCTTAGCAGGATCATTCTTCTTCCTCCTCAAATTCCTCCGGAATAATCTCATCTTCTTCCGGTTCAGCGATATCTTCCGTTTCATCTTTCAGGTATTCTCGCGCCACAGTCTGAAACTGCGGAAGATCCCAGCCGAATTGCAGCGAGGGATAAAGCTGTATCTTCATGTCCTCGCCTCCTTCATCATCGCTGAAATTGATCAGACTGTATTTTTTAAACAGACGGAACGCTGCGTTAAGTTCCGTACGCGTCAGCTGGACATCATAGGATCTGATTTTATCTATAAGATCTCCCTTCGTTACAAAATTTCCTTCGCTGTATCCGATATTCTCAAGGTAAACTTCCCAGAGCACCAGCAGCAGATGATATTGCAGCGTAGAAAACGTCACTACATTGGCTCTCTTCAAGCCTACCGTGTCCACGTCCTCTTCGCTGGCGACCAGCATGCACACTCCCGTTTTTTCCTCTACGATCACATCGAATCCTATCATCCGCAGATACTCGGAAATATCGTGCCGATTGGATTCTCTGGAGACAAACTGATACAGCTTATAGTCTTTGTCCCGCAAAATAAATGTAGACTCCAACAGCTTACGTATGCATCGTTTAAAAAGATGATTGCTTTCCTCTTTTATCGTTATCTGTAAATTTATATCGCTCATAATTTCTTCCTCTTGATATTGACATCGCTTATTCTCGCAGCCTCAGTCTCCACCATGCCATCTCGGAATTCTACTTCGTAAGGAAATCCTGCCGTACCCGAATATATCATACTGGCTGCAATCATCGTCGCGTCGTCACGGGTATGTACCCCGCACTCCTCTACGGAAATCCGGTCTCTGCCTTTCATGATCTCGTCAAAATGCTTTTCCACATTATCCATACTGTACCGATCGGGTGTCTCCGACAGAAGCTCATCCGTCAGGCGCTGTTTTTCTTCTGCCGACAGCTCTTCTGAAACAAGACCCGCATTATTTTCATTGGGGTTTTTCTTTTTACGCCGTTCAAAAGACTTCCTTCCGATATATCTTATACTCATAAGCCGGTGCGCTTCCGAAAGCTTTGAGAGCGCTTCTTCCCGATTATCCTCGTTGAGATTTTTCAAAAACAGCAGTATCCGGTTCAGTTCGTGCTCCAGATTGGTATTTTCGCTGAGTACCATCATCATTCTGGTGGAATACAGATTATAGTAGTTGTTGATTTTTCTGTCGATATATGACATTTCCTGCTGATATTCCAGATTGATGAAGCTGTCCAGCTCGTTGAACAGCCTGTCTATCTTCTCCTTTGCATGTATTTCGTCCGTGTTCTCTATTTTTGTGTATTCCTGTAGCATACGGTCGTAAAGTTCCGAACGGCGCAGCTTTCTCATCATCCTGTCGATTTCCGAGATGTATGACGGTATCAGTCCGCTTTTTTTAATGAAGAAGTAATCGTTGAAAAAACGGTTCAGAAGTTCATCCTTCATCAGAAACTGTCCGAAACTGTTAGCGTCTGCCATCTTCATGACTGCCCGCATGATCTCTCGGATGCTGTCTTTCAAAATCAAAAGTTCATTTTTTAAATCGCACTCGTTTTCCACCAGTGGAATAAGGATATTCTGATAGGGGCGTATCGACCGGGCGTTGTCCTTGCTTAAAGAAAATTTCAATATTTCATACATGGAAAAGATATGATTCGTAATAGCACCGTTCACATCCCTGTCAAAGATCTTATGAATAGCGTCAATCAGCTTGCGGCAATGCGCCGATACGGATGCAATGTTGTCACCGCTGCGTCCGATTTCCTGAGGAGTGATCCAGCCGCATGCACGAAAATAGCGCAGGATCGTAGACGCGTTTTCCTGGGGAGTCTTTCCGCCGGCGATCTCCTCTCCGATGTTTTCCGTTTCTATGGAGCATGCGCAATTTTGAAGATATAGTATCAACGTATTTCTGGCATCTGTTTCATAAAGAACGGATATTTCCTTCGACTTTTCTATCAACTGGCTGATACACTCAAAATACAGGGCTCTGTTCTTGCAACAGAAAGGATTGAAAAATTTCTCGTTGATCGTTTCAAAAAAAGACATCTATACATTCACCTTCTTTAACTCCTTCTGAAAGACAGAGCGTATGAATCTCATTAATTTCATCATAACATATGGCATGAGAAAAATACAGAGACAAACTGCACGCCCTTCCGCCTTTCTTCGCTCTTTGTCATCTCGTATCTGCTTATTGAGCCTGGCGGTGATAGCCTCCACGATTCCTCTCGCTGCTTCCTTGCAATCCCCGAGGACATCACTGGACAGGGCATCGATATCCGTTATGCCTCCGGAATATGCTCTCTCCAATATTTTGTGAATGAGTTTTTTTGCAATGTGTTGTATAATTGTTTTTATAGAGACCTTTTCCTTTCGTGATGATTTTATTTTTGGTCAAACATATTTTATCACTTTGGAGTCGGTCTCTTCTTTTATTTCTCTGAAAACTCCACAATTATTTTACACTATCATGAAAAAGGCTTGGTCACGTAATCGTCAGCGCCAAGCTCATACCCATGCAAAACGTCTTCTTCCAGATCCCTTACCGAGACGAACAGGACCGGGACTTGTTTTTTGCCTTCAGCCATCCACAGAACTGAAATCCGTCTCCATCAGGCAGATTGACGTCGAGTATCGCCAGAGCCAGCGGGCTGTTTTCCGCCGCCTTCTCCGCTTCTTCCCGGGAATGCACTGAAATGACGCGATACCCCTCTTTTTCCAACCCGTAGGTCATCGTTTCATTCAATTCCACATCGTCTTCCAAAACAAGAATCGTAAACACAGCACATCCTCCGCAAGAGATATTTCGATCCCTTTGATTATAGCAGAAAGCCCGGACGGAATACATGTTTTTTATCCGGCCCCATGCCGCGGCTATGCTATTTCCTTCCCACCAACATCCGCGATTCACCCAGCAGCATCATCGCCGCCCGTCGGTGGGAGCCAAAGGCTTCTTCAGCTGTATCTATCAGATGCACATCCTCATACCCCATGTCCCGCAGCTTCTGTGCGAAGGCCTCCATATCCCCATACATCCGCGGCTTCATTTCATCGTTGAGGGCGAAGGTACCGCCCTTTTTCAGCACCCTCAGCGTTTCCATCAGCAAATCCTGTCTGTCAGCTCCGGTGATATTGTGATAAACATAATTGCTCACAACAGCGTCAAAATATCCATCCGGAAAATCCAGCTTATTGGCATCGCCATACCGAAAAGTACAACGATCTCCCACGCCTTCGCTGGCGGCGTTTCTCTCACAGAGAGGCTGGCTGTAGTTATAGACAGCGGCCCAGTAGTCGATACCGACGACCGTCGTTTCCGGCCACGTCAGCGCTGCGCGGATTGATAACGCCCCTGAACCGCAGCCCACATCCAGCAATATCCCTTTACCGTCATACTCCATATGAGACAGGATGGTCTGATGCACCCGCTCCATGATCCTGCCTCCATTAAAATCATACTGCCGTCGGATCCACGCGAGCCAGCCAATAATGGCCAGCAGTCCCACTATGATGACCACAAACAGGATACCGATAGCAGTGATGGAAAGCACGGCGAACGACAGCACCGCCAGCAATGCCGCAAAAACCGCCGCCCCGCCCGCCATATAAAACACCGGATTTGACATCCAGCTTCCGTAATCTTCCCCGTGGTTTCCCAGACGTATCGCTTTCTGAATTTGTTTCCTTTCCTGTGTTTGTATTCTTTCGACGGACATGATCCCACCTTCTTTCTCCTTCATCCGACAATAGTTTTCCTCCCGGAACACCAATCCCACTTTCGCATCCGCTGTTGGGGATCAGCTTTTCTTCTCACATTCGCCACTAAAAAACCGGAGCCTCGATAAGATCATTATAGTTAGCAATGCCTAACTTGTCAAGTGCAGCAACTTCCCTCCATTCCTTGACTTCACACTTCCCGGGTGATATACTTTCATCTCCGAGGAACAGGAGGTGTATTATAGATGAAATGTTATAAGATCTGTTTCAGCCCGACCGGTGGAACGAAAAAAGTCACCGATACGCTGACAAAGGGGCTGGCATCAGAGAGTCATATCGTAGACCTGACAGACAGCCGCGCCGATTTTTCCGCAGTCCGCCTTACAGCTGATGATATCGCTGTCATTGCAGTCCCATCCTACGGCGGCCGTGTGCCTGTGACTGCTGTCCGACGTCTCTCCGCCATCGATGGAAACGGAGCGAAAGCGATCCTCCTC
The DNA here is from genome assembly GCA_900543485.1 of uncultured Eubacterium sp. Lineage (GTDB taxonomy): Bacteria > Bacillota > Clostridia > Peptostreptococcales > Anaerovoracaceae > Lentihominibacter > Lentihominibacter excrementipullorum. The sequence goes on along the minus strand of UQRM01000044.1, from coordinate 675 downwards.
TGCGTCTATGGCAACCGTGCCTATGAAGACACACTGGTCGAACTGCGGGACGTGGCAGCCGATGCGGGATTTCACGCAATCGCTGCTGTCGCCGCTGTAGCCGAGCATTCCATCGCCCGGCAATTCGCAGCAGGACGACCGGATACCGCCGACCAGCTGCAATTAAGAGACTTTTCCAGAAAGATACTCGAAAAGCTGTCTGCCGGTTCTTCGTCTGAACCGTCGCTGCCCGGAAGCCGGCCTTACAAAGAACTGAAGCTGATGAAGCTGGTGCCTGTGCCGGACAGCAAATGTACGAAATGCGGCCTGTGCGCGGAGAAATGTCCGGTTCAGGCCATCGATAAAAACGACCCTGTCAATGTGAAAGACCAGACCTGTATTTCCTGCATGCGATGCATTGCCGTCTGTCCCGTTTCCGCCCGCGACGTAGACCGGGAGATGCTGGCAGCTCTCAGCACGATGCTCAGCAAAGCAACTTCCGACAGAAAAGAGTATCAGCTATATCTCTAGCGCAGCTCATATGATTTTCTCAGGTATTGGTAAAGACCTTCCGCAAAAGCTCTGTGACCTTCTTCGGTAAAATGTACGCCGTCATAGGCCAGTGGGATCTCCCACTGGCCGGCATCGACAAACTGCACTCCGAGGCGCTGGCTCAGCATCCTGTAGCACCCGGCC
>UQRM01000043.1 GCA_900543485.1 uncultured Eubacterium sp. | reverse complement strand
TTAGAACACGTGTCTACTATTCTGGACGATGTAAAGAGAGCCGAGAACAAAATGCACCAGATTGCAACCGACGGCGGCCACATGCTCTATCGCAAAATCCATTATAAGGTTCTCGCCCGCTTTTTTTCTGTTTTTTATAAAATTGACATGGCCCTCATAGTCAGTATAATGTGAATCCATACCGGCAAACATCAGTGTCTTCTTAAATATCCCTTTCGGCAATCTTGAGAAATAATCGGCTAACGCCAATACGACCGACATGCCGCTGGCATCCTGTACCGCTCCCCTGTTCACCGCATCGTGATGGGAATGGATCATAATGATATCATCTGATCTCCCCTCTATGACTCCCTTAACGCATCTGGCTTCCACCTCTCTGTATTCAGTATCGATATAAAGGTCTCCCTTTATCCTGTCTGAAAGAAGACATTTTTTCAGGCTCTCGCCATCTGCCTTCGATATCCATACTGCAGGGAGCTCCATATACCCATCTATTGAGACTATATCGCTGTAATCCTCGTGATAATAATGGCAGTCCATAAAATCATGAAGTATCCCTATAAAGCCTGCTGCTCCCGCTTCCATAGCATACTGATAATTGTACGGCCAGTTGTTCTGAGTATATATATCATATTTTCTAAGTGGTTTGTCGGTTTTACCCTCCGGATCGTACATTTCCGCTCCCTCGCACCAGTTGAGCAGATCTTTGGGATGAGAAGTTTGAAACCATATGTCACACAGCACTATTTTTCCACAAACGTCGATTTTCGCAAAATCACCTTTATTTCCATCTGCGAGATAGACGATTTCTTTATCCTGTTCATCGCAGATAAATCTGCCTGTATATCCTCTTCTGTTAGTGCCGTTAGCGGGAAAGCACTCGATGTCACGCCCGCATGCCCTCAGGTGATAATCATCACATATCCAGCTTACGGATGGAGCCGTTTCAACAGCAGTCTCCGTAAGGCCCATGTCTTCAAAGGTCTTTTTTATGTATTCTGCCGATATTCTGGCCTCTTTGCTTCCTGTTTTTCTGGAAGGAAACTGTGTAAACCATTCTATCCACTCCATCATTTCGGGAAGCCCTGCAGAATCCGTTAATTCGAACAGCGTTTCTTTCAAAACATCAGCAGCCTTCTCGAAACAGTTTGTCTCTTCTGAAAGCGCTGATTTTATCGTCTGAATGTTGATGTCATATGACTTCTTCCACTTCTTTTCACTCATGTCCGATGCGGTGAAAAAATTCTTGCATTTATTTTCATTCCACGTGGCGTTCTTTCCAAGAATACATTCCTTTATTCTCTCGGAAAGCTCCGGACTGTACCTGTCCTCTATCCCCGCCATATCTATCTTTCTGAGGACCTTTTTATAGGCTGCATCATACCCTTCTTTTTCGCATATTGAAGCCGCCTGTTTGAACAGCATGCCTTTTTCTATGTAGACCTTATGCGGGATGCTGATAGAAGATGGAACCGTCGTCGATAAGCCATCGGTGCCTTCTGCCAGTATTTTTTGCATTTTCGATAAAAGCTTGCTGATGCGAACCGTCCTGTCGATCTCTATCTCGCTTTTCCTGTTATATTCTACGATTTTTTGCGACACGATTTTCTCTATTTCGGCGAAATTTTCAAGCTGAAATACAAATTCCGTATAATCGAGTCCTTCCTCTCTGAAAAATGACTTTTCCTCGTCCGTAAGTCTCAGTCTTTCTATCCTGTCCTTGTAACTGATTTCCATCAGTGGTTTATTATCGAGATATATGCCCAGCGCACCATACCATATCACGCTTCCAAGATGCGCTTCCGGTGAATAAATGCTTAAATCGTCTCTATTACTATGGTCTCTGCCCAGATAAGGTGATGTGTCTTCATATATTTGCTCATGAATAGCATCATTCATAAAGACAGGTATTCCCTTCATGATGAAAGGACAGCTGTCAGCCCAGGTAAACAGATAATAATCATCCATGGAAAGTTCATCTGTGATTTCATCGAACCCCGGCATCTTATCTGGCATATAACTCAGAAAATCCACATACATGTCCTTCACCTCATATGTGGCAAAGGCTCTGAGCTTCCTGAGACTCATTCCCGCGTATTCAAGGTTTATATCGGCGATTATTTTCCCTTCCCATTGCGGCTTCAGCCCGTCAAGCAGTTCCCAGGCTCCGAGAAGGTCAGGAGCGGCACTGTCGAGACGGCCGTTTTCATGGCTCCCGGAAAAAAGAAATGTTATTGTCTTTTCCGGTTCATACTCGGATTCTTTCAGCCATTTTGCGATACCGAGGATCGCCGCTACAGAGGAAACGTTATCCTGAATGCCTCTGAAGAAGTGATCTAAATGGGCCGAGTAAACTATCCTCTCCTCTGTCCGACCTCTGATTTCTCCTATAACATCGTAGGATGTACCTCCTTCCGGTAAATACTCTGCATCTACAGTCAGCGTAACCTTGTTTGAAGAATCCTTCTCCGAATATTCCTTTATAGCCATTGCGTCCTTGCAGGATACAGTGACAACCGGTATGCCACATTTAAATGAACTGTAAGTTGCCCTTATCGTTTCCTCATCATATATGTATTCTCTGGTAAAAAGTATGATCGCTGCGGCTCCATGCTTCTCCGCTTCAAACATCTGAAACATGCCGGCTACCGTTCCGTCTTCAAAATCCTCTTTTGTCTCTATAAGGGCGATTTTCCCGGTAATATCATTGTCTTCATAGAAACTCCTGTACCCTTTACCGACATCGACAACTTCTCCCAATACCCCCTCTTCACTTGTTCCGACTGAGAGACAGACATAAGGCTTTATGGGAGTTGTGAGCCCTGCGTACGTTATCGACGAGTCGTTAAATTGAAATCTCGTGGTCCTGAAAGGAAGCATTTCCGCCTCTATTCCGATATCCTTCAATGTATTGAAGATATATCGCGCTCCTTCTGTTTCAGCGTCGCTGCCACAATGCTTCCCTCCGTACACGTCACTGTCGCCTATCTGTGAATAGTTTTCAGTAAAATCCGAAATGAAGCTTTTGATTTTTTCTGTATCCAGAGCTTTGCAGATCCTTTCCAGTGTCTTTTCTATCCTAACATCTCTCTTCTCCATTGTCATTTCTTCCTCCTGTGAATCTGCTAGGCGGCTCCATACCGGGGTATGAAAACCGCCCTTTGTTTATTTTACAACACATTTACTGTCTATCGATCTGTAATATTTATTAAGTGTTGCTGCCGCGACTTTTGCCAGGATCCCGCCTACTATACTCAATCCTGCACATACTACCAGCATCGGTATGAACGGAAGCGACAATCCCATCTGAGGTCCTATCACACCAACGATGATTATAGCCAGGCCTGTAAATGCCATCACCGTACCTATATCCTTCGCCAAATACGAATCTGTTACCATTATCGGATTCAATGTCGTGATACCGTTATATGTCGCTCCCTGCACTATGCAGATTATCGCGAACAGCATGAAACTTTCCGCACCGAAAGCTGCCAGTATTGCCAACACTATCCCATCAAATATTCCAAGCAGGAACGTTGTCCTGTAAGGCCCTATTTTATCGGATACGAAGCCCACTACTATACCGCCTATTCCTGCTCCAATGCTGAAGGCAGATACTACCCAGGCGGATTCTGCAGCGCTTACCCCGTAATTACCCTCCGCAAGATATGGGATATTCGTTATCAATACATTCCCTATCATCTGTATAGCTATTATAGATAAGAATACCAGCCATAAAGCGGGGTGCGTAAGGGCTTTTTTCCATCCCATGGTCGGAAGTTGTTCATTTGTCTTTCCTGCTACAGCTGCCTCAGCTTCGGCATCTTCCACCTCTTCCTGTATCCTTGCCTGAAGATTCCTGTCTCCCTTGGTCGGGTCAGATACCAGCATGCAGCATATGAACATGATGATAGTGAATATGACCCCTTGCCATATGAGAGCCATGCTGACATTGAATGTTTCTATAAAGAAATTGGCAAGTGGCGCCATAAGCGCTCCTCCGGCTGCCTGGCTCCCGTAAAGTATCCCCATTACCAAACCCTTGCGCTCAGGATAGAGGACATTTATTATAGACAATGTGGCGATAAATACCCCGTACATGGCAAGGGCTCCCATTATCCCCTGGGTGATTATAAAGACTATAACATTTGTTGCCAGACCACTTAGAAGAATAGCCAGCCCGTACATCACTCCGCATACGGTCAATACTTTTTTCATCCCAAACTTATTTATGAATATTCCACCGAATAGGAATGCCGGAAATTCACAGAACATAGACATCGAATACGTCGCAACGATCATGTTCATGGACCATCCGTGGGCTTCATTAAGAGGACCAACATATACAGATAAAACGTATATATAATTGCTTATTACACCGACTATAATTATCATTATAAGACTCAATATCTGCGCCCCTCTGCTCAGATTAGGTCTGATGGTTATCCCTTGCATTTCAAACGAACCTCCTTTGCTGTTCATTTTGTGCCATATGGTTTTTTCTTCTGCGATTTTCAAATTGCAATTTGATTTAACTTTAGTATAAGCTCGTTTTATTACACAGTATATTGCCATTTTTCTGATAAAAAGATCGGATTTACATTAATTTTGACATAAAATTAAGAAAATACGAAATTATTAATGAATGTCGCGAACCGTAGAAATCCCTGCTTCTGCGATAAAAACGGGGGTTTTTTGCCTCTCCCGAAGCCGGGAATATCGCAGACGCTCTTTAAAACCTTATCCACGATAGTATTTCATCAATATCGGTATGATTTCTATCGCGACTGTTCCTTGAAACGCAAGTCGCGATATTTCCTTCACAAAACAGCCTCAAAACAGCCGATACTATCGCGAACCCCCTGCCGGAAGCAGTCCCGCGATAATTTCCATGAGCTGCCCTCCGAACGATCGGCCGCCGGCCGGATTCTCCCAATAAAAAAAATCGGACCCGGATTCCTGTCGCCCCATTGGCCCGATTTTCTCTCGTATTCTCTCTTCCAATCCTTCTTCCTGGGTCTGTCCTTCTGGCTCATGTGCCTGCCTGTCCTGAACCCCGGATTGTGGTACGCCTTCGCCCGCGCTACCCTGTTCATGTCTATCACCATCTTTTCCTTTTCCCTGGGAGGCACCGTCGGTATGGCTCCCGTCTTCTTTCTTCCCATGTTCACTTTCCTCTCTTTCCTCTTCCGTAATCCTTCACCTGCTGCACCATGTGACCGATGTTGCCCTCGCCGGCAAACCTTTCCAGATCAAAGAAATCCTCGCCCGCATCCAGCCAGCAGAGGGGATGCTTTTCGCTCACCAGCTCCACGTCGCCTTTGAGGACGCCCGTGTATATCTCAACGTAGCAGTTCTGGTTATAGTAGGTGAAATCCATCATATGAAAAAGCTCCACATCGCCGCGTCTTATACCGGTCTCCTCAAAAAGTTCCCGGTAAGCCGCATCGAAGTGGTCTTCCCCTTCTTCTATCTTCCCTCCTACGAGATTGAATTTTCCTTTGTAGGGGTCGCTGAGCCGCCGGCAGAAAAGTATCTTCTCTTCATCCGTGCTGTATATCATCACGCAATTGTATCCCTGCATAGCGGCACCGACCTCGCCGGATGATACCGATCCTTCGCCGATCCTTCCTCGCTCCATCTCCTCCGTGCAGCTGGAACAGAATCTGTATCTCATTCGTCCTCCTGCTCCTTGCCTTTGAGGCATTTCTTTACGAGAACGTAGCCCAGCGTCATGTCTACGGCGTAACAGGCCAGGTATATCCCCGTCACTATCTTGGCATGTTTCTTGAAATTCCAGTCTTTAAAAATGTTCTTCATGATATCCCCTCCTTGTAATCGCGGCTGCTCTGCAAGCGTGGAGAACAGCTCCATCATGTAAAGGTCACCAGCTCCTGCTGCGGCTTTTCCCCAGGCTCTATGGACACCAGACTCAGTATAGGTCCCTCGTCGTATCCGTACATCTCATGCTCGCCGAAATCGAAGTCGACCTTTACCTTCACCCAGTCCTCATGCTGGAAGCCTTCCGTCTGCCCTTTCTGAAAATAGCATATGAATCCCAGGAACTGTATGTCGTCCTCACAGCATGTCATGACATGCCTTCCCGGTATGAAGTAATCTTTTCCCGGCTCCTGACTTGCACAAAACTTTGCCGTAAACCGGATTTCCTTTCCCATGTAACGGCTGGGGTGCTCGATAGCGTCCACGTACCACAGACCGTAATCCATATCGTCTATCTCCACCACATCGCCCCTGTAATCGAAAGGCATCTCGTCGACGGCGTTTTCCATCATTTCTCCGTCACGGCTCTCGAAAGCCAGCTGGCACTGAGGATTGAGCCCTTTGATGGTCCTCCTGAACTTTATTTTATCTATATCCTCGTCGCATCTGTTGATTATGACCAGATTCGACGCTTTCAACGGCTCCATGAACATCTTCCTCATATTGGTCATATACATGTCGGCCGTCTCCGCATTGATAGTGGTGTAAATACCGCCTATGTACCAGTCCTCCGGCATCCCGCAGTCGAAAAGCTTCTCGGTCTCCCACATGCCGTTGTATTCCACCAGCACCTGGGTCGGCTGATAATCCCGCTCGATACGCTTCCAGAGCATCTCGTTGAGGTCTTCCGGCTCCTCCGCCGTCAGCAGCACGATAGAAGATTTTCTGAGGAATTCCTCGCTTAGAGGGACCTCGCCTTCCTCGCACTGGACCAGCACCGTGGTCCCCGGTTCGAGAAAATCCTCTTCTCCCGCCACTTCATATATCAATGTCGTCTTGCCGCTCTCCAGCAGCCCTGTAAATACATAAACCGGTGTTTCCATTTTCTGACCTTCTTCCGTCATTCCAACGTTCTGTATGCGGATACATGGACCCTGTCGGGATATTAATCCAGCTTCAACGTCTCTTTCAGAGCATTTTCATCGATCTCAGTACCAATGACGCATATACGTCCGATGTAATCAGGACGGCATTCTCTTATTTCCAGCTCCTCAGGCACCATATCGAATTCCACCCAGCTTCCGTCATCGCACTGGACGATGCCCTTGGCACGCAAAATGAGGCCAAAATCCTCTGTCGTTCCCATGAGCCGCAGTATATCCTCCAGCTCCCCTCGGCCAAACTTTCTCACAGTCTCACGGCCCCAGCTGGAGAAAACCTCGTCGGCGTGATGGTGACCGTCGTGGTCATGATCATGGCAGCCGCACTCATCGTGATCATGACCATGGTCATGATGATGGTGTTCGTGATGGTGCTCATGTCCCTCATGACAGTTATGCTCCGCGTCATGCTCCAGCTCTTCCAGCACGCGCTCGACGGCATGTTCGTTGCTTAAGGCCGATGCCATCATTTCCCCGGAAAGCTCCTGCCACGGCGTAGTTATTACAGCGGCCCGGCTGTTTTTCTCCCTCAGCAGTTTCACACACTCCGCCAGCTTTTCCTCGGTCATATCCTGAGTCCTGCTGATGACGATAGTTCCGGCATGTTCTATCTGGTCGTTGAAAAATTCGCCGAAATTTTTCATGTACATCTTCGCTTTCTTACCGTCCACCACCGTTATCAGATGCTCTATCCCGACTCCGGCATCCTCCTCCACGCCGATGACAGCCTTCGCTACGTCAGACAGCTTTCCTACTCCCGACGGTTCTATCACGATCCTGTCGGGTCCATATTCCTCGCTGACCAATTTCAAAGCTCTGGCAAAGTCGCCGACGAGAGTGCAGCAGATGCATCCCGAATTCATCTCAGTGACCTCTATGCCTGCGTCCTGCATGAAACGACTGTCTATGCCTATCTCTCCAAACTCGTTTTCTATCAGTACTATCTTCTCATCTCCATAGACCTTGGAAATGAGCTCTTTTATGAATGTCGTCTTCCCTGCTCCCAGGAATCCCGATATTATATCTACTTTTATCATTCCTAAGCTCCTTACAGATACATGTATTTTCTGTTGCGCGATACGCCGGCTACAGTATTCATTATACCACATACGTCCTCTTCGCTCCATGAAAAAATCAACCGCGGCAGGCAATGGCCGCATGTCCGGCAACAGACAGATCCTGTGGAGCGTCCCGGACTGTTTCCGGTTTGCCTTCAAGCTCTGATTTACCTGTTACGCCGCTGACATCCGGCCATTCTGGCCGCCGTTCCCACACAGATCCTCGAATTCTTTCAGCTTTTTCTTTGCCTCCTCACTGATGTTCTTCGGGACCTCTATCTCCACTGTAGCGTAATGGCTCCCGCGCTTCGAAGGATCCTTCATGGAAACTATTCCCTTGTCCTTTATTCGAAGCTTGGTCCCCGACTGGGTACCCGGAGCTATCCTGCACATCACCCTTCCATGAAGAGTATCTACAGGCGCCTTTCCTCCAAGAACTGCCGTCGAAAAAGGGACCCTGATGGTGGAGTACACATCCATCCCCTTTCGCTTCATGTCCGGTCTTCCGGCCACCCTGACTTTCAGGAGCAGATCACCGTTCTTTCCACCGCCTGTTCCCGGAGTCCCTCGGCCCTTGAGCCTTACACTCTGGCCCGTATCTATTCCTGCCGGTATATGGACCTTGATGGAGCTGTTCTTCCCCGTAGATGGATCCTTGATATTTATATATTTATCACACCCGAAAGCCGCTTCGTTGAAAGATACGTCAATATCAGCCGTCGCATCCGCTCCGTCCTGTCTGAAACCCCGAGAACCGAACCCTCCGGAAAAGTCGTCGGAAAATCCGCTGTAGCCCGACGAATGGCCTCCCGAGAAGCCTCCTGAAAATCCGTCACCGAAGATGTCCTTCAGGATGTCGTCCATGTTGCCGCCTTCAAAGTGGTACTCCCTGTAATTGCCTCCATTGCCCCCGCCAAAGCCGCTGAAGCCGTCAAACCCGCCGAAGCCTCCCTGACCGGTTCCCGCGCCTGCTCCCGCCGCGCTTCCGTCGAAAGCCGCGTGTCCAAACTGGTCGTAGAGTTTCTTCTTCTCCGGATCATTCAGCACGGAATACGCCTCGGAAATCTCCTTGAACTTCTCCTCCGCCTTGGCGTCACCCGCATTGGTGTCGGGGTGATATTTCTTGGCCATCTTCCTGTAAGCCTTTTTTATGTCACTCTGTGAAGCGCCCTTCCTGAGTCCGAGCACTTCATAGTAATCCCTTTTCATCGCCATCGCTCATCACCTCGCTACTCTTGTTCTCTTTCTGCTCTATATGGCAATACCCCGCAGGAGCATCCCACGGGGTACATACACGTCTCTATTACTATCCCTCTATGGAGATGTAACGTTTCTTGTCTTCGATTTTCTTAGCCTCTTCCTTCGGAACGCTGAAGGAAAGAACTCCGTTCTCATACTTAGGATGGATATCATCTTCCGTGACCTGGTCGCCTACATAGAAGCTTCTGCTCATGCTGCCCGCATAACGTTCACGCCTGATGTAGTTGCCGTCCTCATCTTTCTTGTCGTTGTCCATTCCCTTGGATGCGCTTACCGTCAGGTAACCGTTTTCCAGCTCCATCTTGATATCGTCCTTCTTGAACCCCGCCAAGTCGATATCGATCTCGTAGCAGCCATCCTTATCCTTCACATCCGTCTTCATCAGATTCTGTCCGTGCTTGCCGTACAACCTCTTTTCAACACTAGGGAATGACGAAAATCCAAAGTCATTCATAAAATCATCAAACAAGCTTTCTCCAAAAATTCTAGGCATCATCATATGTCATCGCTCCTTCCGATTTGTAATCTCTTAAAATCTCTAACCTCTTTAGAACCCTTTTCCTTTGTTCTGATTATATTATAGCACTTTTATTAGCACTGTCAAGAGGTGAGTGCTAATTTTTTTAAGATTTTTTTAGAAAGCCTGAAAAACGCTTGATTTTACGAGCTTTCTTTGGGTTTTCAAATTTTCAGTTCTTCCGAAAAATGGCTTACTACACCATTTTTACACCATTTCTACACCATTTTCACGCAAGCTACGAGCCATGCAGGGACGAAATTGAGTTGATTTTCAGGAGCTCGCTCACGGAAAATCATGCTCGGTTTGGGACTTATACGGCGACAGCCGTGACCGAATGAACGTAGTTCATGAGGTCCATGGCGGACCTTTCACATAACCTGAACCTCATCCAGTTTGGCAATCTCCCTCTCGATCCTTTCCCGATCCGTAACGTGATTGTAAACATCCATCGTCACACTGATATTAGCGTGTCCCATCACATACTGGACCACCTTGATATCCAGATCTGTCTCGGCCATACGGGTACATGCGGTATGCCTCAAGATGTGAGCGGAAATATGAGGTATCTCCTCCGGCTTTCTTTTTTCCCGCTTCGCCCGTTCCCTTTCCTGCTCATTGTATGTCTTTACAATATCCCGCAGGATGAAATTGACGGAGCTTGGCATCATGGGACGTCCGCTTCTGCTCATGAAAATGAAATCCGAAAGGCCGTCAATCTCAACATCCCGGGGGATTCCAAGCTGGAAATTCAGCCGTCGCTGAGTCTCAAAGGCTTTTCCCACCATCTTGCTCATAGGGATCACACGGACTCCGGCCTGAGTCTTCGGTAAAGTCTTATGGAAATTACAGCCGTCCCCGTAGTTTTTATAGGTCAGCTGGTGATCCACGGAAACCGTCCGTTTTTTCATGTCCACGTCTTTCCATGTCAGCCCGATCAATTCTCCGCATCGGAGCCCGGTACCGATCATAATCTGCAGCATAGGCAAATGAACCGCAAAGTTCTCATGATCTCTGACAAAAGCCAGAAGCTTTCTCTGCTGATCCAGTGTCAGCGCCGTCCGTTTCTTCTCCGGTTCCCCATAATCTCCCAATGCCTTTTTCGCCGGATTCTTGCGGATAATATCATCCTCAACGGCAATCTCAAAGCTAGGATGGATCATGTTGTGAATGTATTTGATCGTATTATGAGCATACTTCTGTTTGCTCAGCTTGGAATAAAACAGGCGGACGTGGGATGGTCTCACTTGGACCACTTTCATCTGCCCCAGATCATCTTTTACCAGACTGTCCCACATCCGGCAGTAATTCTTCTTTGTACTCTCCGCCAGCTTGGTGGTATCCAGATGGATCTGAAACAAATCATTGAGGGTCATACTCCTGAACTCGGTATCGGTCAGAATCCCCTCATCCATATCTTTGTTGATCTCCTTTTCCTTTTTCCGAAGCTCCGCCAGATCCGGGGAATAGACAGCCAGACGCCTTCCGGTCCGTTCATCCTTGTACCGGTACATGTAGAGTCCGTCTTTCCGTTGGGATTCGCCGGTCCTCAGATTTCTTCCTCTATTATCTTTTCTAGCCACAAAACCATTCCTTTCTGTACGTTCGCTTCCACCTCCGTCTGTTCTGAGAATGGTCTTGTCCTGTCTATCCAAAGTATATCACAAAACCACTCTCACGCACACATTTCCTCCTTATTCCGCAATGGCTTCCAGATACTTTTCCACCTTCTGTACCGAATACAGCACCCGGCGTCCGATGACGATTCTTGCCCCTGCGTCTTCACCGATCTTTCTGGCTGTCATCTGGCCGCAGGAAAGCAGGGCGGCCAAGCCGTCAATATCCACCGCCAGACGGAGATTACTCTCTCTTTCTTTTGTCTGTCTCAATTCACATCACCTCCCCTTCATCTGTTCTTTCAGCCGGTTCAGTTTTTCCTGTGCGGTCACACGCCTCCGGCTCTCCCCGGAAAATTTTACCGGGACACACATTTCTTTCAGTCGGTCATAAATTCGCGCATGAGCCGTATCCCGAGGATTGTTCAGCTCATTCAGTGTCAGATTGGTCGTCACGATCAGCGGCTTTCCGCTCCGATATCTGCCGTCGATCACTGCATAGATCTGTTCCAGTCCATATTCCGTGCCCCGTTCCATCCCGAAATCATCCTGAATGAGAAGCGGGAATCTGCACAGGGATTTTATGTATTCGTTCTTTTCCGAAAAATTAGAGGACAGATTGTTTAAGACTTCCGCAAAATTCGTCATGCGGACCGGGATTTCCTGTTCCAGCAGCGCATTGGCAATGCATCCGGCCAGAAAGCTTTTCCCTGTCCCTACCGCTCCCCAAAAGAGGAGACCGATATTATCACGCTTCATTTCCTCCCAATGTTTTACATAGAACCGGGCGGTCTCCGTATTCTTTGCCTCCCCGTGATTCCTTTTAAAGTTCCACTCCTGCATGGCTTTCTCTGAAAAACATCGCTCCTTTAAGTCCCTTACAGTTTCTTCATGCCGGGACTGCTCCCGGAGCACTTCCGCCTGTTCCCGCACTTTCCTCTGGCAGTCACATTCCTTCGGATGGGTTTTCATCCCGAACCTTTGCGCCAGCTCCTGATCAAAATAAGCTTCCTTCGGCATATGACATTTCCCGCAGTAAAGCAGACCATCTTCCCCGATATAATCTTCCTCTGCTTTCTCTGCAGATGTTGTCAGTTTCTTTAATGTTTCTTCTACAATTTCTTTCACAGACTTTCCTCCTCACTGCATGTATAATCCGGAATCCTTCCTGCAGGAGCGGAACGTTCCGCCCATCTTCGCAGAGTAGCGGCATGATCAGCATAGGATTTTCCTGTAGATTTCATATAACCGGATAATTCCTCGATCAGACGATCCACTCCCGGTATCTCCTGTTGAAGCTCCCTGTACTCGGATTCCGATAAATATACGTTTTGATATTTTCCATAAACAGAGCGTGACTTCCTCTCTCCATTTATCTGACTCTGTATCTTTTGACTATCATTCCTTTGATTAGCGGGCATATTTCTTACCCTCTGAACGACACTTTTCTTCCCATCTGAACGACAGATTTCCGTCTCTCCGGATGGCTCTTTTTCTTTCTCTCCGGACAGGCAGGTTTTCTCCTCCTGCGGTATTTTGACGTAAAGGATATTCGGCATACAGAATCCCTGCCGCTTCTTTTCCACCAGTCCAGCGTCCTCCAGTTCCCGCATAGCTTTCTTGATGGTCGTCTGACTCTTTCCCAGATCCTTCGCCATGTTGGATATAGGATAGATCAGATAAATCTGCCCTTTCTCATCCTTCCATCCATTCCTCCGGGAGAGCTTCGCCCGATCCAGCAGCATGGCATATAGGACTCTGGCGGTATTCGTCAGCTCTATCTTCAACAGGAATCGCGGATAAGGGAGAAAGGCCGGAATCCGGGTCTGATCCGTCATGTACTCTGTCATCATCCTATTCATCTTGTTCATTCTTCTGCTGCTGTCTGATCTTCCGCCGATAGCTCCGCTTGGACACATAACACGGACAGCAAAGCACATCTGCCCGGAAACTCTGCTTACAGTCCCTGATGCATTTCCGGCAGGTCTCATTGTGTGTGACCCGTCCTCTTTCATTGAGAAAAAAGGACAATTCCTGTTTTCTTTTCTTGCTCATTCTCGGCACAGACATTCCTCCTTTCTGCTGTCCCGCCGGTGCCGGATTCAGGACAGCAAAATATGGTCGCGTTTCGGTATCATTTTTCGTATTTTTCGCTCATCTAATTGGGCTTTTTTGACCTCAGATATCATTGGGCAGGGATTATCCCACCTAAGGGTAAAAAACGCTGTTTGGTCGTATTTCGGTATCATTTTGGAACAATTTGTCCGGACTACTCTTGGGTCCGGCAGAATACGAATAGTTCCAGTTCATTTCTTCTCATGGATTTTCCTCCTTCTTTCTGTTACGTAGTAACGCCACAAATGAGAGAGCCGACATTCCTGCCGGAATCCTCCTTTTGTGCTGCGTCTCACTTTCCAGTGGACGCCAATATCTGACAAAATGGCAGATCATCGAGGGTATGGGGAATCGAAATCCCAAGCAAGAGCCCTACTCAGAAATACACGATTGTGTATTACGGAGTGGATCTTGCTCTTAGAAATCCCCATCAAGATCACGACCCCAAAAGGGAAGGGCAAATCCATAACATGGATTTCGGTATTACCGGGGTGGATCTTGCTCTAGAGAAAAATACTTCTCTCTGCTTCACCAAAGAATCCATATGATTTTCACAAGGAAATAATAAAAAAATTTATTTTCCTGAGAAATTACAAAATATTACTTCTTCAGGTGATATAAGGTTGTGCCTATCTAATAATGCCCTCACTTTTCCATTTCGGGAGCGGTCATTTTACGGCTTTCGAGCAAAAAATATATTTTGCTCCTTACTATCTGAATAAGATAATTTATTTCCCCACTCACTAATAGAAACGAAATCAGGGGTTTTTACAGTGTGCAAGGAAAATATTTTTAAAAAAGAACATAAAAAAGTCACCAGCATAAATAAACTGGTGACTCCAAAAATATCCTCTTCTCTAATATTTCCCGCCGATATTCTTCTTTATTTCCTGCATCAACAAAATTCCTATCTGCAGCCCTATTTCCATATATACACTGGCAGTTTCACTTGTAAGTTCATTGCACAGATCCAACAATTCCGAATTTGGATTTGAATCATATTTCGCAACTGCTGTCTCAAACCTTTGATAAATCTCATCCATCCGTTCTTCATAATCCCGATCGTCTTTGTCGGGTCCAGTACCAAACAACAAATAATCTGCTATTCCACGAATAGTTGCCCTTTCAAAAATATCTTTTATCTGTGACATCTCTTTTTCTCCTCATGTGTGGTTTTCATATCCATGATTATACTCGGATATTCGTACATTTTCAATATCCGAGTATATCAATAAAATAATCACATATACTACACTAGGAGAATGAACCAGAGACATGATCAGCTATCGCCCACTCTTTAAAACTATGGCAGAAAAGAATATCTCGTCCTATGCGCTTTTTAAAATGGGATTTTCAAAAGCAACCTATCATTCCATTAAAAAGGGCAATAGCATCAGTACAAATACAGTAAATCAGTTGTGCCGGCTGTTACACTGTTCTGTTTCTGATATTATGGAATATATTGATGATGAACCACGCGGTTAAAATCGCTTTCTAACAAAATCAGCGCAAGTAATTCTCTATTTT
>UQRM01000042.1 GCA_900543485.1 uncultured Eubacterium sp. | reverse complement strand
CTGGCTGCGAAGCAGATGGAGAAAAAGGCCGGCATCGTCATAGAAGGCGAGAAGCTGGATCTGCTGGTGGGAAGCCGGCCGGCGGGGAAAAAAGACGGCGTGACAGACAAGGAAAAGGAAGCCGTAAAGAAGAATATCCTGGATCTGCTGAAAGATAGATACGGCATGACGGAGGAAGACTTCGTCTCCGCAGAGCTGGAGATCGTGCCGGCGGGAAAAGCCAGAGAGATGGGGTTCGACAGGAGCATGATCATGGCTTACGGTCAGGACGACAGAGTGTGCGCCTTCACGTCACTTTTCGCTATGCTGGACACAGAGTCGGTAGAAAAGACAGCTTGCTGCGTGCTGGTAGACAAGGAGGAGATCGGCAGCGTAGGTGCCACCGGGATGCATTCCAGATTCTTTGAGAACATCGTGGCGGAGATCCTGCTGCTGATGGGTGAATGTGCGGACATCAAGGTGAGAAGAACGCTGCAGAATTCAAGGATGTTGTCCTCAGATGTGAGCGCGGCCTATGATCCTATGTACGCGGAAGTATTCGAGAAGAGAAGCTCCGCCTTTTTTGCCAGAGGCCCGGTATTCAATAAATTCACCGGCAGCCGCGGTAAGAGCGGATCCAACGACGCCAACGCCGAGTATATCGCGGCGCTGCGAAAGGCTCTGGATGATGACGAAGTAGCCTATCAGTTCGCTGAGCTGGGTAAGGTGGACGCGGGCGGCGGAGGGACCATCGCCTATATCATGGCCAACTATGGCATGGAAGTCATCGACAGCGGTGTGGCTGTACTATGCATGCACGCTCCGTGGGAGATAACCAGCAAAGCCGATGTATATGAGGCATACAGAGGATATAAGGCGTTTTTGAAAAACATGTAGATTGTGGATTCTTGTCTGTCGCGCGGCCCCGTGCAACAGATGTATCGCCTTTGTGCAGACAGCAGGTCTGCCAACAATGAAACCTGATGAAAAACGGAGCCGTCGCATCGATGCGACGGCTCCGTTTCAATTTTCTTTAACATTCCTGAAGTTGCTTTTTCTTACAGTTTTTCGACCTCGGAGACCTTCAGCCCTGTCAGCTCCGCGATTTCCTCAAGGTTCATGCCCTTTGCTTTCATTTTCACAGCTATTTCTCTGGATCTTTGGGATTGACCTTTCTTGCGGCCGGTTTCCAGGCCTTTTTCTTCGCCTTCAGCCAGTCCTTTCCGCTTGCCTTCCTCATATCCATCCTGCCGATCCAACAGCTTTTCTTCCCATGCGTTCATGAATTTCACCCCGATTTCTTCACTGGCCTTGATATCGGAAATCTTCTCATGGAGCCTTGCTATTCTCCTGCTTGAGGAGTTTCTGGCCGTATCACCTGTGGAGTGCTCGAAGTATTTCAGCAAGTCGATGAGTTCATCGTTTACTCCCTCAGGATTTTTCCCTCTCGTGTTGAGGAATATCCTGGTAGCTCCGTCCTCCAGCCTGATTCCCGGTGCTTCCTGGCATCCCATATTGAATGTGTACTTATACAGCCCTTTTCCGAACAGGTCGAAGGGCGTTATTATGATGACGTACACATCGTTGAGAGGTTTGTAGCTGGCCGTTCCCGGAGGCAGCAGATTGCTGTCTATCAGACTGTTGTAGAGTCTGCTCCTCTTCGGAAGATCCTTCGTGTTCCGCTTCTGGACTTCTGTATCGTAGACGACATCGTCCACGTCCTTGGCCCATACGTCAAGCTTCACCTGCTTGCTCCACAGAAATCGCCTCTGTTCCTTCTCAGCCTGAGGAAGATGATTGAGGATGATCTCCCTGCCCAGAATGACTTCCAAAATCAATTCCATCGTCTCAGGATCCTCGATGGCCTCTGCAAACAGGAATCTGTCCAGCAGGTCGAGGTCCTTTAGTTCTTTCTTTTCCAATTCCCAGTTCTCCTTTCATTATATACTGATACCTTGACACTCGCAATATGGAATATATTACCATGACGAAAGGGTAACACACCGCTGATGCAATGTCAATAATTTACATGGAAAAAATAGTAAAATATGCTGGCGAGGCGCCAGGTGGCGTACGATGGTGTATCTGCGGTCAATTCATGTCAGTGAGCAGGTGTGTACTTACGTGCATAGACGGATAAACGGGGCTGAGCTCGCCTCTCATCATGGATCTCATCTCTTGGGAAATATACCTGTCCGAGTGAAGCGGGAGCCAATTGGAACATATTTTCTGGACATTTCGGAGAACGCATATTCGTATATTGAACATACGTTCTCAACGTGGTATAATGTAGTACACAAAGTAGGCGGGAGGTGAAATGAGATGGAAACTGTCATGGAAAAGCTCAAGATCCTGGCAGACAGCGCCAAGTACGATGTGTCCTGTTCCAGCAGCGGAGTAGGGCGTCATAACAACGGCCGCATAGGAAGCGCTCATGCCGCTGGAATATGTCATTCCTGGGGAGCGGACGGCAGATGCATATCATTGTTGAAAATACTGTTCACCAATAAGTGCATATATGACTGCGAGTATTGTATCAACAGGCGGAGCAACGATTTTCCCCGCGCTTCCTTTGAGCCGGATGAATTGGCCAGCCTTACGATCGAGTTTTATCGCCGCAATTATATAGAAGGATTGTTTTTGAGTTCAGCCGTGGAACGTTCTCCGGATCATACGGCTGAGCGGATTTTGGAAGCGTTGGAGCTGTTGAGGCATAGGTACGGATTTGCAGGGTATATCCATGCGAAAGTGATCCCAGGGGTATCTCCGGAGCTGCTGCATGCTATCGGTATGGTGGCTGACAGGCTCAGCGTCAATATCGAGATGCCTACAGCGGAGAGTCTGGCGCTTTATGCGCCTCAGAAGAAGCCGAAGGAGATCTTTGCACCGATGAGACAGATAACCAACTCGCTGATAGAACGTAATGCGCTGACAGGCCCGGGGACCATGTTCAGAGGAAAGGACATCAATACGGCTGAAAATTATCTGGAGACAAATGCACTGAGGAGGCAGCTCGTGACAGGCAGCGATGCGCCGGTCATGGAAGGAGAGAAGAGACTGCCGCCATCAGCGGTCACGGGCGGTGAAAACGGATCTGTCGGACTCCCTTCAAAGAGGCGGCGGGACACCAGCTTCGCACCGGCGGGCCAGACGACCCAGATGATAATAGGTGCGGGAGGAGAAACGGACAAGAGCATACTTACTACCAGTGAAAATCTTTACAGGACTTTTAAGATGAAGAGGGTCTATTATTCCGCGTATATACCAGTGGTTCGATCGTCTATATTGCCGGATATGTCAACACCACCGCCTCTCGGCAGGGAACATCGCATATATCAGGCTGACTGGCTGCTGCGGTTTTATGGGTTTTCGGTAGAAGAACTGTTCGGCGGCGGCGCTACGCAATTGGATCCTGATCTCGATCCGAAAGTAACATGGGCGCTCAGGAATCTGGAACGATTCCCGGTAGAAGTCAATAAAGCTTCATATGAAATGCTGATGAGGATACCGGGTATAGGTGCGGTATCGGCCAGGCGTATCATAAGGCAGCGAAGAGTATCTGCCGTCAGATTTGAAGATCTGAAGAAGATGGGTGTGGTGCTGAGGAGAGCCAAATATTTTCTGACATGCCTGGGCAGGTATTACGGAGAAAGGCGATTCGAACCGGAGGTCATAAGAAATGCCATACTTCAGATGGAAGATGGGTTGCAGATATCCATGTTCGGAGCAGAGGGCTTCGGCCCGGGCGGTGGTAATATCCTGAACAGCTCCGCAGAGGCTGAGCGGACGAAGACCGTTATGGAGGCGAGACGACCATGATAGATTACCTTTACGATGGGACGTTTGAAGGGATACTCACATGTGTATATCATCATTACTACACGGAAAAGGCATCCGGCATATACAGGAGCGATACGTATCAGTCGACGCTGCTGGGCGGTTGTATGGAGGTGGAGACGGATCCGGTGAAGGCCACGACGGTATATGAGGCTATAGAGAAGAAAATCTCATCCTTTGATCTCAGGCGTCTGTACAAAGCTTATCTTTCCAATGACGATGAGAAGGAGACAAAGATGCTCAGGTATATCCTGCTGGGATTTCGGGTAGGCTCGCAGGTCTCATCACTCCACGGGAATAAGGTTGTCTTCGATATACAGTCGCTGGAAAAAAAGATAAACGTAGAAAAGGAGAGGATGCTTCAATTCGTACGCTTTTCCGTGGTGGAGAAGGATATTCTCTACGGCAGGGTGGCGCCTGACAACGACGTCCTGGAACTGATAGCAGGCCATTTCTGCGACAGGTACAGGAACGATCCGTTCATAATACATGATGTGGGGCGGAACAAGGCGCTTGTGGGTCACGGAGGCAGCTGGTATATCTCCACATTCACCGGCGCTGACATTCCTGAGATCTCGGCAGATGAACGTCACTACCGCAGGCTCTGGAAAAGCTACTTTGAAAATATCGCTATAAAGGAGAGGACGAACCCCAGGTGCCAGAAGAACTTCATGCCGGTGAGATATTGGAAGCACCTTACGGAGATGAATGAGCTGTCGGCAGATAGATGAAGGGCAGACGGCGTGGGAACATGAGATTTCCCTTAATGTAATGCCAATGTAAAAAGTAATGACCTGTTGTTTACATATTATTGCAAAAAATCACGTAAAGTTATATACTCTAGTAAATCGATATAATTGGGAAGGCGGGCTCTGAGTGAATGGCGATCTCACCCGTTTAGGCAGGGAAGGAGTGTATCACAGTGAAGTATGAGATAAAAGGAGAAACACTGCCGGTAGTCGTTTGTCAGTTGGAAGAAGGAGAACAGATGATCACCGAGGGTGGAGGTATGTCGTGGATGTCTGCAAACATGAAGATGGAGACCACCAGTAACGGAGGAGTGGGAAAGGCTCTGGGAAGGATGTTCGCGGGGGAGAAGATATTCCAGAATGTATATACGGCACAGGGAGGAGCGGGTCTGATAGCTTTCGCTTCCAGCTTCCCGGGATCCATAAAGGCATTCGAGATATCACCGGGAAACGAGCTCATATGTCAGAAAGGCGTATTCCTGGCCGGTGAGATGGGTGTAAATCTTTCAGTGTTTTTCAGCAGGAAAATAGGAGGAGGTCTGTTCGGCGGGGAAGGATTCATCATGCAGAAGCTGAGCGGAAATGGATTGGCATTCGGAGAATTCGACGGGCATGTGGTCGAGTATTCGTTGGCAGCCGGACAGCAGATAGTTGTAGATACAGGTCATCTGGCGGCCATGTCAGCTACCTGCTCTATGGATATACAGACAGTTCCGGGAATGAAAAATAAATTCCTGGGAGGCGAAGGGCTGTTCAATACCATAGTGAGCGGACCGGGACACGTATGGCTCCAGACTATGCCGTTGCCAAACGTAGCAGGCGTTCTCAGACCATATATGCCTACAGGAAACTGATGAGGATGATAAATTCGGCGCCGGCTATGGAAGCCGGCGCTGTGACATTATATCTTGTTTAGATAAAGGGGAGGATCATGGACAACAGAGTGAAAGAGATAGTGGATAGAAGCCGGCGTATCGTCTTTTTCGGAGGGGCAGGGGTCTCTACTGAGAGCAATATCCCCGATTTCAGATCTGAGACGGGCCTATACAAGGCGATGAATGAGTACGGTCATTCTCCTGAAGAAATGCTATCAAGCTCATTTTTCATGGAGCACACAGAGATGTTTTTCGATTACTACAAGAAGCATCTTATCTATCAGGACGCCAGACCTAACAAAGCGCATATAGCGCTGGCGAAGATGGAGGAAGAGGGAAAGCTCACCGCCGTGGTGACACAGAATATAGATGGCCTGCACCAGAAGGCGGGCAGCAGGAAAGTGTACGAGCTTCATGGTTCAGTCCTGAGAAATACATGTATGGAGTGCGGCGAAAGATATGACCTGGAATATATAATGGATGAAGCTAACTGTGAGAACAAAGTCCCCAGGTGTGAAAAGTGCGGCGCAGTGGTAAAGCCGGACGTGGTCCTGTACGGCGAGATGCTGGACGAGGATGTGCTGACAGGTGCGGTAAAAGCAATAAGTGAAGCGGACACACTGATAGTGGGAGGTACTTCCCTGGTAGTATATCCGGCCGCAGGCCTGATAAATTACTTCTCGGGAAAGGATCTCATCCTCATCAATAAGTCGGAAACGTCGTATGACGGCAGAGCTACGCTGGTGATAAATGACGCCATAGGAAAAGTGCTGGGTGACTGATGAAATGACCTGGTAAAGGATCCGGAGTCCCTTTGAAAAGTTGGCTCAAAAGACTGAATTTTCAAAGGGTTCTTTTTTGGTTACCATGATAAAACTTTTTTGTATGCGCAGTTTATTTTCCGTTTTTTTTGTGATATAATCAACACCGTATACAACTGGATATAAGAGGTAGATTAATGAACATATTGGTGGCTAACGATGATGGCATAAGAGCGAGAGGTTTGACGGAACTGGTCAGAGCGCTGTCGGGAGAGGCTTCCGTATACGTGTGTGCTCCGGATGGACAGCGAAGCGCCAGCGGGCACGGGATCACTGTTTCGAAATATATAACGGTAAAAGAAGAACGGGTCGAGGGAGCGGAATACGCCCTGAGTACATCAGGGACGCCGGCCGATTGCGTGAAATTGGGAATGAAAATATTGTCCGAAAAGGGCATCAAGATAGATATGCTGTTTTCCGGTATTAACCATGGAGGGAATCTGGGGACCGATGTGCTCTATTCGGGTACGGTAGCGGCAGCTATGGAAGGCAGCATATGCGGGGTGCCTTCGGTGGCGGTCTCCGTGGATAATCACGACGCCAGTCATTTTGACTGCGCCGCTCATTTGGCGGTCGAAGCCTTGAGAAAAGGGCATGGGAACCTTTCACCGGGCATAGTGCTGAATATCAATACGCCTGACCTTCCTGAAAACGAAATAAAGGGACTCAGGTTCACGACGTTAGGCAACAGAGAATATAAAGAGTTCTTCGCGCCTGTCGACATGGGTGACGAAACGAAAGGATACCGTTATAACGGAGAACCGGTGGTCTATGAAGGGCTTCCCGGCTCGATAGATGTCATCGCGATACAGGATGGATATGCCAGCATCACACCGATACATCGTGACCTCACCGCGTATGAGATGGTAGAGGAGATAAAGAAATGGAGGATAGGATAATGGGATTGCTTACGAGAAATGATACGGCTTTCGTAGTTATAGATCTTCAGGAAAAACTGGTTCCTGCCATGAGCGACAGGGAGACGCTGGAGGATAAATCCGTCAGACTCATAAAGGGAATGAAGGTGCTGGGGATACCGACCATCGTTACACAGCAGTACACGAAGGGGCTGGGAGAAACTATACCTTCGGTAGCGGAGGCGTTGGGAGATTTCCGGCATGTGGAAAAGAATACCTTCGGCTGCATGGCCAATGAGGAATTCGCGTCCAGGATAAAGGAGTCGGGAAAAAAGAATATCGTGGTCTGCGGTATAGAGGCTCATATCTGCGTCCAGCAGACGGTGCTTCAGCTGATAGAGGAAGGCTATAACGTATATCTGGTCGCTGATTGCGTGGCATCGCGAAATGAGAATGACAAGCTGTGGAGTATCACCAGGATGGGAGAAGCCGGCGCGATCATCACCACATATGAGGCTGTACTTTACGAAATACTGAGAGATTCCAAAGCCGATGGTTTCAAAGATATTTCAGCTATCGTGAAATGAGCCAGGTGAAAATCGGGAAGAGGGAATAGAATAATGTATATGTTTGACAACAGAATATCCATTGAAAACAGGGGGATCATCGAGGAGTATCTGAACGGATATGAGTACAGAACGTCAGGACTTTCTTTTACATCCCTCTATATGTGGCGTGATATAAATCAGTTCAGCTGGGAAATCGTAGGCGACTACATGTGTCTCAGCGGAGTCAGCCACCTGGAGCTGGAGGAGGGGATCGAGCTGCCTTTCATGTTCCCGCCTCTTACGAGAACAGGAGGGTACGACAGCAAATCACTGCGGGAGACGATACTGAAGTGCAAAGAGATGTTTGAGGACAAAGGGTATCCCTTCAGCCTCAGATTGGTGCCGGTTCACATGCTTGATATAATAAAGGAAGCGTGTCCGGAGATAAACTTTGAGGATGACAGGCCCAACTACGACTATATCTACAGGGTACAGGATCTGGTGGAGCTCAAAGGCAGAGCGTACCACAGCAAGAAGAATCATTTGAATTATTTCAAGAAAACGTATCAGTATCAATATGCAGAGCTGACATCGGATATGGCCGATGAGGTCATGAAATTCATATCGGATTTCAATAGAAAAAAAGAGATACCTCCTCACGAGATGGAACTTCTGGTGATGGAAGAAGAGGCCATGGAGGACGTTTTCAGGAATCTGGAGAAGGTGGGCTACATCGGAGGAGCGATACTGATAGAAGGAAACATAGAGGCGGTTGCCGTAGGCGGGATGCTGGGAAGCGATACCGTTACCGAGCATGTGGAAAAAGCCAACACCGATTTCAGAGGCCTTTATCAGTTGATGCTCAACGAGTTTTGCAGGCATATCTCTTCCAGAGCTGAATATCTCAACAGGGAAGAGGATATGGACATTGAGAACCTGAGAAAATCAAAACTGTCTTATAAGCCTGTGGAGTTATTGGAAAAGTATATAGGGACATTTGAATAGGCTTTAAATAAAAATATATGTAAATATATTTTATTTAAATAAATAACCAATGAATGAAAAGGAGGAAATTCATTATGAGAGATGTTGTAATTGCGAGTGCAGTGAGAACACCGATCGGAAGCTTCGGAGGAACTCTGAAGAACACTTCAGCCAGGACCCTCGGAGCGATTGCCATTAAAGAGGCCATCAAGAGAGCGGGAATCGATCCGGCAACCATAGATGAAGTGGTATACGGATGTGTTCTCCAGGGAGGTCTCGGACAGAACGTCGCAAGACAGGCAGCTATGGATGCGGGAATCCCTAAGGAAGTTCCTGCAATGACTCTGAACAAAGTATGCGGCTCCGGTCTGAGAACAGTGTCTCTGGCAGCTCAGATGATCAAAGCAGGCGACGCTGATATCATCGTAGCAGGCGGAACTGAGAATATGTCGGCAACAGGCTACGCTATCCCTACAGCAAGATGGGGAGCGAGGATGAACGACAATAAGATCATCGACATGATGACAAACGATGGTTTGACTTGCGCGTTCAACAATTACCACATGGGTATAACTGCCGAAAACGTAGCTGAGCAGTGGGGCCTCACCAGGGAAGAACTGGATGAGTTTGCTGCCAAGTCACAGCAGAAGGCAGTTGCTGCGGTAAAATCGGGCAGATTCAAGGACGAGATCGTTCCTGTAGAAGTACCTCAGAGAAAAGGCGATCCTATCGTATTCGATACTGATGAATATCCAAAGGACGGCGTAACACCTGAGAGCATTGCTAAACTGAGACCAGCCTTCAAGAAGGATGGTATAGTAACAGCGGCTAATGCTTCCGGTATAAACGACGCTGCTGCGGCCCTCATCGTTATGTCCAAGGAAAAAGCTGACGAGCTGGGGATCAAGCCTCTCTGCACTATCAAGTCATATGCATCCGCAGGCGTAGATCCTGCTATCATGGGTATCGGACCTATCTCCGCTTGCCAGAAGGCTCTCGATAAGGCTGGAATGACTATAGATGACATCGATCTTATCGAAGCTAATGAAGCGTTTGCGGCACAGTCCGTAGCAGTAGGCAAGGATCTGGGATTTGACCCTGAAAAGCTCAATGTGAACGGTGGAGCTATCGCTCTGGGACATCCTATTGGAGCTTCCGGTGCCAGGATCCTCGTTACGCTGATTTATGAGATGATCAAGAGAGATTCCAAGACAGGTCTCGCTACTCTCTGCATCGGCGGCGGACAGGGAACGACGATGATCGTTGAAAGATAAAAAAGGTGATGTTTCACCGTGAAAAAGGCGCGGAGCTGTACCGCGCCTTTTTAATTGCATAAGCCGTTGCATTTACAAGCACAGATGGGATATAATAAAGCGTAAAAACGTTTAGGAGGAAACGAGATGGCAGACAGACTGGAAAGCAACAATTTTATTCATAATATGATCGACAAGGACCTGGAAGCTCATAAGTATGGAGACAAGGTGCATACGAGGTTCCCGCCGGAGCCGAACGGATATCTCCACATAGGACATGCTAAGTCCATATGCCTCAATTTCACTACTGCCGAGAAATATCACGGTAAGTGCAATCTGCGATATGACGATACCAATCCTGTAAAAGAGGATACGGAGTACGTGGATTCAATAGAAGAAGATGTAAGATGGCTGGGGTTCAAGTGGGATGAAAGACTCTGGGCTTCCGATTATTTCGATGAAATGTATCGATGTGCTGTTGCTCTGATAGAAAAAGGCAAAGCATATGTCTGCGATCTCAACGCCGATCAGATAAGGGAATACAGAGGGACTTTGAAGGAACCGGGAAGGGAAAGCCCATATCGTGAAAGGTCTGTCGAGGAAAACCTGAAGCTTTTCGAGGAAATGAGAGAAGGGAAGTACAGCGACGGTGAGAAAGTGCTCAGAGCGAAAATAGATATGGCTTCGCCTAACATAAACATGCGCGATCCAGTCATCTACAGGATAGCTCATGCGGAGCATCACAACACAGGCGACAAATGGTGCATCTATCCGATGTACGATTTTGCTCATCCTATCGAAGATGCTATCGAAGGTATAACTCATTCCATCTGTACGTTGGAATTCGAAGATCATAGACCTCTCTATGACTGGGTGCTGCGGGAAGTGGGCAAATGGCCGGAACCGCCGCAGCAGATAGAGTTCGCCCGACTCAACCTGACTAATACAGTGATGAGTAAACGATATTTAAAAAGAATGGTAGATGATGGGACTGTGGAAGGATGGGACGATCCGAGGATGCCGACCATCGCCGGTATAAGGCGGAGAGGATATACGCCGGAAGCCGTACGGGATTTTTGTGAGAGGATAGGCGTGTCCAAAGCGAACAGCACGGTGGACATAGGTCTTTTGGAGCACTGCGTCAGAGAAGATCTGAAGCAGAAGGTGGAAAACAGAAATGTGGTGGAGAACCCTATCAAAGTCGTGATAACCAATTACCCTGAAGACAAAACCGAGGAGATGGAGATAGAGAACAACAGGGAAGTGCCGGAGATGGGCAACAGGAGTGTGCCTTTCAGCCGCGAATTGTATGTGGATGGCGATGACTTCATGGAAGTGCCGGTGAAGAAGTATTTCAGGCTTTTTCCGGGAAACGAGGTCAGGTTCAAGGGCGCCTACTTCATCAGATGCGAGGAAGTTATTAAGAATGGAGATGGTTCCATAAAGGAGCTGCGGTGCACATATGATCCTCAGACCAGGAGCGGCAGCGGGTTCGAAGGCCGTAAGGTCAAGGGGACGATACACTGGGTGGACGCCAGGACCGCTGTTAAGATAAGGATAAGGAATTATGACTATCTGATGCTGGATGAGGAGGATGGATCTCAGCGGCTCAATCCCGACTCTCTTTCGGAGACGGTGGCATATGCGGAGCCTTCCGTGGCAGAGGCCAGGCCGGGAGAGCGATTCCAGTTTTTCAGAAAGGGATATTATATAGCAGATGAGAAGCTCACGACGGATGAAGAGAAAGTCTTCAATAAGATCGTCGGTCTCAAGAGCTCCTGGAAAAAGAAATAGAGGTGATTGGATGGATTATTATAAGGCATCCTTGGAGATGCATGAAAAACATAAAGGGAAGATGGCTGTAGCGAGCAAGGTAAGAGTTGAGAATACTGACGATCTTTCAACTGCGTATACACCAGGCGTTGCCGAACCTTGCAGGAAGATATATGAGAATCCTGACGATGTCTACAGATATACCAATAAATCCAATATCGTAGCGGTAGTATCAGACGGCTCGGCGGTGCTGGGCCTGGGTAATATAGGCGGACTCGCGTCCATCCCGGTGATGGATGGCAAGTCATTGCTCTTCAAGGAATTTGCGGGGATAGACGCATTCCCGGTTTGTCTTGAGACTCAGGATGTGGATGAGATCGTAAATATCGTGAAGAATATAGCTCCTACGCTGGGAGGTATAAATCTGGAGGATATTTCTGCTCCCAGATGCTTTGAGATAGAGGAAAAGCTGCAAGCACAGGTGGATATACCCGTATTTCATGACGATCAGCATGGGACAGCCGTGGTTGTGTCGGCGGCAGTAATAAATGCGGCTAAGCTGACGAAAAGAGAATTGGGCTCTATGAAGGCTGTCATCAACGGCGCAGGGGCGGCGGGAACGGCTATTGCCAAGATGCTCATGAACCTGGGGATAAAAGATATTGTGGCATGTGACAGCAAAGGGATACTGACCAGAGACAGAGGCGATCTGAATGAAGCCAAGAAGCGTCTGGCGGCAGTCACCAACGAGGAACAGATCTCCGGCAGCCTGACAGACGCAGTGAAGGGAAGGGATCTCTTCATAGGGGTTTCGGCGGCAAAGGTGCTGACTCAGGATATGGTAAGATCGATGAACAAGGATGCGATAATTTTTGCCATGGCTAATCCGGAGCCCGAGATACTTCCGGATCTTGCCAGAGAAGCCGGCGCGGCAGTAATAGGCACAGGAAGGTCGGATTATCCTAACCAGATAAATAACGTACTGATTTTTCCGGGGCTCTTCAAGGGAGCGCTAGCGGCCAGAGCCAAAAGGATAACGGAAGAGATGAAAACCGCCGCTGCTTTTGCGTTGGCGGAGATAATAAAGGACGAAGAACTGACAGCTGATTACATAATCCCGAGCGCTTTTTATCCTGGAGCTGCTGACATCGTGGCTGAGGCCGTGAGAAAGGCGTGGAAGGAATAGGGAGGCAAGAAAGCGCTTGCTGATGGATCTGAAAGACTTTCCAGAGAAGAAGCTGAACAGAATAAGAAAGGGAGTTCGATTTTTTCGACCTCCCTGTTTTAGTGGTATTTTACTTATCGCTTTTTCATATGAGAGTTATCGTCCATTGCTTAGCGAACGATCACTTCACATTTGTCGATCGTCTTTATTGTCTCTGCTGTCAGATGTGGCGGTATCGCCTGTCGCATTGGGGGCATCCGGGCCGACGGATTTTTTGATCCTGATCTCCCGGCTTTCCGCCCACTTGACAACGAACACTTGTATTATACCTGCTATTGGCACTGCCAGCAGCATTCCCAGGATCCCGCCGAAATATCCGAAGACGCTGACGGCCAGCAGCACCATGAGAGGGTGGAGGCCCGTCGATGTCCCTACTATCTTAGGATATATGAAGTTGCAGTCTATCTGCTGTATCACCAGAAGAATTATCACTGCCAGAGCGCCGCTCCAGAAACCATCTGTGCACAAGCCCATGAGGAAAGCGGGTATCATACCTATCACAGGACCGAAGTAAGGGATGACGTTGGCGATACCGGCAAATATGCCGATGAAGACCGAGCCTTCCAGACCCATGATGGAAAGACCTATAGATGCCAATATAGCGATTATCAAAGCATCAAGCAACGCGCCTCTTATGAATTTTGAAAAGACTGTATTGATTTCGCTGAGAGCTTCGGTGAGGACAGCGTGGCGCTTCTGTGGAAGGGTCAGGTGGAGAAACTTTCTCCAGAGCCCCAGGAAAAACTGCTTGTCCTTCATCAGGTAAATGCTGACGATGATGCCGACCACGACGTCGACAATGCTGCCGCTTATGCTGGTGAAAAAGGATATGACAGACGATGCGCTTATGTTGTCGCTTATCCATGTCATGACGGTGCTGGTCAGATCCGTCAGGCGTTCGGAAAGCATGCTTTCCGGTATATTGGTGGTGATCCAGTTTTTGAATGTGGATTCGTAGTTCAGTATCCCCCTCATGAAGTCGGAGAATGTGCTGGGCAGATCCGAAAAGTTTATGTTTCCTATTATCATCACCGCGAAGCCCAGGATTATGGCAATAACAGCAGCGATGGCAATGAGGAAAGTGAGTATGACACTTAACAGATGACGGAGGTTCCTGCGCTTTTCCGCCTTCAATGGATCCTCCGGCAGCTTTATTAACCGTTCCATCAGCTTGGAATCTATCAGTTCGGAGAGAGGATTGAGCAGATAGGCGAGAATGAGGCCAAGTATGAGGGGCCAAAAGGCATCCAGCAATGTACGAAGCCATCCGTAAAGGGTGGAAGCGATGCTGCCAATATCCCTGATTATGAAAAAGAGAATGCAGAGCAGCGCTGCATTGAATACGATGAATATGCTTCCTCTCGTAAAGGTTTTGTCTTTCAGCAGTTCTTTTAATCTGTTCATACTCTTCCCTCCAGTATGAAATCATTATATACTAATATAGTCGAGCAATCAATAATAAACCCTGTAGGGCCGGGCAGCCCATGGCGTCCGGACGAAAGGAGAAATACAAGTGAGAGACGTAAATATCCCAGAGCTTCTGGCACCTGTAGGAGGGTGGCAGCAGCTCAGGGCCGCCGTGCAAAATGGAGCTGACGCGATTTACATGGGAGGCCCATTGTTCAATGCCAGGATAAAGGCGGAAAACTTCACGAAAGAGGACATGGAGAGAGCCATAGAGTACGCCCATGACAGAAATGTCCGCGTTTACGTGACTATCAACACCCTCATAAAGGATAGTGAACTGCGAGATGCCTTTTCATACGTGAATTTTCTGTATGGAGCCGGGGCTGACGCGGTCATACTTCAGGATGTGGGCCTTTCACGTCTTGTAAGGACATATCTGCCGGATATGGATATGCATATGTCCACCCAGGGAACCATATATAACGGCAGAGGAGCTATCTGGGCGAAACAGTCAGGGTTTAGCCGGATAGTTCCGGCCAGAGAACTGACCCTGGCGGAAATCAAAGAACTGACAGATGTATGCCATGATGAGGACGCGGGAGGCGGGAGATGTCAGATAGAGGTCTTTGTACATGGAGCTATGTGCATGTGTTATTCAGGACAGTGCCATATGAGCAGAGCCATAGGCGGAGGTAATGGGAGGAGCGGCAACAGAGGGACGTGTGCTCAGCCCTGCAGACTGCCATACGTTGATGAAACGGGAAGGCGTGGGTATTTTCTCAGTCCAAAGGATATGTGTACGCTGGACATATTGCCGGAGATATGTGAAGCCGGCGTCGATTCTCTCAAGATAGAAGGACGCCTCAAATCACCTCAATACGTGGCTGTAGTTACCGGATTATATAGGAAGTATCTGGATATATACAGGGAGTGCGGAAGGGCGGATGTCAGCCGGGAAGATATGGACAGACTTTTGGCGATCTTCAACCGGGGCGGATCCAGCAGCGGATATATGGAAGGAAATCCGGGAGCAGGTTTGCTGTCCGGAGAAAGCCCAAAGAACCAGGGAGTATATATGGGAAAGGTAGTTGGGGTAAAAAAAGGCAGCACGCTGGTAGATGTGGAGCTTGAAAGGAAGAATATATCGAAAACCCGAAAGGTGCGGCAGACATACGCCTGCGGAAGCGAGAATAGGATTTCCAT
>UQRM01000041.1 GCA_900543485.1 uncultured Eubacterium sp. | reverse complement strand
TAGTAATTGGGACTGGGAAGTATCACGGCGTCGGCGTCGGGATTTTCCCTGATACACCGCTCTATCTCCTCCGGCGACACCGCTCCCATTATGCCGTGCTCCTTTATCAGCTCCGGCTGTGCGTATACCGGCTGTATCCCGCCCAGCATCAGGGCGTTGAATACCGACTTGTGACAGTTCCTGGCCATTATCAGCTTCCGGCCAGGCTTCACCGTCGCCAGTACGGAGGCGATGAGTCCGCCGCTGGTTCCGTTTATCTGCAGGTACGAATGGTCCACCTGGTACAGCCTGCTGTACTTCTTCTGCGCCTCCATTATTATCCCTTCCGCCTGAAAGAGATTATCGGCCCCCGGTATCTCGGTGACGTCACAGTCCACGAAATTATCGAGGAATTCCCCGTATCCGTACTTTCTGAATATAGCCGCTCCCTTGTGGCCCGGCATGTGAAAGGATACCGGGTCTTTGCAGGCGTGCTGCAGTAAAAATTCTCTCATAGCGTTCACTCCGTGTTTTTGTTACTCCCAAAATGCTACCGCCCTGATAGGCGCTCCGTCCGCCTTTTCCCACTTCAGCGGCAGTGCGAAGAACCAGAACAGATCGTCGCCGCACTTGTCGAGGTTCTTCAGATTCTCGATGTTCACTATCTCGTGCTCTCTGAACAACCTCTTGTGTATCGG
The DNA here is from genome assembly GCA_900543485.1 of uncultured Eubacterium sp. Taxonomy (GTDB): domain Bacteria; phylum Bacillota; class Clostridia; order Peptostreptococcales; family Anaerovoracaceae; genus Lentihominibacter; species Lentihominibacter excrementipullorum. Next base: position 14,905 of record UQRM01000041.1, on the reverse strand, counting down.
CAGGTCTTCGTCCGGTATAGGGTCGATGCCGATGACATCCAGTCCCACGCCCTTCTTATTCGTCGCCAGTATGAAATCCACCACGTCATCGTCAATGCAGGCGTAGTCCTTGTAATAGTCCGGGGTTCCCCATCTATCGTCCCATCCCAGGTTAAAGAGGAGGAAATCGGCATCTTCGGCTTTCTTGCCGTACTTCTTTATCCTATCGATAGTTATTGTATCACCTTCGCCCAGGTCTCTGCAATCTATGACCAGAGCCTTTCCCACGAACTGCTCTGCCGGAAAGGCATCCAGGGTGGTCCTGTCGGCAAAGAGGTGGTTAGGCGGATCCATGTGGGTGCCTGTGTGAGAATACATGGACATCAGCGTTTCCTTGAAGCCGTCCACTTCGTAGGTGTTAGCCTGCTGGAGTTTCGGTGGCTCGGTTCCCGGATATACCGGCATATCTTCGGATATAGTGTGGGTAAGGTCTATAACTTTCATCTTTTTGCTCCTTTCTCCGCCGGGTCGTCCGTCTCAGGGCGCCGGCCGGCGGCCTTTCATCGTTATGTAAATGCTCTACTGGTTCTCTCTTTCCTTCTTCAGTTTTTCCGCATTAGGTTTGGCGTAAAGCTGGTAGTAGATCATCAGCAGTACGAAGAAGACAACAACGCATATGGCTGTGGAAATGCTGGATATGAAGGACGAGTAAAACAGCACGCCGCAGCCTATAAGACCGATTATGAAGAAGAAGGTCTTTCCCTTCAGCTTCCAAGGAAGGGCGTTGTATTCGTCTGCGAATTTCTTCTTGTACATATAGCTGGCGATGATGGTTATTATCAGGCACACTATCCCGCAAGCCGTCGCCACGCTGGCCAGCATCGTGTAAGCATTTCCCAACTGAGGCACTATTCCCAGAAGCATCAGCACCACGCCGATGATGTAGGATACCGTCAGTCCTATATGCGGGACGCCTCTCCTGTTGGTCTTTCCAAAGACTTTAGGTGTAGCTCCGAAGAAGCTCATGCCATAAAGGAGCCTCGATGCCGAGAATATCTCTCCTATCAGACACGTAACGCAGGCTATCCAGGCTGCGAAGTTTATCACGATCCCCGCGGCGTCTCCGAAGGCGTACTGAGCAGCCATGGTGAACGGCGATGCCATCGTGGACATCTCCTGATAATTGACGAGGCCAAGGCATACCAGGATAGCTGCTGCATAGAGAAGTATTATCGTCACGAAGGCCCAGAACATAGCCCGCGGCATTATGGTCACATCCTTCGTCTCTCCCGCTGAGGCCAGCAGCGTCAGCGGACCCATGTACATGTACGTCCCGGCGCACATGGCGAGGATTATTCCCTGTCCTCCGAACGGCATGAACGGTTTGTAATTGTCACCGTCTATATGTCCCGAAAAGATCCCTACTACAGTAAAAATTGCCATTATACCTACCAGTATCACGATGAGGACCAGCTGCGCTTTGCCCGTCACATCTCCTCCCAGCAGCGTTACGAAGAACACTATGGACAGTATCAGTATTCCCCATATCACCGCTGACAGGTCGGCGTTATCGGTCCACATGAAGAAGTAATTGGAAATATATCCCGTTCCAAGTCCTACGGAGCCCAGAAATACGATATCCATCAGGATATTTCCAAAAGCCGAAAACAACCCCCAGCGAGGCCCCAATATTCTCTCACTCCAATTGTACATCGAACCCGCCACCGGCATTCCCACCGCCAGCTCTGACGCGTTCATGCATATGCACATCAGCAGAAGCCCGGCCACTACATATGAGATGATACATGCCGGCCCCGCCTGCTCGGCCCCCGAGGCTACCATCAGAAACATCCCGTCGCCGACTACGGCGCCGACGCCAAGAGCCCAGATCTGCCAGAAGCCCATCTTCTTGTTAAGGTTTTCTCCTGTCTGCATAATCTACCTCCCGAATACGAATTTTGCAACATCGGCCGTTTGATAAGCTTATCTTAAGGCAATCTTACGACGACAGGATCTCCATCTCAACGACAATTTATCTGAATATTTTTTCATTTTTTTCAGACAAATTGTATGAAAAGCTTTTCCTACTATCATAATATAATTAAACCACGGAGGGCCTACACCATGTTTACCATCGAAGAATTTTTAAAACTCAACATCATCACGCGCTACAAGAACCTGACCGGAGCAGACATCCCGGGGGACAGACCCATCGAATACGTCTCCGTAAACGACCTTCCTCTGGACGATTTCATAAGGAAAAACGAGATGGTTCTGAGCATTGCCACGCCTTACGTCAAAGACGAGTCCCTCATGACCCAGTTCATCGAAGGTCTGATACAGGCCGGAGCCAGCATTTTCCTGCTGGCCATTCCGGGCGACGATATGTCCCTGAGCCGGGAAAATGCGGAGCTGGCCAGAAGCGGCGATCTGCCGATCCTGATGATACCGTGGGACGTGCGGTTCGCGGACATCTGCGAGGCTGTCCTGGACAGGCTCCACGACGACTACAACAGAGATGTCAAGAAGGTGGAAAATCTGCAGGCGGACATGCTGAAAAGCTTCCTCAACGGTGCCGACATCAGCTCCGCCGCCCGTATTATCTCCAAAAGCCTGGGGTGTGACGTTTCCATCACAGACATGAGCGACAACGTGGTGGGAGGGAACCCTGCTGCCCCTGAAACGACACGGATAGCGCTGAAATCCAACGGTCACCTGTACGGTCATCTGTGCCTCAGCGATGAAAAGACGCGAGAACTGCTGGCCCTGCTTAGCAACACCCTTTCTCCGACTTTATCTCTGTGGTTCTACAGGGATGAGATCATCGAAAGGACCCAGAGCATGGCCAGGGACGATCTCATCTGGAGCCTGGTCAACGGCAGCGACCCGTCGTCAGAAAAGATACTGCGCACAGCCAAGCTGATGGGCCTCAACTTAAAGCGCAGCTACACCTGTATCGTCGGACGGGTGCGGCTCGACTCCCACGACAGTGATGAGTGGCGGCAGAACTGGATAGATTCCAACATAAATACCGTTCGAAACGTATTCATGAAGACAGCGAAATCTCTGGGACGGGAAGCAATGGTCACTTACCACAACAATGCCATCATCGCCTATCTCGAAGTGTCCCTATCTTCCGGAAAGGACCAGGTTGCCAGGTTCCTCGACCTGGCGGAGGAAAAGCTGCGGGCCGTATCTTCCAGGCTGACCTTTTCCTGGGGTGTAAGCGAGATAAAGGAAGGACCGACGGATTTCAGAAACTACTATCTCCACGCCAAGCTGGCAGAAGAACTTTGCATGAACGACATCCGCCTTGGCAAACGGTATTTCTATGAGAACACCCTCATCTACAACATGATGTCCATCCTGTCCTCCGACGAGGCCTTCACCGAGAGCGCCTACAATATACTGGCCCCTGTCGTGGAATACGATAAGACCAGAAGCACAAAGCTGATGGACACCCTGCGGGCCTTCCTCACATACAAGAACATCTCGGAAGTCTCCCGGAAGCTGGACAGGCACAGGCAGACCCTGATCTACCAGCTTGAGAAAATCGAAGATCTGACCGGTATGTCCCTCAAAAACCACGACGAAATCTTTTTGCTGGAAGTCTGCATGAGGCTCCACGTGGATTTTAATTCCTATACGGACTGATGTCGCCGATAGCTGGCGGCGGATGAACGATGTGGCCGACGAGAGCTGCTCCCGCCAGCCTTTACGCAGCTTTTACTTTTCTTTAACCCCTACGCGATGTATTCCGGGCAGGCGGCGGTGTATAATACAGATAACGGATATGGAAATGCCGCGTATCCGTCAAGATAACGGCACCGGACGCTCCATCACTCAGACCGGGCCGTATACCGGAAGCTTCGCCGCGCCTGCAAGGCCGGCTTTTTTATTTCTTTCATCATGCCCCCCTGAACATCTCAAATTATACAATTGTTAATGGAAATCCGAGCTATATGGGTTTTTTTGGTATTTAAGTTATACTCATTTCCCTGCCTCAAAGGGAAATAGGTATAGCAGCAACGTTTGGCGACATCAAAAAAACATATTACAAGGGGGTATTTCCCCTCTAAAAGTCATACAAAAATAAATATCTGGCCGAATCTTTGTCCAAAGCTGCCGGTTTGCCAGGCGATACGCAGAGAAACGTTATACTCTAAATTGCATCTTTCGAAATATCAAGTATAGCTTTCGAAGGAATGTACCGCGAAAACCGTCTGTCGAAGCAGTAAATACCTATGTGGGGTATTTACCCGGCCCGGCTCGGTGTTTCGCACTCGCACATTCTGCTTTCTGCCCGGCGGCCCTGGCTTTAAGCTGAGGCAGCAGGCCGGACTTTGGGCTGAGCGAACGGCCCGGGCTTTTGGCCGAGAGAGACCGAGGGAGCCCGCCGGTCTCCTGGCTATTTTTGTCTTTATCCTCAGCCCAAAATATAGTATAATGTTCTGTGATATTATTAACGAATTTCGAAAATCAACAGAAACGGGGAAACAGTATGGCAAATTTTAAAAATGAATATGAAAGCAAACTTATTTCCGCTGAAAAGGCGGCCGAGACCGTCAAGTCAGGCGATTGGGTCGATTTTGGATGGGGCGTCGGCGTTCCGGTAGATCTCGACAAAGCGCTGGCCAAAAGGATCACAGAAGAGGATCTCACTGATCTGAAGTTTCGCGGCGGTATCGTATTGAGAGTACCTGAGATCTTCAAGATCGAGGACGCTCCGAAGCATCTCTGCTGGAACAGCTGGCACATGACAGGCATCGAGCGAAAGGCTATCGCTCAGGGCATCGCTTACTACGCTCCTATCAGATATTCAGAGCTGCCAAGATATTACAGGGATCTGCCGGATCCTGTAGACGTGGCCATGTTCAGGGTATCGCCGATGGACGAGGAAGGCTACTTCAATTTCGGCCCCAGCGCATCCCACATGGCTGACATGTGCAGCAGAGCCAAGTGTATCGTAGTTGAAGTCAATGAAAATATGCCTGTAGCGCTGGGCGGAAACCCGGGCGGAGAAAAAATACACATCTCCAAGATCGATCACATAGTGGAAAGTTCCAACACCGCTATGGAGGAACTCCCTGCCGGCCCTACCAGCGAGATAGATGAAAAGGTGGCTCAGCTCATCGTCGAGGAAATACCTAACGGCGCATGCCTCCAGCTAGGGATCGGTGGAATGCCTAATGCGGTAGGATCCCTCATAGCAGGTTCTGACCTGAAAAACCTGGGCGTCCATACAGAAATGTATGTAGACGCGTTCGTCGACATCGCCATGGCGGGCAAGATCAACGGCTCATGCAAGACGGTAGATCCAGGCAGGCAAGCATACGCTTTTGGCGCCGGTACTCAGAAGCTTTACGATTACATAAACAACAATCCTGAGTGTATGAGTGCGCCGGTAGATTATACCAATGATATCAGAGTCGTGAGCTCCATAGACAACTTCATTTCCATCAACAACGCAGTAGACATCGACTTGTTCGGGCAGGTGAATGCAGAGTCGGCAGGAACCAAGCATATCAGCGGCGCGGGCGGCCAGCTGGACTTTGTGCTGGGAGCGTATCTGTCCAAAGGCGGAAAGAGCTTTATCTGCTGCTCCTCTACCTTTACAGACAAGGCCGGCAATGTAAAATCCAGAATAAAGCCGACACTGACGGAAGGCTCCATCGTGACCGATACCAGGACCAACACTCACTATGTAGTGACGGAATACGGCAAAGTCATCCTGAAGGGGCTGACTACATGGGAGAGAGCCGAAGCTCTCATCTCCATAGCCCATCCTGATTTCAGAGATCAGCTGATAAAAGACGCCGAAAAGATGGGTATCTGGAGACAGAGCAACAAGAGATAGGATAACAAGAGATAGGACACGGGTATCTTCGCAAAAAGATGGTCCGGCCATACAGCTCTGTCAGATCCAATGATATCGATGAACTGTATATAAAAAGGAACGCCGGGTCAACGGATATAAATCGTTGACCCGGCGCTCCTTTTATCCATGTGCGCGTCAAACCGCATATCTTCGGAAATTGCCCGGGATCACGCTTTGTAGACGACCCTGCCATCGAATATCGTCTCCAGCACTTTCGTTTTCTCTATATCAAGATGATCTATGGCAAAAATATCTCTGTCTATGATGATCATGTCGGCCTTCTTTCCCGGCTCCAGGGTGCCTATCTCCTGTTCACGGTGCATGGCGAACGCAGCATTGGAAGTATAGGCTCTCACCATATCTTCAACGCTCACACGCTCTTCAGGCCCCAGCAGCCAGCGAGGATCATCCTCATCGTCTATCGCTCCGACGCCGAAATAATCGGCATCGTACAGGTTTCTCGTCACGCCTGCCTGTATCGCGAAGAAAGGGTTAGGATCAGGCGACGAAGGATAATCAGCGGAGCACGTGACGAGCGCTCCATTATCGATGAATTTTTTCAACGGATATTCCCGGGCTGCCCGTTCTTCACCCAGAAGGATCTCTTCACTGTCAAAATATATGGACGGATCTTTGAGATGCCAGTAAGTATTGACACAGGCCACCATCCCCAGCTCTCCCATCTTCCTGATATCATCGTCTTCAACAAGCTGCAAGTGGGTGATACAGTTTCTATGATCGCCGGCGACAGCACACTGCGCCCGCTCCAGCGCTTCGACAGCTACAGCGACAGCGCCATCGCCCACTCCGTGGATATGGATATTGAATCCTCTGCGAAGGACCTCTTCAAAAGTCTCCGTCAGCTCGACCGGATCCCACAGGAGCTCCCCGCGATACGGTTCGCCGTCTTTCTCCACACAGTAAGGCTCCTTCAGGAACGCGCTCAATCCTTCGACCGTCCCGTCAAGGAAAAACTTGGCTGTAGTCGCTCTGATACAGCTCCCGGCAGTGCTCAGATCGCGCCTCGTCCTCTCAAGATCGTCTATCTGCGATAGTTTGTTTTCTACAGCCTTTATCTCACGAGCGCCATCTATCCTCAAAGAAAGCTTATCGCCGTCTTCGAAATACCTCATGATATCAAATATAGGCACCGGATCTGAAGACGCGGACTGGCGCATCGCCAGAACGGTCGTATAACCATAGGAATTCATCAGATCCTGAAACCATTGGTATGCCTGGATCTTTTCCTCCCGAGAGAACTGCTGCTCCTTGAACAGCTTCTTCGCCTCGTCCTTGAGTATCCCCCAAAGATTCCCCTGAGCATCCTTTTCAATGACTCCGCCGGGGATATCTTCCGTCGTCCCGGTTATCCCGGCCTCTTCCAGTCCTTTGCTATTGAGCCATATCACATGACCGCCTTCGTCTATGATACCTATCGGCTTATCGGAGCAGATAGCGTCGAGCCGTTCCTTTCGCGGCCCTTTGATCTTCTCATCACCGGGGAACAGGGCTGTCTTGAAACCTTTGCCATAGTACACATCCTTTTCCGGATGGGTTTTAATGAAATCCCTTATGATCTCCTCTGTCTCTTCAGCAGTCTTGGCGTCATAAACATCAATGTTGTGAAGGGCGTTGTACGCGTTTCCCGGCACGTGGACATGCATATCTATCAAGCCCGGTAGCACTGTCTTGCCGCCCAGATCCACCACTTTCGTATCTTTCGAAATAAATCTCCCCGCATCCGCGCCATCACCTGTCCAGAGTATTTCTCCATCTTTGATCGCTATAGCCTCGGCCACGGTGAAACCTTCATCCATAGTATAGATCCTGCCGTTTCTCATCACCATATCCGCCATCATGACTCGTCCCCTTCCTCTTCATCAGTCTTCAATGCGCTGTCCAAAAAACTGACCCCGCAAGACCAGACCCCGAAAAATCAGCGCCTGCTGCATCTCCGCGCATTCACTCGCGAACATACATCCTCAGATCGCCGCCATCTTCCGACTTCACCATTCCCATGAACTCCCATCCATATCTCTCATAAAATCCTGTATGGTCGGTGACGAGGTACATGGCCTCGATGCTGTCCTGCTTCATATCACCGCATATCTTTTCCAGCAAGCATCCGGCAATGCCATGGCAGCGAAACTCCGGCTCCACGTACAGAGCGCATATATTAGGCGCCAGATCCTTTCTCTCGTGAAAATCGTTATCTATGACCCCTGCTCCGGCTATGATATCCCCGTCCCGGGACACGACCACATACCACCGCGGAAAAGGCGCATCCCCTTTTATGCTCGCATCTATGCTATCCAGGTATTCCTGCTCAGGCACGCCCTCCGCAACGCCCCACTTCTCATAAAACCACCGGGCGGCAGCTTCTCTGAGCTGCGGCGTCCCGCGAAGATCTTTGATATCACAGCCACTTGCAGCTTCCCGCACTTCATTTTTCTTCATATCCTCACCTCTTAGTTTCATTATATCATATCGTTTATCATACCGGATCGGTTTTACACTTTCAGGACATCGAACGCCCGCCATACAAAAATCCCGCCGTTGATCGGCGGGGCTTTTCTCTGAAAAATCATCCGTTATTCTGCAATGCCTCGGCAAAAGGAGGCAGGAACTGTTTCTTCCTCGAAACGATGCCTTTCAGTATGATACGTTCCGCTTCCTCCGGAATATCGAAGGCTTCCCGCACCATTTCATCCGCCATCGGCCCACAGCAGAGCAACTCGGTATTAGTCTCTACGATGTTGGTCATCATCATGAACATCATGTCCAGATCCTGGCTTTCCATGACAGTCCTGAGGCATGGCTCTACCTTTTTCTTTATATTGTCCAGCTCCTCCTGATCCATAAAGGTTACCTGACTCACTCCAAAGGAATATCCCTCATTAGTGAAACGTTTGAAATCCTGATAACAGATCTCCTCCGGCGTCTTGCTCTGCAGGCTGCTTCCGGCTTCGAACATCTGATGAGCGAACTCCCTGATATCCGTTCCTGCCAGCTCCGCCAGCTTCTCACATGCCTTTTTGTCAGCTTCCGTACAGGTAGGCGACCTGAACACCAATGTATCGGAAATGATGGCAGCCATCAGCAGGCCGGCCATCTTCTCGTCAGGCACCAATCCCGCCTCAGCATACATTTGAAAAATTATAGTGGCGGTACAGCCTACCGGCTGATTCCTGAAATACACAGGCCCCAGAGTCTCAAACCCGCCCAGCCTGTGATGATCTATTATTTCCAGCACCTGAGCGTTTTCCATACCGTCCACCGCCTGAGCTATCTCATTGTGATCTACCAGGATCACCTTCTTGCGATTGATATTGAGCAGTCTTCTTCGTGAAATAAATCCCAGATACCGCTCGTTCTTGTCGATAACGGGAAAATTGTGAAACCTGTATGTCTTCATCGTCTCCTCGATGTCCTCCAGTGAGTCGGACATCTGAAACGAGATCAGATTCTCGTCGGTCATGAAAAACTTCACAGGTATACTCTGGTTTATCAACCTGGCCGTAGTGAATGTATCATATGGAGTGCTGATGATCACACAGCCCCTTTCCATGGCCAGCTTCTTTATGGTATTGGTAGGCGTCGAACCCTGGCAAAGCACCAGGCATTTGGCCCCCAGCTCTATGGCAGTGAAATGGGTCTCGAACCTGTCTCCCGATATCACCAGATCCGATTCTTCTATGAAGCCTTCCATCACATCCGGGCTGGATGCTGCTATCGTCACCTTTCCTTCTGTATAAAGGGCATCCTTATCTCCACAGATTACCTGACCATTCAGCGTTTCGGCGATGCTGGAAAACCTGGTCTCGGCATTGGCCAGCACATGACTGTCGCTCTCATCCATATAGGACTGCGCTATATCCGTTATGGAAACGATACCCTCCAGCTTGCCGTCGGAAAGGACCGGGACCGATCTGGAATCCTGCTTTCGCATCAGCTCCCAGGCCACCTTTATAGAATCATCGCTTTCGATACCTCTTATGAGGTTCAGCTCTATATCCCCGATCTCCGGCCGCACTGTGCTCAGATAATGGGGAGCCGGTACTCCGAAATGATCCAGTACGAACTTAGTCTCTTCATTGACTATCCCCGCCCGGCAGGCAATATAATCCGTACATCCTTCACCAGTGCGATTTTTCAGATCGCTGTAGGCGATCGCCGAGCATATGGAATCAGTATCCGGGTTCTTATGCCCTATGACGTATACTTTAACTTTCTCCTTATTGATGTCTTCTTCGCGGTTCATCGTAAATTCCTGTTTATCCTCCTGGTTATCCTTTGTGGTTAGTATAACACAATCTGTGTGGAGTTTATCTGAAAAGCTACGCTTCCGCAAGATTGTAATGTAAAATTTCTGTTAACGCCTCTCTATCTTTTTATGCCGTTCCAGAAGACTTTCCAGACTTCCCGGAATTTTTCCTCATAAGCCTGGCGGGAATCGTTGAGCATGTGGAAGAACATACCATCCAGTATACATATAAATGCCTGAGTCACCGTTTCCCCGGAGAGGAATATCTCCGGCTCTCTTTCAACGGCCTCATATATCACCTTCCGCATCTCATCCTCTCCTTCCCTGTAAAAATTCGTGAAGAGCTCTTCGAATTGCGGCGGCGGCGCGAAAAAGTACCGTCTGAGAAAGCGGCCTTCCTCCGTGCCGTAGAAGTATTCGTTCATCATCTTCATCAGCCCCTGCAGCTTCTCTTCAGCAGGCATAGGCCTGATTTCCGCCGCGTATCGGCGAATGAACCGACGGTACTCGCCGAATACGAAATCGCAGACGCTGATGAACAGCGTCTCCTTTCCCGAAAAATACGCGTACATGGATGGAGCCTTGATATGGACCCGTCCTGCCAGCTCTCTCATGGAAGCTTTTTCATATCCGCTTTCCGCGAACAGGACGATAGCCTCGTCCAGTATTTTCTGTCTCGTCTCCTCACCTTTTTTCACGACTGCCTCCCGATCCCGCGGCTATTCTCTCCGCCGCGGATTTATTCATGACACCAGCTTCAATCCTATCACGCATATTATTATACCACTCACCAACAGTATTTTTCTCATGTCTTTAGACTCCTTGAAGAGGAACATCCCCATCAGGACACTTCCCGCGGAGCCAATTCCCGTCCATACCGCATATCCGACGCTGATGGGTATGCCCCTGAGAGCCGCGTACAGCAGGGATACGCTGAAAAATATGAACATGAAGCAGAGGAGAGTATACTTGAGCTTCGTGAAGCCCTCCGACTTCTTTACATTATATACCACGCCGATCTCCATACAACCCGACAAAATGATTATCAGCCAGCTCATATCATCTGCCTCCTTCCTTCCCTGTCTCGCAGGCAGCCTTTCCCGCTTGACCTGCAGCTTCAGCAGCCTGGCCAGCGATCCCGCCCGTCCGGCACTCAGCTTCGCCAGCCTTTCTCTCCGGTATGAATTTCAGACCGATTATGCAGCCTATCAACGCCGCGATAAGCAAAACTTTCAGCAGACTGAAATGATCTCCGAGGAACGCCATCCCCACTACCACTGTTCCGACAGATCCTATCCCTGTAAAAACAGCATATGCCGTCGAAACAGGGATGCCCGTCAACGATTTTGAAAACAACCAGAAACTGATGATCAGCATCGCTGCCACAGCGACCACCATCCCCGGCCTCACGTCACCATCTATGAGAGACACTCCTGTAGCCCAGCCAATTTCCATGAAGCTTCCTGCGATAAGATATATCCAAGACATGTTTACCTCCTTTGATATATGCATTTTTCTTTTTTGATTTGTTCTTTAACTAACGTTAGTTAGATTTTTATAGCGAAATTATCGTACCATATCCTCCATGGAATGTAAAGGTGTTTTTTGAGGGATGTTTCAGCTCCGCTTTGCTCTAAATTGCAAGATACCCAAGCCTTGTAAAAACTTTGGTTCCGCTGGCGTATGTGGATGGCCTCCCTTGCCGGATATCACGAAATCCTTCATGATCCGGCACCTCTGACACGGGTTCCTGCCGGATTCTCAATCGATCCCGATTCTCCGGCAGCCTTGACACAGCTCCTTGCCGAATCTCACGTTTTAACTCAAAATCCGGCAAGGGGCGTGCCGGATTTTCTGTTTCTTGTATTTTTTCGGCAATCGATTTTAAATATTTTCCACATCAGGATCGTCAACTTACCGGGGAATAAAATTTCCCCGGTTCTTCCTGCCGAATTTTCTTTTTAGAACGAAAATCCGGCACAACGCCGTGTTGACGCTGCCGAAAAATGCTTTGATTTGCAAACTCCGGCAACAAGACTCCAACGGAAATGCATCTCGCCGGACCTGCGGCAGCCCGCGTCTTTATGGTGTCCCCTTTTTGCCTGTGATGTGCTCCAGTTCTATGACAAAAGCCTGCACCTCATCCCAGGAAGCATTGATGTACTTGCGTCCGCCTTCTTCGAAGCCCTTGGAGTATTTGTCTATCATCAGCTCCAGAGCCCTGCGCTTTTCCTGCTCATCCTTCGCCGGTCTGACCCTGCCGAAGGCCACGGTACTGAGGAACAGGCAATTATATGCGTCCGGGACGATATCCGCTTTGGTCACCACACAGAAGGACGCCTTGTCGCTGCGCTTTATGGCATCCACCTTATGGCCCTCTGTAGCACCATGGAAATATATCTTATTGTCGTCGAATACGAAATTCACCGGGACTGTATAAGGATAATCGTCGTCCCCGTCCAGCGCCATTACGCCATACTGGGCCTTTTCCAACATTTCCAGAGCCTGTTCCTGAGGCAGCTGGTTATCTTCTTTCAGTCGCATTTCTCTGAACATTTCTTCCCTCCTCATTATTTTCAGAATCAACTGTATTTTCTTAAATCATATAATCAAATCCCTGCTTTCGCAAGTCCTAATTTAAGCCATTTTCATCTGCCTCAATAGCCTCACCGGGAAGAGATACACGACAGTAAGCCCGCTATTATTCTGGCTGATCCGGCCTGCACTTTTCTTGACTCCGTAAATTCTTGACTCCGCAAAATAGTTAAGCTATAATAAATATTATTGCTTAACTATTTTGTTTGCATGATTTTCCACGTCAGCTGCAGACCGGACAAACAGACAAAAGGAAAATCAAAGGAAAGGAGGGTCCAATGGATCTGCGAAAATCACTGGACAAATTTTACTACAGCACGGCGCTGTGTGATCTGCGTCTGATGAACAAACAGTTTGTCGACGAAAATATAACATACAACAGCCTCCTCTATCTGGAGCTTATTTTTACGATGAATGGCAAATGTACTGCATCGCAGATAGCGGATCTGCTTCACATCTCGAAACCTGCAGTGACTCTGAAGATCAACGAGCTGATCCGAAAAGGTCTGGTGACCAAGGAGCCTGACCCCAAGGACCGCCGCAAGAACTGCCTTTTTGTCAATGAGGAGGCCATCCCGAAATACAAGGTCTACAGGATGCAGGACAACGAAGCCATAAAACGGATCACGGAAAAATATACGTCAGAGGATGTCAGCAAATTCTGTGACATGCTCGACATGATCTCACAAATCAACTTTGAAGAGATAAATGGAGGCTGATCATGGAAAAACTATCATCTAGCGGATTTTTATCGGGCCCCATCCTTCCCACACTTACCCGATTTTCCCTGCCTATACTGCTGGCCCTGATACTGCAGGCTCTCTACGGAGCCGTAGATCTATGGGCGGTAGGCACCTTCTGCGGAGCAGCCGATGTCTCAGCCGTATCCACCGGCAGCCAGACGATGCTCATCGTGACTGGGCTCGTGACCGGGCTTTCCATGGGGACCACCGTGCTTTTGGGGCAAAAAATAGGGCAAAACGACGGTCATGGAGCTGCCAGAGTGATCACTACCAGTCTCTGGATATTCCTTGTACTGGCGGTCCTGCTGAGCATCATAACCATCCTGACCGCGGAAACCATCGCGTCAGTCATGAACGCTCCTCCCGAAGCATTCGAAAAGACAGTACATTACATCCAGATCTGCGGCGCCGGCAGCATATTCATCGTAGGATATAACCTGATAAGTGCGATTTTTCGCGGCATGGGGAATTCCAAAGCGCCGCTCCTCTTTGTAGTCGTAGCCTGCGTCACTAATATAATCGGCGATATAGCACTGATAAAGCTTTTCCATATGGGAACAGAGGGGGTAGCCATAGCTACTATAGCAGCGCAGGCAGTAAGCGTCTTCCTCTCAGCTGTCGTGATAAAGAAAAAGGGGCTGCCATTCCCTTTCTCAAAATGTTCCATCGCGCCTGATAAAAAGACGGCGCTTTCCGTCATCAGACTCGGCTCACCGATAGCGCTGCAGGATATGTGCAATGAAATTTCATATCTTATCCTTCTGGGCTTTGTGAACGCGCTGGGTGTGACCATTTCCGCCGGCGTCGGCATTGCGGAAAAGCTGGTGATGTTCATGTTGCTGATCCCCATGTCTTATATGCAGGCCATCTCCGCTTTCGTCGCTCAGAATTCCGGAGCCGGGCAAAATGAGCGGGCTGTCAGGACCATGTGGACCGGTCTTCGTACAGCAATTATCCTCGGTGGCTCTATTTCCGCTTTCGCCTTTTTCCAGGGAGATCTGCTGTCGACCGCCTTCATAGACGACGCTCCTGTCATCGCCGCCTCCGCCGAATTCCTGAAAGCTACATCCATAGAATGCTTCGTCCTCTCCATCGCCTACTGCTTTACCGGATACTTCAACGGACTCGGGAAGACGACTTTTGTGATGGCCCAGGGGTTATGCGCCATCTTCCTTGTGAAGATACCTTACGCCTGGTTCGCCAGCTCCCGGCCTGAGCCTGTCCTCTTCAATATCGGGTTCTCGACAGTGCTGGCGGCGCTGTTCACACTGGCAGCCTGTGTCGCTTACTATATCCTGCGCTCCCGCAAAGGCCAGCGCATTTAAGGTGCGTTCTTTGAAATCCCAAAGAACGCATAGGCGCCTTTTCGCATAAAGCATTCGTTTTGCTTCGTACATTATGGCACTATAAAAAAATCCCCCGATTCCAAGGGTTGGAATTCGGGGG
>UQRM01000040.1 GCA_900543485.1 uncultured Eubacterium sp. | reverse complement strand
TTAGTAAAATTCCAGCCTAAGGAATTGAGGGAATCCACCATCAGTGACGCGGACTACACTGACCACGCCTGCTCTTACATTTGCCGCCTGTCAGGCGGGTTTATCGTGTTTGACGGTTGGTTGAAGGTTTTCGTACGTATATAACAACATCGCTTCCGTAAAGTCTAATACATCGAGAGCCCCGTTCTTAGGCGGCGGAACTGTAAATTGGGAAAAGGCTTAGAGCCTGGCAGCCTGTTGAACCCCTATTTCGAGTAATGCCTTGAATCCCCGTATGGTTTGAACTTCATACGCCGAAGAGTTCAACGAGGATGCTCAAAATTCGTTTAAGAGTAAATCAATTGCTGCTGCCAGGATAAATTAAGTGGAACAAACTCATTGAAAATACTGACTTAAAAGGTGACATATGGTATACTATAAATGTAAAGAAATTATCCTAAATAGGGCATCAGTATATCAGAATATTTGCATAGACGGTATCAGAAAAATTTAGAAAGCAGTTGATTTTGTATCAATAAGATTGTAAAGGAATTTGCAAATGATAGAATATAAACCCATCACGATACGATGCTTGGATGATTATGATCTGATTTGTGAAAATATCCCTGATGTTTTTAATAGAAATCCATATGTAGGTAAATGGGTGGAAATTTTGAAACATAAGATAGGATTAAGGTGTACGGAAATACTTATAGAACATCCATACTATGACTCGGAATATCTAAGCTCATATTATCAATATTATGTCAAGAAATTTAATGTGTATGGCAAAGAATCCTGTCGAATTCATTTTGTCAATAAAAATAAATATTGTGGCTATATAACAGTGAGTCCAATAATGCATTACTGGAATCTGAGTAAAACTTATTTATCACCAGAACTGTTGTTAGATGAGAAAGCTTTTATAATGCTATCGGATTTCAAAGCTAATGTGTTTGGAGAACAGGAAAGTGTTATGGCGTTTCCGTGGATGAATCAGCAAAGAGATTTTTCTATGTGCGCGCATGTTGCAGCATGGGCCATCATAAAGTTTTATGGGAATGAGCATACGGGCTATAAGGATGCTAATATAGGAGAAATTGTAGAGAGTGTTCCGGAATATATCAGTAGAAAGCTTCCGTCAAGTGGGCTGAATTTTCAGCAGATGGCAGAGATTTTTCGAGTATATGGTATTTCACCCCTGATAGTTAAAAAGGAAGAAAACCACGAGGAAGAATTTTATAGAGAATTGTTATGTTATATTGAGTCTGGCATTCCAGTTATAGCAGCAATAGATAAAAAGTCTCATGTAGTAGCGGCCATTGGACACGGCAACCCGGATTACACTATTTTAGAGAATAGACATGGCTTGATAGATAGTAGCTGTTGCATCAAATCTATAATTGTTAATGATGACAATGTTCTTCCATACTTTCAGGTAGACAGAGAGCAAAAGGAAGAACAAAATTCAGATTACACAATGAAAGATATTGATTTTGTCATGGTTCCACTATATAATCGGGTACATCAGGAGTATGCTGTATTATATGAAAAGATAACAGACTATCTAGAAACGAAAAATCTTGAAATTGCAGAGGATACGGTAATGCGTATTTATCTTGCAACAGCAAATTCTTTAAAGCGTAAAGCAAGACAGGATGTATTGATGGATCCACTTTTAAAGGATAGACTTCTTAGATTGGAAATGCCAAAACTGGTGTGGTGTGTGGATCTTTCGAATAAGGAAGAATATCGGGAGGGGAAGGTTTCTGCAAGAATGCTTATTGACAGTACTGCGTCTGCGGGAGCATCTACGCCATGGTTGTTAGTTCACGACTGTGTAAAAGTAAGATTTTTCAATAATGGGAAATGGTATGAAGATACTCATAAGATTAAAGCATATAATGCATATCGACATAATCTTAAGGAGGTTGATCCATGGAAATGAAGAAGTTTTTTGATGATACATCATATGAATTTAAAATAAATGCTAAAGAAATAGAATCTCCCAATAATAAACAGTATGAAATAAGGGCAGAGAAATTAGAGGAGAAAATGACACAAATAACCATTCAGAAACATAAAGCATATAAGGAAGCAGAGGAATTACTTATTTATTGAAAAGAGGGATGCCCAATGTCTGAAAACGAAAAAGTATATAAAGCATATATTGATGGTATGGATAAATACATTAAAGAACTGAAGAAAATGGAAAAGAGCAATCCTGAGAAGGCAAAGAAAAGAGCCGTGAAAAGCCTTATAGAATCAGGAGTTTTTGACACTAATGGAAAACCAAAGGATAATATATGCAATTGAGGTAGTAATTAATGGAAGACTATATCAGTATGTATGAAAAGCTATCGAATCTAGTGTTTGGATTTCATGGATGTGATATCGAAACTTATGAAAAAGTTTTGATCAAACATGAGAGCTTGAAAGCAAGCAAAAATAAATACGATTGGCTTGGAAATGGGATGTACTTTTGGGAGAATAGTTATCAGAGAGCCTATGACTGGGCTAAAAATAATTTGAAATATAAAAAACCGGCAGTTCTAGGTGCTGTAATAGATTTGGGATATTGTTTGAATCTAACAGATTATTATAGTGCAGAGGTGCTGAAACGAGGCTATGAGATGCTGTGCGTTAAATACGCTACTTTGGGTGAAGAATTGCCATGCAACGGAAAGGAGAATAGCAATGGCGATGTTTTATTGCGTGATTTAGACTGTGCGGTTATTCAGCAGATACATCAATATCATAAAGAGACTGGGAAAAGGGAATATGATTCTGTGAGAGGTGTTTTTATAGAAGGTAAAGAAGTTTACCAAGGCGCTGGATTTAGAACAAAAACACACATTCAGCTATGCATTATTAATCCGAATTGTATAAAAGGTTTCTTTAGCCCACGGCAAGCAGATGGTGAATACCTTATGCCATAGCAAGGCTATCAGCGGGAAGCTTACTGCACCATGGGCAGATTGGGCATCTCGGTCTATAGCGATACAGGTACCTTTAAATATTCCAATGGCGGATGCCCGGAAGGGGAGATCATATTTTTCAATAAGCACTCCCATATCATCGCTTCCGTAAAGCCCAATACATCGAGAGCTCCGTTCTTAGGCGGAGGAACTGTAAATTGGGAAAAGGCTTAAAGACGAGCAGCCTGTTGAATCCCCAGATAGCTTAAACTTCATATGCTAATGGGGATTTTTTCATGTTAACACCCTGGAAATTTAATAAATAATCCCCACAGTTCTTTGATTTTTCAGCAAATGGGGATTCACGTGTACTGTTTTAAATTATATTGCTTTCTTTCCAGATGCCGGTATCGAAATCGAAGAGCGCATCATAAATGCGAGAACTCGCAAAAGAAGAGCGTCTTCAACTGCGTTTAAGATTGGCTGGTTTTTTGCGTCGCGTATCCGCATTTTACCTTCCCTTTTCATAACGTGCTTCATCTACAAGCGTCTGGATATCAGCTTCACTGGATAACCCCATCGCTTCGGCGGCTCCGGCAAAGGCTGCCTGCGCTTTTCGGGTGGCCGCAGCAGAGGCATTGCTGACAACGATTTCCCCATTTTGATTTTGGAGAAACAGGATTTTGTCGCCTGATTTTAAATTGAGTTGCCGCCTGATTTCCACCGGCACAGTGATTTGACCGTTCGCAGAGATTTTTGCCAGGTTCATACAAGTCACCCTTTCTATTCTTTAGAACTCAAGTTTTCTTTATCTCTGTTTATACTATATCCCAGGCGTCGGGGAAAGTAAACTCGTTCAGGCGAATATTCCGAGGTGACGGAGCCACCTGTAGGAAGCGACTCTGCTGTAGCGACACAGGCGATTTTGCATACTCCAATGGTGGATGCACGGAAGGGTTCTTCAATAATATAGCCGCCAACGGGCAATAACCCGTTGCAAAAATCTTCCGGGCGTGAGAAAATTTCTGTAAAGGCAATTGAATTCATGCAGGCGATGAGCTGCCGGAGGATCGGATATTAAAAAACAGAATATTTAGAGTCAGATGGCGAAGGAGGAAAAATTATGGAGATCGGAATTAAGCTTACAGTCAAGATGGACGAGAAGACGAAGTATAATATGGGTCTGGAGATACCTACCAGCATTTCGGCCAGCGACCCTTTTGATTTCCGAGTGATACAGGAGACCACTTCGGGAAAGGAAGGCAGCGAGACGGTACAGGAGGATATAGTGATGCAGGTGACCTTCGGAGGCAGCGATGCGATCTACGCGAAGGTGGAGCCGCCGAAGAGCATCATAGAGCTTGCCGGAGTAGGGGAGTATATAGACAGCTTCCAGGCCAGTGTCAAGGAAGGGGAGTACGATCCGGAGAAAAACCAGTTTACCGAAGGAACCGACGTTACGGATGGAAAGAATGGGACGGACGAGAAAGCGGAAAACGCTGACTGACGATAATGCTGGAAGTAACGTTGTCCTCTTGCATTTCCGTTGGCAGGCTGGCAAAGGGGACGAGGGACTGGCCGCTTGAAGTCGGCTTTAAGGGGAATACGGACCGGCAGACTTTTTACATCTGTCTTCGCGAGGATTCCATCGACGCCGGAAAGCTTCTCGAGGATATTGCTGACGGAACTGCCGGGGAATTCTTTCAGGGCTGCCGGCTGGACAGCGCCGGGCTGTTCTTTTCCCACAGCAGTCAGGAGGGACAGTCGGCGTCGGATCCTGGCCCCGTTACGAAGGAAGGCGACCTGTATGACGCCCTGATCCGGCTTTTGCGGGAGAAGCGGGAATACATGGAAAAGGGCGTTTGCCTGTGGATGGAGGCGGATATAAGAAATCTCAGCCTGTTCTCCGGGCTCCTGAAAATCGGCTATCATGGAGAGGAAAAGCTGGTGATACTGGGAAGCCTGGACAAAAAGGCTGATACATGGGATCAGTTTTATTACGCGAGCCTTCCTGAGATCGAGCTGCTTCATGCGGTTGTCTTTCGTCATGTACGTCTCGGGTATCAGGTAGTGGATAAAAAGAGCCGGTTTGCTCTCGCCGGGGAAGTGGAGCTTTCTGTGGAAGGGTTTCAGCTGTCTTTCCAGGGAGAGCTGTTCATCGGCGAGGAGGGATATCGGGCGCAGATGGAAGCTGTGAAAGAAAAGGAGCCCCCTGTATTCGCGGTGGGAAGCGAAGGCCTCCTGCAGATGGACGACCTGGTTTTCCATTTGGAATGCGTCTATGGTACCGAAGGGCGTGCGGACGAAAAGAAATGCCGCCTTGAAACGGAAGTCTGGTTTGTCGGGCAGAAATGGAAAGGCGGGTTTTATTATATCTCAGGTGAAGGAGGAACCTGCTGGCAGCTGGAACTGGCGTTGGAGACGGACCTTTCTCTGGCCGGTATGCTGAGGCAGCTGTTTGGCGGCGGGACTGTCGGCAGCGCTCTCTTTGATCTGGAGATCCTGCGGGAAAGCGCGCTGCTCTGCTCCATGTCCAACGGCGGAACTGACCGTGGCGGAGCCGGGGAGTTCAGGCTCAGGCTGCATACTGTGCTGACATTTATGGTCAGTATCGAGCTTTACGGAGAAGTGAAGATTTCCCCCGACACCTTTTCCTTCTCTCTCAGGGCAGGCGATGCGTTGGATCTCGGGGTCCTTCGGATTTCCGGGGTTCAGGGGGAAACAGGCCCCGCATTTTCCTATCAGCACCGAAAAAATGTTCCGGAGCAGGAAAATTGCATGATGATCGAAGGCGACATCGCGTTTTTTGGGGAACGTTTGCTGGAAGGGAGATTATGGTACAGCGGCGGAAAGGAGGATTGGTGCCTCCGGGCTGAACTGTCGCCGGAAGGAATATTGAAAACCGTGTTTGGCGACCGGCTGACGGTGACCTATGATAAGAAAACAGGTTTTCGCCTGGAAAATATGGACGCTGTCAATTATGCGGACGATGCCTTCGATTTCCTGGAGAGGCTGAAGACGTATCTGGACCGGCTGGGAAAGGCCAACGGCTGCAAGGAGATTTCTGCTGCGATGGATCGGGATGAGCTGCAGACCAGGTGGGAGATACGGCCGGGTTTTGAGGGAATGCCTGACCGGGAAGAAAAGGGTGTGAAGATCACATTTCAAGGCGGCTTCTGCGTAATGGACAGATCCGGGAAAACCCTTCTGGAGCGGCATGTCGGCGTAGACACGCCGCTGGAAATCGCAGTAAGCAGTCAGATGACTGCGAAAGAACTGTGGGAAGGGATCTGCGGGCTCCTGCGGGATACGGCGGATCAGATGGTAGAAGCGTTGTTCGATGAAGGCAATTTTCGGGAGCTGGAAGCTGTACTGACCGTTTTGGCGAAGGGTAAGCTGGAAGATTTCGTCGCCGGGCTTCTGTGCAGGAAACTGGTCAGTGAGAAGACTGCAGCCAGGCTTTTGCCGGAGGAACCGTCCGGCGGAGGCGGTGATCAGGGCGGCGGTGAAAGCGGTGAAGGCGGGAGCGCGGGGGAAGGCTTTTCCATATTCGCCTCCGGAGGAGGAACCGCCTTTTCTTCCGGCGAGATCGGGGAGTGGATCGGCGCAGGCTTTGGCGGGCTGGCAGTGATCTCGGTAATTGCGTCCGGCGGTGGCGGTGCCGGACCGGATGAGCCATTGCCATGTCCGGAATTCAGGGGGCAGATCGATGGAGCGACTCTCAGGATAGAGCTGCAGCTGGTGGATGGAGCCGTCGGGTATGAGCTGGACATCATGTGGACGGACCCTGCGCGGGAGGACCGCTTCTTTTCATGGAAGGTGTGGGAAAAGCCGCCTCAGATATTCTTCGTGAAAATTCCTGTAAACGGGAAGGTATATCTGGCAGCCCGGGCGCTTCATGAACGTGAAGAGAGGAACAGCCCCTGGAGCGAAGGGAATTATCTGGGGGAAATAGATTATCGGCAGCTGATTTCCTGGGGCGCAAAGAACGGTATGTGCATCCGTGAGTGTCTGCAAATGCTGAGGGAGCATCAGGTAAATACGAAAGACACGAAAGTCATGGAGTTGCTCCTGGCTGAGTATTTCCATCCGGCCAACAGGGAGCAGGTGGTCCGGGAGCATTACAGCAATAATGACAGCGCGCAGGTATGCCTGGAACATCTGGAGAGGGCATTCCCTCACCTTTTCTCCGGGGAGATCATGCTGTGTATGTGGCGTGAAGGCTACGAGGAGGACGACATCCTGCGAGCCCTCAGCAAGCTGCGGCCCGCGCTGAGTCAGGAAGATACGAAAGAGCAGTTTTTGGAAATGATTCGGGAGGAGGCGAAAGATATGGAGCTGAGGGAGCGGTTCAATAAGCTTGCGGAGCAAAAGGCAGGAGGGCAGCTGACAGAAATAGCGTGGAGAAGGGCGCTCGCGGAGCTGTGTGCTGCTTATGACCCCGTGGAGGTGGCGTCATTTTTGAAGGATCAGGGAAATAGTGCGGAAGAGATCGCCTTTTTGCTGCAGGATATCTTCGGTGATCACAGAGCGGTCACCATAGGCGGCATCATTTTAAATGAGAGGATCTATCCGGATACCACCAGGGAAGAAATGGAAGGCATTCTCAGAAAGGTGTTCCCGAAAGAGGATATAGAGAAAGCTCTCGGGATACTCTATCCCGCTGCCGTCATCGTATCGGCTCGGGAAGTTTGGCTGGACACGGGGATACAGGTTGCTGAGGATGAGATCGTGAACGTCAGGTACCTTAGCGGACTCTGGAACGTCAATCCTTCCGCACATTTCAGATCCTATGGCCCGGAGGGTATCGGGATCACCGCGAAGGAAGGGTATGCACTTCCGGGAGAAAACGAAGGTTGCCTGGTCGGGAAAATAGGGAGCGGAAAAGCTTTTTACATAGGAACGGGGGCCGCACTCCCGAAGGAAAGCGGGACTCTGTTCCTGACGGCAAATGATGATCTTTATGGAAAATATGGAAGTGGATATAAGGATAATGAGGGAGCGATCACAGTAGAGATAAGAAAAGAACTGAGATGACGAGCCACCGATTTCGCCTTCAAGTTTCAGGAATACTTCCTGCCCCGACCTTGACTGCCCTGTGGCCCCGTGATAAAGTGGATACATAATAGGCGGTATATGCTTCTCGGCATGCTCTATGCCACTGGCGTCGGAAAGGAGTGCGGGGAAAGTGAGAAAGAAGCTCCCAATAGGTATCGACGGGTTTGAAAAAATCAGGACGAATGATTTCTATTATGTAGATAAAACCATGCTCATTAAGGAGCTGTTACAAAACTGGGGTGAGGTGAATCTGTTTACGCGCCCCAGGCGTTTTGGGAAGTCTCTCAATATGAGCATGCTGAAGTGCTTTTTTGAGGTGGAAAGCGATCCAGCGTATTTCGATGGGCTGAAAATCATGGAGGAAAGGAAACTGTGTAAAGAGTACATGGGGAAGTTTCCTGTAATCTCCATCAGCCTTAAAGGTGTTGATGGCCTGGACTACGAGTCGGCTTTAGCAGCATTGCAGACAGTCATTGGCAATGAAGCCATGAGGTTCCAATTTTTAAAAGAAAGCGATAACCTTTCTGAAGAAGAAAAGGAGGCCTATGCCCGTCTGATAGAGATCGGTTCCGGCGAAGGCGGGATGTATGCCATGACGGAGGCGGTCGCAGCCTCTGCGCTGAAGACGCTTTCTCAGCTCCTTGAAAAGCATTATGGCCGGAAAGCCATTCTGTTGATCGACGAGTATGACGTTCCATTGGACAAAGCTTTCCAGGCAGGGTACTATGATGAGATGACAAATCTCATTCGCAATCTGCTCGGCAACGCCCTGAAGACCAATGACAGCCTGTACTTTGCAGTACTTACCGGATGTCTGCGGATTTCCAAGGAGAGTATTTTCACGGGCCTCAACAACTTGAAGGTGCACACGATATCGGATATCCGGTATGATGAATTTTTCGGTTTTGCCAATGCAGACGTGGATGAAATACTGGAATTCTATGGCCTGTCCTCTCATAAAGATGTGGTCCGTGACTGGTATGACGGATATCGTTTCGGAAGTGCGGATGTGTATTGTCCATGGGATGTGATCAATTATTGCGATGAGCTGCTGGCAGACCCGTCCGCGCCTCCTAAAAACTACTGGGCCAACACCAGTGGGAATGATTTGATCCGCCGCCTGTTGAAAAAAGCGGACCAGACCACTAAGGACGAAGTGGAAGAGCTGTTGAACGGCGGGCAGGTAACAAAACGGATAAAGCAGGAGCTGACATACCGTGATATAGATGGCAGCGTTGAAAATGTGTGGAGCGTGCTATATGCTACAGGCTATCTGACGGGAACGCATGTGGAGCAGGCGGATGCGGATATATTCAGGCTATGGATGCCAAATGGCGAGATAAGAAAGCTGTTTTATGAATTGGTTGAGGATTGGTTCCGGGAGGTGACCCGTTCCGATACTGCGAGGATCGACCGGTTCTGCGAGGCTTTCCCGAAAGGAGATGTAGCCACGATCCAGGATATGCTGAGCGATTATCTGTGGGATTCCATCAGCGTGAGAGATACTGCCGTACGAAGGAACATGAAGGAAAACTTCTACCACGGCATGCTGCTGGGATTGCTTCAGAGCCAGGGAAGCTGGATCGTAAAGTCAAACGCGGAGACTGGGGAAGGCTACAGCGATATTTCCATTCAGACTCCGGACAGGATCGGAATGATCATCGAACTCAAGTACGCAGACGATGGAAACCTGGAGGCGGCGTGCGGCGAGGCGCTTGAGCAGATCGAAGAGAAGAAGTATTCGGAAGGGTTAAAGCGCCGTGGAATGAAGGAGATCATCAAGTATGGGATCGCATTCTGTGAGAAAGAGTGCATGGTCATGATGGCGTAAAACAGTGGCTCGTCTGTTCTTGCCGGATTCCGGACCACATCCCAAAATCCGGCACACCATACTGCTCACACCGGATTTCCCGGATCTTATATCATCCAAATCGGGACAATATAATTCTCGCTGTTTATAGCGGATAGCGTGGGACGCATGCAGAGAACCGCGCCTTTCCCTTTGGGAACGCTGCCTTTGCTCAAAATATCGAACGCACCGATCAGTTCGCTGCCGGGATTGGCAGACCGCTTTATTTCCAGCGGATGCAAAACGCCGTCACTTTCCATGATCATATCTATTTCATGTCCCTCTTTATCGCGATAATACCATAGAAGACATTCTTTTGCGTTGTTTTGGTAAGTTTTCAAAAGTTCCGACACCGCATAATTTTCAAGGATCGCGCCGTTCAACGCCCCGTTTACCAAAATATCAGGTGAGCTGTATTTTGTAAGATAAGCAACAAGCCCGGTATCAAAAAAGTACAGCTTAGGGGTTTTTACTGTGCGCTTCAGAAGGTTGTTGGAGTAGGGGCGAAGATAGAAAATAATATCCGATTTTTCTAAAACCTGCAGCCAACGTTTGGCGGTATCATCGGAGACTCCCACATCCTGAGCGATGCTGTGGATGTTCAGCAATTGACCGACACGGCAGGCTGCTGCGCGGATGAAATCACGGAATATCAGTTTGTCAGTCAAATTGACAAGCTCACTGACATCTCTTTCAATATAGGTCTGAAGGTAACTGCTGTAAAAAACATCCCGGTCGGAAAAACGGCCGCTGACCAACGCAGGCATGGATCCCTTCCAGATGCGCTGATAGATCTCCTGCATATCCGCAGGTGTGTGCGTTTTGACTCTTTCCTTTAGCGCATTCGGATTGATTAAAAAAGGCGAAGTGTTTCCGCTGCCATAAATTTCGTGCTGTGATAAGGATGACATGTGAAGCAGGGCTACTCTCCCGGCCAGTGACTCCTGGGCAAGTTCCATCATATGGAAGGCCTGAGAGCCGGTAAGCCAGAAGCTCCCCGGTTCAACGCCGTTGTCGATTTCCATCTTTATATATGAGAAAAGCTGTGGAGCATACTGCACTTCGTCGATAAGGATCGGACGATCATGTATTTGAAGGAAAAGCGCGGGATCATTTCTGGCCATGGCGCGATCTTCAAGATCATCGAGTGTTACATAAGTCCTGTTTTCCTGCATTAGCTGACGCAAAACAGTAGTTTTCCCCACCTGTCTTGGGCCAGTGATAAGAATGGCCGAATATTCTTCGGATAACGATAGGATTTTCTCTTCAAGATCTCTTCTGATATATGGCATGTTCGAACCTCCAGATTAAAATCTACTTAATTTTATTATAGTCTAAAAAAAGTTAAAAACAAGACCAAAATAAGATATAATCGTATTTTAGCCAGAAAGCTCTCGGCAATGAACTTTGTCTGCCTGTGCCTTTACTGCCCTGCAGACTTTTTTATCCCTCCAACTGTAAATACCTGCCTTTCACCCCTTGCGCTCCGGGGGTTTTTATTATATACTTTGTTAAGAAAAACTAAACAATAAGTTTAAAAAAGAAAAACCAGCCTTATGATCTATGATCTGTTACGGTCTGTGGTACAGGTTACGTTAGGCTAGTGCAAAAATCTTTGAACTTGATTCGCATAGATAACCGCAAAACAGTCACACTTAAAGGAGACAACCATGAATACCGAAGAAAACAACAAGACACAGAGTCAGCAGAGCGCCCCTCAGAGCGCCCAGCAGAATAAACCTCAGAGCGCTCCGAAAAGCAACCCTCAAGGCGCGCCCCAGAGCGGGCAGCCGGGTGGACCGAAGAAGAAAAGCAGGCTCATAATAATCATCGCCATCATCGTAGCTCTCGCCGCCCTGGCGGTCATCATCGCCATCGGCGTAACGCGGGGTAATGAAGAGCCGGAGACGGTCAAGGTGGATACGGAGGAAGAAGCAACGGTATACGGCGACGAATCTCTGGGCATCGATCCAGTGGTAGATGAGCAGCTGGCTGATTACCGCAACATCGCTCTCTTCGGAATAGATGCCAAGGAGGCTGACTCCAGCACAGGCCACAGAAGCGACGGCATGATAGTGATAAGCATCAATGAGAAGACCGACGATGTAAAGATGTTCTCGGTGTACAGGGACACCTACCTGCAGACCGATGACGGCGGCACCCTCGACAAGGTGAATCACGCCTACGCCTACGGCGGCATGAACAGGAGCATAAAGGCTCTCAACAGGAACCTGGACCTCAACATAAGGGAAGGCATATCCCTCACCTGGGAGGCCGTCCGTGATTTCGTCGATGCCATCGGCGGTGTCGAAGTGGAAGTTCTCGACAGTGAAGTCAGCTACGTCAACGGTGCCATCGCGGA
Organism: uncultured Eubacterium sp.; assembly: GCA_900543485.1. Lineage (GTDB taxonomy): Bacteria > Bacillota > Clostridia > Peptostreptococcales > Anaerovoracaceae > Lentihominibacter > Lentihominibacter excrementipullorum. The sequence goes on along the minus strand of UQRM01000040.1, from coordinate 4,782 downwards.
AGGGGAAAAGCTCAGCGGTGCCGGACTGCAGACGTTGAATGGAAATCAGGCTGTGGCGTATTCCAGGATAAGAAAGGACTCTGCCGAAGGCGACCACAGGCGAAATGAGCGTATGCAGATCGTCCTCAAGGCGGCCTTTGACAAGGTGAAGACAATGAAGGAGAGCCAGCTGGTATCCATCCTGGATGACATGCTGCCGAAGACTGATACAAACATGAGCCGCAATCGCATGATCGATACGCTGCAGGATATCATGTCCATGGAGATAAGCTATAACACATGCTGGCCTTACGATACATCCGACTGGATGCACGATTCCATATATTACGGCGTTCCTGTGACGCTTCAGACCAACGTTTCCCAGCTTCATTCCGAGTTCTTCGGTCAGACGGATTACGTGCCGACCCAGACTGTGCTGGATATAAGCAGCAGGATCCAGTCCATGACCGGGTACAGCCAATAGTGAGGTGACCTGTGGGGAGAAGATGGAGATACATGGACATCCACACTCACATCGTTCCCGGTATCGATGACGGCGCGTCCAGCATGGAGGAGGCGCTGAAGATGGCCGGTATGGCCTATGATGAAGGGATACGTGTGATAGTGGCGACGCCTCACTACGGGCTTCGAAATCCGGGATACGACAGGGACAAGTCTGTAAAGGCATGCCATCAGCTTCGGGAAAAGGTGATGAAAATACACGGCGACATGAAAGTCTATACGGGCAACGAGATATATTATTCCCCCGGTATTGTGGAAGATCTTGACAAAAAGAAGGCCCTGACAATCGGAGGAACCAGCTATGTACTCATCGAGTTTTCCGTAAAGGAAGAGCTGGACGTGATAATCAATGCCGTGCGCTCTCTGGTGATGGCCGGGTACAGGCCTATTCTCGCTCATGTGGAAAGGTACGAAGCCCTGCAGAAAAAGCTGGATGAGATCAAAAGGTTAATCGAGCTGGGCGCCTACATACAGGTCAACACTAACAGCTTCATGGGAAGCAAATTCGATAAGCGCACCGCCTGGTGCACCAGACTCCTGCGGGAAGGGTGCATACATTTTGTTGCCAGCGATTGTCACAACTGTACCAGCCGTAAACCGTTGATGAAGACGGCGGTCCGAAGGATGATAGCCTTGTCAGATGAGGAGACAGTGGAACGTATCGTCCATACCAATGTACTGAAAATAGTCAGGAATCAGTATATATAAATGGAAGCCATATATAGATGGAGGCCATATCGATTTAAAAGGAGACAGAACCAATGGACTATGAAAGAGAAGAAATTGAAATAGATCTGCGAGAGATATTTCATGTCCTGAAGAAAAAGATACTCATAATCATACTTAGCGCTGTGGTCTTCGCAGCCGGTTCCGCCGTGTACAGCTTTTTCCTGGCAGACCCCGTGTATGAATCCACGTCCAGGCTTTACATACTGACCCAGTCCACATCCATCACGTCCCTGGCGGACATCCAGATGGGGTCGTCGCTGGCGCTGGACTACCTGGAACTGATACAGAGCAGGCCTGTGGTGGAGGATGTCATCGAAAATCTTGATCTCGATGAGAATTATGAGGAACTGCTGGCTAAGATAACTGTGGAAAATCCGGCTGACACCAGGATACTCAACATAAGCGTTCAGGATACTGACGCAAGGCGGGCCACACAGATAGCTAACGAACTTTCGGAAGTGGCAAAAAAACGGATTTCTGACATCATGCAGACTGACGAACCTAGCGTAGTGGAAGTGGCCCATCGACCTGACGCGCCTGTCAAACCGGAAAAAGCCAAGAATATCATGATAGCATTCCTGTTGGGCGCCATCCTGTCAGCAGGAGTGATAGTGGTCATGTACGTTTTCAACGACAAGATAAGATCTACAGAGGATGTGGAGCGTTATCTGGGGCTCAATACGCTGGCAGTCGTTCCATATGAAGGCAAGGGCAAAAAGAAAAAAAAGAAGCGTAAAGCTGGAAAGGCGGATAAGTAGATGGGAAACCAGATAATTTTCAATAAGCTCAAAGAACCGGAGTATGCGCGTAGAGAAGCCTTCAATTCTCTGAGGACTAATCTGCAGTTTTGCGGAGCTGATATAAAAACCATCCTTTTCACCAGCTGTGGTCCTGATGAGGGAAAGAGCACCGTTACATTTGAATTAGCTCGTTCTATCGCGGAAAGTGGGAAAAGCGTGGTGCTGGTAGATGCGGATCTGAGAAAATCTGTCATGCTGAGCCGTTATAAGGCTCAGGCGACTCATAAGAGGGTGGGAGGCCTCAGCCACTATTTGTCGGGACAGGCTACTATCGATGACATTCTCTGCAGTACCAATATCCCGCATTTCAATGTCATTCTTACTGGGCCTCTATCTCCTAACCCTACGGAATTGCTGGGGAATGTGCTGTTTGAAAAGCTCATGTGGACATTGCGTGACAAGTTCGATATGGTGATAATAGATGCACCGCCTCTGGGGGCGGTCATAGATGCTGCTGTCATAGCGCCTTACTGTGATGGAGCAGTCATAGTGATAGAAAATGACAACACAAGTCACAGAGCGGCGGTCAACGTCAAACAACAGTTGGAGCGGACCGGATGCAGGATATTGGGTGCGGTGCTCAATAAAGTTCGCGTAGAAAGCAGTGGATACTATTATAAATATTATGGAGAGTACGGCAAGTAGAGTATAATTGCCGGCGGTGATACTACCGCCGTTTTAAATGTCGGGAAAGGGAAAATCATGGGAAGGGGAAAACTTACTCAAGAAGAGATAAAGATATTGAAGAAAAATCCCAACGTGATATCGGTCAACGAGGATAGGATAGTATATTCCGACTCTTTCAAGAAATATTTCGTGGAGCAGTACTTCATGGGCGAAAAGCCGGGGAACATATTTCGTTCGGCGGGATTTGATTTAAAAATACTGGGATCCAAGCGTATAGAACGGGCCAGTTACAGATGGAGAGAGTCTTTTGAGGCAGGGACGTTGGGATTGTACGCTGATACCGGCATGTCACATGAAGCGGAGATGAAGGATAAAGAGCTGGTCCAAGCCGAAAGGGATGAGAACGATGTTGCTGAGGAGATGAATGAGAACAGGAAGCTTCTGTGGAAGACTATAGAGGAGCAGCGAGCGATCATAACAGGATTGCGCAGCGAAGTTAAACGCTTGCAGATGATCAATGGTAAGTTGATGAAGGAACTTGACAGGAACCACTGATCTCATCTAGGGAAGAGTTTGGGCATATGTTTACAGGGAACGGTTAGAGCAACTCTTGCTGAAAAAACCTTTGACAACGCCTCACCATACGTGTAAAATAAGGCTGTGTCACGTTGTGACGCAGTTTTTTCGTGCCAGCAGGATGGATGGCCGTCCGGGCGAGCACGGCTGAAATAAGTTTTAGTTCGCCGAAAAAATTTCGCGCGAAGCGCGCCTGATAAGGCCTGACGAGTCCATAGAGACCGGCAGACCATTAGGCGGGCCTTTACACGAAATCCAGTAGGCAGAGCCGAACAAGATCGACAGACCTTTCAGCCCATGGCAACAGGGCAGTCGCGTTGCCCGTCGGGTCAGGGCTTCGATCCCAGTAGGTAGAAAGGAAGAGAAGATGAGTTCATTTATCGCTAAGCCTGCGGACGTGGAACGTAAATGGTACGTCGTGGACGCAGAAGGCAAGAACCTGGGAAGAATGGCATCGCAGATCGCCGCTATTCTCAGAGGAAAGAACAAGCCGACTTACACACCTCATGTTGACTGCGGAGATTACGTCATCGTTATCAACGCTGGAAAGGTAGAGGTAACAGGTAAGAAGAGAAAAGAAAAGATCTACAAGAGACATACCGGTTATCCGGGCGGCCTCAGAGAGGTGACCTTCGAGCAGATGATGGAAAAGCATCCGACAGAAGTCGTAAGGCACGCTGTAAAGGGCATGATGCCTAACGGAAAGCTGGGAAGACAGATGTACAAGAAGTTAAAGGTTTACGCAGGCCCTGAGCACAACCACGCGGCTCAGAAGCCGGAAGTTCTGGATATTTAAGGAAGGGAGGAATTGAACGATGGCAAAGACACAGTACTACGGAACAGGAAGAAGAAAATCTTCAGTTGCTAGAGTTAGATTGATCCCTGGTAACGGAAATATCACAGTAAACAAGAAGCCTCTTGATGAGTATATCCCTATGGAAATCGTCAAGAGAGAAGTGAAGAGACCTTTTGAGATCGCTGGATGCGAAGGCAAATACGATGTTATCGCTACGGTCCAGGGCGGTGGATATACCGGTCAGGCCGGAGCCCTCAGGCACGGTATCTCAAGAGCACTCTGCGAAGCTGACAGAGAGGCTTACAGACCAGCCCTCAAGGCGGCCGGATTCCTTACGAGAGATTCGAGAATGAAGGAAAGAAAGAAATACGGCCTGAAGAAGGCGAGAAGAGCAAGCCAGTTCTCGAAGAGATAGGGAGACCTATCCCGGCGAGGAACGAGCCGTTGGAAGGTCCCCCGTCAGGATTGCCCAAGAGCGCGAAGCGCGATTGGCTGCAATCTACGGCGTTCAGCACTTGTCCTTGCGATTGCTCCGAAGGAGCAGAGCAATGGAACGTGCGCCGTCACCTGTGCCCTTTAGGGTAAATGTCGCAGGAGCTATGCTCCGTGGCGACCAACGACGTTCGAGACCTATCCCGGCGAGGAACGAGCCTTGCAAAACACATTCGTGTGGAAACCCCCGAATTCCAACCCTTGGAATCGGGGGATTTTTTTATAGTGCCATAATGTACGAAGCAAAACGAATGCTTTATG
>UQRM01000039.1 GCA_900543485.1 uncultured Eubacterium sp. | reverse complement strand
CGCCACATCCGCAGGAAGAAAAACACCGATATCCGAAAATACGTCGTTCGCAACAGATATAGCAACGATTCCAATAAAAAAATGTCCGGATGATATCGCACCCTCTGCGATTTTCATCTGGACATTTTATCGCTGTGAAACAAGTATCTTCTCGCTCATATCCTCTATATCCACCGACGGCTTGAATTCCTGGACATCGTGGACGTACTCCTTGTCGATGTGCTCCGACGTCATGATGAAATCTGCCGTAGCTCTGTTGGTCGCCACCGGGATATCGTAAACTACCGCTATACGCAGCAGCGCTCTTACATCCGGATCGTGAGGCAGTGCTTCCAGCGGATCCCAGAAAAATATCAGTACATCTATCTCTCCTTCGGCCACCTTGGCTCCGATCTGCTGATCACCTCCCAAAGGACCACTCTTGTAAGCTTTTATGTCCAAGCCCGTTGCTCTTGCTATCAGGGTCGCTGTCGTCCCCGTTCCACACAAAATATGATCCTTCAGCTTATCTCTGTTGTCGATGCACCACGTTACCAGTTCATCCTTCAGATGATCGTGAGCGATAAGAGCGATATTCTTCCTGCTCTTCATGGTTTCTTTCGTCATTCTCTCACCTCCTTTCAGACTTTACAGTGTGAAACGCGGCGTCGGATCTCCCTCGGATCCCATCCAGGCCTCGCTCACACTCCGACTCTATATCGATTATAACTCTTATTCCTGCCAAATTCATCGGGAAACACGAAAAAATTACAATATCTTAACAAAGCCGGGCTCATGCGGCGCCCCGAAACTTTCCGGCGCCCCGGAGCTTTCCTGCTTTTCACGCAGCAGGTCTTTACATGAACTATTGCCGAAAAATGCTTTGAAGATACTGATCCGGCACGCGAAACACGATTGCTTGCCGGAAATCGAAGGAATGACACAGATCCGGCAGCCTGAACAGCAAATATTGAGATTTAAAGCCATATATCAGGTAAGAATGAGAAAATCGTGTGCCGGATATTCGCACCTAATTACAAATCCGGCAACATGCTGCCGGATTCTATGCCTTATTACGGAATCCGGCAAAAGTTTGCGGCACTGCTGCCGGATTCCTTCGAAAATCGGAAAATCCGGCAAACCTAACGCTCCGGACGAAATCCTCCCTGTCTCGCCTGCCCTCTCTTTTGGGAGAGGCGGAAGCCGCGACCTTCGCCGCTTTATTTCACGCTTTCCTCGATGGCTCCGGCCATCTGCGAAACCTCAATGACTCCTTTATGTCTCACAGGCTTCTTATCCAGATCCCTGAGACCGGCAGGCACTCTGACACCTGTCGCAGCAGCCAGTGCCTTCACGTACTCGAACCCGTTTTCCTCATCGCCCAGGCCTATGGCATGAGCGACGCTGTCGGCGAATTTATACGCGCTTGCCGTAGATGCTATCAATGTTGGCGTATCGTCACCCGTCTCCTTTGCGTAATCTTCATATACTTTATAGGCCACTGCTGTATGGGTGTCCATCAGATAGCCATTATCCCTGTACATCTTCCCTATAGCCGCATTAGTCTCATCGACAGTAGCAAAACCGCCGTAAAAGGATTCCATCCCTTTTCTGATGACATCGCTGACCTGATAACGTTTATCAGATTCCAGCTGATCCATCAATCTGCGTATCTCACCTCCATCATTGCCTGCCAGATGATAGAGGAGCCTCTCCAGATTACTGGATATGAGTATATCCATGGATGGTGAATTGGTAAGATAGAACTCTCTGTTAGTGTCATACACTCCCGTTTCGAAAAAGTCCGTCAGCACTTTATTCTTATTAGAGGCGCAGATGAATCTGTTTACAGGTATCCCCATCTTTCCCGCATAATAAGCAGCCAGGATATTCCCGAAGTTTCCGGTAGGGACGACGATGTTCACCTTGTCACCGTCGGCGATAACGCCTCTTTCTACCAGCTTCACATAGCCATAGACATAATATGCCACCTGTGGTATCAGCCTTCCTATATTGATAGAATTGGCTGATGACAGCTTGCAACCGTATCCCGCCAGCTTTTCCGCGAACGTCTCGTCGTTGAAGATCCTCTTCACCCCTGTCTGAGCGTCATCGAAGTTTCCTTCTATGGCAAATACATGGGTATTGGCGCCTTCCTGGGTCACCATCTGCCTTTCCTGTACCTGGCTCACGCCGTGATTTGGAAAGAATACGATTATCTCAGTCCCCGGGACATCGGCAAAACCTTCCAGCGCCGCCTTCCCTGTATCTCCTGACGTTGCCGTCAGTATACATATTTTCTTATCTTCCTTTTCCTTCTTCATTGCTGTGGTCAGCAAATACGGCAGTATGGAAAGAGCCATATCTTTAAAAGCCGCCGTCTTGCCGTGATAAAGTTCCAGAAAATAAGCTCCGCCCGCCTCTTTCACGGGAACGATCTCCGCCTCTTCGAATTTACTGTCGTAGGCGCCATCGACGCAGTGCTGCATCTCCTCATCGGTATAATCGGTGAAGAATGCTTTTATTATATCCCTGGCTATCTCCTTGTAAGGTCTGCCTGTCATCTCCGATATCTTCTTCGGCAATGGCGGTATCGAATCAGGGACGTATAGCCCCTTGTCCTCAGCGATACCTTGTATTACAGCCTGTGCTGCCGTCTTCGTATGCTCACTTCCTCTTGTACTGTGATATCTTATCATCTATTCAATGCTCCCTTCGATTATCTCAACTATATGATCCACGTCTGCCAGCGCGCCTTTTCCTGTGACCCCGCAGGCCAGCATAGATTCCTTCGGCTCTATGAAACGGTACCCCAACCCTTTCAGCTTTTCCATATTCCCCTGGACTATAGGATTTTCATACATATTCGTATTCATCGCCGGCGCGATATAGACCGGTTTACGGGTCGCCGCCGCCATCACCACTGTAGAAAGAAAATCGTCGGCGATGCCATTTGCTATCTTCCCTATTATGTTAGCTGTAGCCGGCGCGATCAGTACCACATCCGCCTTGTCAGCCAGTGAAATATGCTTCACTTCCTTGTGATCTATCTCTTCAAACATATCCATATAGACTTTATTCTTACTTAAAGTCTGCAGTGTTATGGGAGTGATGATTCGACTGCCGCTCTCGGTCAATATCACATCTATGTCATGGCCCAGCTTTTTGAGTTTGCTGATTATATCCGCCGCCTTATACGCGGCGATGCTCCCCGTAACTCCCAGAACGATATTCATCCCAAACTCCTTTCCATGACGCGCCTGGATATCATATCGGCTATCTCCTCGTTATTACCCATCGTATCATATGGGCCATCCCTGTGTATCAGATATCCCTTATGATAGTCCGGTCCGATCTCCTTCACATCATTGGCCAGCACAAAGTCGCAATCGTTCTTTTCCATGAGACTGCGGCCCACAGATATCAGTTCTTCGTGTGGGACACCGCTAAGCAGCTTGAAGCCTACCAGAGTCGTTTCCGGACTCAGCTTCTTGATGATACTTATTACTTTAGGCGACCGCTTCATATGGATGATCAGATCATCTATATCGGAGCTTATCTTATTCCCGGAAAGATCCGCTCCGCCACCTGGTGTCTCCATACCTCTTATCCTGTCCAGGGTCGTCACTTCCTTGACCACATAATCGCTCACTGCCATGGCATGAACGACAGCATCTATTTTCTCCTCAGTCAACAGCCTCGTCAGCTGCTGCTGCAGATCGGCAACGCCGCCTATCATGACAGGCTCCACCAGCTCATGCTCCACATAGGGAGCTCTTGTCCCGTGAAGATAATATATCTTTTCCAGCCTGCCCGCGTATTTTTCCACGAATGCCTTCCCTATAGCATATCCCAGCCGCCCTGTCGACGTGTTAGTTATAGTCCTGACATCGTCGATCTTCTCGCTGGTGCCTCCTGCCGTAATGATTATTTTCATATTCTTTCCTCTATATATAGATGTAATTTCACAGGTTGAATTATAGCCTTTCGCGCCGCTTATGTCAAGGAAGACGGACTTCGATGAGCCAAGGCGAATGCCTGTCCTCACCCCTCCATCAGACGTTTGTCTCCTGTATCAGCGCGTTGTATATACAACAGCGTCCGCCCCGCATCTGTGCTAAAATCAACCAACACTAGAAATCACAGGGGATACGTTATGCTGGATCTGGAGATCATAAGAGATTCCATACTTTTTAAGAACATAGACGATATCGATTTCGATATCATATGCGCCGAGACCAAACCTTCCGCGAAGTTCTTTTCCGCAGGCGAGCCCGTGCAGCTGCAAGGGGATAAAGTGGAAAAAATAGGGATCATCGCGGAAGGCAGGATCCTGTCGTTCAAATATCACTACGACGGATCATCCCAGCTGCTGAGGGCTTTCCATCAAAACGACATTATCGGTCTGGAGGCTGTCTCCTCCACCTTCTTCACCAGTCCCAAGCATGCTCACGGCCGATACGGGCTGTGCCGTCGTGTTTTTCAGATATTCCCTGTTCTTTTCCAGTCACGGGATATCTCCCTCCTGCAAGATAATTTTGCTTCAAAACATAACTAAGATCCTTTCGGATGAAAACATAAAGATAACTTACAAGGTCGATGTATTGTCCAAACACACTATCAGAGAAAGGATCCTGACTCATCTCAGCATCATCAGTGAAAAGCGCGGCAGCCATACCTTTGACATAGGAATGAACCAGGAACAGTTTGCCCAATATCTCTGCGTCAACAGGAGCACCCTCTCAAGAGAGCTTAACGCGATGCGCCGTGAAGGTCTGATCCGGTTTTCCAGGACCACCTACACTTTATGCTCCGCCGGTCAACGCATCCACCGATATCTGTCAGGTAAAACTGTGCCTGTCATAAACCCTGCCAATGGAAAGATCATCGGAGAAGCTGCCTCCAGTGACAGCAGAGATGTGGAAAAAGCTATACACGCAGCTCGCAGCTCCTTTTACGGTTCCGGGAAATGGCGCAGACTGTGCGCCCAGGACAGAGCCGATGCACTCCTGAAAATCGCCAGTATGATGGAGGCCGAAAGGGATGAACTGGCCGCCATCGAGACGGAAAACCACGGTAAACCTCTCAGAGAATCGGAAGCCGATATCGACGACGCCATCCATGTCTTCAAGTATTATGCCGGCCTCATAATGAAGCCGTCCGGCGGCTCCTACGAAGTAAATGACAATTTTGGTCATATGCATTCCTATACTGTCCATGAACCTGTCGGTGTCTGCGCACTGATAACTCCATGGAACTATCCCCTCATGATAGCCGTATGGAAACTGGCTCCCGCTCTGGCGGCAGGAAACAGTATCATCCTCAAGCCTGCCACCATAACACCTGCAAGCGTGGTGAAACTCTTTGAAATACTGGACAGAGCAGGTCTACCTGACGGCTGTGCCAATCTCATCCTTGGCCCTGGCGGCCTTATAGGCAACCAGCTGGCTAAAAGTAAAGATGTCGATTGCATCACCTTTACCGGCAGTACCGCCGTAGGGCAAAGCATAATGTGCGCGGCTTCTTCCAACGTAAAAAAGATAGGCCTCGAGCTGGGCGGCAAATCTCCCAGCATAATATTCGCCGACGCTGATATCGACAGGGCCGTAGAATGGTCCATGATAGGGATCTTCATGAATCAGGGAGAAATCTGCTCCGCAGGCTCGCGAATAATAGTCCATGAATCTATACACGACGAATTCACGGATCGTCTCGTGGAGCGAGCCCGCAAGATGACCATAGGCGATCCGATGAAAAATCCTGATATCGGAGCTGTCGTTTCAGAGGAGCAAATGGAACAGGTGTTGAAATACATAGAGACAGGCAAAAAAGAAGGAGCCGTATGCAGATGCGGAGGCAGACGATACACGAAAGGAGAGTGCGCCGACGGCTTTTTCATAGAGCCTACTGTCTTTGACGGCTGCACCGGCCAGATGACCATCGTCAAAGAAGAGATATTCGGTCCCGTCGCCGCGATACAGACCTTCAAAACTGAAGATGAAGCTATAGCACTGGCCAATGATACGGAATATGGTCTGGCCGGCGCTGTATTCACCAATGACCACATGCGTGCCATGCGAGTCATAAAGGAATTGCGTGCAGGGATAACCTGGTTAAACTGTTACAACCCATGCTTCGCGGAAGGTCCATGGGGCGGATACAAGATGTCCGGTATCGGAAGAGATCTGGGACCGCAGGGTCTCGAAGAATATCAGGAAGTCAAACAGATAAACGACTGCCTGGATTCCGGCATGCCAGGCTGGTATCCTGAAAGATGAGCGTTATGGAAAGATCCGCGCTTCGCTCCTCCCGTCAGCAATAACCTCCAGGTTAATACCGGATAACCAACGGAAACTTCCGCTTCCTGCCGATCCGGCCTATAATATGGACAAAAGGAGGTAGATACGATGGAATACATTACTTTGAACAACAACATAAAAATGCCTATGGCAGGAATAGGTACATTCCTGCTGACACCTGACGAAGCGGAGGCTTCCGTCCTCAGCGCTCTACAGTGCGGATACCGCCTCATAGATACAGCAAACGCCTACGTAAACGAGAAAGCCGTAGGCCGCGCTATCAGAAAATCAGGCGTCCCAAGGGAAGACATCTTCCTGGAGACTAAGCTTTGGCCGTCTTTCTATGAAGAAGACAACGCCATCGACAAGACCCTCGAAAGACTTGACACCGATTATATCGATCTGCTGCTCATACACCAGCCTGCCGGCAACTATATCGCCGGCTACAAACTGATGGAGAAGGCATATAAAGAAGGAAAAGTCAGAGCTATCGGCTTATCCAACTTCAACGAAGATCAGATAAAGGAGATCCTCGATATATGTCAGGTAGAGCCGGCCATCCTCCAGACCGAGGTCCATCCTTACTCGCAGGAAAAGGAGCTGAAGGAGTTCCTGAAGAGTCACGATATAGTGATACAAGCATGGTATCCACTCGGCCACGGCGACAAAACGCTCATAGAGGAGCCGCTCTTTGCGAAGCTGGGAGAAAAATATGGCAAATCCAACGCCCAGATAATCCTCAGATGGCACATCCAAAACGGTGACGTCGTTATCCCGGGATCTAAAAACCCTGACCACATAAGGGCCAACTTTGATTTGTTCGACTTCTCCCTCACTGATGAGGAGATGGCGGATATAAACGCTATGGACAAGAAGAAGAGATATTACCATAGCACTCCGGAGATGCTGAAGAAATATGTGGAAATGGTTCCTCCTGTAGATGATCAGAAGTAACGGCAGGTGCGGCCTACCATGATTTCGATGAAAAAAGCAGGAGCACTGCTCCTTCTGGCGACAGTGCTCCTTTCCGAATGCGCCGGACACAGCGAGGCGCAAAACGTCATAAAAAATGAAAATACCAGCTCTCCACAACAGAAAGATACACGACTGAGCGCAATCACATTTGCAGCATACAAATATATAATATATGGCAAACCAATAATATGATTTGTTGTAGATACAACAGCCTGCCATGCCGTTCTCATCTATAATCAGTGTGTAGGATCGCTTCGGACGCACCGAAACATTCGACAACACCCATATATTCAAGATACAATGATAAAAGGGCAGCGGTTAGAATCTATCAGTTATCCTAACCGCTGCCCTTTGTTTTTCATTTTTTCTTCACGCCCTCAGCCTTTACTACTCGGCTTCAAACTCGTCTTTCCCTACGCTGCATACCGGGCATTCAAAATCATCCGGAACCTCGCTCCACGGCGTTCCCGGAGCGATACCTCCATCCGGATAGCCCTTCGCTTCATCATATTCCCATCCACATACGCTGCACTTATACTTCATGATCCGTCCTCCTTTTTTCTCAAAATATCTGACATCTATACTATAACCAAAAAATCCCCGTCTTACAAGCTGAAACATAAAAGCTGCCGCTCCGGTCTTCACCCCGTCGCGACAGCTTTTTTATCGCTTATTTACTCTACACACTATCATAAAATCATCTGAGCTTCCTGAATCCGCTCATATCCACATCTTCTCCCCTGTCTCTACGTTCAAGAGCCGCCAGCACCTTGTGATACATCGCTTTCGTCACAGGATATCTGAAAATACAGATCATGGAAAGCACCATGAAAAGTGCCGGTATCAGGGTGAATGAATATCCTGTCCACTGAAGCGCCGTCCCACTCTGCACAGCGGCGCTGCCGTCGAATCCCGACAGACTCAGGATCAGCCCCATGAGCTGCATCGCTACAGCTCCCGACATAGCTTCAGACAAGGACTGCAGCGATATCACCATCCCCGCTCTGTCCTGACTGTTCATCAGCCTGTCGACCTCGCACACGTCATATATCATCGCCGGTACCAGCTGCCAGTAGACGCTGTTTCCCGCACAGTATATGACGGAAATGATACACACACCCACGAAGGAGGTGTTGCCGCTCAACCCGAAAATAACGAAGCCCACTACCGTGACCGCCATCCCCAGCAGATATGTCGTCCGTTTGTCTATCCACCTGTTTATAAAGGATATCAGCGGTATGAAGGCCACCGATATGAAGGTCATAAGCATCATAATGACGGTTATGATACCGCCCGACAGCCCCATGTTATACGTGAAAAAATACATCCTGTCGGAGCAGAATATCGTATATCCGATCAGATAGCAGATGCTGGCTCCCAATATGTACCGTACAGTCCTCAGCTTCAGTATCTGGGCGTAATTTTTCAGCATCCCGGCTATCACGCCGGCTGCGGCTCTGATCCCTCCACGGGTCTTTTTTTCGCCATCAGGACGCTTCTCGATACGTCCCCCGGCGTCTTTGTCCCGGGCGTTTTTATCCTTTATCCCCAGAGCGGCGATCAGTATCGTTCCTCCCGACACCACGCCGCAGAGTATACCTGTCGTCTGCCATCCCGTCTCGACGGAATATCCTGCGTCGGTCATTATCTCCACCAGTATGTTAGGGAGCACCAGTCCCAGCGCCGTTCCCACGGCGTTGAAAAACGAAACATAGCCTCTCAGCACCGTACGCTCGTCGTAGTTGTCCGTAAGCTCCGCTCCCCACGCCAGATATGGAACAAAGAAGAATGAAAAGGAAGTCCAGAACAGCATTATCATGATGCCATAATATACGATCATCACTTCTTCTCCGGCATGTACATTGAAGAAGAACAGTGACGTGAACACCATCAGCGGCAGGGATGCTATGACGAGAAATGGCTTTCGCTTTCCGAACCTGGTATCGGTATTATCCGACACATACCCTATTATGGCTCCGCATATGGTATCCCACACCGAGCCTATCGCGGTTATCGTCCCCGCGATAGCAGGATCGACTCCTGCCACGGTAGTCAGAAAGAAAAGCGCGAAGGTCCCCATGATATTGTAAAGGGCCGAATCTCCCACACCTGCCAATCCATACAATGCTTTCGTTTTAAGACTTAACCTTTCCATATTCCTCCTGTTTTCAGTTTTTCATCTCCAGGCTTTTACGCCTCACCGGACGCTTAGCCCTCCGCTCCGTCTGTTTCAGGGATACCGATGATCTCTTCATCTATTAATTCTCTTATCTCAGCGTCGCTGTAGCCGACGGATCTCAGCACCTCTTCCGTATTTTCTCCCAGGAGAGGGGATGATTTCTGTATGCCGCCCGGAGTTTCGCTGAACTTTATCGGTATTCCGAAAGATTTATATTTACCGACATTGACATCATCTATCGTGATGGCCATGTCACGAGTGAGGAACTGCTCATTGCTCAATGCTTCCAGCGGCAACAATATCGGAGAAGCCGGGATCCCGTACAGCGTGAAACGCTTCAAAAGCCACTCTGAATCTTTTTTCTTCATGTACTCTCTCATCAGTTTCGTAAAGCTGTCGAAATTCTCACATCTGAGATCATTGGTGGCATACAACGGATCATTCTCCAACTCCGGCATCTCTACGGCTTCGCAGAAGTCGTGCCACATAGACTCGTCCGTTATCCCCACCGTTATCTCACTGTCAGCGCATTCATATTTATCATAAGGAACGATCTCTCTCGGCTTGGCGTTGCCCGTCCTGCTTATCTGGATCCCCGTCAGGCTATATGCCAATATCGCGTCTTCTATAGTCGCGAACATCGTATCCAGCATGGAAACATCAAGCCTTCGTCCCTTTCCAGTCTTAGCCTTGTCGTAGCATGCCAGCACGATCCCCAGAAACATCATTATCCCCGTGTAACTATCTCCTACGGACGCTCCCGATCTGAGGGCCGGCCCATCCGGATATCCCGTCATTTCCATAAATCCGCACATACACTCGATAACGTTATCGTAAGCCGTATTCTTTCGCAGCGGTCCCGTCTGACCGAATCCCGTTATCGACGCGAAAATTATTCCCGGATTTATCTCCTTCGCCACTTCGTAGCCTATCCCCAGCTTGTCGATAGTACCGTATTTGAAGTTTTCCAGCACCACATCGACTTCCGCGTACAACTTCTTGATGATCTCCTTGCCTTCAGGCTCACTGAGATCTATGGCGATGCTCTCCTTATTCCTGTTGTAAAGGGCAAAGTAGCCGCTGTTTCCGCCATTTACATATGGGCCCCAGTCTCTCGACTGGTCTCCGTCTTCGACCCTCTCCACCTTGATAACTCTGGCTCCATAATCTCCCAGATTCATGGCACAGTAAGGGCCACTATATGCCTGTGTGAAGTCAAGCACGGTAATTCCTTCCAATGGCTTCATTATAGATCACTCCCTTCACACATTACAATACACTTTCTTGCCATTTTTTCTATTTCTTCGCTGTCGCAGCCGGCGTCTTTCAGAATTTCCTCGGTATTCTCTCCCAGCTTCGGTGCCGATATCACAGCTGTATCGTCTATCCCCGATATCTTAATAGGTATCCCCGGCATCCTGATTTTTCCTATGGCCCTGTCCTCCACATCCAGCACCATATGCCTCACAGACAGCTGTTCATTGTCAAAAGCGTCCTGCACCGTGAATCCCGGGCCGCTCGGTATATTCCATGGCGACAGCAAATCCACGATCTCCTGCCTCGTCATATCCTTGAATCTATCCGCGATGATATCCCTGAGGCCGATCTTGCCATCCTCGGTGTAGTAATTCTCGCCTCGGGCTTCATTGCTGTTATAGCGGGGATCATCTATCAGCTCTTCCATATCCATGGCCTCGCAGAATTTCTTCCACTGTGAATTGGTGGAAACCGCCGTGGAAAATATCCCGTCCTTCACCTCAAAGGTATCGTAAGGGGCGATGGATCGCGATCCATTTCCTTCTCTGTGGAATTTCACACCTTTCATTGACGCTTCTGCCAGGCAGTCCTCGAGAGCTGTCATCATGCAGTCGGCAGATGCTACATCTATCTGCTGTCCTTTTCCCGTCTTATCTCTCACCATCAGCGCCATGACGATGGAGGCAGCGAAGAAATTGCCTCCGAACTGATCCGCCATCCTGGTGCCATGAGCCGTCGGGCCTCCATCAGGGAACCCAGTGACCTGCATGAGGCCGGACAGCGCCTCCGATGTCAGATCACACCCCGCCGTGTTGCTCATAGGTCCCGTCTTGCCGAACCCCGTATGAGACGCGTATATTATCCCCGGATTCAGTTCCCTGGCCTTGTCGTATCCGAGACCACATCGTTCCAGTTCTCCCGCTACGAAACAGTCGCACACCACGTCAGCCTTCTCGATCAGCTTCATGATCATTCCCTGCCCCTTCTCCGATTCCCTGTCGATGCAGACGCTTTTCTTACCGCGGTTCATATATGCATGATAGGCACTCCCCTTTTCATTCTTTGGAAAACTTCTCCTCAGGACATCCCCGCCTGTCTTAGGATCTTCGATCTTTATTACTTCTGCTCCAAAATCTGCCAGAAGCATCGTACCGTAGCTCCCTGTATGACCCTGAGTAAAATCTATTATCCTTATTCCATCTAAAATCTTAGCCATCGAATTTCTCCTTCCACGTCGAAGACGCGGAACACAGGATCTCCCGCGCCGCGTCTTCTCAAAGCTCAGCCGTATTTATTGTGGATCATCCACTACGAATACCACCGTGCCTTTGACCGCGAGAACAGGTTCATCGAAAACTTCCGAACGATCTGTCTTCT
Organism: uncultured Eubacterium sp.; assembly: GCA_900543485.1. Lineage (GTDB taxonomy): Bacteria > Bacillota > Clostridia > Peptostreptococcales > Anaerovoracaceae > Lentihominibacter > Lentihominibacter excrementipullorum. The sequence goes on along the minus strand of UQRM01000039.1, from coordinate 5,961 downwards.
GATCGTATTCCGATGTCTTATACATCTCGTATCCGTATACTCTCGAACGCGATCCGTCTTTGATTGACCAGCAGATTATCTCCACCGCATCCAGCATATGAACAGAATCCACGATATCAGCTTCCGTATGTACGATAAGACCGCCGTCTCCGTTATCTCTTATGTTGCACATCTCTGTGCAGCAGTCTATACACTTTTCCATCAGTTTACATCCCGATATCATTTCGCCGGGATAATGCATATCTTCAGCACCGAAGGAAAGTCTGAACTTCAGCTCTTTCACACCAAGTCCTTTTTCCACTTTACTGAGAGAATCTCTCTTTTCGCCCGTTACTTTTGCCATTTTATTTTCCTCCTTAATGATATTTAGCTATAGCACAGCGTTGCCTCCTCTTCGGCACGTCTGTTACGCTCTTTCTTTGTCTATCTTGTTGCCAACGATCTTCGATACTACGGCTATGATCAAGTAAAGTATGGATATTCCCAGCATTACATTATCGATCCACTGTCTTATCTCCGTCCCGTTGCTTCCCATAAAACCAAAGGAGCCGTAAGCTTCTTCGTAGTAGGACTCCCAGCCCACTTCATACCATCCGAACCACCAGAGGGATCCGATAAGGCCAATCACGCCTATTATGGCGAACACTACGGTTATCCTGTGAAGGTCGCCCTTCGCCAGTTTTGTCCTCGGATTTATCGGATATTTTTCCGGATCGTTGGCATACAAACCACCATACTTCCGCTTCCAAATGATATACAGCACCGGAGATGAAATAAGGGCTATCATACCGCCTAAATAGTAATCAGCTCCGTTGAGGAACAGGGCAGCCACTGCAATGATCAGTCCCGGTGTGATCAGGATCTTTACGAAAGTATCTCCGCCCGGAATCCTGAAAGGTCTAGGCATATCAGGCTCGTTCTTTCTGAGAGCCGCCGTCGACAGGAATACCAGCACATAATCTACCATCAGCAACGTTACGTCCATCGTTACCAGTACGTCAAAATCAAAGTTACACAGTGCCAGAGATACAGCCGTAAGAGAGAGAACTCCTACATAAGGCGTCCTTCTCTTCTTGCTGACTTTAGTCAGGCTCTTTGGTGCCAGATTATCCACAGCCATACCATAGAAACCTCGCGAGATGGAGATCATCTGAGCGTTGAACATGGAAAGCTCAGCACATACTGCTGTGATAGTGAACAACGGGATACCCCATGATCCAGCCAGCGCCAGCACATGACCGAAGGAAATACCTCCGTCAGGATTCCAGTCCTGCCAGTGTCCTACAGAAGCCAGACCTGCTATCGTAGGCAATATATAGGACAGTGCCACCAACGGCATTATGATCAAAAGACCTCTAGGGATAACCGACTTGTCCTTGCACTCCGTGGCCAGTGTAGACATAGAAGTGTATCCCGAGTACATCCACATCCCTGTAGCCAGCGTTGCTCCTATAGCTCCCAGCAGCGTATAATCGTTACTGTTGTACAGAGGTTCCATCGGATTGTAATTCCAGTTGCAGAACCCGATTATAGTAACTGCCAGGAACACACAGAATATGAACACCGAGAACACAGTGCTGACTTTACCCACATCCTCTATACCAAACAGATTGATTATGGTAAATACGATGATTATCGCAGCCATGAAGATAAACTGTGCCGTATCTGTCATACTTGGGAACAACATCCTAGCATATGACCCTGCCAGCACTACGTACAGGGAATTGTCTATGTAGCAGGATAATGTCCTGCACCACCCTCCCTGAAATCCCCAGAACTCTCCCAGTCCTCTCTGGATCCATTTGTAAAACCCTCCTGCGTCTGTGATGGCGCTTCCCAACTCAGCCGCACACAGCGCTTGCGGCGCTGCCCATACGAAAGGCAGGATACACAGGATGATGATCGTTATTCCCGGTCCTCCGTCTGGAATCATCTCGTCGATCCCGAAACAGCCGGCTGCCACCAGGCAATACATGATCATTACGGCCGCACGCAATGTAATATTGTGTTCAGCCAGTCCGCTGTTTTGTTGTTGACTCATTTTTTTCACCTCTCTTAATAAAACTTATTGTGATCAATCCACTCATAACAGACCGCAACATTCATGCCAATAAAAAAGAGCTGCCGGCTTTTATCAGCCGCAGCCCTGTGTTTTCCAACTCTTTTATTTTTTCTGAATTTTATTTTTAATTAAAATCATTCTTTTCCGCTGTCTCTTCAAAACCACTTTTTGCTCAAAAAAGACCAGGGGCTGCTCATTTTTGATCAGCCTCTGGCCTCGCGTCATTACCAACATCTCATGTCATCGATTCATCTTAGCCCATATTTCATTATTTTCCTGTTCAATGTTGCCCTTGAGATCCCCAAAACTTTTTCTACATCCGAAGGATTTCCGTACTCATCCATATATTTCTTTATAAGGCGTTCTTCAAGATGTTCAGTCGCTTCCTTCAATGTCAATCCCGCTTCATCCGCCCCTTCATCCTGAAGATCATCGAGTAGCATTCGCCTTACATGCTCGTCATTTACCACATCATCCCGCACTGTAAGTATGAGCCTTTCCACAAGATTCTGAAGCTCTCTCACATTGCCGGGCCAATCATATCGTTGCAACACATCCAAACTACTGAGTGAAAACTCCTTTTCTGTCCCGTATTTACTATTGAAGGAATCCGCAAAGGAATATACCAATGGTACAATATCTTTTCGCCGCTCTCTCAACGGCGGTACATCTATGGGAAAAGTATTCAGTCTGTAGAACAGATCCGCCCTGAACTCCCCATTTTTTACCATTTCTTTTAAATCCTTGTTAGTGGCGGCTATTATCTGCACGTCCACCGGTATGCTTTCGCTGCCGCCAACTCTCATTATCTCGTTCTCCTGTAACGCACGAAGAAGTTTAACCTGAAAGCTGAGGGATACGTCGCCTATTTCATCAAGAAACAGTACCCCGCCGTTGGCCATCTCGAAATATCCCTTTTTCCCCTGCTGGTTTGCTCCTGTGAAAGCGCCTTTTTCATATCCAAACATCTCCGATTCCAACAAATTTTCAGGTATGGCCCCGCAATTGACCGCAATAAATGGGCCGTTTTTCCTTGAGCTGTTCTTATATATTATTCTGGCTATGACCTCTTTTCCGACCCCGGTTTCTCCTTCTATCAGAACACGGGATCCATACTTTGCCGCAGTAGCGGCCATTTCCACGACGTTCTTCATCGCCTTCGACTCTATTACCAGATCCACCTCTTTAGCCAATACAGAGCGCAAATAGGCTATCTCACTCTTATAGAGATCCAGTTTTTCCTCATTTATGCGCAGCTGCTTTTTCATGATGTCCAACTCCTTGAGCTCTCTTTCACAGCATACGACCAGCTTTATCTCATCGTCTTCGATATAAGGGATCCCCGTAGTGAGGATCTCCGTCTCCTCGTGCTGTACCAACGTTTCCTTTTTCTTCGTGTCCAGCACTTTAAGAGTTACTGACGAATCATATACCCCCTCCCCAACCAATTCTTTCATGGTCTTTCCTATTATATCTTCACGTTTCTGACACCCCAACGCCTGCCTGTTTATTTCCAAACACGTTCCGCTGCCGTCAGTTATCCAGATGCCATCATCTATGCACTCGATTATGGCTTTGATATACATCTTCGCCTCATCACTCATGTTTCTGAAATCCATAGAAAGCTTTCACCTCCGTGAAAATGCCGGCACGTGATCCGGCCAGATAACTTTTCCTATTTATAAATCAACTGTATAGACTGATCTTAACAGCACTATACAGTTAATTCATTATACTGTCCTATCCTTTACAATTCAAGCGAAAATAAATTACAGCGCAAGCATATACATTCCCTGAAGATCCGGCGCGGAGCCTCTCTCTCCTCTAAATCTCCCTCTGTATATCTTCTCGGCATCACCTAATTTGTCATGCATTCAGACTCCGTTTATGATATACTGATTCCATAAATAACAGATGCTTGTTGAGGAGATTTTACGATGAAAAAAGCACTACGATTGATCCTGACTGCTATATTATGTATATCATGTATCATCCTGACGTCATGCGGAAACACTTCCATCAGAGGAGATCTGCAAAGCTATTCAAACGCCGACAATTCCTTTTCCATCGATCTGCCGACGGCTGATGAAGATTTCTGGCTGATAAACGAGGAGGCCCCTTCCAGCGTACTTGATATCTCAGATTCATCTGACACGGTCAACATACTCGTTCAATGTATATCAAAGAATCAGGCTCAGCCTGTGGCTACAGATCTTTCCTCTTATATGGACTACTCTATGATAAACGTGCTGGGTGATATACTGATCGATACCGATATGAGTGAAAGCAGCGCTGACGTCCCTGATTTTATCAGTAACAGCCTCACCTATGAGTTCAGTCTGTCAGGTGACGCCAGAGGTATTGTCCTTTTCATGGAAAGCGATAAATGCTACTATACATATTTCATCATGGCTGTCAACGATGCTTACAGCGGTAACGAAAATGCCCTTCTCGACAGCATTATGAGCCTGAAAGAAGTAAACTGAAAAACGTTGATTTCGATAATCGAAAGGAGTGGACAATGGATAATAATGTAATGTTTAAGATCAGCTATGGGCTGTATGTGCTGACTGCAAAGGACGGTGAAAAATCCAATGGCTGCATAATCAATACTCTTCAGCAGGTGACCGTATCGCCAAACCGTATATCTATCGCTGTCAACAAAACCAACCTCACCCACGACATGATAATGGATAGCAGGAAATTCAACATCTCTATTCTCAGTGAAAAGGCAACTTTCGATATCTTCAAACACTTCGGATTCCAGAGCGGCAGGGATACGGATAAATTCGCCGATTACCCCGCTGAAACAGCCGCAAACGGCATACCTTATATCATTGAAGGAGCCAACAGCTATCTTTCCGGCAATGTAATATCTACCGTTGATTTAGGGACTCATACTATGTTCATTGCCGATGTTGAAGATGGAAAGAGCCTTTCGGAGGATAACTCCGTGACATACGACTATTATCATAAGCACATCAAAGAAAGTCCTCAGCAGCCGACAAAAAAAGGATGGGTATGTAAGATCTGTGGCTATGTATATGAAGGTGAAGAGCTTCCAGCCGATTTCATATGCCCACTGTGTAAGCATGGCGCGGCTGACTTTGAAAAAATAAAATAGGCTTACTTTTTACAATTCAACGCTGCCTCGTCAGCGCTGAGCACACCAGCCTTTTGCCGGAAAGAAATATTCTCTGATAGTAAGTAAGGAACAATGACCCGCACATTTTTCGATCATTGTTTTCAGAATATTTCTTTCCAGGCTTTTTTGCTTGAATACCTTTTTCAAGTATGATATACTTTCATTTGTAAACACAAGCTCTCTTGGTCAAGTGGTCAAGACGTCGCCCTCTCACGGCGGAATCAGGGGTTCGACTCCCCTAGGGAGTACCAGCTGAAACCTCGGAATTGCAACGGTTCCGGGGTTTTTATTTTTCCTTGTTTTCGATTTTCTCTTTTTTTGCAAGGATTTTCTCTATTTTTTGCAAGCACCTTCTTTTTCCGTCTTATGAGCCTTTTTCCAAAAGATCTTCTACGATTTTAGCCGTATGATTTTTTGAATTAAGATCAACAAGATGAGCATAACGCATTGTCGATTTGATGTCCGAATGACCCAGCCAAAGCTGTATGTCTTTCAATGAAACCGATCTGTTCTTATCAGACAACAACGCGCTGGCGCAAGAATGTCTTAAATCGTGATATCTTATAGTCTTAAACCCATTCTTACGAAGATGTAAACGAAACGTCTCGGTGATATACCCTGGACTGATAGGTTTGCCCGAATCATCGATATATACATAGCCGTCATCATTATATATCCCCAGCTTGATTTGATGCTCACGCATGTTCAACATCATTGATCTAATAAGATCTATAAGGGGATAAGCCTTATTTCT
>UQRM01000038.1 GCA_900543485.1 uncultured Eubacterium sp. | reverse complement strand
AGTTCGTGAAAAGCGACAAGGCAATCGACGGGGTGAAATCCGGCGAATACTATGCGGCGATCGTAATTCCGAAAGGTACTCGCTTTTGCTGTTGTTTTTAAGATCATAGAGCACATACTGATCTGCCAGATATCCTCCGAATATGTTGGACCGTATCTTGTTCCATATCGATACCCTGAAATTGTTCCTCACCAACACTATCCTTGTAATGTACAGGACTATCAGCTTTATCCTCTTAAGACTTTTCCTGCAAAAGTTCATCATTTTCTCATCACTTCATAATCGTCAGGCGTATCCACATCCCTCGTCTCATCATCGATGAAAACAAATCTATCCGTCAGATCTACATCTCCTTCCATGGCTTGTCCCGTAAACAGTCTGTATACCTCCCATCCGGCACATCTTCTTATTTTCTCATCCAGATATAAGCGTCTTACTTTTTCTACCTGTTCCCTAAACAGCGCCGCGTCCCTTATTTTCACAGCCACTATCGACGTCTCGTTTCCGAAGAACAGTATGTCCTCCGGCTCTTCGTCGATTATCTTCCTGATGGCTTCCTCCGTATAGAAAGTGTCTCCGTAAAGGAAGCACATGTTTTCCGTTATCAGTTCCCTCGTAAATCTGTCTATTTCATATATGTTGTTCAACGGCTCATAGCGCCTGCTTCCCGGGAATTCATAGCGTTCATCGTGAGATGTCACGATTATTTCAACTCCTGGAATTTCCCCGTGCAGGATCCTAACGGTTCTGGCTATAAGCTCTTCTCCTTTTACCTGAGCGAAATGTTTTGGAATGCCCATGTAGTTCTTCCATCTCATTCCTTTCCCATCTGCCATTATCACGATTCTTTTCATATGTATCATCGATGATTCCTTTTATCAGTTCTCCCAGCAGTTCTGTCGATCTCCCCAATTCCTCGGGGAGGTATTTCTGCCTGAAATCTGCCATGGTCTGCCTGCTGCAAACATCTCTTCCTATAAAATCCATGATTTCTTCTATGTCTCCGGATGCACGCTCCGCCGCTTTCTCTCTTATTTCAAAATTGAGCCCGTTATTTTCAACGTATTCATCGTAATCGTATATCCAGTAATAAGTCGGCTTACTGAGGACTGCCGCCTCCAGCGCCGACGCCGAATAATCGGTGATGAAACAGTCACAGACTGCGATCAGATCTATCGTCTTCCAGTGATCCATATAGTAAACATTGGGAGCATTTCTCTTAACAAAGTTTTTCTCTCCCGGATGCTTCTTTATCACCAGCACGTATTCCGTATCCTTTACTGCCTCGACTATCTTTTCCCAGCCTGATCTCATATTGCGTCTGAAGGTAGGGGCATAAAGAATGATCTTCTTTCCCTCCATCTGAGGATATTCCCTGAAAAAACGTTTTTTCTTCTCTTCTTCCGTCTCTATGAGATAATCTATCCTGGGAAGCCCATAGTTTAAGATCTTATTTTCATCGATATCGAAAGACTCGCAGTAACATCTGTTCCATATCGGCGCTCCGGCTATCACGTAATCGTAGTTTCGGTGCATCTTCAGAAGCTCTGCGTATTCCTTCTTCCTTCCGGACTTCTTGCCCAATGTCTGATAGCCTGATTTCTTTATCTTTCCAAGGGCATGCCATATCTGCACGATAACAAGCTGCCTCTTGTGATTCAGTATGCTCGCCACAGGCCAGTAAGAATCCAGTACGCATACTTTGCTGGTTGCCAGATGGTACATGCTCTTTACAGTCGCTGTGAAAAACCTGAAATAGTCTACTGTTTTCTGTCCTATATGACAGCATATATTCACATATCTTATATCTCCTGTCTTATCCAGTTCTTTCTGTATCAGCTGAAAGTCAAGGGGTATATCATTGCTCTGTCTGCTGCAAAAGACTATCTTCCTGCCATCTGACGGCAACAGCTTCAAGAGGAAATAGACGGCGCTCAATATATCTCTTACTATGTAAATAGCTATCTTCGTGATCCGCGTTTTCATTTTTCTCCCTTGGTGTTTCCACTATTTCATACTATGCTGAAAATAACTCCCAATCCTGTTATCAAAACCAGCAGCACTGCGATCAACACCACCAGCTGTTTCGCTGACATTTTCACCGGATTCTTTATCCTGTTCTCGCTCTCACTGGTCTCCCTGGTGATGTTGCTGGCTTCCTTCCTTTTTAAGCTCTCGTTGTACCAGTGGATCGCATCGTTTATTCCACCATCAAACAGCACCCTTCCGGATCTCAGGACTATTCCTCTGTCGCAGAACTGCTTCGCCGTGGCTGTGGAATGGGTCACCAGCAGAAATGTCGTATCGTAATCGTTGATCATCTCCTTGATCTTCCCTACGCACTTCTTCTGGAACTTTGAATCTCCCACGCTCAGCGCTTCATCCACTATCAGTATCTCAGGTCTTATGCAGACGTTTATGGCAAATCCCAGCCTTGCCTTCATCCCGCTGGAATAGGTCCTGAGAGGTTGATCTATATATTCGCCGATTTCTGCGAACTCCACTATATCGTCTTCGACATCCTCTATCTCCTTGTTGGTCATTCCTGAAAGCTGGCCTTTCAGATAGATGTTTTCCCGCCCGGTAAACTCCGGATCGAATCCGGAAGTCAACTCCAGAAGAGCGCCGACCCTTCCTCCCACGTGGATCTTTCCATATGTGGGATAGGACACTCCCGTTATCATCTTCAGTATCGTCGACTTGCCGGCGCCGTTGCGCCCCAGGAGCGCCACCGCTTCCCCCCTCTTTACCGAAAAGGTCACGTCGTTTATGGCCATCTTTTCCTTATATGTTATTGACTTTATGAATGTTGCCAGAAACCTCTTCTTGTCGTTTTTAAACAGCTTGTATATCTTCGTCACGTGATCCAGCGAGATCACGTTTTCCGCTTTTTTCCGCTTTACAAAATGTCTGGAATTTCCCTTATGGTTCTTTTGTACGCCCACGTGGCTGCCATTACCATTACCACCAGCATTACCATGAAGCATATGAACTCTGTCCTCTCTTCCCATATCCATGTCTCGTATATGAATGTGTTCCTGTAGCCTGATGCGAAGTAGTTCACCGGATTGAACAGCATCGCCTTCTGTATCCATGTCACATCTATGCTGCTCACGTCGTACATTATTCCCGACAGCCAGAATATAGGGGTGACGAATGCCTGGACGAGATTCTTAAAATCTCTGCTCATCGATGACAGCATCGCCGCGAACAAGCTCCAACAAGTGAAAAACACCACCATCAATATCATATATATAGGTAGCTGTAATATGTATACGCCGGGGAAATGTCCCAGAATTACAAAGATGATCACCATCAGCGCCACGATGAAAAAATGAACGAACAGCTTCGACAAACCCACGAAGGTAGGGATCGTAGCCACAGGGAATTTCATCTTTGTCACCAGATACCTGTACCTCAGTATCGCTCCCGTTCCCTGACTTATCATATCGCTCATGTAAAACCACGGCACCATGCCTGCCAGTATCCACAGGATATACGGACATCCGTTCATTTCTCTATCGGCCCTGAGTCCTATCGAGAAAGCGAACCACAGTACAAGTACCATCACTGTCGGCTTTATGATGGCCCAGGCCCATCCGAGGGCCGCGCCCGAATATGTTTTCACGATGTCTGCTTTGGCCAGCTTCAGTATCTGCTCACGCCAGACTATGTGATCCTTTATTATGCTGATTAACGTCTTCACTTCATCTTCCCTGTAATACTCTATCCATGTTCATCGGTCATCTATCTTCAACCTGTTTCAGGTTATTCGTCTTCAAAAATTTTTCTCTTCGTTTTAACCTGTTTCAGGTTAAAACGTCTAATATAGAATACTACTCCTTAACACCATTCGTCAACCCCCACCCTTAAAATTCTTGTCGATTTTTGCAAAAAGACAAGATTATCATCCTCATTCACCATATGTACGGATTTTCGTAATAGAGAAGCCAAACATATTACGGGTTCCAACTCATCCTGTTACACGCTCTGCTCACCACACCATGCCCCTTCCCTATTTATATTCATATTTCTATCGTTAACCTGTTTCAGGTTGTAAGCATTTATTGTTTTCTTTTTTGTTCTATAATCAACCATATCAGAAAGTAATTAGCCATATATTCCAGGAAAAGGGAACCCAATTACGGAGGTGAAAACAACATCATGTACAGGCGGATTCGCGACCTCAGGCACGATCACGACATGACTCAGCGGGAACTGGCGGAGATCTTGGGTATGTCACAGACAGGGTATTCCAAATACGAAACAGGTGAAAACGATATCCCCACGGAGATACTCATACGATTATCAAAGATATACAACGTCAGCATCGATTATCTGCTGGATCAGACGGATTGCAAGAAGAGATATAAATAAAAATGAGCTGCTCACCAAAGTGTAAACAGCTCATTTTTATTTTTCTCTTCCTATGCTTTATTCTGTCATCACTCTATTATCACGCCATCCTCGTCGATGATGATATCGTCGATATCCATTTCCGGCATATCCGGCCCGGCGTTACGTCCACGGCCTGCCGCAGCCGCAGCAGCCTCCTCCTGCTGTTCTTCCGACTCGCCCTCATCTTTTTTCAGGCCATCCAGCAGCTTTCCTTCGACTCTGTCCATAACATCGGGATTATCCTCCAGGAACTTCTTCACGTTCTCTCTGCCCTGTCCTATCCTGCTGCCCTCGAAGCTGTACCATGAACCGGCCTTCTCGATGACTTTCGCGTCCACAGCACAATCCAGCACATCCCCGGATCGTGATATGCCCTGCCCGTACATGATATCGAATTCAGCCTGCTTGAACGGAGGAGCGACCTTGTTCTTGACGATCTTAGCCCTCGTCCTGCTTCCCAAGATCTGATCGCCGGATTTGATGCTCTCCACCTTCCTCACATCTATACGCATGGAAGCGAAGAACTTGAGAGCGCGGCCTCCCGTAGTTGTCTCAGGATTACCGAACATCACGCCGATTTTCTCTCTGAGCTGATTGATAAATATTATAGTCGTATTAGTCTTATTGATCACTCCTGCCAATTTCCTCAGAGCCTGCGACATGAGACGAGCCTGAAGACCTACCGTAGCGTCTCCCATGGCTCCATCTATCTCGTGCTTAGGCACGAGAGCCGCTACCGAGTCAACTACCACGATCTCAACAGCTCCGCTTCTCACCAGCATCTCTGCTATCTCGAGGGCCTGCTCACCGTAATCCGGCTGTGAGACAAGCAGTTCATCTACATCGACGCCCAGATTCCTGGCGTATTCCGGATCAAGGGCATGCTCCGCATCGATGAAAGCGGCCCTGCCGCCCTGCTTCTGAGCCTCTGCTATTATATGTAGTGTAAGCGTCGTCTTTCCGGATGATTCCGGTCCGAAAACTTCTATTATCCTTCCTCTTGGGACTCCACCGATCCCTGTAGCCAGATCCAGACTCATGGATCCCGTAGGTATGGCCTCTATATTCATCCTGGCGCTGTCATCGCCAAGTCTCATCACCGCGCCCTTGCCGAATTGCTTCTGTATCTGCGCCAGCGCCGCATCCAAAGCCTTATCGCGCTCTTCCCTGCTGGCCGTCTTCATATTCTTCATTTCGTTTTTCGCCGCCATAGTCATCCCTCCATTAAGAACATTTGTTCTTTAACTATAATACTCTATTTCCCACATCAGGTCAAGCAAAACTTTCTTCAACTTTACTTTTATTGGAATTATTTTACATTATGCGTTGCCGCATGTCAATATTTTACATCAAAGTCATCGAAGCTTTTTCTCCCGCCGCTCCAGACGGCTGAGAACAACACCTCACCCGCCCATCGCTGCCGGATCTCATGAAAATCTTACAAATCCGGCACGGTCGACACGAACAGTTGCCGCGTTTTCACGTTCTATTAAAAATCCGGCACAGCCCCATCAGGTCTTGTGCCGAATTTTACCCATAACAGCAAAATCCGGCAAGCTTTCCGAACATCGACGGATAAACGCCTTTGCTAATTTCCATTTTTATCCATCTTGCTGCCGAATTCAAACAAAAACCCCGGAATCCGGCAAAAATCCTTGTCGACGCTGCCGAATTCTTCCCAAAAGTTGAAAATCCGGCAAACAGTCGTGTTCTCGCTGCCGAATTCCGTGCAAAAGCTAAAAATCCGGCACGGCCAACAACTCTCCACTTCAGGACCCGGCACGGCCAACAACTCTCCACTTCAGGATCCGGCACGGCCGGCAACCGGCAGCGCTCCACCCAAAGAACAGCCACAAACAGCCCGGTGTCGCGCGTCAACTCAACTCATAAACTCATATATTCTTATTGATGATATCCAGCATGCTCAGCAGCGAATACTGCCTGTTCCACTGCCTGCTGTCGTCGCCTGTCTGTAGCTTCCTGCACAACTTCTTATCCCCATAGACGAAACCGATATAGACCAGCCCCACCGGCTTGGCATCGCTACCGCCGCCCGGCCCGGCTATTCCCGTCACTGACACACAGACGTCGCTGCCGCTGACTCTGCGAAGGCCTTCCACCATTTCCATGGCAGTCTCTTCACTGACAGCCCCGTATTTTTCCAGGGTCTCAGCTTTCACGCCCAATTCATCCATCTTAGCCTGATTGCTGTAGGTCACCAGCCCTCGCTGAAACACAGCCGATATCCCCGGTATATCGGTGACCGCCGCGGCGAATTTTCCGCCGGTACACGATTCGGCCGAAGACAGAGTCAGCCCCTTTTCCATCAGCTTGCGGCAGACTACCTGTACCAGTTCCTCATCGTCACAGCTGTAAATAAATTCTCCGACCCGTTCCTTCACCTTTTCCACCATCTCGTCCACAGCTTCCCTGGCCTCCGCCTCAGTCTTCCGCTTGGAAGCGATACGAAGAGAACACTCACCTTCCTTGGCATAGGTAGCCAGAGTCGGGTCCGTCTGGTCATCTATCAGATCCAGCAGTTTCGTCTCCAGGGCTGATTCTCCTATACCAAAGGCTCTCAGCATCCTGTAATATATCACGTCTTCCGACATGGACTGAAGATACGGCATCACGCTATCTTCAAACATGGAAGTCATTTCTCTCGGCGGCCCCGGCATGCAGATGACATATTTCCCATCCTTTTCCAGAGCGAATCCCGGCGCAGAGCCCTCGTGATTGATGAACACCTCGGCCCTGGACGGCACATAAGCCTGCTTCTTATTGTTCTCTGTCATGGGCCTTCCCAGCTTCTCAAAATAACTTTCCAGCTCTGACATGACTTCGTCCATCATCACCAGCTCATCGCCCATGACCTGGCATACCATCTCCTTGGTCAGATCGTCCTGAGTAGGTCCCAGACCTCCCGTTGTTATCACCAGGTCGCAATCCTGGAAAGCCAGCCGTATCATATCTCTGACTCTTTCGGGATTATCACCTACCGTATAATGGTACATCACGTCATAACCCAACATATTGAGTTTCTGAGACAGATAGACCGTGTTAGTATTGGTTATCTGACCAAACAGCAATTCGGTGCCTATACTCAAGATAGCAGTCTTCATTTATTTACCTCCTACATGGAAAACAGTTTCTTGTTCTTCACTATGTATTCTGTTCCCGAAACCACTGTCATCACCAGAGCGATCCACAGGAATATCTGATCCATCGGCAGATCGAAGCTGAAAAGGCTGAAAGGCCAGTTTTCAAGTATCAGCAGTGGTATGGCTATCATCTGGGTTATAGTCTTTATCTTACCTGTGGTCCCCGCGGCGATGACGATCCCCTGGGCTGCCGCCACCTGCCTCATTCCTGTAATGATGAACTCGCGACCCAATATGACGATGACCATCCATCCCGGTACGTCGCCCACCTGAGAAAGACATATCAATGCCGACATGACAAGCAGCTTATCTGCCAGCGGATCCATCAGCTTGCCGAAGTTGGTCACCAGGTTGTTCTTCCTGGCGATGTGTCCGTCCAGCATATCCGTCAACGCCGCCAGTATGAAGATCACGGCTGCCGCATATCTGTAGTCCAGCAGAAACACGACGATAAACACCGGTATGGCGAAGATCCTTCCCATTGTCAATTTATTAGGCAGATTCATATTATTCCTCCATCCTTTCCAAAAAATCGCCCACCAGATCATAGTCGAAGGCATCCGTTATACGGACCCGCACGATCTCACCTGGCCGCAAAAGGGCATCTGCTCTGAAAATAACGGTATCATCTATCTCCGGAGCATCATATACCGTCCTGCCGATATACGCTCCTTCTTCATCTATGTCGTCTATCATGACTTCCATAGTATTTCCCACCTTAGCCTCGTTTATTTCCCTGGAAATCTCAAGTTGCCGCCTCATGACGGCATCAGCTCTCATGGCCTTTACGTCCTCATCTATCTGATTTTCCATGTCACCGGCCACAGTGCCTTCCTCCCTGGAATAAGCGAAGACCCCCAGTCTTTCGAACCTCGCTCCTTCCACGAAATCCAGCAGCTCCTCGAAATCAGCCTCGCTTTCACCTGGGAATCCGACGATCATGGTCGTCCTTATATGTATATCCGGTATGGCCTCCCTCAGCCTGGCGATGGTCCCGCGGATGCTTTCAGATGTGGATCGCCTGTTCATGGCCTGCAGCACATTATCCGAGATGTGCTGCAGCGGGATATCCATGTAATTGCATATCTTTTCCTCCGATGCCACGGTTTCTATCAGCTCATCGGTGATCTTGTCCTCGTAACAATACATGAGCCGTATCCACCTTATACCGTCCACCCGGCACAGACTTCTTAAAAGCTCCGGCAATGCCAGCTTTCCATAAAGATCCCGGCCGTATTCAGTTACATCCTGGGCGATCAGCACCAGCTCCCGGCAGCCACGCGCCGCCAGCATTTCCGCCTCGGCCACGATGTTTTCTGCAGGTCTGCTCCTGTAGCCGCCCCTTATCTGAGGTATGACGCAGTAAGCGCAGCAGTTGTCACAGCCTTCGGCTATCCTCAGGGTCGCGGTATAAGGGTTTTCATCCAGGTGGCGTGCGGAAAACTCGGTGAACGTTTCCGGCTGGCAGCTGAAATTCCTGCACTGACTGCCGCTGCCGGCTCTGAAGTTTTCCACTATCTCCGGGAACCTCTCGTAATCGTTGACACCGAGAAATATATCGACCTCCGGCATCTCATCAGCAAGCTGATCCTTGTACCGCTGTGACAGACAGCCTGAGACTGCCAGCAGCTTCCGTGGCTTTCCCTGTCCCGGTTCCGACTGTCCCGACCCCGACTGTTCCTGAGTCGCGTCCTCTACAAGCCTTGCCATATCGAAAATGCGATCGATAGACTCCTGCTTGGCGTCGTTGATGAATCCGCATGTGTTCACCAACACGATATCGGCCTCCGCCGGGTCGTCAGTCAGCTGATGGCCCGCGGCCTCCCAGATCCCTCCTATTCCCTCCGAATCGTTGAGATTCTTCGGGCATCCCATCGTCTCTATATACAGCTTCATTCTTCTTCCATATCCTTCGTGTTTTCCTGCATGTTCATCAGATCCTCCTCGGATATCAGAACCTGTCTCGGCCTGCTTCCATCCGACGGACCGACGATCTGCCTGTCTTCCATCATATCTATTATCCTGGCGGCTCTGTTATATCCTATCCTGAACCGTCTCTGGAGCATGGAGACCGATGCCTGCTGAGCCTGTACCACCAGTTCGATAGCGTCGGGCAGCAATTCGTCCTCCAGATCCCTGTCTCCCTTTTCGGCGTCAGGCATATTGGCCCGCTCTATGGAATCCATCACATTCTCTGAATACTCAGCTTCCTCCACCTGGTCCTTCACGAACTCTATCAGGTCATTGACCTCCTTGTCGGAAATGAAAGCGCCCTGTACCCTCACAGGTTTGCCGCTTCCCAACGGGTTGAAAAGCATGTCGCCCTTTCCTACCAGTTTCTCCGCTCCCGACATATCCAGGATAGTCCTGGAATCAAATTGGGATGACACCGCGAAGGCTATCCTGGAAGGGATATTAGCCTTTATCACACCCGTTATGACATCCACCGATGGCCGCTGAGTAGCGACTATCAGATGCATCCCTGCCGCTCTGGCCTTCTGAGCCAATCTGCATATGGATTCCTCCACCTGAGACGGAGCCGCCATCATCAGGTCGGCCAACTCGTCTATGATGATGACTACCTGCGGCATGACGCTCTCTTCCTCGCCCTTGCCTGCCATCTTCTTGTTATAGCTGGCCAGCTCCCTGACCCCTTCCTCGGCGAACTTTTTATATCTGTCATCCATCTCAGCCACAGCCCAGTTGAGGGCCGCCGCAGCCTTGGCCGGTTCAGTGACCACCGGTATCAGCAGATGCGGTATACCATTGTAGTTAGCCAGCTCCACTACCTTAGGATCTATCAGCACCAGCTTCACCTCGTCAGGGCGTGCCTTGTAGAGGATGCTGGCGATTATACTGTTGATGCACACGCTCTTTCCCGAACCTGTAGAACCGGCTATCAGCAGATGAGGCATAGTCTTCAGATCCGCTACGATGGCCTTGCCGGCGATGTCCTTGCCGACAGCGAAGGTGATCTTGGACTGGGACTTCTTGAAAGCCGCCGAATCTATGATCTCTCTGATAGTCACCATATTTATCCGCTCATTCTCTATCTCTATGCCCACCGCCGGTTTTCCCGGGATAGGAGCTTCTATCCTTATGCTCTTGGCTTCCATATTGAGAGCTATATCGTCGGACAGGTTCTTGATCCCCTTGACCTTCACACCACTGTTAGGATGGACCTCATATCTGGTGACAGCCGGTCCCTGAGTCACATTGGTGACCTGAGCATCTATGTTGAAGCTGTGGAGAGTCTCTTCCAGCTTCATGGCTTTGGCCCTCAGAGAGCTCTCCTCTTCGGCAGGATTTCTCCCCTTCCTGGCTGGTTTGTTAAGCAGATCTATAGGTGGGAATCGATAGCTTTCCGACGATGACACAGTGACATTGAAGTCTTCCTCCTTCAGCATACTCTTCTCAGCCTCCGCCTTAGTCAGCTTTTCCTCCATCTTCTTCGGGGAAAAACCGCCTACTATTATAGGCGTACCAAAGCCTTCACTTTTTATATCGTCTTCGTTCCCATCGTCAAAGGCCCCGCCTTCACGTTCTCCGCCGCGACCTCTTCCAAAACGATCATCGCGGGCCTCTTCGTCTCTATCGCCTGTGCCGATTCCGTTCTTTTTCTCCCTGTCTTCACCCAGGGAAAAATCCAGTATCTCGTCTTCCTTTTCCTGTTCAGGCCCTTCATCCCTTATATATCCCAGTATCTTCTTCTGCCGTGCCGTCATGCGGCTCCGTTCCGCCGCCTCCACGGTCTCAGGCCCGTATCCGGCCATCCTCTCACGTTCTGCCTGCTTCTGCTGCTGCCTTCTTTCCAGCTGCTCTGCCTTTCTCTCCAGTTTTTCCTTTTCACGTTCCGCCTGCATCTCCCTGCGCTTCTCACGTCTTTCCTTAGCCTTCTCGAAGAAGCGGGATACAGGTGTATTCATTATCAACAACAGGCATATGAAGATCACCACGATGGAAAAGATGTAAAGTCCCGGCACTCCCACCAGACTGACTATCATCTTGCCCACCATCATGCCGAAGGCTCCACCATCATCGAGAGCCATACCGTTGTTGTAATAAACGGATACGTTCCAGAACCGCTGGTTCAATATCGCCTCATCTATGAACCTCGCCGAGTTTATCAGAGAGATCATCAGAAATATTATGAGCAGCAGCACTGCCGACTTGACACCTACATGGATAGTCTTTCTCATGAACAGCAAAACGCCGTATAATATAAAATAATACGGCAGTAAATGCGCTGCAAAACCAAACAGTCCTTTGAAGAAATGAGACAGCGACAGTCCTATGGAGCCTGCCGCCTCTGTCTGGAACGCGATTATGAAAAAGATCCCCACAGCCACCAGAATGATAGCAACGATCTCATCTCTGACGCTGCTGTTAAGTTTTTTCGAATCAGGAGCCGCGGCACTCTTTCCCGCCTTTGCTGATGACGAACTCTTCCTGGTCGTCGTCTTCCTGTTGCTCCTGCTGCCCGAAGATCTCGCGGGCTGCTTTTTTTTTCCCTTCATGGATTACCTCTGAAAATATGACTTATCGCCGCCGGCACTATGCGAACATCAGCGCGTAAACGATGACTGCTATACCCAGCGCCCATGTATAGATGGAGAATCCCATCAGATTTTTATTGGACACCAGCTTTATCATGGCCTTGATAGCGATCAGTCCCGCGACAGCCGAAACGATCACACCGACTAATACCGGCCCTATCAGCGACATATCCATCCCCGCTTTAAAAGCATCCGGAGCCTCCACTATCACCGATCCAAGGATAGACGGTATAGAGATCAGGAACGCGAACTTTACCGCGAACTCCCTGTTGAGCCCCGTTATCAGGCCACCAAACAAAGTCGATCCGGACCTGGAGATCCCCGGACATATAGCCACACCCTGCATCAATCCCACGAAGAAAGCGTGTCTGAACTTCATTTCCTTTATTCCCTTATTGCTTTTTCCCATCCTTTCAGCGATGACCAGGATAGTACCTGTGATGAGAAGGCCTGTCCCTATAGCTATCAGCGAAAGATAGAGAGCATTGAACAAATCATTGAAAAGCAGTCCTATTATGGCTGTCGGTATGGTTGCCACGATTATCATGAATCCCAGCCTCCTGGTAGGATTCGCATTGACTCTGAGGCCCTTTCCCGTACAGATGTCCTTGATAACAGCCCCCAGTTCCTTGATCAGATCCACGATATCCTTCCAATACACGATGAATACTGATATCAGCGTACCCAGATGGAGCAGCACCGCAAAAGGCAACACGTTCTCTGCATCTATCCCGAAAAAGTATTGTAAAAGCGCTAAATGGCCTGAACTGCTTATAGGCAGAAACTCCGAAAGGCCCTGTGCCAGTCCCAAAATTATCGCTTGAATATACGTCATGTTTCGATCCTCCTGACTTTTTTCATACTCACTCGATTATACCATAATATCCCGTTGATTAATATGAAAATTTGCCTTTTCCACTCAGTCGTTATCTTGCTGTACATCAACGAGAAATTCTCCTCCAAAATCCGCCCCATCCCTTTACATTTCGTAGCATTTAGAGTAGTATAAGGAATAGTAGCGAAATTTTTAAACAATGGAGAATTCTGAGAATAAGAATATAATATAACAATCAACTATATAAACCAGGAGGTCATTTTTATGAAAAGAAAACCAAATATCGCAGTCGTGGGGGCCACGGGAGTGGTAGGCTCCACATTTTTGAAAGTCCTCGAGGAAAGGGATTTTCCTTTTGACAACATCTACATGATGGCATCGGCCAAGTCGGCTGGGAAAAAATTGACCTTCAAGGGAAAAGAATACACTGTTGAGGAGCTGACAGAGCATTCCTTCGATAAACCGATCGACATAGCTCTGTTTTCGGCAGGCGGCTCCACCAGTGCTAAATTCGCACCTATTGCCGCCTCCAAAGGCGTCGTGGTAGTCGACAACAGCAGCCAGTGGAGAATGGATGAAAACGTTCCTCTGGTCGTTCCCGAAGTGAATCCTGAGGACATCAAATGGAACAAAGGCATCATCGCCAACCCTAACTGCTCCACCATCCAGGCTATGGTCGCGTTAAAACCGCTCCAGGATAAATATGGTATAAAGAGAGTGATATACTCTACCTACCAGGCTGTTTCCGGCTCCGGAGTCAAAGGCATCAACGACCTGAAAAACGGCCTTGCGGGAAAGGATGACGACCTTCAGGCCTATCCTCACCCGATCGCCGGCAACTGTCTGCCTCATATCGACGTCTTCACCGAAAACGGCTATACCAAGGAAGAGATGAAGATGATAAATGAAACCCACAAGATCCTGGGCGACGACGATATCAAAGTGACGGCGACTACCGTGAGAGTCCCTGTATTCGACTCCCACAGCGAATCCATAAACATCGAGCTGGAAAAACCATTCGAACTGAACGACGTAATTGAGCTTTTCAAGAACTCGCCGGGGATCATCGTTCAGGACGATGTGGAAAACAACGTATATCCGCTGGCCAGAGACGCCGCCGGTACCGATGAAGTCTACATTGGAAGGATCAGGAGAGACTTCTCCATCGATAACGGCCTCAATATCTGGGTAGTAGCCGATAACATCAGGAAAGGCGCTGCCACCAACGCTGTCCAGATAGCCGAACAGCTCCTGAAAGAAATGGACGACTGAGTCATCCGGCAGACAACACTGACAAACCGATAATTCTAAAAACGTGTCCGCTCCGGACTTTCCGGACAGACACGTTTTTTATCCCGCTATTTTTCATTTTTTTCCATTTGATTTATACTCTTCTAATGATTTTCTTTCAATTCCAGTATAACAAGCTGCCTGCCAAATCGCGATTTTAGCGGAAGATCTATACGTGATTTACATCAGCATCATGAAACCCGTATAAAAATCAACCCTTCAGCCCCGTTTTTCATCTCATCTCATATACGTGATCCCTTCAACTTAACCGATTCCCGTATAAACCCGGCCAGATCTTATATCGCTCTATTTCCCCGACACCTTAGTCTGTATCAGCTTGATAAGCTGTATCACAGGAAGATTGAGGAAAGCCAGCCCGTATACCGTCAGAAGCTGCGGGAGACCCAGAGTCTGCACTTTGAAGACACTGCTCAAAGCAGGGACTGCTATGGCCACCGTTATCAGCACGAACCCCAGCAGGAACGCGCCGATGAGATACTTGTTATTCCAGAATCTCTTAGTGAAAATCACCGGCCTGTCGGATTTGCAGTTGAATCCGTGGAAAAGTCTGCTGGTACACAGCGTGCCGAAAGCCATGGTGCTTCCCAAGAGAGCGCTTCCGCCCAGCTCCGAAGCGGTGAACCAGCCGTTGAGCCCTATGAGGAAGGCCAATACTGTCATCACACATATGGAAACTCCGCCTATCCCGATCTTGGCCAAAAACTCCTTAGTCAGGATGGATTCATTGGCAGGACGTGGTTTTTCCTTCATCAGCTCTTTGCTGTGAGGTTCGAGCCCCAGCGCGATGGCCGGCAGACTGTCCGTCAGCAGGTTTATGAACAGCAGATGGACCGGCGCGAAAGGCACAGGCAGCGCGCATACAGACGCGAACAGCACTGTCAATATGGCGCCGAAGTTACCGGAAAGCAGGAACTGTATCGAATGCTTTATGTTCTTATAGATATTCCTTCCGTTTTCCACGGCTTTCACGATAGTGGCAAAGTTGTCGTCCGTCAGCACCATGGCAGCCGCGTCCTTAGAGACCTCGCTTCCCGTTATGCCCATAGCCACTCCGATATCAGCCTGTTTGAGAGCCGGTGCGTCATTGACGCCGTCTCCCGTCATTGCCACGATATTGCCCTTGTCCTGCCATGCTCTGACGATCCTTATCTTGTGCTCAGGAGAAACTCTGGCGTACACGGAAATACCCTCCACGTAATCCTTAAGCTCCTCGTCGTCCATACTGTCTATGGAAGAGCCTTCGCAAGCTTCCGATTCATCCTTCAGTATACCTATCTTTTTCGCTATGGCAGCAGCCGTTATCTTATGGTCGCCCGTTATCATCACAGGCTTTATCCCGGCGCTGATACATTCAGCCACCGCAGCCATCGATTCCTCTCTCGGAGGATCCATCATTGAGATGAGGCCCAGGAATATCATTCCGTCTTCGTCCTCTGTCCCCGGTTCAAAACCATTTTCGGTCTTTTTATACGCGAAAGCCAGCACTCTCAGGCCATTTCTGGAAAACTGGCCGTTGCACTCTTCTATAGCCTTCATATCTTCCGCGTTTATGGCTCTCACACCTTCCGGCGTCTGTATCTCCGTCACTCTCTTCAGCAACACGTCTACAGCGCCCTTGGTTATCATCACATTTTCAGCTCCGCCGAAAAGCTCAGCGTATTTGTCTCCAAGCTTATGGCACGTAGACATGAGCTTCCTGTCGCTGTCAAAAGGGATCTCCGCTGTCCTTGGACATCGATCGCGCTCCACATCGTAAGGTGCTCCCAGCTTCGCCCCCACATTTATCAGCGCCGTCTCTGTCGGATCACCGATCTCCTTGCCTTCCGCTATAGTCGAATCGTTGCACAGCATGCTGGCGGCCAGCAGCTCCCTTTCTTCGCTTCTGGAAAGGTCTATATCATGAGCCGATATGCGGCGTCCGTGGACATAATAATCCTCCACCGTCATCTTGTTCTGAGTAAGTGTCCCCGTCTTATCGGAACAAATGACCGATACGCTTCCCAGCCCTTCAACAGCCTGCAGCTTTCTTATTATCGCGTGTTCCTGCGCCATCTTCTGTGTCCCGAAGGAAAGGACGATGGTCACTATAGAGCTCAACGCTTCCGGTATGGCAGCCACAGCCAGCGCCACAGCGAACAGGAAGGCGTCTCCGATCGCTTCTCCTCTGAATACGCTGATACCAAACAGGATCCCGCAGAATATCAATATCAATATGGAAAGCTTCTTGCCGAAGTTGTCCAGATTGACCTGAAGCGGAGTCTTCTTTTCAGATGTAGTCTTGAGAAGTGTGGCTATTTTACCAACCTCAGTCTCCATACCTATGGATGTCACCAGGAATTCTCCACGTCCGTAAGTGACAAAGCTTCCTGAATATACCATATTGAGTCTGTCGCCCAGCGGTACAGTATCTTCGATGACAGCCGCATCCTTTTCTACTCCCAGGCTCTCTCCCGTAAGAGCGCTCTCATCTATTTTCATTCCTGCATTGGTGATGATCCTGCCGTCAGCCGGTACGAAATCTCCGGCCTCCAGGCTGACCAGATCCCCCACCGTTATCTCTGAAGCCGGTATCTTGATAAACGTTCCTCCTCTGAACACCTTGGCTTCTGGAGCCGACATCTTCTTCAGGCTGTCCAGCGACTGTTCCGCCTTCACTGTCTGGACCGTCCCCAGTATGGCATTTATGGTTATCACCACCAGTATGACTACGGTACTTTCCACATCGCCCAGGATCCCTGATATTATCGCTGCGAATATCAGGATTATCACGAGAAAATCCTTGAACTGCTCGAAAAATATCCTGACCGTGGACTTTTTCTTTCCTTCCGCCAGCTCATTCGGTCCGTACTTTTCCCTGTTGGCAGCTATCTGCCCATCACTAAGAGGCTCAGTGCTGCCATTGACCTCCATCATTACCTCTTCTCCGGTCATTTTATAAAACTCGTTCATCCTGTTCTCCTCCCGGTTATTATTATGTCCATATGCGCCCGGCGATAATATTTGCCACGCCATAAAAAAAGACCTTTACCGCATATGAGCTATGCAATAAAAGTCTCGCAATTTCATTACGCACCGGATGATAACTCATCGCGCTGACGGCAGCGTAAACACTTCCGTGTATGCTACTCCCTTTCATTGATCGTTGTCCGGCAACGCCGGACATATAGGTTATCCAGCGACCTCTGTCCGTCGTACGAAGTACGACATCAGGAAGCTGGGCTTCATTGATCGTTGTCCGGCAACGCCGGACATATAGGTTATCCAGCGACCTCTGTCCGTCGTGCGAAGTACGACATCAGGATGCCTGGATTCATTGATGTTATGATATCTTTATTTTCCCTGCATGTCAATATTTTCTTTCGCCTCAGGAACAGTTTTCACCGTTCCAACACTTAGAACATCGTCGGGAAGCTGGGATACCACGATAGCCGCAAACATCAGACCGCACCCTATGTATTCATGGACCGCTAACACTTCTCCGAAAAATATCCACCCCGAAAACAGCGTGAACACCGTCTCCATAGCCATTATCAGACACGCCAGATTGGGATTGGTGAGCTTCTGCCCTATGGTCTGGAAGGTATATCCTACAGCACAAGCTATCACCCCGGCATATACCACGGGAAAGAGCGCCGATCGCAGCGCATCCCATGTGATATCCTCCATCAGGAACGCAGGTATCAGCCCCAGCAATCCGGCCACGATGAACTGACTGCACGTCAGCAGGGCCGGATCCACCTTTTTCACGAAATGATCTATGGCATGGATGTGGAAGGCACACAGGAAGGCTGCGATGAACATCATCAGATCACCAAAAGTTATGGCTTCGATGCCACCGAACAGACACAGCAGGTAAAGACCCGCCAGACCTATGATCACACCTGTCCAGAGATTACGCGTCGTCTTTTTCCCCATAAAAAGGCCTAATATGGGTGTTATGAAAATATACAGGGCCGTTATGAAGCCGGCTTTCCCCACCGACGTATACGGCAGACCTATCTGCTGCAGCAATATGGTCGTCCCAATCAGAAGACCGCAGCAGAGGGCGCACTTGATCACTGCCGCGATTTCAGGTTTCCCGGTGTTCACCGCACCGCCTTCGTCTTTGTCCCCGGCCTCCATCGCCTCATTTTCCCGCCTGATCGCCCGCATTCTCATGCAGACTACAGGGATCATCACCAGTCCGCCCAGCAAACATCTGATGGCTGTGAAAAACAACGGGTCTATATATTTCAGTCCCTCCTTCTGAGCCGCCAGAGAGAAGCCCCACACGATAGCCGCCATGAATAGATATGCGTTCCCTTTAGCACTGTGTCTCATCTCCTAAAACGTCCACTCCTTCTCCCGGAATCCCACCAGGATCCTGTCCCCGTCTATCAGGATCGGCCTTTTGACCAGCATACCATCAGTGGAAAGCAGCTCGATCTTCTCCTCGTCGCTCATCTGCGGCAGTTTATCCTTGAGTCCCAGTTCCCTGTATTTCATACCGCTGGTATTGAAGAATTTCTTGACAGGATAACCGCTCCTGCCTATCCACGCTCTCAATTCCTCAGCAGTAGGGTTCTCCTCAACTATATTCCTGTCCTCGAACTGAACTCCCAGATCCTCCAGGTGCTTTTTCGCCTTTTTACATGTAGAACACTTAGGATATTCTATAAAAAGCATCGTTTCCTCCTTTCGACCGGGCGGCTGCTTTTATTCGCCGCCTCTCGCGCAAAAAGCGGTATCGCTACGCGATACCGCTCAGACTGCTGACAAAGTCGAAGGGAAAATTTCTCTTCGACTTTTCTTAAATCAGCAATTTTGATAAGCTAAGTTTG
>UQRM01000037.1 GCA_900543485.1 uncultured Eubacterium sp. | reverse complement strand
TGTTTTTCTATGTTTTTTGCTATTTTAAAACCGTATCCCGAAAAATGACGGGATACGGTTTGTCAGCAGTCTGAGCGGTATCGCTACGCGATACCGCTTCATTCTTCCTATAACAATCCGTAACGCGTTCCTTACGCTTCAGCGGATTCCACAACATTCCTGCCGTCGTAATAGTTACAGTTAGGGCAAACTCTGTGTGGAAGCTTTGGCTCGTGACACTGCGGGCAGATGGAAAGTCCCGGTGCCTTCATCTTCATGTTAGCCGATTTTCTCTTGTCTCTTCTAGCCTTTGAAGTTTTTCTCTTAGGTACTGCCATGTTTTACACCTCCTTTTGCGCCGTTATCTATATGATAAATGCACTTGAATAAATGTCTATCAAATAATTCGCAACTTCTAAAGTATACCTTCCTTTAGCATACCTTGTCAATACTTATTTTACCGCCTGGCGAATATATCGCGGAAAAGATGCGAAAAGCATCATCCGGCATCATTCCGCCACCTGCGGACACAATCGTCTCCCGCTTATCTGCCCGTTACGATCTTATAAGTATCCCTTGCGATCATCAGCTCTTCATTGGTAGGTATCAGGATGATGGCTACCTTGGAATCCTCTCTGGAAATGATCATTTCCTTTCCTCTTACCTTGTTCTTCACCACATCCAGCTTGATTCCCAGATTACCCAGGTCATTACAGATTATATCCCTCATGGCGATATCGTTCTCACCTACGCCGGCCGTGAATACGATAGCATCTACACCGTTCATCTCGGCGATGTACGCTCCGATATAGAATCTTACCTTATGAGCAAATACTTTCAGGGCCAACATAGCTCTTTCGTTACCTTCCTCGGCGGCAGCTTCCAGATCTCTGAAATCGCTTGAAACTCCCGATATACCCAGTACACCGGACTTTTTATTGAGGATCTCGTTTACAACGCCCTGGTCGAAGCCTTCCTTCTCCCTGATGTATGTCACGATAGCCGGGTCGATATCTCCGCTTCTGGTACCCATTACGAGTCCCTCCAGCGGAGTGAATCCCATTGAAGTATCTATGCACTTACCTCTCTTTATAGCCGTTACCGACGCTCCGTTACCCAGATGGCACGTTATCAGTTTCAGATCGTCCAGGTTCACGTTAAGTATATCCGACGCTCTTTCAGCGACATACTTATGGCTCGTTCCGTGGAATCCGTATCTTCTGATACCATACTTCTCATAGTACTCATAAGGGATCGCATAAATATATGATTCAGGAGGCATCGTCTGATGGAAAGCCGTATCGAATACAGCGACCATCGGTGTGTCCGGCATCAGTTCCTTGCATGCCGCGATACCCAGCAGATTAGGCGGATTGTGAAGAGGAGCCAGCTCTACACACTCTTCCAGCGCTTCGATCACAAGATCGTCGATGAGCACTGAATGAGCGAACTTTTCTCCCGCGTGTACCACACGATGGCCTACCGCTCCGATCTCGCTCATATTCTTTACAACGCCGTGGTTCTCATCCTGGATAGCCATGAGGACATGGGAAATAGCATCCTTGTGATCCTCCATAGGAACGATCAGCTGGAACTTCTCGTCCATCCCTATCTTCGTGTGGGTGATGACCGAACCTTCGATACCTATCCTCTCCACCAGGCCCTTGCACAGCAGAGCCTCGTTGGTCATATCCAGAACCTGATATTTCAGTGAAGAACTACCACAGTTGATTACTAAAACTTTCATTTCTATTCCTCCATTTTTTAATTACTAAAACAACTATATCATTATACCCTTTAAAAGGCCGTATTTCAATACCCTTAGCTATTTTCAAAAATTTTTGCTGTCCGTCCGGGCCTTACAGCATGGCCGGGCCCATGACCCTGTCAGAGAACTGATACAGATCCCGCCCCTTCAACACATTGTACATATCGGCAGCCAGCAGATCATACTTCAGCGTGTCAGCCACAGGGCTCCATAGCTCCCTCTCCTTATTTATATTGGTGATGACAGGCATGGATACCGCTCCGTCCTTTTTCAGCTGCGACAGCAGCGCTCTGCCCTTTTCTCCCGCCGCCAGCACCCTTCCATAGATCTGCCTCGGCGGCTCGTACACCTTCATTCCCATCAGGATGTAGATCACCAGTCTTCTGACAGTCGCCTCCGTGTACCTCCTGGATACTATCGACGATACGAACTCCTCCATAGAACCGGCTCTGACGATCTCCTTCTTCATTTTGTTTTCCAGTCCTTCTCCCATACAGTATATCTCAGCCAGCTGCCCCGCGCTGTTCCTCATCAGCTCGCTTTGCAGCAGCAGGAAGGCCCGTTCCTCTGCCCTGCGAGGATCCTCGGCAGCCCAAAGATCCGAGACCACGTTGTCCGGGACATAGTCCGCCGCCAGTTCCCTGTCGCCGGCCATCATCATCTTCCTGAGAGCCGATGCTCCCGCAAAGCCCTCCTTTCTGTTCACATCTCCATATCCCGAACCGAAACGCCTGACCGCATGAGCTTGTATCGTCGTTCCTTGTCCGCGCCAGTATCTTATACGCCTCAGATACTCCATAGCCAGTATGTTGTTAGGCTTGTCCATAAGAGCCGCCGTCTTTTCGCCGATCACGCGGGCCACGGCCTGACGGTAAGCCCTGACGAAAGAGTCGCCTCTTTTCATCTCCAATGCCCTCAGCTCATCTATCTCCCTGCTGCGCTGGTCCAGCGCCGTGACCAGCTCCTCCAGCTGCTCCAGCTGTCCCGTCTCGCTCCCGAAAGCGATATCTGTGACACCTGCACCCTTCAATATATCCACAGCGCCTGAAGCGAATATGCTTCCCCGTGAGCAGGCGAAGACAAAAGGCAGCTCCAGCACCAGGTCGGCTCCGTTTTCCACCGCCAGCCTGCTCCTGGTCCACTTGTCCATGACAGCCGCTTCTCCCCGCTGAGTGAAATCGCCACTCATGACGACCACCACGCGATCGGCCCCTGTCTGTTCCACGGATCTTCTGAGATGATATCCGTGCCCGTTGTGGAACGGGTTGTATTCCGCAGTTATTCCTAATACTTTCATAATGAAATCATAACACAAAGAGCGTGATAAGGAAAGCGGCAGCCGCCGCAAAGATCCCATGAGTCAGCTTGCTCACCATAAGGTACCCCAGCGTCACTCCTGTACCGGAAAGCATGCTCATAGACTGCCCCATCACCGAAAGCCCTCCCCAGGACAATATGAACGCACACAGGACACATTTGACCGAGCTGGTGACAGAGATGCCCTCCGCCACAGCCTCACAGCCTACTGTCATCTCAAAGAACCCTTTTATGAGCGCCCGCACGGCCTGATCATCTGTCATGGAAAAGAGGCCGCTCATGTGGAACAGGTCTGTAAGGAACATGAACAGGACTATATATGCCAGCACGATGGCCAGAGAACGGAAAGACATCAATATGGCATCGGTGAAAGATTCCTGCATCCCTCTTCCTCCACGTTTGCTGTCACTGATCGGCGCCGGAGGTCCTCCGCTTTCTCTTCCCAGCAGTCTCGTGTACAGGATCCCGTTGACCAATGCTCCGATATAATGAGCGGCGGCGATTATCCCGCCCAGCGTCCCCGATCCCAGCATACCCGCTCCCACTGCTCCTACCATGAATGCCGGACCTGAAGTGCTGCAGAAGCTCATGAGCCGCTTGGCCTCCGTCAGAGATATCTCTCCTCCTCGCCGCAGATCGCCAACGATCTTGGCGCCCATAGGATATCCTGACAGCACACTCATGGCAAAGGGAAAAGCTCCTGATCTTAACATCCTTATTATACCGATATTCTGCAAAAAATTAGCGCAGATGAAAAAAGGGAGCAGCGCCGGCAGCACATCGCTGGCCCACAGCGATATTCCTCTCCTGGCGGAGGCCAGCGCGATGGACGGGAAGGCCACCATGAGGACACAACAAGCCATCGTCACGGACCCCGCTATCAATATACGCTTTTTACCAAATTTAAAAATACCCATGGTCTATCATATTGACCGACCACGGGTATTATGTGTATTCCTCATCGATTCTCGTCGTTATTCCTGTCCTTCCTCCTCTTCGGCAGGCGGCTGGGTGATATCTTCCGCATCCATCTGTGTCCTGTAAGCCATGTCCTTCAGCTCGTCTCTGTTAGCGGCCAGCGCCGAGTTTATATCCTCAAAGGCTTTCTCGATACTGGTGAACATCTCGCCGAAATATATGGAGCTGAGATGCTCCATCTTCCCCTGGAAGCTGAACAGAATGCTGTCCAGATAATCGTAGGTGCCTATCTTAAGCTGCTTTGCAGTGTTCTCCGTCACTCTCATCAGCTCGTCAGCCCGCATCTTGGCTTTTACCGTAATATCATTATTCTCAACCAGAGCGTCAGCCTGCTTCTGAGCGTCTTCGATGACCGCTTCATACTGAGTCCTTGCTTCAGCTATGATGCGTTCTCTCTCGTTCTTTATCCACTGAGCCTGCTGTATCTCATCCGGGAGCTCAGCCCTTATCTCTCGAACTATCTCCAGCAGTTCCTGGGAGTCGACCATGATCTTTCCCGTAAGAGGAAATCCTGCCGCGGTATCAACTATTTCTTCGATTTCTTCCAAAAGTTCCAAAACTCTCATAATATCCTCCTATTTATCACCAATCAACTCATCCATCTTCCGTATTATCTCACCGGGTACCAGCCCTTCTATAGAACCTCCCAATGAATGTACCTCCTTTATCATGCTGGAGCTTATAAAAGAGTACTTGGGATCAGTCATGAGAAAGACGGTTTCAACGGTTTCGTCAAACAGCCTGGCGTTCATCTGCGCCATCTGTATCTCGTATTCAAAATCCATGGTCGCCCTGAGGCCTCTAACGACGACGTTGAAGCCATTGGCGTTGACGTATCTGGCCAGAAGTCCTGAAAAGCAATCGACTCTGACATTTTTCAGATGTCTCAGCGATTCCTCTATCATATCCTTCCTCTCATCGAGAGAAAAAACACATTTTTTGGAAGGGTTGACTATTATTCCTATTGTAAGTTCATCGTACAGCTTGGCCGCCCTCTCTATGATATTGAGATGCCCGTTAGTGAGCGGATCGAACGAGCCGGTATACAATGCCTTTGTCTTCATATGTAAGTCCTCCCAGAAATTACTGTTAATTATATCATGGATTCCAGCCCGGTTCAACAATATATTGACAGCATGACTATCCCGTACTTTCGTTCCTTTACCTTACGATAACCCTGGAGCTCATCCGGGAACCGTTCCTCCTTTCGATGTTCCGCCACGATAACGCCGCCGTCGCTCAGCAATCCTCTCTCACGTATCAACTCGAAGCATGGCTCCATCAACCCTTTGCCATAGGGAGGATCCAGCAATATTATATCGAAAGTCCCCCGGACATTCATAAGCAGCTTTCTGAAATCTCCAGGCATCACTACCGCGCCGTCTTCAGCTCCGCAATGGGCTATGTTCTCCTTTATCAGTCTTATGCTTTCCCGCGAGTTATCTCCGAATACACACTCGTCGGCGCCCCTGCTGAGAGCCTCTATCCCCAGATTGCCCGTCCCCGAGAACAGATCCAGCACCCTGCTGCCATATATCTCTTCCGCCAGTATGCTGAACAGAGCCTCCTTGACCTTGTCAGTAGTCGGCCTTATGGAATAGTCAGACGGTGTCTGTAATTTTCTCCCCTTGTAATCTCCCGCTATTACCCTCATATCTTCCTCCTGCATGTCGTTTTTTTCATTTTACCACCAAACACCTTCCTTATCCACCGGAATTGAAAAAGAGATATTTACATTGAGGCAAATATCTCCCTTTCTCATTAGTCTGTTCTCTTAATGTCTCGAGCCGCGCTTATTTTCCGGCCAGCTGCTGTTCAGCCATTTCGACTAACTTCTTAGTCATATAGCCGCCGACATAACCATTTTCTCTGGCTGTAAGGTTTCC
This sequence comes from uncultured Eubacterium sp., assembly GCA_900543485.1. Taxonomy (GTDB): domain Bacteria; phylum Bacillota; class Clostridia; order Peptostreptococcales; family Anaerovoracaceae; genus Lentihominibacter; species Lentihominibacter excrementipullorum. Next base: position 14,250 of record UQRM01000037.1, on the reverse strand, counting down.
CTTGTCCGCCTGTTCATAATTGGCCATGCCCAGCTCATTGGCAACCTCTGTCTTGAGGTTCTTAAGTGCGGGCTTCGCATTCACATTCATCTTGTTCTGTAATGCCATTTGTTCTCACCTCCTGTAGTAATAATTTAACCCGGGGTGAAAAAAGTATTACATGCAATTATTTCATGCGCTTCCGCCATTTCCCATGCTAAAGATCAAGATTCAGATCCTCTCCGAAAAGCCTGGTTATTCGCCGCTTCAGACCGCTGTTCTCCGCCGATTCCAGCTTCGGATCCTTTTCCAGTATGACCTTCGCTTCACCTCTGGCATGATTCATTATTTTCAAATGCCTTGAAAGATCCGCTATGTTCAGATCCGGGAGTCCGTGCTGTCTGGTACCGAATATCTCGCCCGGCCCCCGCAGCTTCAGATCTTCTTCAGCGATGAAAAATCCATCCGACGAGCATTCCATTATCTCACCGCGTTTTTTTGCGATTTCCGACTGACCCTCGAATATGAGGAAGCAGTATGACTTTTCCCTGCCTCTGCCTACACGGCCACGAAGCTGATGGAGCTGAGCCAGGCCGAATCTCTCGGCGTTCTCCACTACCATCACGGTGGCGTTCGGGACATTTATCCCCACTTCTATGACTACTGTGGCCACCAGCACATCGATGCTTCCACGGTGGAACGCATCCATTATCTCATCCTTTTCCGCCTGTTTCATTGCTCCATGTATGAGCGACACACGATATCCTGAGAAACGCTTCCGCAGCTCCTCCGATACCTGGAGCGCCGATCTGGCATCCACAGACTCGGATCCCTCTATTAGAGGTGTCACCACATAAGCCTGCCGCCCCATCTCCAGCTGTTTTTTCACGAAATCGTAACACAGATCCCTTTTCTCCTGCCCGATGCTCCTGGTCCTCACCGGCTGTCTTCCAGGAGGGAGCTGGTCTATCACCGACACGTCCATATCTCCGTAAAGGACTACCGACAGAGTCCTTGGGATAGGCGTCGCTGTCATCACCAGCACGTTGGGATTCCTGCCCTTTTCCCTGAGCTTTACCCTCTGTCTGACCCCAAACCTGTGCTGCTCGTCTGTTATGACCAGCCCCAGCGCCGCAAACTCCACCTCCGGCTGTATCACCGCGTGAGTGCCGATGACCACCTGGACTTGCCCTGTCTTTATCTTCTCCAGAGTCTCCCTCTTTTCGGCAGCTCCGACGGAGCTTGACAGGAACCCAACTCTTATACCATGCGCCCGGAAGGCGCTTCCTATCCCGTCGAAATGCTGTCTTGCCAATATCTCTGTGGGTGCCATAAGCACCGCCTGCCATCCGCTTTTCACAGCCTTATACAACGCAATCTCGGCTACCGCCGTCTTCCCGGAGCCCACATCTCCCTGCACCAGCCTGTTCATGGCCTTTTCACTTTCCAGATCCTCTTCTATTTCTCTGACACACCGGCTCTGAGCCTCTGTAAGACTATAAGGCAGCGAATCTATGTATTCAGATATGTCCGCGTCACGGGAAAAAGCTATGCCATCCTTTCCCTCCTTAGCGGCGGCACGCGCGGCCATCATTCCCGTCTGCAATACCAGGAGCTCGTCGAATATAAGCCTGTACTTGGCTTCCAGCAGCGACTGCTTCTCTTCAGGAAAATGGACGTTTTTCAGCGCGTACCGCAGACTGCACAGCCTGTTGGCCGACTTCAGCTCATCGCTGAGGAAATCTTCGGCTTTCTCATACAGAGGCCTGACAGCCTCCTGCCAGTTTCTCATTTCCCGCTGGCTTATACCTTTGGTCAGAGGATACACTGCGAGGATACCGCTTCCGGCTTCCGAAGCCTTCTCGAATTCCGGATGCACCATCTGCAGCTTCCCGAAGTTTCTCGAGACTTTACCGAAGAAGAGATATGATTCTCCTTGCTTGAAGACGTTTTTCAGATATCTGGCATTGAAAAATATCACTTCCATGGAGCCTGTATCGTCGCTCACCAGAAGCCGCAGCAGCTGCTTCCCGCCACGCCTGTATCCGTCTGGGACTATCATGGTAACACGAGCTTCCACGGCTCCGGTCATATCTTCCGCCAGCTGCCCTATCCTGAGCCTGTTCCTCCTGTCTTCGTAATCTCTCGGAAGGAAGAACACCATGTCCTCCAATGTCCTTATATTGAGTTTTTCCAAAGCCTGCGCCTTCTTTGGACCCACTCCCTTCAGCTGAGTCACCTTATCCTTCAGCTCCATCTATCTGCTCACCTCTATATGTCTCTTCACGATATTCCTGGCCACCGTCCCTGTGACTATCACCGTCACTTTGGCCGGTTTCCGGCCCATGGTTTTCTCCACATTCTCATATATATTATCTATTATCCCCTCCGTGATTTTTTTGATGCTGACGCCAAAACGGACGGTGATATACACCGTGATATCCACACCCTCATCCGTGTCTTCCACCCGCACGCTGCCGGCGTCTTCATCACAGAGATTCATCCTCGACGCCAGCCCCGAAGCGACGCTCTGGTACCTGCCTCTGTAGTTCAGCAGCTCGGCTTTGCCGCTGAAAGGCTCGATAGAATCAGCGACGAGTACGCCTATTATACCGGGAGAAAACCGTATATCTCCCAGCTTTGTCTCCATGTTCAACATAACAGCCTCCTCTGTCGTTATTTTATCACAATGACGCGAATAATACATGCACAATGTGAACAGCGGCTTCATAACATGAAGCAGGGTGGATGATATGAACAGACAAAATCACAAGTGCTGCGTACCGAAAAGGAAGAGAAAAAAAAGAGGCTGTCGCGGCAAAGACGGGAAGATAGGACTCGCCATGCTGCTGCTGGGCGCCTTTACCGTTTTCCTGCTGGTGTTGCCGCTCAGATACTGGGTGCTGCTTCTGAGCGTTGCCCTCATAGTCTTCGGCATCGCATTGTTGCGAAAAAGCTAAAAAAATAACGCCCACATAAGTGAGCGTTGACTTTTAAGCTAGATGGCACGGTTTACTTTGCCTGATCTGAGGCATCTCGTACATACCTTGGCTTTTCTGACCGTTCCGTTTTCTTCGATCTTCACGTTCTGTATGTTCGCATTCCACTTTCTTCTAGTGTGTCTGTTGGAATGTGATACATTGTTGCCGGAAACCTGTCCCTTTCCGCAAATTTCGCACTTTCTCGACATCTGGCGCACCTCCTTGTATATCCGGTATCAAAAGTTCTTTCAACTTTTTCTCTCGACAAAAATCTGTTCTTTCGCGCCGCCCGGGCCATTTCAGCCTCAGTTCGGACTCGAACACATGACATTATATCACAGCAAAAACACAAACACAAGAACTTTTTAGACCGCTTTCACGTTTCGCGTTGATTTCACGTTGATTTTCAATGTCTGACACCTGTGTCCTGTTCCCATATGACGATATCGCCCGACTCCCTGGTACGGTTCATATCGATGAGCCGCTGATTGGAACTTCCTCTGAACTGAAGCGTAAGATCGCGCAGACTTTCCTCGAAAGGACCGTCTATCAGCAGATCCGTCAGCTCCAGCAGCCCTTTGACATGGATATCCTTCTCGGCCATCTTCATCAGCTCTTCATAAGTAAATCCGCTGAACACAGTCAGTGAAAGACCTCTGTCCTTCACTTTCCTTCCCATGTTCTCGAAGGCTTCTGCCTGGCAAAAGGGTTCGCCGCCGGAAAAGGTCACTCCGGCCAGAATGGGATCCTTGTCTATTTCCTCCATCAATCTGTCTACGGAACAGTCAGAGCCTCCCTTAAAATCGTGAGTCTCAGGATTGTGACATCCCGGACAACCGTGGGGACAGCCCTGACAGAATACAGTGAACCGTATCCCCGGGCCATCCACGATAGACTCTCTCACGATCCCTGCCAGTCTCAGGATCTCTCCGCCACTCATTGCAGTGTCTCCATTTCAGTGCTGAGATTTTCGACGCTGTGTTTTACCCTGTCCTTTTCCTCCGCCGTCTTGGCGTCGTTCCACTTGTCCATGGTCCCTACCAGATATCCGGTGATACGCCTTATCCTCTCAAAGCCCTGGTCTCCGTCATCTTCAGTCCTGTGGCAATGCGGACACTCGTTGTCGATTATTCCCGTGTAACCGCAGACAGGGTCTCTGTCCACAGGATGGTTGATCGATCCGTAGCCCACTCCGCTCTCCTTCATACACCTTACTACCTGCTCGAAGGCGTCCAGGTTCTTGCACGGATCGCCGTCCAGCTCGACGTACGTTATATGGCCTGCGTTGGTGAGCGCGTGATACGGAGCCTCCAGCTTTATCTTGTCAAAGGCGTTGATATTGAAATATACAGGGATATGGAAAGAGTTCGTATAGTATTCTCTGTCAGTGACACCTTCTATCACTCCGTATTTCTCTCTGTCTATCCTGACGAATCTTCCGGAAAGCCCTTCCGCCGGCGTCGCTATCAACGTGTAATTGAAACCCGTTTTCCTGGACTGTTCATCCATCTTCTGTCTCATGAAACCTACTATCTCCAGCCCCAGCGCCTGAGCCTCCGGACTTTCGCCGTGATGAACACCTATCAATGCTTTGAGACACTCCGCCAGGCCTATGAATCCTACAGTCAGCGTACCGTGTTTCAGCACCTCCGCCACCGAATCCTCCGGCTTCAGTTTATCAGAATCCAGCCATATCCCCTGGCCCATCAGGAACGGATAGTTCTTCACCTTCTTGGACGCCTGTATCTTGTATCGCTCCATCAGCTGGTCTATGCAGAGATCCACCTTCCTCTCCAGCTCCTCGAAAAACCAGTCCACATCTCCATGAGCCTTGATGGCTATCCTCGGCAGATTGACTGACGTGAAGCTGAGGTTTCCTCTGCCTCCCACTACCTGTCTGCTGGGATCATATACGTTACCTATCACTCTCGTCCTGCATCCCATGTATGCCACCTCCGTGTTAGGATCACCCTCATGATAATACTGGAGATTGAACGGAGCGTCTATGAAGGAAAAGTTAGGGAAGAGCCTCTTGGCCGAGACCCGGCACGCCAGCTTGAACATATCATAGTTGGGTTCGCCCGGGTTGTAGTTGATCCCATCCTTTATTTTGAATATATGTATCGGGAAAATGGCAGTCTCGCCGTTCCCCAGACCGGCCTCCGTGGCCAGCAGTATGTTCTCGATTATCATCCTTCCTTCAGGAGACGTATCGGTACCGTAGTTGATGGACGAGAATGGTATCTGCGCTCCGGCTCTGGAATGCATAGTGTTGAGGTTGTGGACAAATGCCTCCATGGCCTGATATGTGGCTCTCCTCACCTCTTCATTGGCATACTTGGTCGCCTTCTTCTGGAGCTTGTCAATGAACTTTTCATCTATTATCTCTTTCAGATACTCTCGCTCTATGTCCTTATACCCGTTGTCGTCAGCAAGTATAGGATAAATATCGCGCTCCTCCATTATCCTGGCGCCGATATCCTTGGTCTTTTCCACACCATCATCTATATCAAAAAGCAGGTTGAGCATTTTCCCCAGATTTGTCCAGTACAGCTTCCTGTACGTCTTCTTGACACCGTTGGCCATGCCATAATCAAAATCAGGTATGCTCTGACCACCGTGCTGGTCGTTCTGATTGGACTGTATCGCTATACACGCCAGAGCCGCGTAGCTCTGGATGTCATTAGGCTCCCTGAGAAATCCGTGTCCGGTAGAAAATCCGCCTTTGAAAAGCTTTTCTATATCTATCTGACAACATGTGGTAGTCAGAGTGAGGAAATCCATGTCGTGGATATGGATGTCTCCCTCTCTGTGAGCTTTGGCATGCTCCGGTTTCAGCACGAACATCTCATAGAACTGCTTCGCGCCCTCTGAACCGTACTTGAGCATGGTCCCCATGGCCGTATCGCCATCTATATTGGCGTTTTCACGCTTGGTATCGTTGTCCTTTGCTTCCTTGAACGTCAGGTCCTCATATATCTTCATGAGCCTGGTGTTCATATCTCTCACTCTGGTCCTCTCCGCCCTGTAGAGGATATACTCCTTGGCTGTCCTCGCATGTCCGTTCTCTATAAGTACCTTCTCCACCGCGTCCTGTATCTGCTCTACAGTAGGTATCTCGTTGTGGCAGATCTCCAGCAGATACACCTCTACCTGTCTGGCCAGGTATCTGGCCATATCGTAATCCTTTCCCCCCAGGACCTGAGCCGCCTTATATATGGCGTCCGCTATCTTATCGATATCGAAGTCCACCGTTCTTCCGTCACGCTTTATTATCTGTTTTATCTGTTCCATACTCTTCACCTCTAACTGACCACTACATATTGTTATCTTTTGATTTACAAGATTAAATTATACACAAAATGCAGACACAGTCAATACTAAAGCAATGTATTTTATTGTACTTTTTTCCTCTGTCATTTTTCGCTTTTTCCCCTTCCATGCGAAAGCTGTTGCATCGAAAGAGCCTCCGGATTTTCCGAAGGCTCTTATATTTACATAATATAGTTTTAGGTCTCCTTTAGGCGCATGTGCCTGATCACAGGTCTTCCGGTCAGTCCTTCTCTCCGAAAAACTCCGAACGGAGTATGGACATGAATACCAGATCGTAATACTGGCCATTTTTCTTAGTGGCATGACGACCTGTCCCCTCCTGTCTGAAGCCGATGCTCTCGTACAGCGTATGGGCCCTCTTGTTTCCCACATAGTGGTCTATAGTCACCCTCTCCATATGGAGGAACGTGAAGAAATATTCCAGCAGCTCATTGATTATCTCCCTGGCGATCCCCTGTCCCCACAGCTCCGTCTCACCTATATAAAACTTGGTGATGTCCAGGCTGTCGCTCTGAGTGTCGACCCTGGAAACAAACACCCTTCCTACCGGTCTGTACGTTTCCCGCTCGACGATAGTGAAATCCATCCTGTCCTTGCTGAATTTATTGTATATGGCTTCAGTCACCACTTCTTCGTAGCTTCTCTCCTCATCATATGTGAGATACTTCGTGACCATCGGGTCATTTTCCCATCTGACGAAATATTCGTAATCGCCGAACTCCGGCTCCCTTATGAGAAATCTCTGAGTCTCCATATCTTCTCCTTAATAATTCCCGTTTCGATAAAGATTCATACAATCTCTACAATTTATTTTCCGCATGTGTTATTATATTATTATATAAAAAATGATAATAACAGACAAGGAGAAATATCGGCATGAAGAGATATTTGCTACTGATAACACCACTTATACTGATATTCACCATGGTTTTGAGCAGCTGCTCTCTGGAAGAAATGTCAAGGGACAGCGAGCTGAACGCCGCCGCCGAGACTACATACGATGAGCTTAGTTCCACATTTTCCGGCGAATCGGGACAATTCTCCCTGGTTACGGAGTACCTCAAATCATGGGCCAATAAGAACGAAATGGACGTTGCGGAAAATCAGGATCACTACATGGTACTGACCAACCCTGCCACGGCCGGCTGTGAAAGCAGCCAGTCCACAGTCCTCCAGTGCCCTGTCAGGACCAACGATTTCAACAATTCCATGCAGCCCCTCGCCATAGCCCTTACATCGCTTTTGGGGCCTGAGGAGCACGGCGACATCACACTGATAATAACCGAGATAGACGACGGTCAGCTTATCGGAGCATCTTCCGTCGATTCAAAATACTATCAGTGCGACAATTTCATAAACCTGGATTTCAACAACGATGTGAGCCTGGTGACCTCCGGAGCCTACGAGATGACCAGCACTATGACTACTCCTGTGGAAACGGCCGAGCCGGCATATTCTCATGCCTTTGCCATAACCATGTCCATATCCGGCTATCACGACCCTTTCGATTTCGACCAGCGCTATCCGAACCCTGTCGAGACCATAGGGAGTCTTCTTGCTACGGAAAAAAGCTCCGGTCAGCTTTTCAACCTGGCTTCATTCGAGTGTGAATCTGCCGATGGATACACGCCTACCTCCGCAACTGCTGTGGTCATCGTGGACAGCAACGATGTAGACAGTTTTACCAGAAGGTTCAATTCATCCTACAACAACATGAAGGACAGGTTCGAGAACCTCAACGACAATTTCGTATATACTCTTACGGAAACGACTATGCCGGAAACAGTGATGAGCAGTCAGAGCAGCGATAACATCATAAGCCTGATGTACACCCTCCAGACAGGCATATATCGTCAGGATGAAAATAGCGGCGACATCATTGCCGCCGCAGGTATATCATCTGTCACTACATCGGGCGGAGCTTTCACCCTCACCATGGTATCCAGGAGCACAGACAGCAGCGTCATGGATGAGATGTCACAGGAATTTCTCACCACATCGGGACTGTGCAACATATCCTATTCAGCGACAGATCCATTCATGACATGGAGCTCTGACAGTAAAAACGGCGCCGGACCATTCCTCACCGATGCCCTCGGCTCCGAGGAATCCATCATCGACTCCACCGTGAAGAGCAGCGAATGCGGTATCTTTTCATCAAAAGCCGATGACCTGAATATCATCTCATATCAGTGCAATATCAACCACATGGATGCGGCGCTGACCAATATACTGAATTTCATCGACAGCCTGAATCCATGATGATGTCCCTCACCTGTCCAAACGGAAAAAATTAGCGGTAGCCGAAGCCAGCGGTTTGCCGCTTTTTTCGTCGTAGGCAATAGCTCTCACCCTTACTATCGTTCTCCCCGGATGGACTATCTCTGTTTTGAACAGATATGATTCTCCCAGAAACGGCCTTATGAAGCTGACACTCAGATCCGCCGTAGAGATGTTTTCCGAATCGGAAAAAGCCAGCACTGTCATCCCCATGGCCGTATCGAACATGGCCGATATGGCCCCGCCATGTATCTCTCCTCTTTCATTGGTTTCCCATCCATACCGTCTGAATCCGATCTCCGCTGTCATACGCTCCTCATCGAAGCCATACAGCTCCGGTGCCAGCAGCGTATTCATGTTTTCCTTAGGGTTGTTTTCTATTTCCTCTGAAATAGCGCTCATTCGCGCCTCTATCTCTTTTCTCGTCTTCTTCACCATAAATACCTCTGTTTCCTACATGATAAGAGCCTCCTGCCGGATGTCATCGATGACTCTGACAAAGAGGCCCTGCTTATTCTATAACTTCATACATGGACGCCGCGTCTTCCTTCCGGCACGGATCCTTCAATTCCAATACCCTGACCCGAAGGCTCCCGTTCCCGAAGCTTATATATATCTCGTCGCCCGTGTCCACCTCATTCCCCGGTTTGGCGATCTTCCCGTTCACCGTTATCCTGCCTTGTTCGCACGCTTCCTTGGCGACGGTACGCCGCTTGATTATCCGGGAGTTCTTCAGGAATTTATCTATCCTCATATATCCTCCTCTCCCGCTCTTCATCGTCCTCCGCTAAAAAAGAAAAGGGTAAACGAGTTACCCTTTGTTTTCCATTCTTTATCGTTGTCCGCCGCTTATTTGTTCACAGCATCCTTCAGAGCCTTGCCAGCCTTGAATACAGGAGCTTTTGAAGCAGCGATCTTGATGACTTCTCCCGGTTTTCTAGGATTTCTTCCCTGTCTTGCTTTTCTCTGACGAACCTCGAAGGTTCCGAATCCTATGAGCTGTACCTTCTCGCCCTTTACCAGAGAGTTTTCTACGCTTGAAACGAAAGCATTAACAGCCAATTCGGCGTCTTTCTTTGTAAATCCAGTCTTTTCTGCAACTGCAGCTACTAATTCCGCTTTATTCATCAATAAATCCTCCTTAAAAATAATAACCTCATGTATTTGCGCCAAATACCCATTTGACACCCGGCATCACTACCATTGCACTTTGCCTATGCACTATTTTCCCATCTTTCAAGTTGTTTGTCAAGCTGTTTTAGGTCAAAGACCGCTGTTTTTTGTGTAAATATCAACGTTTTCACACGCTTACCATAATCTCAGTTTGTCGCATATGGATACTATCTTTCTTCCGAAAGAGATATCCATCAGCTCCTCTCTTCTGATGGTTTTCGTCCTGAGAACCATCAGACCGTATACGACCACGCCGATGAATATAGCTATCAGCGTAGCTGTACCGCTGCTTCCCAGGAGACTGTCGAGGCCCATATATACCAATATCACAACAGCACCCATCACCAGAGCTGATACCAACGGCTTGATGACCGTAAGCCCCACCGGGAATCTGACGCCGCTGTACTTTCTGATAACGATGATATCCAGTATCATAGCTATCAGATATGCCGTTGCCGAACCGATGGCCGCTCCCTTCACATTGATGAACGGGACTGCCGTAAGCGTCCATGTGACGATAAACTTGGCCGCCACTCCGATGCACAGGTTTATCACAGGCAGATGCTGCTTTCCTATCCCCTGCAGCGCGCCTGTCATAGTAGTTATTATAGCCAGAAATACGAATCCTATCGAATAAATCTGAAGACACGGCGCCGCCCCGATCGCGCTTGCTTTCTGAGATGAATAGAGAAGCGTCAGTATAGGCTCAGCCAGCACGAACATCCCCACTGCTGCCGGGAAAGCTATGATGGTAGTCGTCCGCATGCCCAGCGATATATGTTCATGCAGCTCCTTTCTGTTCCCCAGTCTGTGTGCGGCCGAGACCATAGGCACAAGACTCATCACTATGGCCGTCATGAACACCTGCGGGAACTGTATCACCGGCGACGCGAAACCCGTCAGCTGTCCGTAAAGGCTCTCGGCAGCGGTCGCGTCCCACCCCGAGGACAGAAGTCTGGTCTGCACGATACCCGCGTCTATCAGGTTGACGATAGGCATTATGGCCGCTCCGATAGTTATTGGAATAGCTATTGCCGCTATCTTTTTCAGAATGGTTTTGGAAGACTCGTGCTCCCGGGTCCTGTCTCTCTTTATCCTCAGCTTTATCTTCCTTCTGGACACCATGTAGACGATGAGCATGACAGCCAGGCCTCCTATGGAGCCTGCGCTGGCTCCGAAGCAGCCTCCTGCCGCTCCTCGCTGCTCAGCTGTATATCCCAGCATCTCGAACTGACTGCTCAGCATCAGATGAGCCAGAAGAAGTCCGAAAACCACCCTGAAGAGCTGTTCCGCAACCTCCGATATAGCCGTCGGCCTCATCTCCTGCATCCCCTGGAAATATCCTCTGTATGACGACATTATCGGGACCAGGAGCAAGGCTATGGCCGTCGCCCTCATGGAAAGAGCCGAGCCTGGCAGGTTTATCAGCTCCGCTATCAGCTCATTGCAGAAGAACAGCACGATGAACCCTATGATGCCGATTATCATCATCAGCGTCCTGGAAAGCCTGAACACACGCTCCGCTTCCCTGAACTGGCCTACGGCATACCTCTCCGAAACCATCTTGGAAATGGCTACGGGCAAGCCTGCCGTAGCGAACACCAGGAGAAAACTGTACAGCGAATATGCCGGAGAATAATTAGCCATCCCTATGGATCCTATCATATTGGCCAGCGGTATCCTGAACACAGCTCCCAGCAGTTTAACGATGATACCCGCGGCAGCCATGACCGCCGCGCCTTTTAACAGTGATTTTTTACCCATGATCAAAGCCTTTCAAGTATATTTTCGGTCGCCTTCTCGACCTGGTATATGGTCTTCTCGATGTCTATGGTGGTGTACTCCCCTTTTTCCCAGAGGACTTTACCGTCCACCAAGGTCATCACCACATCGCTTCCTGAACTAGAATATACCAGATTGTTGATGAGACTGTGAACAGGATGCATATTCGCTCCTGAAATATCCAACATTATCACATCTGCCTTATATCCCTCTTTCAGCGACCCGCTGTCATACCGGCCCTGTGCTTTCGCTCCCCCCGCGGTGGCCGCTCTCAACGCGTCTTTGGCCGATACAGCCGTAGGATCTCCTGTCGCGACCTTACAGCCTATCATCATCGTCTTTATCTCCTCGATAAAATCAAGGCTGTTGTTGCTGGCCACACTGTCGGTGCCGATGGCCAGATCGACGCCTTTTTCCAGCACCTTCTTCACATCGCATATACCGCTGGCCAGTTTCATATTGCTGACAGGATTGGCAGCCACAGTAACGCCTTTCTTTCTGAATATGTCCAGATCCTCCTCCGTGGACCACACGCAGTGAGCCGCCACTGTCGGCACGTCGAATATACCGGCCTTTTCCAGATAGGCCGCCGGAGTAAGTCCATGGCGTTCCAGACATTCCCGGTGCTCCGTCGCCGTCTCCGACACATGGACCTGCATGTTGACATCTCCCAGAGAGCGGGCATGATCCGCCAATGCCTCGGCAGTCGCAAGATCCGACGTATATTCGGCGTGAAGGCTCATATCCACTTTTATCCTTCCCTCTGCAGCGCCATGAAATTCACGGTAAAAATCCTTCATTTCCCGGAAGCTTTCCAGACTTTCAGGCCGAATGCCCGCAGGATTGACCACAGACCTGGAAATATTGTCCTTTGCCCCGCTGTCGATAACGGCCTTCGCCATATCCTCGCAGAAATAATACATGTCGCTGCTGGAAACTATGCCAAACTTCAGCGACTCAGCCATAGCCAGCATGGTAGCCCAATATACTGCCTGCGGATACAGTTTATCCTCAAAAGGGAATATCTTCTTCGTAAGCCAGTCCTGCAGCGCCATGTTTTCACCGTACCCACGCATCAGCGTCATAGGAGAATGAGCGTGAGCGTTGAAGAAACCGCTCATCAGCAGGCGGCCCCGGCCGTCTATCTCCCTGTCATGGCTCTCTGCGGGAGGTTCATTCCCGATATATGATATATGATCTCCCGTTATCGATACATACCTGTGTTCTTCTATCTCCATATCCTCATTCAATATGGTTATATCCTTAAAGAGCATATCTTCCTCCTCTTTCCTTTTGTATCCGCCGCCTGACTGAGACCGATCTTTCCCTTTCGCCTACATGAGGGGAGCGATGAGCCTCAGCGCCCTGCCGATTATCCTGTATATGATATTATATTGATTACAGTTCTCCATAGTCACCTTCTGACATTTTTCCAGAGTCATCTGGAAGTCATTCTCGATATCGCCTATGACCGGATTTTTCCATATATATGCCGCGCACTCGAAATGCAGGTACAAACTTCTGAAATCCAGATTTATGGTCCCGACGACAGCCTTTTCATCATCACTGGTAAAGACCTTGGCGTGGATGAAGCCCGGTGTATACTCATAAAGCCGGACGCCTTCCGTTATCAGCTCCTTATAGTGAGTCCTGGCCAGCCAGTACGCATATTTTTTATCAGGGATATGTGGCAGTATTATCTTCACGTCTACTCCCCGCTGGGCGGCAAAGGTGATGGCATTGAGCAGCTCCTCATCCAGTATCAGATAAGGCGTCATGATATGGACGTATTCATTAGCCGTGTTGAGTATATCCAGATATACGTTCTCACCTACGTTCTCACCATCAAAAGGGCTGTCACCGTAAGGCACCACATATCCGCCGTTCCTCATGGAAGCGTCGTAACGTTCTTCGCCGGTGTACATATATCTCCCGTAATTTTCCTTACGCTTCTCCTCGATGTTCCACATTTGCAAAAACATCAGCGTGAAGTTATTGACTGCTTTGCCCTTGACCATGATAGCCGTGTCCTTCCAGTGACCGAAGCGTACTTTCTCATTGATATATTCGTCCGCCAGGTTCACCCCGCCCGTAAAGGCCGTGTGACCATCTATCACCAGTATCTTTCTGTGATCCCTGTTATTCTGGTGTGTGGCCAGAAACGGCATCATAGGAGAAAATATCTTGCACTTTATGCCCAGCGCTTCCATCCTCCTGTTATAGTTCTTCGGAAGCAGGGACAGCGTACATGTGCCGTCGTACATAAACCTGACTTCGACACCTTCTCTGGCCTTTCTGACCAGGATGTCCAGGATAGTGTTCCACATATGCCCCCGTTCCACGATAAAATACTCCAGGAATATGAAATCCCTGGCCCTCTCCAATTGATAGATCATCTCCTTGAATTTATCCTCTCCCAGAGGAAAATACTTGATGCTGGCGTTGCCATAGGCCGGATATTTTCCTTTATCATGGATATATCTGAAAAGACCTGCCTCCGGCTTTGACGTCTCATAGACCTTTTCCATCATGGCCCTGTCTGGAAGCAAAAACGGCCTCTCTTCCTCCACCAGCTCCCGGACCCTCCTGGATATGAACCTGGTGCCCGGCTGTAGCCTGGTATATATGTAAAATGTAACGCCTGCCACCGGAACAGCACAGGATTATATTACAAGCAGCGAAGAGGCGAAAGAAAGCAATATTTATGTGCAGACATATAAAA
>UQRM01000036.1 GCA_900543485.1 uncultured Eubacterium sp. | reverse complement strand
GCTGGAGGAGATACTGATAACGTCCGACGTGGGCATGGACACTACCATGAAGATCGTGGAGATGCTGCGGGATGAGATAAGGAGCAGTAACCTGTCGGCGCCGGAGGATATAAAGAAATGCCTCAGCGGAATAATAGAACGGCTTATCGACAAGGGCGCGGCTCATACGCTCTGCCAGGAGACGCCACTGGTCATTCTGATGATAGGCATAAATGGAGGCGGTAAGACTACCACCATAGGGAAACTGGCCCACAGACTGAGGAACCGGGGGAAGACCGTGATGCTGGCTGCAGCAGATACATTCAGAGCGGCCGCTGCGGAGCAGCTTTCCATATGGGGCGAGAGGGCCGGTATAAACGTCATCAGGCACGGGGAAGGAGCTGACCCGTCAGCCGTCATATATGACGCCATCCAGTCGGCCAAGGCAAAGGGTATAGACGTGCTCATCTGCGATACGGCAGGAAGACTCCAGAACAAAAAGAATCTGATGGATGAGCTGGAGAAAATGAATCGGGTGATCGGAAGGGAGTTTCCGGAGGCGGCCAGAGAGAATCTGCTGGTGCTGGACGCCACTACAGGGAAAAATGCTGTTTCGCAGGTGAAGGAGTTTGGCGAGGCGGCAGATATAACGGGAATCGTATTGACCAAGATGGATGGGACAGCAAAAGGAGGCATCGTCATAACCATAGCGGATGAATTCGACATGCCTGTCAAGTTCATAGGAGTAGGAGAGGGAATCGACGACCTGAAAGAGTTTGAACCGGCAGAATTTGCGGAAGGGATAACTTATGAGTAAGCCTTTAGTGGCCGTGGTAGGGCGGCCTAACGTGGGAAAATCCACATTTTTCAATAAGGTGGTAGGCAGGAGGGTCTCCATCGTGGAGGATACTCCTGGTGTTACCAGGGACAGGATATACGCTGAGGCCGAGTGGTCCGGCAAGCATTTTGCTCTGATAGATACGGGTGGTATCGAACCTGACAGCAAGGATATCATCCTCTCGCAGATGAGGGAACAGGCTCAGCTGGCCATGGACACGTGCGACGTGATACTTTTCATGACGGACGGGAAAGATGGAGTAACAGCTTCCGACAGGGAGGTGGCATCCATGTTGATGAAGACGGGCAAGGAAGTGGTATTGGCCGTCAACAAGGTGGATACTTCCAGGCTGCCGGATGACTTTTACGATTTTTACGAGCTGGGACTGGGCGAGCCGATACCTGTTTCCGCGGCCAACATGCTCAATCTGGGAGATCTTCTCGACAGAATAATCGAAAGCTTCCCGGAA
The DNA here is from genome assembly GCA_900543485.1 of uncultured Eubacterium sp. GTDB lineage: Bacteria > Bacillota > Clostridia > Peptostreptococcales > Anaerovoracaceae > Lentihominibacter > Lentihominibacter excrementipullorum. The sequence continues at coordinate 21,222 of UQRM01000036.1, read as the reverse complement.
GGGGCAGGAGACGAGGATGAGGACACTATCAAGATAGCCATGATAGGCAAGCCCAACGTGGGGAAATCGTCTCTTGTCAACAGGCTGCTGGGAGAGAACCGAGTTATCGTATCGCCTATAGCGGGCACTACCAGGGATTCTATAGATACGCCTTTTGAGAAGGACGGAGAGAAGTACCTTCTGATAGATACCGCCGGAATAAGGCGAAAGAGCAAAGTGGACGAGGATATAGAACGATTCAGCGTTATCAGGGCGGTAGCGGCCATAGAGCGGTGTGATGTGTGTCTGCTGATGATAGACGCCAGGGATGGTATAACGGAGCAGGACAAAAAGATAGCCGGCATGGCCCATGAAGCAGGAAAGGGCATCGTTGTGGTGGTCAACAAGTGGGACCTTATCGACAAGGACACCAATACCATGAGCGAATTCAAAAAGGAGATGGCCAGGGAGCTTTCTTTCATGTCATACGCTCCGTCGGTGTTCATATCGGTGCTGACGGGCCAGCGTGTGGACAATGTGGTGGAAATGGCTAAATATGTGGCCGAGAACAGGGCTATGAGGGTGCCTACGGGCCAGCTCAACAGCCTGATATCCGATGCCATGATGATGAAGCAACCGCCGTCCGACAAAGGAAAACGGCTAAAGATATACTATGTGACCCAGGTGGGAGTCAAGCCGCCGCTCTTTTCCTTCAAAGTCAATTCCCGGGACCTGATGCATTTCTCATATTCCAGGTATATGGAGAACAAGATAAGGGAAGCTTTCGGGTTCGAGGGGACGTCACTGAAATTCGTATTCAGAGAAAAGGGAGACAAGGAAGATGAATGATATATGGATGGCGGTGCTGGCCGCTGTGATAGCTTATTTTATCGGAAATATCTCGCCGTCCATACTGATGGCGAAGGCCAGAGGGATAGATATACGGAAAGAGGGGAGCGGAAACGCCGGCACCACCAATGCTCTGAGGGTGATGGGAAAAAAGGCGGGAGCCATAACGCTGGTAGTGGATATACTGAAGGGGACCTGTGCCGTGGTGCTGGGATATTTGCTGGCAGGGAACACAGGAGCCATGTGGTGTGTGGTAGCCGTATTCTGTGGCCATGTGTGGCCGGTTTTCTTCGGATTCAGAGGAGGGAAGGGCGTAGCTACGGCATTCGGCGCGCTGCTGGGGCTCAATCCTCTCATGGCGCTGGCTACGCTGGCTATCGTAGTGATAGGTGTATTGATAACCAGGAGGATGTCGGTAGGGTCTATACTGGGAGCTATATGCTTCCCGGTGCTGTCATATTTCATGGAGCCTGACTTCGTGCATCTGGGGATAATCGTGGCGGTGATAGTGCTTGTCAAGCACAGATCCAACATAGGACGGCTCATCAGAGGGGAAGAACCGATCATGAGCATATTCGAGAAGAAGGACGATTCGCGTGAGCAGGAGGGAAAGTAGATGAAGACCATAGGAATAACAGGAGCCGGGAGCTGGGGGACAGCTCTGGCTACGGTGCTGGCCGGAAAGGGCCATAGAGTAAGGATATGGGATATAGACGAGAGACATCTCAGATCCATGGAGGAACATCGTGAGAACGTGGATTATCTTCCGGGGGTGCCGCTTGACGATAACATAGAGATAACATATACTACGGAAGCTGCGCTCAAGGATGCCGATGTGGTCCTTTTTTCCGCTCCGGCTCAGCATTTCAGGGAAGCGTTGACTTCGGCGCTGGAGTATATAGGCAATGCCGCTATTGTGATAAACGTGGCCAAAGGGATAGAGCAGAAGAGTCTGAAGAGGATGTCAGAGATAGCTGCGGAGCATCTGGATCTGGATCGGTATGTGGTGTTGTCGGGACCGTCACATGCGGAAGAAGTGGGAAGGAGACTGCCGACCACCGTAGCTGCGGCTTCCTATGACCTGAAAGCCGCTGAAGCAGTGCAGGACCTGTTCATGACAGACAGATTCCGGGTCTATACCACCGAGGATGTAGTAGGTGTGGAATTGGGAGGTGCTCTCAAGAACATCATCGCCCTGGGAGCCGGTATATCGGATGGAATGGGCTTTGGAGACAACGCCAAGGCTGCATTGATGACGAGAGGGCTGGCAGAGATAACCAGGCTGGGAATCAAGCTGGGAGCCAGACCGGAGACCTTTGCGGGACTTACCGGTACAGGCGATCTTATCGTGACGTGTACCAGTATGCACTCCAGGAACAGGCGGTGCGGTATCATGATAGGTGAAGGGATGAGCCCTGAAGAGGCTACGAAAAAAGTCGGTATGGTGGTAGAAGGGATGTTCACCACCGAAGCCGCCTATGAACTGGCCAGACGTGAGAATGTGGAGATGCCAATCACCGAAGCAATATACAGAGCGATAAAGGGTGAGATAACGGCAGCGGAAGCTGTAGGGCTTCTCATGGGACGGACAAGGAAACATGAACAAGGATAAGGAAATGGGACTGCTTGACGGCAAGAAATACAATATCATAACATTCGGGTGTCAGATGAACGAACACGATTCTGAGACCATCGCGGGAATGCTGCAGGAGCGTGGCTGCGCGGAGGTGCCGACTCCCGCGGAGTCGGACATAACCATAATAAATACATGCAGCATAAGGGAAAACGCGGATAAGCGATTTTTCGGCACCCTGGGACAATTGAAGAAGATAAAAGAGCGGAACCCGGGATATGTGGCCTGTGTCTGTGGCTGTATGATGCAGCAGCAGCACATCATCGATACGGTCAAAAGCAAGTACCCGTGGGTGGATATAATTTTCGGCACCCATAATATACACAGGTTCCCGGAGCTTCTGTCCAAAGTTTACGGGGAGAAGATGAAGATAGCTGAAGTTTTCGAGGACAGCGCGGATATCGTGGAAGGCTTGCCGGCTAAAAGACTTTATCCCCACAAGTCCTTCGTCAACATCATGTACGGCTGCAACAACTTCTGCACTTACTGTATCGTGCCATATACCAGGGGCAGGGAAAAGAGCAGACATCCGGAGGATATCCTGGATGAGATAGCCGGGCTGGCGGCCGATGGAGTCAAGGAAGTAACGCTGCTGGGGCAGAACGTGAATTCATACAGAGGGATAGACGGGACGGGACGTCAGTGGGATTTTGCCGACCTCATATACGGGATAGACGATATATCGGGCATCCAGAGGATAAGGTTCATGACATCTCATCCAAAGGACTTGTCTGACAAGCTGATACAGGCTTACGTGGACTGTGATAAACTGTGCAATTACATACATCTGCCTGTTCAGTCGGGAAGCGACGACGTGCTGATGCGGATGAACAGGAAGTACAACAGGACGCGTTATCTTGAGCTGGTCGGGAAGCTGAGGAGAGCAGTCCCGGATATAACCATAAGCACTGATATAATAGTGGGCTTTCCGGGAGAGACCGAGAAAGATTTTCAGGATACTCTGGATCTGGTGAGAAAGGTGGGGTATGATTCGGCCTTCACCTTCCTCTATTCTATAAGACAGAGGACTCCCGCGGCCGGATATGAGGATCAAGTACCGGAAGATGTCAAGCATGAACGATTCGACCGTCTGGTGGATCTCATCAATGCCGGAAGCGCGAAGAAAAACGCGGCATATAAGGGAAGGATAGAGAAGGTACTGGTGGATGGTCCCAGCAAGAAAGATCCGAAGACCATGACAGGAAGGACGGAGGGATTCAAGCTGGTGGATTTTCCCGGCAGCCCGGAACTGACGGGAACTATGGTGGACGTAGAGATCACAGAAGGAAAAACTTTCAGTCTGAAGGGGAGGCTGGCGCGATAGCATGACGGTGATATCCGGAGGACGGGAGATAATATGATAGAGAGAAAAGAACTGAAGAAAAGCGCGAAGCAGTCATTGAAAAAGCATTACTGGCTGTTCGTGGCCATATGCCTTTTCGCGGTGTTCATAGGAGCTGAATTCGGCTCGTCATTGGACATATTGCGATCCAATGGCGGAAGTAGCGAAGACGAAGGATATGAGACCCTCAACGTGTCGGTGTCGGGAATAGGTCTGGGATTGAGTATGGCTAACAGCGACGTGGTGGAAGGCATCATCGATGAGCTACTCATGGGGCAGATACGTGAGGGACGCGAGATGTCCCGCCAGCTGGAAACTGAGATAAAGGAAAACGACGACAGCAAGATACTGGGGCGCGACAAGGGTGTCTTTTCAGATATCGTCAACTCCGTAAGCTCAGGGAAAATATACGTGGAGATATTCGAAAAGGCCGACCATGTGTTTGGCTCCAAGAGCTTTGTCGCTATAATGTTCATCGTGCTGTCTATGATGTTCCACGCATGTCTGCTGTTTTTTGTGAAAGATTGTTTTGTGGTGACGTCGCGGCGCTTTTTCCTCGAAGGACGGATATACGAGAAGATACCGCTGACGAGGCTGGGGTATCTGCCTCGGTCGCGAAAATGGACAAAGTCGGCTTTCACCATGTTCCTGCTGAGTGTCTACAGGACATTGTGGGCATTTACTATAATCGGGATACCTATCAAGCATTATTCGTATTTCCTGGTGCCTTATATAGTGGCGGAAAACCCTGATATCAAGGCAAATGAAGCCATAACTCTTTCCAGGAGGATGATGAAGGGACATAAGTGGGAGTGTTTCAAGATATTCCTCAGTTTCCTCCCATGGTTCCTGCTTGACTATGTGACGTTGGGCCTGGCATCAGTATTCTACACCAATGCCTACAGGACGGCTGTGTATTGCGAGTATTACACGGAATTGAGATGGCTGGCCAAGGAGAACGGCATACCCGGAGCTCAGTTACTGGACGATACATATCTGTTCCGCAGGCCTGAGGTGTATGAGATGGCCGAAAGCTACGGAGATGTGATGAAGTATATCAGCGAGCCGGTTCCGGAGGTGCAGAAGCCGACAGGATTGAGAGGTTTTCTGGAAAACTGGCTGGGCGTGATGCTGCTGGGCACGGAGCGTGATCTGGAGTATGAGAAGCTGCAGGCCAGGAACGACAATATCAAACGCCTCAAGAGTATATTCAGAGGGGAGCAGTATCCGGAACGATTGTTCCCGTCAGCAGAACTGGCCGGGAGGATAAGCCTGGATACACCTAATTACATAAGGAATTATTCCATACTTTCGCTGATATTGCTGTTCTTCATCTTTTCACTGATAGGATGGATGTGGGAGGTGAGCCTTCATCTGGTCAAAGACGGAGTCTTTGTCAACAGAGGGGTTCTTCACGGGCCGTGGCTGCCTATATATGGAGCGGGCGGCGTCATGATACTGGTATTGCTGAATAAGTTCAGGAGGAATCCTCTGGCGGAGTTCGTGGCGGCCATCGTGCTGTGCGGCTTCGTGGAGTATTTCACTTCATTTTTCCTGGAGATGATATTCGGACAGCGATGGTGGGACTACAGCGGATATTTTCTCAATCTCAACGGACGGATATGCGGAGAAGGTCTGCTGACCTTCGGTATGGGCGGCATGGCCATAGTTTATCTGCTGGCTCCGGCCCTGGATAATATCATAAGGAAGATAAAGCTCAAGGTGCTGATCCCGGTTTGCCTGGTGCTGGTATGTGCTTTCATCACAGATCAGATATATTCTTCCAGTCACCCTAATGAAGGGAAGGGTATCACCAATTACAGGGACAAGGCAGCTGTCGTGGAGGAAATAGCGGCTGAGGCCTTCGACAAATCATGAAATAATAGAGAATAAAAACGATGCCTCCTCATATACTGTATTGATTTACAGTGGAGTACATGGGGAGGTATTTGTTTTGGAAAATATAAGCATTTACGAGAACATAGGCAAGCGAACAGGCGGCGACATTTACATAGGAGTGGTGGGGCCTGTGAGGGCGGGAAAATCCACGTTCATAAAGCGGTTCATGGATTTGATGGTCATCCCCAATGTAAATAATACATATGAAAGGCAGAGGATACTGGACGAAATGCCACAGAGCGGCACAGGGCGGACCATAACGACGACGGAGCCCAAATTCATCCCGGCGGAAGCAGTCAGGCTGGAACCGGAAGAGAATGTGAGCCTCAAGATAAGGATGGTCGACTGTGTAGGATACATGGTACCGGGAGCTATGGGGCATATGGAGGATGGGGAGGCCAGAATGGTGTCGACGCCGTGGAGCGACGAGCGTATCCCCTTTGAAGAAGCAGCTGAACTGGGGACTGAAAAGGTGATAAAGGATCATTCCACGGTAGGCATTGTCGTCACTACCGACGGGTCGATAGGCACTATGGAGCGAAGCAGCTATGAGGAAGCTGAAGCGCGGGTCATAGAACAGCTGAGAGAGCTCAACAAGCCTTTTGCCGTGCTGCTCAATTCCACTCATCCTTCATCGGAATCCACCAGGGAGATAGCGGCGGCCATGGAGCGGAAATACGGGGTGCCTGTGACCAGAGTGGACTGTGCCAGGGCAACGGAAAACGAAATAAATGGGATCATGACAGAAATACTGGGAAGGTTCCCGGTCAGAGAAGTGGTCTTTGGTATCCCGGGATATATGGAGGGGCTTGAGCCGGATCACTGGCTGAAAGAGCAGGTGACGGAGAGCATCAGGAGCTGGGCTGATAGCTTTGATACCATAGAGGAGTTCAGGAGCGCCGCCGATGAGCTGGCCGACGGCGATACCATAGAGAGCACCGAGATAAGGAATATAGACATGGGAACCGGGGAAATAGAGCTGCGGCTCAACATGGCTGGTGACCTCTACTACAGGATAGTGACCGAGCTGATGGGTACCCGTGTCAGTGATGATTACCAGTTTTTCGGACTGTTGAAGGAGTTCGCAGAGGCCAAGCGGGCTTACGATAAGCTGAAGGGCGCCATGGAGCAGGTGGAAGAAAGAGGCTATGGCATCGTGGAGCCGAAGCTGAATGAAATGGTGCTGGATGAGCCGGAGGTCTTCAAGCAGGGAAGCAAGTACGGGATAAAGATAACGGCAAAGGCTCCTACGCTTCATATCATCAGGACGGATATAACGACGGAGATATCTCCGGTGGTGGGAAGCGAGAAACAGTCAGAGGATCTGGTGACCAGTCTGAAAGAGGAGATGGAGAACTCGCCTAACGGGATATGGGACACCAATATCTTCGGAAAATCCCTTTACGAGATGGTGGCGGAACAGATGGAGACCAAGATAGCCGGCGTTCCGGATAACATCAGAGTCAAGATGCAGCGTTCTCTTCAGAAGATAAGCGATGAAGGCAAAGAGTATTTCATATGTATCGTGATCTGATGTGCCGTCCGGTGGAGGAAATATTAGTATTTGAGCCTTTCGTGGTATATAATAATACCATGGAAAAGAATCAACAGAGAGCGATAATAATGGTGGTGGTGATAACAGCTTTTATCACCACCTTTACAGGCAGCGCTTTGAATCTTTCGGTACCGGATATAGGTCAGCAGTTTGGAGTGAGCGCAGGCTCGGTAGGTTGGCTCATAACGGGATATACACTTTCGGTAGCCGCTTTTTCGGTGCCGCTTGGGAGGCTGGCGGACATGACGTGCAGGAAAACAGTTCTGGTCGTCGGTATCATCGTATTTGTTATCTGCTGCGGCGCGGCTGCTTTTTCCGCATCTATGGCTATGCTGCTGGCTTCAAGGATAGTGCAGGGCATAGGAGCGTCTATGATATTCAGCACCAATACGGCTATCCTGGTGGATGCCTTCCCCGGAGATCAGCGAGGACGGGTCCTTGGATATTCGTTGGCATCGACGTATGTGGGACTTTCGGCGGGACCTGTAGTGGGAGGATTGTTGAATCATAATCTGGGGTGGCAGTCCATATTCGTGCTGACAGGAACCCTGGGCGCGGTGGCTTTTTTTACCGCTTTGCTGAAGCTGCCTCGCGAAAGGCGTGTGGCCGGCCTGGCCGGGGACAAGCAGGACGGAGACGGAATGAAGATACGAAAGGGCGGCAGAGCTGACCTTGCCGGGAATATCATATATGTGGCATTTATCGTATTGATGATGTATGGGCTGTCTGAAACAGGAAGTGGAGCAGTCCCCGTACTTCTGACTGTGGCGGGTGTCATACTGGGTGTTGTATTTGTGGTCCACGAGCTGAACGCAAGCTCTCCGATAGTGGACGTGAGGCTGTTTCGTGAGAATAAGGGATATGGATTTTCTAACCTGGCAGCGATGCTCAATTACGGAGCGACATTTGCCATAAGTTATCTGGTGTCCATATATCTGCAGGTAGTGATGGATTACTCATCGCAGACAGCCGGATTCATCATGATATTCCAACCTGCCATTATGGCAGCGCTTTCACCTGTCATGGGGAGATTTTCCGACAGGTTCTCACCGTTCAAGATGTCGTCGGCAGGGATGGCATTTTGCGCTGCGGGTACGTTTATATTCATCTTCCTGAGCGAGGAGACTCATTTGGCGCTCGTCATCACGGCTCTGGTGATCACCGGTGTAGGATTTTCACTGTTCTCATCGCCAAATACCAATGCGGTCATGTCATGTGTGGACAGAGCGGAGTATGGTGTGGCATCGTCGGTACTGGCTACCATGAGATCGATAGGCCATACTCTCAGCATGGTCATCGTGACGGTGACAGTGTCGGCACTGGCGGGAGAGATGGCTCTGGCAGCGGCTCCGGCAGAAACATTGATAAAGGTCATAAGGATATCGTTTATCATATTTACGGGCATCTGTGCAGGAGGTGTCTTCGTTTCTCTGAAGCGGAAATAAGGGGGAGTGTTATTTACTTCAGATGCAGGCGATTGTTGTTGGGATGATCTCAGGGCTGTCTGTCTTGACAGTTAAGACTCAGAGCTGTCTGTCATGCCTGGCACCACTTGACAATCGCCGGATTTTTTATATATTATTATGATAAAGCGATGAATCGAACGAGGAAGGAAAAATAAGATGAAAGAATTGAAAGCTTCCAAAAAGAGAACAGAACAGGACAGGTCGAAGCTCACTGAAACGGTGAAAGGAATAATAGATGAAGTGAGAACGCATGGTGACGCGGCGCTCCTTCAGTACAACCGCAGATTCGACAGCTGTAACAGGACGGCGCTGAGGATCTCGAAAGAAGAAATAGAGGAGGCGTATAAGACGGTGCCTGATGTGGAGATAGATGATATACGTCGGGCGGCGGCCAATATAAGAGCGTTCGCTGAGGCTCAACGTGAGACTATAGGGATGTTGGATGGCTTTTCTCCCGAGCCGGGTATGGAGCTCGGGCATAAGGTCATACCGGTGGAATCATGTTGCTGTTATGTGCCTGGCGGCGGGTATCCGTTGTACTCCACCGCGCTGATGCTGGGGATACCGGCCAAGATAGCCGGTGTAGAACGTATCACAGCTTGTTCTCCGGTGATAAAGGGGACGGACAAAGTACATCCGAAGACGCTGGTAGCCATGGATATCGCCGGTGTGGACGAAATCTATGCTGTGGGCGGAGCTCAGGCTATCGCGGCATTTTCATATGGAACTGAACAGATCCGGCCGGTGAACCTTATCGTGGGGCCCGGCAATAGCTTTGTGACCGAAGCAAAACGGCAGTGCTATGGTAAAGTGGGGATAGATTTCGTGGCAGGCCCCAGCGAGGTGCTGGTAATAGCTGATGGCGGAGCAGATCCGGATATCATCGCTGCAGATCTGCTGGCTCAGTCGGAACACGATAAAGAGGCTAAGGGGATCCTGGTCACCACTGATGAAAAGCTTGGAACAGCAGTGATGGAAGCTGTTGAAAAACAACTTCCTGAGCTCGATACGAAGGATATCGCAGCCAGTTCGTGGAATGATTTCGGTGAAGTGCTGCTGGCAGATTCACTTGATGAAGCTGTGGAGTATGCCAATGGATACGCTCCCGAACACCTGGAAGTGAACGTGAGGAAAGAGGCTGAGGATGCCGTAGTCAGTCGGTTGAGAAATTATGGCTCTCTGTTCATCGGCGGTAATACTGCCGAAGTGTTCGGCGATTATGCTTCAGGACCTAATCATACCTTGCCTACTCTGGGCGCGGCCAGGTATACAGGAGGCGTATGGACAGGCACCTTCCTGAAAATATGTACATATCAGACGATGAGTGCTGATGCGATGATGAAGATAGCCCCTCTGGTATCCAGCCTGGCCAGAGGTGAAGGTCTGGTTGGTCATGCCAGAGCGGCGGAGATACGGATGGAGAAGCATTCGGGAAGAAAAGACAAGTGAAGATGAACGAACCGGGGCTTCTGCCCGGAAAATACATCCATTTCGTTTTGATGGAATGGATGTATAGATGATGCTGATACCGGCAGAAGTACATGACGTTGCAGTATATGTGGCAGATGCAGGGGGTCTTTATGAACAGCAGTGACAGACGTACGAAATTAAAAACAGAAGACTATAAAGCGGTGCTCGACAATATTGACGATGGTATTTTTGTCGTCGATACGAAAGGCATTATTCTGGAAGTCAACAAAGCGGTGGAGAAGAACGGCGGAAAAAAGATGGATGAGCTGATCGGAAGGAATATAGACGATCTGGTGAAGGAAGGCTATTGCAGCGAGTTCGTAAGCAGCAGGGTGTTGATGAGCGGAAGAGAAGAAGTGTTGGTGCAGAAGACCGGCGATAACAGGGAGCTGCTGGTGACAGGGGTCCCATATTATGAGGATGGACGGCTCAAGCTGGTGATAGCCTGTGAGCGCGACGTGACGGAGTTGGCAAAGACGAGAGAGCGGCTCATGCGGGTAAAGAAACTGAATCAAAAATATGAGCAGGAACTGGAACGCTTGAGACAAGCCAGCGGATTTTCGAGGAAAATAACGGCCGTGTCACAGAACATGAAGCAGTCGGTGGAAATGGCTCATAAAGTCGCCAGACTCAATACCACTGTCCTGATACAGGGCGAATCGGGTACCGGTAAGGAAGTGTTGGCCGATATGATACACAGGGAGAGCTCCCGCGCGGACAGCCCCTTTATAAAAGTCAACTGTGGAGCGATACCGGACAATTTGTTGGAATCAGAAATGTTCGGATATGTGGAGGGAGCGTTTACAGGAGCTCGCAAAGAGGGGAAAAGCGGATATTTCGGCATGGCTAATGGCGGGACTATATTTCTTGATGAGATAAATTCTATCCCTTTCAATTTGCAGGTGAAGTTGCTGAGGGTCATACAGGAGAGGGAAATGATGCCGGTAGGAAGCGATAAGCCTGTGAAGCTGGACATAAGGATAATCGCCGCATCCAACAGTGACTTGAAGGAAATGGCGGCGCAGGGGAAGTTCCGACAGGATCTGTATTACAGGATAGGTGTGGTATCGATAAACATACCGCCTCTCAGGGAGCGGAAAGAAGATATCGTACAGCTGACGAAGGATTTTGTGGATAAATTCAACAGAAAATACAAAACACATAAATGGATAGATCCGAAGGCGCAGAAAAAAATGCTGGCTTATTCCTGGCCGGGAAATGTGCGGGAGCTGGAAAATATGATAGAGAGCCTGATAGTTGTGGGAGATGGGAATGTGATAACGGCCAATGACGTGAGCAGTTATATATTTGAAGAGCGCGGGGCCGGTCCGGATGCGGACTATAAGATCACCGGGTCGATAGATGAGATGGTCAGGGATTTTGAGGCTGAATTGCTGAGAAAAGTATATGCCGATTGTGGGAATACCGGGGAAATGGCAAAGCGTCTTCAGACGACCAGAAGTACTATTAACAGGAAGCTTGCCAGATATGGGATCAGATAAAAAAGTTTTTTGACTTTAATGTGATATTTTGCGCGACGCAATTCTGCGTAACGATTAACGCAAAATTGCGTTAAAAACAGGCAAATGGTGCGAAAATATTGCAAAAGCGACGCAAATATGCGTTAAAAGTAAATTAAACGCAATATAGTTATAAAATATACACTTTATAATGTACAAAAATCGCAGAATGTGGAAATGGACCGGTCGAATGTTTTCTGAAAATTAAAAAATGTCTGTTTCTGAAAACCGCATAAAATCAATGGTTGTGTTGGTTTTGGGCGACAAGTGGAAGAAAAAAGCTGCCATGTTGGCAGCTTTTTTGCGTTAGATAATAGTGCGCGTTGAAAATGAAGTATTATTCGGATAATAGGAATTGTGAAGGAGGGAAAAATGGATAGCTATGGAATCATTACATTGCTGCCGCCTGTATTTATAATAATATTTGCGCTTGTAACCAAGAAAACATTGGAAGCGCTGCTGCTGGGCGGTTTGATAGGTTCTGTCATCGCATATGGTACGGGATTCTTCTGGGGATATCTGGATTTCATGTATGAAGTATTATCGGACACCGGGAACATATGGATGATACTCACCGTAGGTCTTTTCGGTTCGTTTATCGCCATAATGCGAAAGGCGAAGGCCACATCCGGCTTCATCAGATTGGTGCTTAAATACTCCGATTCGGAAAAGAAATCCATGTTTATTGCGTGGATTCTGGGACTGATAATTTTCGTAGACGAATATCTGAACGTACTGACCATCGGCAATGCCATGAGGACAGTCTGCGACCAGCAGAAAACGCCGAGGGAGATGCTGGCGTACATCATAGACTCAACCGGCGTACCGGTATGTATGCTGATACCGATTTCGACTCAGGCAGTATACTGGGCGGGAATGCTGGAGCAGGAGCCTACCCTGGAATACCTGGGGGGGGGTATGGATATATTCGTTAGCACGATACCGTTCTCGTTTTACGCTATTGCATCCACGATCATCGTTCCGTTTGTCATCCTGGGGATAGTGCCTAAGCTTGGAGCCATGAAGAAGGCATACAAGAGAACCGCAGAGACCGGGATGACATATAACGAGGGAAGCAAGAAGTTTAATCTCAATGAGGATTACGATCCTGACAACGCTGCAAGCGTATGGGATTTCGTCATTCCGATGTTGGCTCTGATAGCAGGTACACTGTATTTTGATGTCGATCTTCTGGTAGGAGTCGTTATCGGTACGGTAGTGGCTTCAGCCATGTACATGATAAAGAGAAGGCTGACTTTCTCAGAATTTTCCGATGCGTTTATCGGCGGTTTCGGGGATATGATGCTGATGTTCGGGATAATCGTTTCCGCGCTGACTTTGCAGAAAGTGCTCGAACATATAGGAATGTCTGATTTTATAATAGATTCGGTTGCACCGTATGTTTCACCGGCTATACTGCCGGCTGTAGCGTTCGTGCTCGTAGCGTTGCTGTCCTTCGTAACGGGAAGCTGCTGGGGAGTGCCGGCAGTTACTATACCTATCATAGTTCCGCTGGGAGCTGCGGTAGGCGCTGATCCGCTGATCACTGTAGCGGCGATACTGTCTTCGGCTACATTCGGAGCACACGGCTGTTTCTACTCCGATGCTGCGGTACTGTCTTCTTCGGCATCAGGCATAGAAAACATGGATCACGCGTTGACTCAATTGCCATATGCGCTGATATGTGCAGGATTTGCCATCATAGGATACCTGATAGCAGGGTTCCTTACATGTTAAAAATATCAACTCATATCGAATAAAGGCTGTAAATGAAAGCTGATAATAGAAAGGAGAATCATCATGATGAAATTAGTTATTCTGGGAGCGGGGTTACAGGGAAATATCTGCTGCACGGATCTGTGCGATGCGGAACTGAGCCCGGGTGAAAAAGAGATCATTATCGCCGATTATGATCTGAAAAAGGCAGAGGACGTAGCTAAGAAATTCGGCCTGAAGGCTGTGCAGCTGGACGTTCGAGATCATGACAGACTGATTGAGGTGATAAAGGGCGCGGATATCGTTCTCAATTGCGTGCAGTATAACTGGAACATAGATATAATGAAGGCGTGTCTGGAAGTAAAGGCTCATTATATCGACCTGGGGGGTCTGTTCCACGTTACCAAGAAGCAGCTGGAACTGGATGAAGAGTTTAAGGCGGCCGGCCTCACAGCTGTTTTGGGAATGGGAAGCACACCGGGAACTATGAATGTCATGGCAGGATATGCGGCCAGCAAGCTGGATACCATAGAAGAAGCCAAGGCCATCTGTGCCTGCGGGGATTTCACCAGGACCAACGCCATAATCGGTATCCCTTACTCTCTGCTTACGGTAATGGAAGAACACACGCTGGAACCATGGATACTCAAAGACGGAGTCCTGCAACCGGTACCTGCAGGCAGCGGAAGAGAGATCATAGACTTCACTGAGCCGATCGGCCCTGCAGAAGCATTCTATTGCATCCACTCCGAGCCTGTTCAGTTTGCCAGCTCCTTCAAGGAAAAAGGTATAAAGAACGCCAGCTTCAAACTCTCGCTTTCGGAGGATTTCGAGGAAAGGATAAGCTTCCTGGCAGGTCTGGGATTCGCGACGGAGGATCCTGTCTCCGTACAGGGCCAGGATGTGAACCCTCTCAGGACAATGATAGCGGTAGTGAACAAGTATCTGGAGAATTATGATGGCAGTCAGGACGGAGAACTGAACGACTGCGATGTCCTGAGGGCAGTGCTGACTGGTACGAAGGATGGCATCGAAAAAGAGATAATGGTTGAATGCGTCATCAGGACCAGCGAAAAGTGGGGGTTCATGGCCGGTGCTCTGGATACAGGCGTACCGCCTTCGATAGTAGCTCAGATGATATACAATGGACAGATAACAGAAAGAGGGGCATTCGGCGCGGAAAAAGGAATCCCGGCGATCCCTTACTTCAAAGAACTGTCCAGGCGTCAGATGCCGGTGTATTGCGTGGAGAAGACTCCGCTTTCCGGCAGTGATTTCACGCAGCTGAGACGTGAGATGTATAAGCCTAAATAGGAGAATCAGATAGGAGAAGCCATATGAGGATATGTAATAAGGGTATTATAGAGAACTACGGAGAAATCACGGGTAATGTCCCGCACGGAGCGGTAAAGTACATAGATCCGGAAGTGATGGAAAAGGAAGGAAAATCTACAGCCTTCTATTGTATAATGGCTATGATAGTGCCTATCGTCATCTTTTCCATAAAATACGTGACTACAAAAGACACCCCGATGATGTTCAGTATACTTGGCATAGTGATAGGCTGCATGCTTCTGTTGCCCCATGAGCTGCTTCACGGTATCTGCTTCCCGAAAGGAAGCCGGGTGGAGCTATATCAGATGATGAAACCGGCCAAGATGTTCGTCACCAGTGACAAGTCCATGAGCAGAGGAAGATTCATTTTCATGAGTCTTTTCCCGAGCCTGGTACTGGGGCTGCTGCCTCTTCTCATATGGCTGTACATTTCTCCTTATACATATTTGGCAAAAACTTTGTTTTCCATTGGGTTCATTGGAATGATAACTGCAGGGAAGGATTTTATGAATGTGATGAAGACATTGGGAAATGTTCCTCCCTTTTACAGAGTACAGATGTCAGGAGCGAAAGTGTATTGCATTCCGCCTTTCCAACAGGCAGATAAATGATCGTATCCGCGATGAACAGCAGAGAGCCGCGCGTCAGAAGAAGTCTGGCGGGCGGCTCTTTGGCATATTTCCGTGGTGGCGCAGAAATGTGGCGGATTTAGGAATGGCTGCCTGCGGTCAGATATGCCAAAAATACGGTTGCCGAAAGGGTTTATAGGCATAAAGGGAAGTTTTTCCCTTCTGTTTCGAGGATGATATGCTTATAAGTCCTTTTTCGCAGCGGGGAATTGGCATATTTTCATGGAAAACAGGCAGCGGGAATGCCAAAAGGCCTGTGTCCGTTTTGGGAGTTTGGCATATCATCTGGCGGCAGGAGTGGTGAGATGGAGTGAATATGCCAAAAGCGCGTCAGAAAGCAGTGTTTTAGGCATATTTAAGACCCGACGGGGCGTCATGCCTGATATCTGTCAGATGCTGAGCGGTGTGTCTGACATCCTGGAGCTTTCCATATCCCGGCAGCCCTTTTGGATAATTTTCATGGTAATTATCCGTAGCGGGTAGTATAATAATGGCAGATAGGAAGCGGGCTTTTGAACGGTCCGGGCGGATGATGCGATAACGACCGTACTTGAAGGAGGATAACATATGAAGATACAGTTTTGCGGGGCATCCACGGGTGTGACAGGCTCCTGTCATCTGATAACGACGGAGAATCACAAGGTGCTGCTGGACTGCGGCCAGTTCCAGGGAGGAAAGGCACAGGAAGCGCTCAATTATGAGGATTTCCCGTTCGATCCGGCGGAGATAGATTATGTGATATTGAGTCACGCTCACATAGATCATTGTGGCAGGATCCCATTGCTGATAAAACGTGGATTCAAGGGGGCCATATACTGTACTGACGCTACGGCGGATCTGTTGGATGTGATGCTGAAGGACAGCGGGTACATACACGAGAAGGAAGCTGAGTGGAAGAACAAGAAAAATGAAAGAGCCGGCAGGCCAAAGGTGGAGCCGCTGTATACCTTCAACGATGCGGTGGATTCCCTCACCTATGTGAAGCCGGTGCTGTATGACCAGCTTATAGAGCTCAATGAGGAGATGAAGATAGTCTTCAACGATGCCGGACACATACTGGGCTCGGCCATAACGGAGCTGTGGGTGACGGAAAACGACAACGTTTCCAAGATAGTCTTCTCGGGAGACCTGGGTGTCATGGAAAGACCTATACTGCGCAATCCGACTATCATAAAGAAGGCTGACTACGTCATCATGGAGACAACTTACGGCAACAGGGTGCATCCGGAAAATTCAATGAATGTCAAGGCGCTGATGGACATCATCAGGGACACGGCTGCAAAGGGAGGCACGACAGTGATACCGTCCTTTGCGGTGGGAAGGACTCAGGAGCTGATATACGAGCTCAACAGAGTCTATGAGATCGACAATGAATATCGTCAGGCCTTTGAGAATATAATGGTTTACGTGGACAGCCCTATGGCTACCACAGCCACAGAGGTTTTCAAGAGGAACGCCCAGGTTTTCGACGATGAGACGAAGGAATACATAGCGAAAGGCGACAATCCCCTCGACTTCAAGAACCTCAGGTTCACCAGGACAAGTCAGGAATCCATATGGCTCAATACCAACCCGGATCCGAAGGTGATAATATCGGCCAGCGGCATGTGCGACGCGGGAAGGATAAGACACCATCTGAAGCATAACCTGTGGAACAGGAAGTCCAGCATCGTCTTCGTCGGATATCAGGCTGAGGGGACCCTGGGAAGGATGATACTGGATGGAGCCAAAGAAGTGACCCTCTTTGGCGAAAAGGTCCAGGTCAACGCCAAGATATACAATCTGGAAGGTTTTTCGGGCCATGCCGACAAGAACGGGCTGCTGGCGTGGCTGAAGGGTTTCCAGAAGGAGCCGAAGCATATCTTCCTGGTACACGGCGAGCCTGAAGCCAAGGAAGCCTTCGCCGAAACAGTGGAAAAAGAGCTGGGCTATCATCCGATAGTGGTGAAGGGAAATTCCGAGTACGTGCTGGAAAAGGACGAGATGGTCAGCATGGATCAGGCCATGGAGGAAGAGGTGGACGAGGAGATGCTGGGCAGCCTCAGGACAAACCTGTTCGATATCCACAGGCGAATAGAGGATATTCTCTACAATACGAAGCTGGCCGTGGGAGAAGATATGTCGCCGAAGGAGCTTACGGAGATAAACAACATGGTTCTCGAACTGGAAAAGTCGACTATCAATCTGGGCGCGGCAGTCAGTGATCTGGAGGATGAAAAGACAGGAAGCCAGACGGGACAGCAAAATGATATGACGTAATGGCAACAAAAGTATCGAAAATGAGAAAAAGTATACTCAAAGCCCGTTAAATCCTTTTGAAACGCTCGCTGAATGTGTTAAAATAGAGACAGGTATTTAGAAATATTATATTTGATAAGGTGATATGAATGTCTGTTTTGAGCGGCATTAAGGAAAGTGTGCAGCAGGTTGCCGAGGCCATCAGTATAGCTGTAGGTCTTGAAGTTGAAATCGTTGATAACAAACTGAGGATCCTGGGAGGTACAGGTTATTACCACGGACGGATAGGAAAAGAAGAGGAAGACGGGAATCTGGAGGGTAATTACCTGTATGCCAGCGTACTGCGTACGGGGAAGACTCAGTATGTTGAAGACGCGCAGAACTATAAGGGATATGATATGCCCGTCGTAGGGAATACGAGGCTGGGAGAACTTGCCGAAATCTGCACTCCCATAATCCTCAAGGGAGATATCATCGGGATAATAGGTCTGGTGGCCTTTACAGAGGAGCAGAGGCACATCATCCTTTATAAGCGTGAGAGCATGACAGTCTTTGTCGAAAAGATGGCTGATCTGCTGGCAGCCAAAGCTGATCAGCAAGCGAGCCTGGAAAACGCCGAAGTGATCAGGGACGAGATGTCCACGGTGCTGGAGACGGCTCACGAGGGGATATTCGCACTGGATCGAAAGGGCTATGTGAAGCACTGCAACAACAGAGCTGCGGCTCTGTTCGGCACAAACAAGGGAGACCTTATCGAAAGACATATAAGCAGCATAATGCCGGGAAGTCCGGCTATAAAGGTGCTGGATACCGGAAGAGGATACATAGAGAATGAAGAGATCTTCAAGGTAGATGGTAAACAACATCATTTCATCGTGACGGTGAAACCTTTCATGTCGGGCGATGAGATAGACGGTGTGGTAATTTCTTTCAGAGATATTGAAGAAGCGCAAAAACTCGTGTATAATTTCAATACGAGGAAGATAAAGAACACCGTAGATGATATCATAGGAATAAGCGAGAATATAATGCTGGCCAAGAAGCAGGCTCTGATAACGGCCAGGAGCAATTCCACTGTGCTGATAACAGGGGAGAGCGGCACCGGAAAAGAAATGTTCGCCAAGGCGATACATTATGCCAGCGCCAGAGAGGATAAGCCTTTCGTGACGGTCAATTGTGGAGCTATACCGGAGAATCTGCTGGAAAGTGAGCTGTTCGGATATGAGAAGGGAGCTTTTACAGGGGCCAGCGAAAAGGGAAAGGAAGGCAAGTTCGAGCTTGCCGACGGAGGGACTATATTCCTCGATGAAATAGGAGACATGCCTCTCCATCTCCAGGTCAAGATACTTCATGTGCTTCAGAACATGAGATTCGACCGGGTCGGAGGCAGCAAGAGCATATTGGTGGATGTGCGGGTCATCGCCGCCACTAACAAGGATCTGGAGAGGCTGATAGAAGAAGGAAGGTTCAGGGAAGACCTGTACTACAGGCTGAGCGTCATACCGCTTTCCATACCGCCTCTTCGTGAAAGAAAAGACGATATAAAGCTGCTGATGTACCATTTCCTGAAAAAGTACAACAGCTTTATGAATAAAAATATAGAAAAATTTTCTCCTGAGGTGGAGGAACTTTATATGAATCACGACTGGCCGGGAAACGTCAGAGAACTGGAAAATGCTGTTGAATACGGCACCAACATGGCTTTTGGCAATGTCATAACCATGGAAGAAGTCCCGGCCCGTATCCTGAGAAAAGAAGAGGAGATGGACAGATTCAGGAATCTGGACAGACCCCTCGCTGAGCAGGTAAAGCTCTACGAGAAGGAGATAATAACGAAAAAACTTAAACAACATAATGGAGTGAAGGAAACCGTCGCAAAAGAACTGGGATTGTCACGAGCTACATTGTACAGAAAGCTCGCAGAACTCGATATAAATTAATTTTTATATAATTTTATTTTATGGAGGTTTGTTATGTTAAGAGAAGCATTACCTAAAATCGTTACCGGAACATTACCTGGTCCTAAGGCTAAGGCTATCCTGGACAGAAGAGCTAAGGCAGTTCCTAACGGGATCGGAACGGCTTACAAAGCTGTTATCGAAAGAGGCGAAGGCGCTATGTTCGAAGACGTAGACGGAAACATCTTCCTCGACTGGGTAGGAGGAGTTGGCGTACTCAACATCGGATACAGCAACCCTGAGTGCATCGCAGCTGTTAAAGAACAGGCTGACAAGTTCTTCCACTCCATGTTCAACATCACGACTCATGAAGGCTATGTAAAGCTGGCTGAGGAGATGAACAGGATCGTACCGGTTAAGGGCGACGACAAGAAGACTATGTTCGTTTGCTCCGGTTCCGAGGCTGACGAGAACGCTGTAAAGATCGCCAGAAATTACACTGGAAGACCTAACATCATCGTATTCACAGGCGCGTTCCACGGAAGAACTGCTCTTACAATGACCATGACGGCTAAGAAGGCTTATTCCATAGGCATGGGTCCTTTCCCTGATGGTGTTTACAGAGCTGAGTTCCCGAACCTCTACAGAGCTCCTGGTAACATGACTGAAGAGGAAGCTATCAAATACTACATCGGCAAACTGGAAGAAGTATTCATAGAAGCTACTCCATATGATTCCTGCGCTGCTATCGTATTCGAGCCTGTACAGGGCGAGGGCGGATTCATCCCTGCACCTATCGAATGGGTAAAGGCTGTAAGAGAGATCTGTGATAAGCACGGAATCCTTATGGTATGCGACGAAGTACAGTGCGGATGGGCAAGAAGCGGTAAGATGTTCGCTTCCCAGTACTTTGCTGACGCAGGATGCGCTCCTGACATCATGACTACTGCTAAGTCCATCGCTGCAGGCCTGCCGCTGTCGGCTGTAACTGCAAGAGCTGAGATCATGGACGCTGTAACCGGCGGCACTATCGGCGGCACTTTCGGTGCTAACGCTGTATCGGCTGCATCGGCTCTGAAGGTCGTTGAAGTTATGGAAAGAGATGACTATCCTGCAAAGGCTATGCACATCGCTGACATCGCAATGAAGAAGTTCAACGAGTGGAAGGATAAGTATGAGTGCGTAGGCGACGTAAGAGGTATGGGCGCTATGATGGGTATCGAGTTCGTAAAGGACAAGGCATCCAAGACTCCTGACGCTGAACTGGTTGGCGCTATCGTTCAGGACGCTATGAACCACGGACTTATGCTGGAAGCTGCTGGTACGTATAATAACGTTATCAGATTCCTCTGCCCTCTGTGCGTAACTGATGAACAGCTGAACGCCGGACTGGAGATCCTGGAGAACTCCATCAAGGCTTGCGCGAAATAAGCCAAGTATATTAACTAAAGCAAAAAAGCAAAGTTGAGTAAAGCGTTTAAAATAGCGGTGCGGAAATTCCACACCGCTATTTTTTGGGCGCGCGTCCGGTTACGCGCGTCTTTCTGACAGACAGATATATTTCAGAGGGAGAAAAATGCAGCTGGATCTGACAAGAGGCTCTGTTACAAAAGGAATATTGTTATTTGCGTTCCCCATGATATGCGGCAACATGCTTCAGCAGTTGTATAACGTTGTAGATACACTGATAGTG
>UQRM01000035.1 GCA_900543485.1 uncultured Eubacterium sp. | reverse complement strand
TGAGTGACGCGAAGTCTTGCAACCGGCAAGCCCCACAGCCAGCAACAACAATGACAACCAGTTTATAGCAATGGACAATCTGGGATACGCCATAGAGGAAGCCTGCGAAAGACCAACGGTAGAGAATATCAAGGAGACTGTAGAGGGATATAAATTCAACATAACAGATGAACAGGCACAGGAAATTAACAACATAATAAACGAAGTTGTAGATATGCCGGTAAATATGTTCGAAGCTAAACCGCTCCGTGCTGTAGGCTTCGATGAGGTAAGGGCAGCTGTAGTGCCAAACGATATAGAGGAAGATATAAAATCAGGGCTCGCCGATAGAGGCGTGGAGGTTTTTGAATACGAAAGTGACAATGATGCCGACAGGATAAACAAGGTCAATGCTGCCGCAGAAGAGGAGGGTGTCAGGTTCTCACTCAAGGAAGATGATAGTGGCACGAAGTACACACTTATAGACGCAAAGGACATAAGCGTTGAAGGCATGAGTGAAAACGATCCCTTGCCGAAACGTGCAAGAGCATATATGAGAGAACATTTCAGGGGCGTGGTGCTCCCTGTTGGAAAGACTAAGGGTGCATATATGCGAAGAGAGGCTGAGGGAGAGTATACAAACCCTGCAAAAGTAATAGATGATGGTATCTATCGAGACAAGCTGATTGCTGTGACAGAGCTTCAAAATCTGCTCAAAGGAAGTAAGTTTCTTCGTTGGAACAAAGATAAAGGTACACATAAAGATGCGGTTAGAGGCTGGAATTATTATCAGACCATTTTTGTTGTGATGGGAAAAGACAGCAATGCGAGAGTGTATAGCGGAGAGGTACAAATAAAAAGAATTGCCCGTGGCGATGTATTTTATGATATCACAAAAATAAAAGATATCACCGATGGCAATATCGGTCGAGGCGTTGCCGCACATGCCGAATCCACCGGTGATTCTGATAATAATATATCACAGGATGAAGGCAAAGGCAATACGCAATCGGACAGCCCTGATATTAGGTTCTCGTTATCGGACGAAGCAGGGTCGGACACCGACTCCATACTTTACAGATTCTCAAACTCCGGTAGCCCTATGAGCGATTGGGGACACGCTATGTTTTCCGACAACGAGGGGCAGGTAGAGCATTATGGTAAAAATAAATATACAGTGAACGAAAGCGAGCTTACTTCGTTTGAAGACGTGGTTCCACTTATAGATAAAGCCTATGAAGACGATAAGGCAAACGATTTTTCCGTGATGGAATTTTACGGCATAGACGAAAATATATACAACGACAAGGCTGAGTTCTTAGAGCTTTTCGACCCTGCTGACATTACTGATGCGGCAGCGGCATATGATAATTCCGCTACAAGTGCATGGCTCTATGACACCGTGTTGGAGCCAAACGGCATAAAAGGTATTCGCACACAAAATGGCGGCGTTGTTTATGACGATAGCATCATCGAACGTGCAGGAGAAAGGTGGTATTCCTATCCCGACGAAGCTGACGTGATCGACTATGCCAATGAGCACGAGACTGAGTTTGTCGACGTGCCGCCGGTACGCGACTATGAAAAGGATGCGGTACGCGTAAGACAGCAGACGTACGGTGAGCTTTTGGAACAGGTCGAGAAGTTGAAGCGCGATAGGAAGCGCACCAAAGGCAGAGTGCTTGACGAGAGGTCTGTACGCGAAGAAGTTAACAGCCTTGTGGTAAATCTCATGACATACAGTGAAAGCTATACTGTAAATGGTGGCAGAAGAAAGACGAACCGCGATCTGGTGCGTGACGGCGTGCATGCGGTCAGCCAGATTTTCACTGCGCTGAAAAAAGGCGATTCCTATGAGGCTATCACAACGGCAGAGCTTGCCGCACAGGACATCGTGGAGCGTTTGGAACTCGTGAACGACGATATGTTTTATGAGTATAAAGACCTCAGAAACTATCTGAAAAACACGAGGCTGGTGATATCTGAGGAAGATGCAGCAAACATACCGGACTTCAAGAACTTCAAGAAGCAGCAGGCGGGAAGGATCAGGATCGTAAAGCAGAATGGTATGCCGGTTGA
This sequence comes from uncultured Eubacterium sp., assembly GCA_900543485.1. Lineage (GTDB taxonomy): Bacteria > Bacillota > Clostridia > Peptostreptococcales > Anaerovoracaceae > Lentihominibacter > Lentihominibacter excrementipullorum. The sequence continues at coordinate 20,715 of UQRM01000035.1, read as the reverse complement.
TACGGTATATCAGGAGCTCGTTGAGCAGTATCCTGAGCTTTTCGATGCAGAGCTCACGCATCCGGCAGACCAGCTTACTGAAATCGCCGAGGTCAGAGAGTCGCTTGAGCCATACGACATTATGCTGTCGGCAGAAGAGACGCAGCAGCTTGTGAAACAGACGGCGCAAGACCTTCTCGATATTGCCGGTCGTGGTAAGCCGTACAGGTCGACCGTTGATAAATACGATGAGAAGCTCAGACTTGTAAAGGCGCGTCAGCAGGAGGCTATTAGAGATGTGCGCAGAAATGAGCGCGAACGCGCTGAAAGACTTGTGCAGGCAGAGCGCGAGAAGCGGGCAGAACAAGTGAAGCACGCGAAAGAGCGCGCCGATAAAAGGGTGCAGGCTGAAAGGGATAAGGCGCGCGCAAGAGATGAAAAGCGCAGAGACACACAGGCACGTCGTGAGGCAATGGCAAGCATCGAGCAGAACAGGAGATGGCTGCAAGACAGAATCGCAAAGCCGACGGATGATAAGCATGTGCCGGAGGGCATGAAGTCTGCCCTCGCAGATTTATTGTCGCAGATGGATATGCAGACCACAAGGTCGAAAAACCTCGAAGCAAAGCGCGGTGAGAGGGCCAGAAGATGGGTTGAGATGGACGAGTTGCGAAGCCGTCTTGCTGAAATCGCGAAGGAGGATGGAAGCGGTGAGTTTGAATACGACGGATACATATTTGAGGTCATAGACTCCATGGCTCAGCATATGGACGGCAGGGCTATTGATGAGTCCAGCACAGAACAGCTGCACGAGCTTGACATCCTGATGAAGTATATCGTGGCAAACATCAGGAACTACAACAAAGCTTTTGACGAGAGTATAAAAGAGGAAATTTCGCAGCTTGGAGACGAGTCCATAGGCAAAGCCAGAGCAAGGCAGGAAAAACTGAAAGATGATAAATACCATGATAGGTCTGGGGTGCTGGGCAGTGCCGACAGACTATTAAATGAATCTATGGTAACTCCGAGAGATTTCTTTGAAAGGTTGGGAGGCGGCCTCGAGAAAACATTCATGTCGATGCGTCGAGGTATGGATAAGCACATTGATAACATCTCCCGTACGAGAGACTTCTTCGATGAATTGTTTAAACCATATAGAAATAAGACCGCCATCCGAAAAAGGTCAAAGCCGGGAAGTGAGCTGGAGCATTGGAGAGATGATTCACAGGTGCAGACGTTCGATGTGCAAGGTGGCAAGATAAGCCTGAGCCCTGCGCAGATCATGTCGCTCTACTGTTTATCGAAGCGTGAGCAAGCGCTCGGTCATATATTCGGCTCGGGTATCGTAGCAAGTAGAGTAGACAAGGCGTCAAAGCTTAAAAAGGCGCTGGGAGGGAAAATCTCAACAAGCGGCTCAACCGTAATGGTGAGCATGGAAGATGTGGCGAGGATTGTCGACACGCTTACGCCAGAACAAAGAGAAATGGCTGATAAGTTGCAGGGATATCTGAATAACGAGTGTGCCGCATGGGGTAACGAGGTTTCCATGAAGATGTATGGATACCGCAAATTCACAGAAAAAAATTACTTCCCGATTAAGTCTGCCGATGCGTATCTTGACAGCAATTTTGAAGGAAGGCAGGCAATGGAGAGGATAAAAAACTTCGGCTTTACAAAGGGAACGGTCGTAAATGCGAACAATCCTATAATGATCGATGATATCTTTTCTGTGGTAGCGGATCATGTGAATAAAATGAGCCTTTACAACGCCTTTGCTGCGCCGATATCGGACTTTATGCGTGTGTATAACTATAAGAGCAGAGATGATGCCGGCTTGATACATGGTTCTGTAAAGGCTGCAGTTGAGGACGCTTATGGCAAGAAGGCGATAAATTATATCAATAACTTTATGAGTGATCTTAATAGTCAGGTGCAGACAAGATCGGAAGGACTCACAAGATTTGTAAGTAAGTCGCTTGCAAATTATAAAAAATCTGCCATAGGCGGGAATCTTAGAGTTGCCATCCAGCAGCCGACAGCTGTTATGAGGGCGTTTACACTTATCAGCCCAAGATATTTTGTGAACGCGCACATAAATCCAGTGAAGAATATGCGGGACATGCAGGAGCACTGCCAGATCGCAAAGTGGAAAGCGTGGGGTTTCTCGCAGGTTGATATGGCAAGAGATATCGACGATATCATGATGAATAACGAATGGTCGAAGATCGACACCGTCACCATGGAGATATACGGCGCGTTGGATAATGTAACATGGTCTTCAATCTGGGCGGCTGTACGCGAGGAAACAAAGGCAAAACACAAAGATGTGAAGGTGGATTCCGAGGAGTTCTACCAGATATGTAATGAGCGTGCGTCTGAGATATTCGACAAGACTCAGGTGGTCGATTCGGTGTTCCATCGTTCGCAGGCGATGAGAAATACAGACGTAATGAGCAAGATGCTCACGTCGTTCATGGCAGAGCCTACGAGAACGTTTAACATGATGCGTACTGAATATGCCCGCGCAATAGAGCTGTGGCATGAAGGAAACAAAACTGCGGCTGTCGGCAAGTTCAACAGGGCGACGTCAGTGTTTGTGCTCAATGCCGCTGCCGTATCTGCCGCCGCTGCCATAGCGGATGCACTGAGAGATAAGGCGCCGGGCGATGATGACGATGATAGCTGGTGGGCTAACTTCTGGGCTAACTTCTGGGGCAATGTGAATCCGCTCAACATGATCCCGATGGTAAAAGACATCTGGGGATATACTGACGGCTGGGGCACTTCTAATATGGCGATGGAAGGCTGGGAGAAGCTCGTGCAGGGAGCTATGAACCTTGCCGCCAACAGAGATGCCGAGTCTTTGAAAGCGTTCTGTGAAGGACTTGGATATGTTACCGGTCTTCCGGTCAAGAACGTTATGAGAGAGGTTGACTCTATCTTCAAAGCTCTGGGAATCGAGGTGTTTGCATCAGAAGATGGCGAGGAGAAAAAGGAAAAAGCGGGCATCTTTGATTCCGTATTAGGCAAGATGAACATTAAGGATGGCAGCAACTTCGACAAAGTTTTGAATCATTTCGGATTCAACCTGACAGAAGAAGAGAAGGCTCAGCGTGAATACGATGAGCGTCTGTCGGACATCAAAGAGAAAGTCGAAGGGCTTTCCGGCGACGAGAAGCAGGAGAAGATATGGAGCGAAGCGACGGAGAACTACACGAAGTATATCAACAGTGGTGATTATAAGAAGCTCGACGAAATACGTAAACTCCTTGGTGATCTGGGTGGCGACGTGGATAAGTTTGACGAGTCTGTGTTCTCAAGAACTAAGACGGCATACAAGAAGAATATCGGTGCCAAAGGCGATCCTGACAAAACAGAGGCGTATAGATACTACCTCACGAAGCAGGGAATGACAGAGGCTCAGATTAGTCGCGAGGTCATAGCGGACAGTGATTCTGCAAAAGAGTTTCAGCTCGCGCTCTGCATGGATGATGAAGAGGCTGCGGTAACCGCCTTATCGCACCTTCTGGAAGCGGGCATAACGTACCAAGATGCTTATACGCTGTTTGTGAACCGAACCAAAGCCATAAAGGGCGCAGATTATAGCACGGGAGAACTTGCATACCCTACAGATGGCACCATTACGTCCGCATTTGGATATCGCAATTCGCCAACAGCGGGGGCATCATCTTACCACGAAGGTATAGATATTGGCGCGCCGCTTGGCTCAGACGTTGCTGCTGCTGATGGAGGAAAGGTGTCAAGGGCTGGCTGGAATGGCGGAAAGGGATACTCCGTTACGATTGACCATGGCAATGGCAGATATACAGAATATAACCACCTTAATTGTTATTACGTGCAAAAAGGTGATGCGGTATCAAAAGGGCAAATTATTGCCGCTGTTGGAAGCACAGGTGTATCAACCGGCCCACACCTTGATTTTAGGGTTCGTGAGAGCGGAACGTACGTCGACCCGATGATATATTTCAGGTAGGGGAGACGAAGGCATAACAACGTTGTATTATATAACTGAGGTGGCATGTATTCATATTCATGCTTTACTTCTTTTCGTGAAAAATCTTACAGCCAAAACGCCTTGGGGGCGAAAGCTCTCAGGGCGTTTTGCTATCCTTGGGTAAATTGCAAGGATAGGAGGAATTATCTATGAAAAATCAGAAGAGAGACGCAATCATACGACTGATCGTAATGGCAGTGCTGATGGTAAACATGGTGCTGACGCTGGCGGGAAAGAACCCGATACCGTTTGACGAAGCACAGCTTACAGAATGGTTGACGGTGGCGGCAGCAGGGCTGTCCACGCTGTGGTCGTGGTGGAAGAACAACAACGTAACCGCGGCGGCGCAGGAGGCGCAGAACACGCTCAAAGCAATTAAAGAGGACGGAGACGGCAGCGATGGAGCTGTGTTTGAAGAAGTTGAGGAAGGAGATGTAGAGTAATGGAGTTTAAAAAAGCGTTCGAAAAGATGAAAGAAGGGGCAAAGATAAAGCTTCCTTCATGGGGCGGATATTGGTATTGGGATGCAGACAAAGAGACTATTATAATGCACACCAAGAATGGCGAGGAACTGGATATTAGAGCGACAAAGATGGTTGAATATACCGCACTTAATATCTGCTCTGATGAATGGCAACTTGCTGACGAGAAGAACTGCCCTCAGCTTGGAGGTGAAGCAATGTTCGGTTTCTCTGATGCGATTAGATACCTTAAACGAGGATTGAAAGTTGCTCGCAAGGGCTGGAACGGAAAAAAACAGTATATCGAATTGGCAAAGAATATCAGCTATCTGACTCCGGACGGAGAGAAACATAACTGTAACCATAACGCAATCGGAAACCAGGCGATTGCATTTGTTGGAACATCTGGCGTGCAGATGGGGTGGCTTGCTTCTCAGGCTGACATGCTTGCTGAAGATTGGGTCTTTGCGAAAAGTTTGAAAGGAGATGTAGAGTAATGATATCGGTTTTATATAGACAGTATTTTCTAAAATATAACTATGGCTATTATACTGGCGCACTGGATGGTATATCCGGGTCCGGCACTAAAGCGGCTATAAAGAAATTCCAGAGAGGATACGGCCTGTCGCAGGACGGTATCTGGGGGACGAAGACGAACGCAAAGGCTGTGGCGGTAACGAAGGAACTGCAGACGTTACTGAACAAATGTGGCGCAGGGCTGACTGTCGACGGCGTGCTGGGGCAGAAGACTGCGGCAGCTATAAAGACCGTGCAGAAAAAGCTGGGCCTGACAGCAGACGGATGCGCTGGACAGGCTACGTGGGCGAAGCTGCGTAGCGGATCGGGTTCGTCCGGTTCCACCAGTGCGGCCTCCGGCGGAAGTTCTGCGCATTTTGCGAAGAGCGAGTTTGAGTGCAGCTGTGGCGGTAGATACTGCAATGGATATCCGGCAGGGAACACATCGGCAAAGTTGCTCAACATACTAGAAAAGATTAGAGCGTACTATGGTAAGCCGATAACGATCACATCCGGCCAGCGTTGTGCTACGAGAAATGCTCAGGTTGGCGGCGTATCCGGCAGTGCGCATACCAAGGGCAAGGCAGCGGATATTTATATCCCAGGCGTAACCAACACCAGAGCGGGAAGAAATGCCGTTGTGAATCTGGCGTATAAGTATGGTGCAGCTTATAGTTATGCCAACACGGCACAGATGGGTAACGCTGTACATATAAATGTGTAGGTGCTGCCTATGTGGAATATGATACAAGAAAATATGGTAGCGATAATTTGTTCCGGCGTCGCCAGTCTCGCAGCCGGTGTGCTGGTGTGGGCCGTCCGCATGTTCAACAGCGTAATTATCACGCTCCGAACGGATATGCGGGATAAAATACGCCGCTTTGGTAAATTCTATATTCTTACCAACCAAATAACGATGGAGGAACGGAACGATCTAAGTGAGATGTACGACGTGTATCATAATAGATTGCATGGAAATGGCATAGTAACGGGCATCTACGAAGAATGCATGGAACTGCCTATAGTGCCAGAGCGCACAAAGTGGAACCCATATTATGTTGGAACAGATGGATATATAAAATAGAGTGTCCCCGGCGAAGGCCGGGGATTTTTTCCTACATTATATATATGGTTGTAAAAAAGTTGTAAAAATCGAATTGTATGCTATAGAGACACTGAAAAGCGTGGATTTATTGGCAGTCATGAGGTCAGGGGTTCGAACCCCCTATGCTCCACCAATATCAATGAAAAAGCACGCTGGAAGCATTGAAATTCCAACGTGTTTTTTTCATCGTTTCCTGTGAGTTCCTGCGAAAAATAGTAAAAAGCATGAAAATAAATCATGCAAAAGCCATCAACCTCATGCACTGATACGTTGCCCTGTGAAAGCACTCACAGTTAAATCCAGGTGAAAAGACATTCGTATCTTTTGCAATCGATATATATTTATATTATAATAAAAATATACTGGCTATGGGATTTGGGAACAGTCATGAAGCGGCGGGAAGTGCCCGCCTTTTCACCGGAAATCGCCCGGACCGATGAGGCTGTCCGGGTTTTTCTTGTTTTTATGAGGCAATGAGCGGAGGTGAGACTGGGAAGTGGATGGAGAAGCGATACGGAAAGTATGTGGAAAAGTTTCGCTGAAAGCGCAGATCTTTGCGGCGGTTCTGTTAATTATTTTTGTATTGCAGGCGTTTTCGGCGGAGAGAGTCTATGCTGATGAGCTTCACTATGTCAGAGATAATAATATAGATTTTTATCTTCCTGACGGGTGGGATATGGAGGAAATAGCCCCGGATGAGTCGTCGGACAGTGGATTCGAGCTTATTGCGTCTTCGCAGGGCGATGGTGTCGTATTCGACCTCTATTATCATCCTGGTGAAACGACAGAATCTGTGTATTTTGACAGCTCAAACGGTGATGCGGAAAGATACTACGAAGAACAGGGCCGTGGCATGATAGAAGCGCTTTACGGCGAGCTGTATCCGGGAGAGCAGATAACTGTTGCGGAGCCGGAGCTGGCCGATCTCACCTGGGACACGTATCTGAAGATGATGGTAACTGTGGGGAGCGGAGCCGGCGCGAATGAGCAGTTGGTGTATTTCTTCGCCAGAAGCTCCTACAACTACTCCTACGAAGACGAGACCAGAGCAGTGGTGGATCGCATCCTCCTCTTCAGAAACGACCAGGGCGGGACGATGACGGCAGAACAGCTGGATGAATGGGCGGAGCCGATAGCGGCCGAGTATTACGACTTCGGATACGATGATATACTGATGGGAGATGCGGAAGAAAGCAGCTTCGATGATACATATCATCCGGACAGCGAGACAGACTCGGGAGCAGTGCTTTCGAGTGTGATATCGGTCGTGATGTCTCTTATATTTGTAATCGTGATAATGATCGTGGTGTTGGCGATAAAGAGGAGAGCCAGGAGGGCGCGTACATCCTATCCGAAAGCCAGATGGCAGCAGGCGGATCTGTCGCCGGGAAAGAAGGACACTGCGAAAGAACGTAAAAAATCGGAAAAGGACAGGAAGAAAAACGGCAGCTCTAAGAGAGAAAATCATGATCGGCAGAGACAGCCGGCGACCGTAAGCAATGGTGGCAGGCGACATGGCAGTGGATATGTGGAAAGCCTGGAGACCCTGAGGAAATCAGGGCTGGTGACGAAGGCGGAGATGCAGGAATTGCTGGATAAATATGAAAGGACTATGCGGGATCTTGAACGCAGGAAGAAAAGACGAAGTTGACGAAGCTTAGAGATGGAGGAACGATATGACTATTGCTGGGATAACAATAGGCGCGGCAGTTCTGTGGCTGGTAGCAGCCGCGGTCCTGGCTATCATAGAAGCTCTTACGCAGGGGCTCACGTCCATATGGTTCGCGGGAGGAGCGGTAGCGGCAGCTGTTGCGGCTATGGTAGGCGGTCCGTTGCCAGTGCAGGTGATCGTTTTTCTGGCGGTCTCCGTGATCATGCTGGCGATTATGAGGCCTATCGTCAGGAATAAATTCAATAACAGAGTCGAAAGGACCAATGTGGAAGCCCTGCCGGGATCAGAGGGTATCGTGGAAGAACGGGTGACTCATCTGGAACCGGGCGCGGTAAGGGCGGATGGCAAGGTCTGGTCAGCAGTGTGCGCTGAAGGCGAGACCATAGAAAAAGATACCGTTGTTGTTATAAAGTCGATAAAGGGTGTTACCCTTATGGTGGAAGAAAAGAGATAGGAGGATAACAATGTTTTCAGGTGCTGGAATATCACTGGGAGGTATTTTCGCGATAATAGTGCTCATAGGCATCATCATCGCATTGATAGTGACCAACATAAGAATAGTTCCGCAGGCAAACGCTTATGTACTGGAAAGGCTCGGCGCGTATTACGCTACGTGGCAGGTGGGTCTGCATTTCAAGATACCATTGATAGATAAAGTGGCCAGGAAGGTGTCTCTCAAGGAGCATGTCATCGATTTCCCGCCTCAGCCGGTGATAACGAAGGATAACGTTACGATAGAAATAGATACAGTGATCTATTTCCAGATAACTGATCCGAAGCTCTATGCCTATGGTGTGGAAAACCCTATGGCGGCCATAGAAAATCTGACAGCTACGACGTTGAGAAACATCATCGGGGAACTGGAGCTGGACGGTACACTCACCAGCCGCGAGCACATCAATTCGAAGATAAGGATAGTTCTCGATGAGGCCACCGACGCGTGGGGGATAAAGATAAACCGTGTCGAGGTGAAGAACATAAATCCGCCGGAGGATATCCAGACTGCTATGGAAAAGCAGATGAGAGCCGAAAGAGAAAGACGTGAAGCTATCCTCAGGGCAGAGGGAGAGAAAAAATCAGCTATCCTTATCGCGGAAGGAAACAAGGAAGCGGCCATATTGGAAGCGGAAGCTACCAAGCAGGCAGCCATAAAGGAAGCGGAAGGTAAAGCAGAGGCGATAAAGATGGTGCAGGAAGCGACGGCAGAGGGACTCAGGATGCTCAGCAAGGCAGAGGCCACTAAGGAAGTTCTGACTCTGAGAAGCCTGGAAGCCTTTGAAAAGGCCGCCGACGGAAAAGCGACCAAGATAATCATCCCTGCGGAGATACAGGGTATGGCGGGACTTGCCAGCGCTCTTACGGGAATCGTAGTAGACGGAGATGGGAAACCGAAAAAGTATTCTCTGGGAGCTGCCGGGTCAGGCACAGTTGAAACGGATCGCTGAGGGGAGACCGCAGATGATACCGTATGATAAAAGGATGTTCAGGATAACCGCCGACGATCCCAGGGGAGATAAGGTGAAGGTGCAGCTTCCTGTAGCTGCTGTGAAAAGGCTGATCGGGACGACTGGGAAGCTTCCTGTCCCAAGAGAAAAGCTGGATGGCATGGAACTGGAAGATCTGATGAGGACTGTCGAACAATGTCTCGAAGCGGAAACAGAAGGGGATATAATCACCATCGACGCGGCCGACGGAACGCGGCTTCGCGTCTTTGTGGAGTAATGAAGGACAAAGATGAAGATAGTAGTTAAGACGAAAAATACGGATTTTTCCATGCCGGTGCCTCTTGCCATGGCCGAATTGGCGATCAATAACATGCCGGAATCGATTTTTGAAAAAGGCCGGGAGAAGATGAGGCCTCCTTATGACGCATTTATCACCAGGGAATTGGCGGTGACGATGTTCAGAGAATGCAAGGATATATTCAGACAGAACAAAGGGCTTGAGATAATACACGCGGAGGGACATGATGGGACGTATATATCCGTCGTGCTTTGATATGAGAAGACGAAAAACCGATAAAGGAAAGTGTGGTGGAAGCGCTGCCTGCAGGAGGGCAGCGCTGTTGCTGCTTTTTCCGCTTTTTACGGTAATGCTGCTGTTGGCGTCGTGCTCGGCGGGAACGGCGGCAGGGGAGACAGGCTCCGTTGACAGTCAGGGAACATATCTGCCGGCTGAGGAAGATCTGACGGCATATTTTTTTGATGTGGGCCAGGCGGATGCTACACTGCTTGTTTCCAGGGGAGAAGCAATGCTGATAGACGCGGGCAACAGGGACGATGCTCAGTTCATCACCGGTTATCTTGCGGAGCTGGGGATCGAAAGGCTCAAGTACATGGTGTTCACCCATCCTCACGAGGATCATATAGGCTCAGGGGAAGCTGTCCTTTCGCAGGTGACGGTAGACATGGTCTATATGCTCGATGGTTACGATGAAGGCATCGAGGGGAGCCTGAGGCAGGCTGTGGAGCAGGCGGGTATAAACGTCGAGGCTCCCAAGCCGGGAGATACGGCGCAGCTGGGAGAGTGCGGTATCGAGTTTTTGGGCCCTGTCAGCGACAGTGATGATGAAAACGATATGTCCATTTGTCTTCGTATCGATCACGGACAGAACAGTATGCTTTTTACAGGGGACGCCGGAAGCGGGCCGGAACGCGAGATGATAGAGAGCGGTGCCACACTGGAGGCGGATTTGCTGCAGGCAGGACATCACGGCAGCAGTACATCAAACAGTTATTATTTCCTCAGGGAGGTGAATCCCAGATATGTGGTGATATCGTGTGGAGAAGACAATATGTATGGTCATCCCCATGAGGAGACGCTGAGCAGGTTCAATGACCTGGGAGCGGAAGTCTTCAGGACAGACCTGCAGGGGACTGTGATAGCGGTGGATGACGGCGAGGAGATCACCTTCAATTGTGAAGGCGCCAAAGCTGACAGACCGTATTCCGAGGATCATCAGGAAGCGTCGTATATCGGTAATGTGAATTCGAAAAAGTATCACTCTCCTGACTGCGGAGGTCTGTCCGAGGAAAAGAACCGCGTCTATTTCACCGATAGAGCCGCTGCGGAGAAAGCGGGATATGAGCCGTGTGGATTGTGCCATCCGGATGGGAGCAGCTGAGGGATTTTAGGATGGGATTTCGAGGTAAGGATAGCCGGAATATCCTCAATGCGTCTCAGCAGTGGCCTTCGCGATAATATGCAGCCTTTTTGGCTGTCGGTGGCATAGTGGAATATCGTCAATTGATATTCAGGAATTGTTCAGAGATAATTTTTGGAGAAAATTTCCTTTAAAATATCGTGAATACTGTGTCTTACAGTAAGTCAGGATATTTTTACCGAAAATCGAGTGGAAAAACATGCGAAACTATCGCGAAGGTATATCCTGACAGCGTCTGGCGATAATCCGTCGATCCGCCGACTGCCGGGAAAAGATAAAAGGCTGCCTGCCGACGGGAAGATCTCATCGGTGAGGCAGCCATATTTCTGTCTGTTTCTTGTATATGATCACTGTGTTTACTGCAGATCGTTTATCAGTTCGTCGATATCATCATACGTCTGCGAATTTGTCGATGAAGGATTGATGGACGAAGGATCGTCGCTGGTCCCGAACACGAAGAAGTAGATAAGTGCAAGTATCGCTATCACAGCGACCACCGCTGCGAATATTATGATGGATTTTTTGAACTTGGCGCTCTTTTCCGCACGTTCATCTTCATCGTCGACATCTTTGAAGAGAGAAAATCTTTCGCTCTTCTTTTCCTGTTCTTCCGGACCCTCGCCTGCGTCGTTGCTTGTGACAGTTCCGTCGTCTGTGACTGTGCCGGGAATTTCACTTCCTGTGACAACCTCGCTGATCGTGTCATTGGCGGCCTCGTCGCTTTCACTGGCGGCGGCATCCTGAGGGGAAGCACCGTCGGATACGGCATTGACATCGGCGTCCTGACTGGCAGTCATGACAGCCGGATCCTCATTTCCTTCTGCCTTCCTGGCTTTAGCGGCAGCTTTCTCGGCCTTCTTCCTCTCTTTTTCTCTGCGTTTCTCCTCCTTGCGCCGTTCCTTTTCGGCTTTCTTTGCCTCCTTCTCGTTGAGCGGTACGGTTTCCTGCCCGTCCGCTGTCTGTCTGTCCGGCGATTGTCCATCCGGCGACTGGAGGTCGCCTGGAGAGCCGGTCTGCGGTGCTTCGGACGTTCCGGTATCATCAGGCGCTGCCTGTTCCGGTTGCTCCGGTGTCGACATTGTTTTTGTTTCGGCAGCAGTGCTGCTTGGGACTGTATCTGCCGCATTTTTGGAGGCAGGCGCACCGTTAGCTTTTCCGGTGGCCTTTTTCGCGGCCATGCCCATTACCTGGCCGAATATGGCGTTGAGAACAGCCGCGTCCTTCGCCTCGTAAGGCAGCAGCTTTATTTCGTTGTCATATGTAAATGTATAGACACATGCATCGGGATCGTTCGACACGTCGGTCATGTTGATGTAAAGGAATTCTTTCCCATCGAATGTGACGGATCTCGTCGTGAATGTCGCTCTTTGTTCTCCTGATATTATTTCGATAGTTTTCATGATAATGACCTCAACTTTGTATAAATTTCATGAGAATTTCAAGCTCTTTTTCAAAGGCCTTTTTTTTATGGTAACCTTTTTGACCATGAAAAGTCAATAAAAAATGCGATATAATTACAAATAAAGGAAGACAAACCGGTTGAATGATGTTATAATATAAGCAATTATTTTCATATTTATAACAAAATGAGAAGAAAAAGAGGTTACGGAAATGAATAAGAGCGCCTTAACTGAGCAGAGACGGGAAACGGTTATCGGTCTCCTTAAAAATATGAACATCAGGAAGAACGCTGAAGGGGGATTCGATAAAGACGATGTATACGAATGCATGCAGCAGCTGTGCGATTTGTATGAGAATAATATAGAGGAACTGGAGAACGCCTATGAAGGCGAGATAAACGAACTCAGAGAAAGATATCAGAAATATGACGATAACAACGAGCTGTATGTCAGTCTGATCATGGAGGCGAAGAAGAGCAGCAACGAGATCATCAACCAGGCGAAGACGGAGGTCGAGACGATCCTTGCGGAGGGCAGGGATCAGGTCGCCAAGCAGGAGAAGGAGCTGGAGCAGATGAGAAACGGTATGGAATCCGAGAAGGAGGCCATCACCAGGGAACTCAATGCTTCGAGAGAGGCCGTTGAAGCGGAAAAGGCGGCCATGAAGGCCGAGGTACAGGCTGAAAAGGAAAAGGCTGAGGCTCTCAAGAATAAGTATAAGCAGCAGATAAACGCCATGGAGGAAGAGTTTGCTGAGATAAAGACCAATATCCTTCGCACGGCGGGACGAGTGGACAGCCTCAAAAGCAAGCTGGCAGATGATGAAGGTTCCGTATGGACAGTGAACGATACTCCTGAAGCTGTCGATTTCCCTGTAATGGACGAAGGCGTTGAAGAAATAAACGTTCCGGATGAGCAGCTTCCGGAGATACATATGGACGAGCCTGCAGCGGCGGAGATACCGGCAGCTCCTGTTGAGATTCAGCCGGAGGCAGCTGAGGAAACGGCACCGGCGGCTGCAGCGGCGGTCGAGACTGGATCTGAAGGGGAGACCGGCGGACTGAGACTTGAAGATCTTATGCCTGAGCATGTGACAGTGGAGGCTGATAGCGCTTCTGCGTCTGCAGCTGGCGCGGCATCGGTGGAAGATGCACAGGAGCTGAAGCTGGAAGACATAGAAGTAGATCTTCCTGAGCTGAAAGATGATAAAGCGGAGGCCGCTCCTGGTCAGGCAGCCGCAGCGGTGGGAGACCTTCCACAGGAAGTGGCTGGAAGTGACGAAAAGGCTGCGGAGGAGACAGGTGAGATCTCTTTTGAAGGACTGGAAGAACTGTTCAAGGACGAAAAATAATTATCAGCCGGCGATGAAAGAATTAAAGGAAAAGATTTTGAATGAGGGTGTCGCCATAGGCACCGAGATAGTGAAGGTGGATCACTTTCTCAATCATATGTTGGATATCGGGTTCCTGGAGCGTATCGGAGCCGAGTTCAGGAAGAGGTTCGCGGACAGCGAGATCGATAAGATACTGACGGTGGAAGCCAGCGGTATTGCTGTGGCATGTCTTACGGCGCCGTGCTTTGGATATCCGCCGGTGGTGTTTGCCAAGAAGGCCAGGCCGAGTACGATGAATGACGGATTTTATGAGGCGGATGCCAGATCCTTCACCAAGGGGACCGTTTCCAAATTCAGGGTAGCCAAGGATCTGTTGACGGCCGGCGAGAAAGTTCTCATAATCGATGACTTCATGGCTCATGGAGAAGCGTCTATGGCGCTTACGGAGATAGTCGGGCAGGCCGGAGGAAAGGTGATCGGCATAGGCGCGGTCATTGAGAAAGGATTCCAGGGAGGCAGCCGCAGACTCAGAGAAAAGGGCTATACCGTGGAATCGCTGGCGGCGGTGAAGATTCCTCAGGCGGCAGCGGAAAGGTAGGCGCCCTCTACATCGGTAATGTCAACGATGGAGGCTTTACCCAAAGCATGAATGAGGCCCTGGAAGCGGCGGCGGAAGCCAACGATCTGGAGTTGCTCATCAAGGAAAACCTGGGTGAGAACGACGCGCAGGCAATAAGAGACGCAGTGACCAACTTCGTCGATCAGGGATGCACCATAATCGTAGGATGCTCCTTCGGCTACGGAGAGGTCCTCAACGAGCTGGCCAATTCGGGAGACTATGACGATATCACGTTCCTGCATTTCTCAGGATCTTATCAGAATGAGACCAATCTTGAGAACTTCTTCGGCTCCATGGAGGAGGCCAGATATCTCAGTGGTATGGCAGCGGCGTCCGTAAGTGAGACGGGAGTCCTGGGATACGTGGCAGCGTTCCCGTACACTGAAGTACAGATAGGTATCAATGCCTTCACGCTGGGAGCTCAGGCCATAAACCCTGATATCGAAGTCAAAGTCATCTACATCAATACGTGGGGCGATGCCGAGATCGAGAGAACGGGAGCAGAGCAGTTGATCGCGGCGGATTGCGACGTACTGACGTATCACGCCGATTCCACGGCTACACAGCTGGCTGCCTCGGAGGCAGGCGTTTATACCACAGGTTGGAACGTTGCCAACAATGTAGCGGGAGATTATTATATAACGGCTCCTTACTGGGATATAGAAGGTTACTTCTCCTCCACATTTGAAAAAGTGCTGAACGGGGAATTTGCTCCGTCAGGTAATCAGCCTTTCAGCTACTACGGCTCCATGGCCGATGGCATGATCTGTCTCGACGAGTTGGGGTCTGCGGTTCCTGAAGATGTGGCTCAGCAGATAAACGACGTGAAGGAGCAGATGGAGAACGGTGAATTCGAAGTGTTCTCCGGAGAGATAAGATACTCCGACGGCACTCTTCTCTGTGAGGAAGGACAGACGCTGACAGATGAGGAAATCTGGCAGATAAACAAGGAAGTGGAAGGCGTGACAGCCACTTCCAACTAAATATCGGGCCATACGATTAAAATCTTTCAAAAGGAAGACATAATATGGTATATTAATAAGGGGAACAGCTCAGTTCCCCTTATACTATTTATGCGGAAAACAACGATGCAATGTACGGAGGAATACAGTGGAGCAGAATCTTGCAATCGAAATGAAAAATATCAGCAAGAGCTTCGGCGCCCATAAGGCCAACGACGCGGTGGACCTGTCGGTAAGAAAGGGAGAAGTCCACGCGCTCCTGGGTGAAAACGGCGCAGGGAAATCTACGCTGATGAACATGCTGGCAGGGATATATACCCCGGATACGGGACAGATAAGGATAGACGGAAAGGAAGTTCGGTTTTCGTCTCCGAAGGATTCCATCAGGCTGGGGATAGGGATGATCCATCAGCATTTCAAGCTGGTGGACGTAATGACGGCCAAAGAAAACGTCATCATAGGACAGCCTGCCGGCTTTTTCGTTCACGGGAAGAAGCTGGCCAAAGAGGTAAAGGAACTTTCCGACAGATATGGTCTCGATGTAGATCCAGATAAGAAAGTCTACGATATGTCGGTAGGGGAAAAGCAGACTCTGGAGATAGTAAAGGTATTGTACCGCGGCGCCAGGATACTGATAATGGATGAGCCTACAGCAGTGCTTACTCCTCAGGAGATAAAGAAGCTCTTCCGGGTGATTCGGAACATGAAGGAGCAGGGATGTTCTGTGGTCATCATCACCCACAAGCTCAACGAGGTGATGGAGATATCCGACAGAGTTACGGTATTGAGGAAAGGCCGCTCCATCGGAACTGTCGTCACCGGAGAAACGGAAGTCTCCGATCTCATCGAGATGATGGTAGGCAAGAAGGTGGATCTTTCCATAGAAAAGAAGAAGTTCAGCGATAAGAAGCCGCTGCTGCAGCTGGATGAGATCACCGTTCTCAACGGAGAAGGCAAGGAGGCTGTTTCAGGCGTTAGTTTCGATATAAATTCCCACGAGATCGTCGGTGTGGCCGGTGTAGCCAACAGCGGCCAGAAGGAGCTGTGCGAGGCCATCGCGGGACTGGTGAAGACCCAGAAGGGACGTATATTCTTCGACGGAGAGAACATAGTGGGGAAGACTCCCCGTGATATCATAAAGCTGGGTATAAGGATGGGCTTCATACCTGAGGATCGATTGGGGATGGGACTGGTAGGAGGAATGGATATCGTTCACAACATAATCCTCAAGGACTACCAGAACAGACCGGGCTTCATCCTTCACAGAGGGCCTTGTATAGAGAAGGCCAAGAAGATCGTGAAGGAGCTGGATATACAGACTCCCAGCATATATACTCCGGTGAAGAAGCTGTCAGGAGGCAATGTCCAGAAGGTGCTGCTGGGGAGAGAGATAGACTCGTCTCCCAGAGTGCTGATAACAGCATATCCTGTCAGAGGGCTGGATATCGGTGCTTCTTATAAGATCTATGAGCTGCTGAATCAGCAGAAAGCGGCGGGAGTAGGTGTGCTGTTCGTAGGAGAAGATCTGGACGTGCTGATGGATCTGTGCGATCGGGTCGTAGTGCTGTGTCACGGTGAGGTGACAGGCATAGTGGATCCGGACAAGGTGACGAAGGAAGACATAGGACTGCTGATGACGGGAAAATCCCTTGACGGCGCTGGTGAGGAGGTGGGCGCGTGATGAACTTCATAAGACTGACCAAGCGGGACGACCTGCCAAAGAGCAAGGAGATAATGATAACGGTGCTGGCCGTATTGCTTTCCATGGTGTTTGCCGGCATCATACTGGCCGTATTCGGCCTGAATCCTTTCCATATCTTCAAGGAAGTTATCCTGGGAGCTGTGGGGACAGAGTTGAGGATAAAGCAGACGATCGTCAAGGCGGTTCCGCTGATAATCACATCGCTGGGCATAATAGTGGCTTTTAAGATGAAATTCTGGAACATCGGCGCCGAGGGCCAGATAACCATGGGAGCTCTGGGAGCCACATGGATAGCCCTCAACCTGAGCCCTGATACACCTCAGCCACTGATGATGCTGCTGATGATGGCGGCTGCGGCTCTGTGCGGCGGCATATGGGCCTTCATACCGGCCATATTCAAGGCCAAGCTGGGGACCAACGAGACGATATTCACGCTGATGATGAATTACGTGGCCATCAAGTTCGTCACATATCTTCAGTACGGACCGTGGAGAGATCCGTCGGTCAATGGGTTCCCGAGAATAGAGATGTTCCCGGACAGCGCCAGGCTCCCCGTTTTGGGAGGTATTCACATAGGCTGGATCTTTGCCATACTGGCGACGGTGGCCGTGTACTTCTTCATGAAGCATACCAAGAAGGGCTATGAGATAGCCGTGGTAGGAGAAAGCATAGAGACGGCCAGGTATGCGGGAATGAACATAAGCCGTATAATAATAACGGCCATGATAGTTTCGGGAGGCCTCTGCGGCATCACGGGGATGATACAGGCTTCAGCCGTTGAGAAAACTTTGGTGTACGGTATCGCCAACAACTACGGTTTTACAGCCATAATACCGGCATGGCTTTCCAAGCTCAACGCTGTCTCGGCCTTTATCATATGTATAGCTTTCGCTGTATTGCTGCAGGGCGGTGATTATATACAGATAGCTCTGGGAGTCTCAAGCTCCGTAGCTGATATAGTACAGGGACTGATATTGTTCTTCATATTGGGAAGCGAGTTTTTCATGAGATATAAGGTTCACATAGGCAGAAACAAAGAGGAGGTGGCGTAGTCATGACAGATTTTCTTGCGGCATGTGTGGTTGCGGGAACACCGCTGGTCTTCGCCACGCTGGGCGAGCTGATAACTGAAAAATCAGGGAGCACCAATCTGGGGGTTGAGGGCATGATGCTGATAGGTGCCGTGATGGGATTCCTGGCAGCTATGAATACGGAAAGCCCTGTGGTGGCCATATTGGCGGCAGCAGTGACGGGAGCTGCGGGGGCGCTGATCTATGCTATACTGACTGTGACCCTGAGGGCTAATCAGATAGTATGCGGGCTCACTTTGACCATATTCGGCACAGGCTATGCTCAGTTTGTGGGACAGCCTCTTTTGGGGATGAGCGCACCGTCTTCGGTGATATCTTTCTTTGGAAAGATATCCATACCTGTTCTGGGAGATATCCCGTTCATCGGACCTGTATTCTTCCAGCAGGACCTGTTCGTATACCTCAGCTACATAATGTGCGGGCTGGCAGCCGTGTACATGTACAGGACCAGGATGGGGATGAATCTCAAAGCCCTGGGCGAAAGCAATGCGGCGGCTGACGCCTCCGGCATAAATGTCGCTCTTTACAAATATATCCATATACTGATAGGGGGAGCTCTATGCGGTCTGGGCGGCGCCTATCTTTCCCTGGTGAGGATGCCCATATGGCAGGAGAATATCGTCAACGGCCGCGGCTGGATAGCGGTAGCCCTGGTAATATTCGTGGCGTGGAATCCTATCAAAGGTTTTTTCGGCGCGGCCCTCTTCGGCGGCCTCAGCATCCTGGGACTCAGGCTCCAGGCCATGGGATTCAACGTATCTCAGTACCTGGTGGATATGATCCCTTACGTGGCGACCATACTGATAGTCATATTCAGTACATATAAGAAGAAAAAAGAAAGTCAGCCTCCGGCTGATCTTGGCAACAATTATTTCAGAGAGGAGAGATGATATATGATATATGTCCATTTGGCAGAAGGGTTTGAAGAGATAGAGGCGCTGACGGCTGTAGATGTGCTCAGACGGGCATCAATAGATGTGCAGACCGTGTCCGTAACGGGAAATAGAGTTGTTACAGGGACTCACGGTGTGCCGGTAACGGCGGACATCCTTTATGAGGACGCGGAGTACGAGGACTGTGAGATGATAGTGCTGCCGGGCGGGATGCCGGGAGCTGCCAACCTGCAGGCTCATGAAGGGCTGCTGACGCACATAAAGTGTTTCGCCGAGAACGGTAAGAAGCTGGCGGCCATCTGCGCCGCGCCGATGATATTGGGACACTGCGGCATCATAGAAGGAAAGAAGGCGACTGTTTATCCCGGCATGGAAGATACTCTGACCGGGGCGCAGGCTACAGGCGCTGCCGTGACGGTGGACGGCAATATCATCACGGGACGAGGCCCGGCTCTCGCCATGGAATTCGCCCTTGCTCTGGTGGAAGCTATCAAAGGGAAGGCTGCTTCTGACGAGATCGCGGAAGATTTGCTGTATCAGCGCAAGTGAGTGGTATGAAATTATCGATGATTGATATGGGGAAAGCCGATCTTCACATCCATACTTATTATTCTGACGGTCAGTCCAGTCCGGGGGCCATAGTGGAAAAAGCCGGGAAAATGGGATATTCAGACATCGCCATAACGGATCACGATGGTATTGGTGGTGTGAAAGAAGCTGTCGATGCCGGACGGAAAAACGGCGTGCGGGTCATCCCCGGCATAGAGTTGGATACGGAGACGGAACAAGGCGTTGATCTTCACATCCTTGGATATGGCATGGATTTGGAGGACAGGGATTTCAGGCGTGTGATGAAAGAGCTGGACAGGCGCAGACAGCGTCGTAACGAAGGGCTGCTGAAGGCTTTGACGGATATGGGATATCCTTTGTCGCTGAGCGAGCTGAAGGAGCGACACCCCGGCGGCTACGTGGGGAAGCCTGTCATCGCCCGCGCCATGGTGGAAAAAGGGTATATCGCCGACTACCGGGAAGCCTTCAGTCCCGGCCGGTTCCTGGAGAGCAGCCGGGCCAGGGCCGTGAAAAAGGAACCCTTCTCATCCTCTGAGGCTATATCGCTGATAAGAGGAGCCGGCGGGATCCCAGTCCTGGCTCATCCCATACAGATAAAAGGCATGGGGATCACCGGATCCGAGGATTTTTACCGAGCTGTGGAAAAGCTGGTGGTCAGCCTGGCGGATCAGGGGCTTGGCGGACTGGAATGCTATCATCCGGACCAGGATGAAAAGCAGGCCGGCCGTTTTGCCGGGATGGCCCATCGCCACGGCCTGTGGATAACGAGAGGCTCTGATTTCCACGGACCGGATTACAGCCAGGAGCAAGACTGGATACGGAAGAATCCTTTTCTTTCTGTTACAGACTGAAGAAAACTGAAAATATTTGGCATCAACGCCGCGGAGCAGTCTTCGACTCCGCGGCGTTGATGTTTTTTTGTATAAGGAAAACCCCGTGTTAGACACGGGGTTCGTTGAAGCTATGCGTTTGAACAATAATTTTCCAACTGTTAAACTAAAATCGCGGTCTGGCAACTGCAATAAAGTTTAACAGGAGGAAAATTAAATGAGTCTTAACGACATAAATAGTTTAGCGCATTCAAAATGGAATTGCAAATATCACATAGTCTTTGCGCCGAAATATCGGAGAATGGTTTTTTATGGTGAGAAAAAGATAGCGGTAGGGAAAATTCTTAGGCAGCTTTGCGAGTGGAAAGGTGTAAAGATAGTTACGGCAGAGTTGTGCCCTGACC
>UQRM01000034.1 GCA_900543485.1 uncultured Eubacterium sp. | reverse complement strand
TGATGCGATGCAGGTAAGGGAGAGATACCCGAGATTGTCGGAAGTGCCGTTTGACAGTGACCGGAAGCTGATGTCGATAAATATATATTGTAAAAAATTGCTTATGGAAAGCTCCATATGTATCTGCGCGGATTCGGGTATCTATGGAGCTTTTTGTTGAGTTTTACAAAAATTACAATTATTTCACTAAGAAAAGTTAAAACGAAACAGCATCTTTGTGTAATTTTTGTGAAAATACAATATTTTTTTGAAAAATCAAAAAAATGTATTGTGTTATTGGACTCAAAGGGATATAATAAAAATATTCTTAAATATGTAAAAAAATTCAAGTAAAAATAATGAGGTAATAAGATGGGAGATATTTTAAAGAAGATAAGGAAGCTGAACTGGATGCTTCAGGAGAGTCCGACGGGAGCATTCTCTTTTAATGAGATGTGTGAGCTGATGAGCGAATTTATGGATGCTAACGTCTATATAACCAACAGGCACGGAAAAGTCATAGGAGTGGGATACAAGAGCAAATCCGACAGTATGGCCATATCCGATACGGAGACCGGATCGGAAGTGCTTCCTGAAGAGTATAACGAAGAGCTGATGAGAGTCAGGGAGACGACGGCTAATTTGTCGGGAGATGAAGCTCTCAGGATATTCAAGTATGATTATGACACGGCGGACAAGCTCCACACCATAATCCCGATCCTGGGAGGAGGACAAAGATGGGGGACTCTGGTGTTGACCCGATATTCCCCTTCATTTGAGGAGGAAGATCTGGTAATAGGCGAATATGGAGCCACTATAGTCGGGATGGAGATACAGCGAAGAAAGTCTCTCGAACGCGAGGAGGAGGAGAGAGAGATAGCTATGGTACAGATGGCCATAGGTACTCTTTCCTATTCAGAGATAGAAGCTGTTCAGCAGATCTTTGCCGAGCTGGATGGAGACGAGGGTTTGCTTGTGGCAAGTAAGATAGCCGATCGATCAGGAATAACCAGATCGGTGATAGTCAATGCTCTCAGGAAGCTGGAAAGCGCCGGAGTGGTGGAATCCAGATCTCTCGGAATGAAGGGTACGAGGATAAAAATAACTAATTCCAAGTTCAAAGATGAGCTCAATAAGATGACTATATAGCGAGATGATACTAAAAGCGTAATTGTGACAAGGGACTCCTGCCGTGCATATGATGCAATGGCAGGAGTTTTTCGATGGGAAAACCTTTCTGCCGGGCGGAGCGTCATCCGGAACTGATGGAGCCGGCCGCCTGACGGAGGGAGACATGTATAGGAAACGGGGAAAAAGAAAGAGCGGCATATTAAGAGGTGCGGCGGCTCTGGCGCTGGCGGCAGCCATGATATTTACCGGTATACTGCTGTGGGTGGAAGTGATAATAGAGCCTAACCTGGAAGATGTGTCCAGGATGAGGGCGGAAGTCCTGGTGTCCAGGGCAGTCAACAAGGCATTGACAGAACAGTTCGGCAAGGAAGATCCACAGAAGGACTTTTTCATAGTCAAGAAGGATGAATCCGGGAGGGCGGAGATGGTGCAGGCCGATTCTATCGCCATAAATGTCATGATGACGGAGCTGACGGGATGCTTGCAGCAGGCTTTCAGGGAGATGGATGAGGAGACGCTGGAGGTGCCGGTAGGTTCTCTCTTCGGAAGCAAACTTTTTTCTCAGACAGGGCCATACATGGATCTGGCAGTGGTGCCTCTCAGCGTGTTGTCGACTGATTTCAGGACGGAATTTGAGGAACAGGCTATAAATCAGACAAAGTACAAGATATACATAGTGCTCAGTTGTCGTGTCAAGGTCATGGCTCCCTTCTGCTCAAGGACTTTCGATACATCTACCACTGTGCTGTTGGCGGAGACAGTGATACTTGGAGAGGTCCCGGACAGCTTTGTACAGGTGCCTGAAGAGGATATTTTGGATGTAACGTGATGAAAAGTGTGGTAATATAGGATTATGCTTAGATTCAACGAAAACAACGAGATCGTGAAAGAGGAATACAGGGCCATCATCGTCGGCATACGGCTGGACGATGATATTTCCTATTCGATGGATGAACTGGAAGGTCTGGCGGAGGCAGATGGCATAGAGGTGCTGGGTCGTGTGATCCAGGCGTTGGAAAAACCCAATACAGCAACATTGATAGGGAAAGGCAAAGTACAGGAACTGGCGGAGATGTGTTCTGCTATGGAAGCGGACACCATTGTCTTCAACGAGGAGCTTTCGGGCGTACAGATGCGGAATCTGGAGGAGGCTACAGGTGCGAGGATAATCGACAGGACAGTGTTGATATTGGATATATTTGCTGACAGAGCCACGTCAGTGGAAGGGAAGCTGCAAGTAGAGCTTGCTCAGCTTCAATATAGACTGCCCAGGCTTACAGGATTCGGAAAGGCATTGTCACGCCTGGGAGGAGGAATAGGAACAAGGGGCCCGGGAGAGAAGAAGCTGGAGACCGACAGGCGTCACATCGCAAGGCGTATAGATGATATAAAGGCGGAGCTGAGAAAAGCCGGACTCAACAGGCAGATCCAGCGAGCCGGCAGAGACAAGTCGCGGCTGCCTGTGGCGGCGCTGGTGGGATATACCAATTCGGGAAAGTCGGCCATCATGAACAGTCTTCTTTCCCTGACAGAAAGAGACGACAAGCTGGTAAAGTCGGAGGACATGCTATTTGCTACGCTGGACACTAAGCACAGGAAAATAGCTGTCGAGCAAGGATGCGAGTTCATTTTGATAGACACGGTGGGCTTTGTCAGCAAGCTGCCTCATGGCCTGGTGGAAGCGTTCAAATCCACCCTGGAGGAAGTCAAAGACGCGGATCTGCTCATACACACAGTGGACAGCTCGTATGAGAACAGAGACTTCCAGATAGAGGTGACGAACAAGGTCATAGACGAACTGGGAGCCGGGGGAAAGAGGAAGATCATGGCTTATAACAAGATGGATCTGGCCGACGAGAGACCACTGGATGTGAGCGGCCATGAGGCTGTATATATTTCCGCAAGGACCGGGGAAAATATGGATCATCTTCTTTCGGCTATAAAGGAGGCGCTGTTCGGAGACAGAAAGCATGCCAGGCTGAGGATACCTTATGACAAAGGAGCGGTGACATCGTATCTTTGTGAAAATGGGGAGATAACAGCCATCGAGTACCAGCCGGAAGGGACGATGCTGGAAGGCAGCTTCGATCCCGGTGATTATCAGAAATACAGAAAATTCGAGATCAACGGAGAGGAATAGCATGGAACTATATAAAACAGTGAGGAAAGAAGCGGAAGCGGAGCAAGTGGTGGAGCGTTCCAGATTCATAACTCATGTGAAGCCTGTTTCTTCCCGGGAGGAGGCTGACCAATTCGTGGCTTCCATAAGAAGCAGATATAAAGATGCTACCCATAACGTACCGGCTATGGTGATAGGAGATAAATCCCAGATACAGTGGGCCAGCGATGACGGAGAGCCGCAAGGCACGTCGGGAGCCCCTATAGTGCAGATGCTGGTGAGCGAAGGGATAACTGACGTAGCAGTGGTCGTCACCAGATATTTTGGTGGGATAAAACTTGGTACAGGCGGTCTGGTGAGGGCATATACAGGAAGTGCCAAGCTGGGGATAGAAGCAGCCGGGATATGCCGCGTCTGTGAGATATGGATTATGAAAGTCAGAATGGACTATACTTTTTTGGCAAAAGTGCAGAACATGGCGAAAAAGCGGCTGCCGGACAGCGGAGATGAGACGGCGGAGTTCACGATAGGAGAAATATCGTACGCTGATAAAGTGACGATGGATATCATGACGACTCCGGAGCAAAAGGAGAATGTCGCGGATTTGATTTCCAATATCACATCCGGTACGGCACATGTACTGGAAGAGAAAAAAATTTTGGAAAAAGTTTAGAAAAATATTGACATATTACAACTTATACTGTATAGTAAATAAATGTGTCAAGCAGAATATTTTGGAGAACGTGGGCGCTTAGCTCAGCTGGGAGAGCACCTGCCTTACAAGCAGGGGGTCATAGGTTCGAGCCCTATAGCGCCCACCAATTATCTCTAAAAGACGACGATGCGGTCCGGTAGTTCAGTTGGTTAGAATGCCAGCCTGTCACGCTGGAGGTCGACGGTTCGAGCCCGTTCCGGATCGCCAATTTTCTGGAAGGACACGACACATGCTGGCGTGGCTCAACGGTAGAGCAGCTGATTTGTAATCAGCAGGTTGGGGGTTCGATTCCCTCCGCCAGCTCCAAAAGAGGGGATCGGATCCGAAAGGGCCCGAGCATTGCGAGAAAGTCCGGTGGACTTTCGAGCAGCGAGATGTCCGTAGCCGCGGTAACGCAGCGGCAAGGACGGCAGATGCGAAGCATATGTGTAATTCCCTCCGCCGGCTCCAGCAGCTGGCAGAGTCCGGCACAGCGAGGAGATGCTGCGGGAGAAAAAACTTCCATAGTGTTAAATTAAGTACTGGACATTTATTAAAAATATGTTATAATAGCAAAGCAGACTTTATCGAGGGATTCCCGAGTGGCCAAAGGGGGCGGACTGTAAATCCGTTAGCTGAGCTTTCGGTGGTTCGAATCCACCTCCCTCGACCAATATATGCGGAAGTGGCTCAGGGGTAGAGCATCGCCTTGCCAAGGCGAGGGTCGCGAGTTCGAATCTCGTCTTCCGCTCCAAATGTGCGGATGTAGTTCAATGGTAGAACCTCAGCCTTCCAAGCTGATGGCGTGAGTTCGATTCTCATCATCCGCTCCAATTTTTTAAGGGCTCATAGCTCAGCTGGATAGAGCAACGGCCTTCTAAGCCGTGTGTCCGGGGTTCGAATCCCTGTGGGCTCACCAATATTTTGGGGTATCGCCAAGCGGTAAGGCACTGGGTTTTGATCCCAGCATTCGTAAGTTCGAATCTTGCTACCCCAGCCACGCGTGACCCATTAGCTCAGTCGGCAGAGCACTTGACTTTTAATCAAGGTGTCCGGAGTTCGAATCTCCGATGGGTCACCATATCATACCGCGGCGATCATGCAAGTATCGGACATGGAGAGGTGTCCGAGTGGTTTAAGGAGCTGGTCTTGAAAACCAGTGACTCCGAAAGGGGCCGTGGGTTCGAATCCCACCCTCTCCGCCACATAGGAAACGAGAGGGTCGGGACGCAGCTTCGCCTCACGCGTCAGAACTGACTGGCGGTTGCCGCGGAATCAATAAAGTATAAGATAAAGAGTTTAGTTTTAGCCTGGAGAAGTACTCAAGAGGCTGAAGAGGACGGTTTGCTAAATCGTTAGGGTTCGCAAGGGCCGCATGGGTTCGAATCCCATCTTCTCCGCCATTTATTGCGAAGTGATTGAGCAGATCGCATTCGCAGTCGTGTAGGGGTATAGCTCAGTTGGTAGAGCAGTGGTCTCCAAAACCACGTGCCGTGGGTTCGAATCCTACTGCCCCTGCCAAGTAACTAAACCGATAACGGGGTGTAGCGCAGTTTGGTAGCGCAACTGGTTTGGGACCAGTGGGCCGCGGGTTCAAATCCTGCCACCCCGACCATTATCCGACAATAGTTGGGCCATTAGCTCAGTTGGTCAGAGCGTCCGGCTCATAACCGGCAGGTCCGGGGTTCAAGTCCCTGATGGCCCACCATATAATATTGATAAGTAGTTTGCCCAGATAGCTCAGTTGGTAGAGCAGGGGACTGAAAATCCCCGTGTCCTTGGTTCGATTCCGAGTCTGGGCACCACTTACTTAATAAAGATAATCTCTTGCTGACTATGTCCGAGGGATTATTTTTTCTTTGAGCGATAAATAATAGAGACAGGAAAAGTTACAGGGGGAGGATATGGAAATGGAGATTTTTGATGTGTTCTGCTATTCGATCATGCCCATAAGCAGTATCGGAGGCGGCGTGGAGCTGGGCAGTCAGCTGGAGCTGTCTGTGTGGCAGAGCTGTGGCGCGACACTTATAGGCGGGCTGCTGCCTGTGCCTTTTCTCCTGTTGGTCCTGGGCGCACTCTCCAGACGTCTGGGCATCGCCGAAAAGGTAGAGAAAAAGGTCAGAGATATTTTGAGCGGGATCATAGTACTGGTCATCGCGATGATACCTTTTTTGCCGGCAGCTCCGTGGATCAGCTCGGCGGCAGCCGCGACGCTGGGGATGTCGTTTCCTAAAGCTCTGGCGATTATCTGTCTGGGAAGCGTGATATCTGCGGGGATCGCAGTCGGGATACAGATGTACGGATGATGAACATGATATGATGTCAGTGTAAGGAGAAGGAAAATGGCACAGTTATATTACAGATACAGCACGATGAACGCCGGTAAATCCATAGAAGTCATAAAGGTTGCGTATAACTATGAGGAAAGAGGGAAAAGGGTGCTGGCGTTGGTACCCAGCACTGATACCAGATATGGCAGAGGCAGAATAACGTCGAGAGTCGGACTCAGCAGAGAAGCTACGGTGGTCAATGATGACACCAATATCCTGGAGCTATTCATGAAGGAAAACGATAAAAAGACCATAGACTGTGTGGTGGTCGACGAGTGTCAGTTCCTCAAAAAGCATCATGTGGAGGAACTGGTGGAGATAGTTGATAGCTTCAACATACCGGTCCTGGCTTACGGACTCAAGAACGATTTTAAAAATGAGCTCTTCGAGGGGTCGTATTATATGCTGATATACGCCGATAAGATAGAGGAGATAAAGACTATCTGCTGGTGCGGCAGAAAGGCCACCATGGTGGCACGTGTCATAGATGGAAAGTTCACTAAAAGTGGGGAACAGATAATGGTAGGAGGCAACGACATGTATGTCTCGTTGTGCAGGAAGCATTACAATGAGGGGCGTATAGGCCCTAAGGAGTGACGGCGGCGTCCCGGCTGATGCATCTGCCTTGCCATGTGTTCCGCAGACGCAGCTCTCTGTGTATCTGGTTGAGGACAGTTCGTTTTTTGTAGCTCCAGGCAGGAGAGATGAGAGTGGAACGAGGCGCATCGGCGGAGAGCCTGTGGACAGTCATCTCGCTGGGTATCAGTTCCAGGGCGGATATGACCAGATCCACATAATCATCTATAGTCTCAAAGGAAACATAATCGGGATACAGGTATTCCATCTGTGAGCCTTTAACCAGGTTCAGCATGTGGAGCTTGATCCCGAATATTTTTTTCTTGCAGACATATCTGATGGAATCCAACATCATTTCTTCCGTTTCTCCGGGCAGCCCAAGTATCAGATGAGTAACTGTCCGGATCCCCTTTGATGCCAATTTTTCCACCGCGTTGTCGTAATCGTCCAGGCTGTAGCACAAATTCATCCTCTCCATGGTATGGCGAAAAGTGGTCTGGAGCCCCAACTCCACCCACATGAAGGTACTGTCGTTGATTTCTGACAGCAGTTCCAGCACATCTTCAGGAAGGCAGTCTGGCCGTGTGGCGATGGCGATGCCTATGACGTTGGGATGATCCAGGGCAGCATAAAATTTTTTCCTCAGTTCGTTTACAGGAGCATATGTATTGGTGTGGCTCTGGAAATACGCTATATATCGGGCCTTGGGCCATTTGTCCGACAGCAGCTCTATCTGCTGATCCAGATCGGTCATGATATGTCCCGAGCCGGAGGCCATGTCGCCGGAACCACTGGCGGAACAGAACAGACAGCCGCCTGTCCCTTTGCTGCCATCACGGTTAGGACATGTGAAGCCGCCATCCAGAGACAATTTGACGACCTTTTTGCCGAACCTTTTTTTCAAATATGTGTTTATGGTATTTATCCTCAGCTCCTGACCGTCGGAAGTGTCGAAGATCAGGGGCTTGCGGTCCTTATCCATGGCGGCCTGCCCTCCCCGATTTTTCGTGATATCTACATTTTCAACGATTTGATTATATGATATAATAAACCATTATGATTGTATGTAACAAGTGTTTCTTTGAAATCGAGGAAAAATTCATACTCAGAGATGATCTGAAGGAGTTTTCCGATAAGCCGAAGCTTCTGCTGCACAGCTGCTGCGGACCGTGCAGCACTGCCGTAGTGGAGAGACTGGTGGATGAGTTCGATGTTACCGTATTTTTCTATAATCCATGTATAACGGAAGAGGATGAGTACCAGAAGAGGCTTGCTGCTCAGATGGAATTCATAGAAAAGTTCAACAGGGAAAACATCGGCAGGACGCGGATATGGTTTATGGAAGGCGCGCACAGGCCAAAGGATTTCTTTGTTGAGGTAAAGGGACTGGAAGGAGAGCCGGAAGGAGGAGCCAGGTGCAGAGTCTGTTTCAGACAGCGTCTGGAAAAGACGGCGGAGACCGCCAGCATGATGGGTTTCGATTATTTTGGCACGACTCTTACGGTAAGCCCCCACAAGGATTACAAGCAGATATCCGCGCTGGGAAGAGAGCTGGCGCTTCGATATGATCTTTCGTTTCTCGACAGGGATTTCAAGAAAAAGGATGGATTCAGACGCTCTGTGGAGCTTTCGAGAAAATACGGACTGTACAGGCAGAATTACTGCGGTTGTATATATTCAAAACGTGAAAGGGAGGACTGATATGCACGAACTCATAATACCTAAAAATTACACGCCGTTTATAGACTACATGGAGAGTCAGCGGGCAATAAAAAAGATAAAGGATTTTTTCCAGCAGGAGCTGGCTTACGGCCTGAGGCTGAGAAGAGTATCGGCTCCGCTGTTCGTGGCTCCGGAGACGGGGCTCAATGATAACCTCAACGGCGTCGAGCGGACCGTCAGCTTCACAGTAAAGGACATGGGAGAAAAAAAGGTAGAGATCGTCCAGTCTCTGGCTAAATGGAAGAGGATGGCTCTGGGAAAATACAACTTCAAGCCGGGAACCGGACTCTACACCGATATGAACGCCATAAGGCGCGACGAGGAGCTGGACAATCTCCATTCCATATACGTGGACCAGTGGGACTGGGAAAAGGTCATCAATAAGGAGGACAGGACCGAGGAATACCTGGAGGATACAGTGGTCACCCTCTACAATGCCATCAAGAATCTCAACGACTACGTCAACAGGCTCTACAATGAACTGAAGACTGAGCTTCCAAACGAGATATTTTTCATAACTTCCCAGGAGCTGGAGGATATGTATCCCGACAAGACGCCTAAAGAGAGAGAGGACGCTATAACGAAGGAAAAGCGTGCGGTATTCATCAAGAAGATAGGCGGACTGTTGAAGTCCGGTAAGAAGCATGACGGCAGAGCTCCTGATTACGACGACTGGGAGCTGAACGGTGACATAATCCTCTGGAATGACGTGCTGGAGAGGGCTTTTGAGATATCTTCCATGGGGATACGGGTGGACGAAAAGGCCATGGACAGACAATTGAAAGAGGCGGGCGCTGACGATAGAAGAAGCATGGAATTTCACAGGATGATATTGGACAGACAGCTGCCATATACCATAGGTGGCGGTATAGGGCAGAGCAGGCTTTGTATGTACTTCCTGCGAAAAGCTCATATAGGAGAGGTCCAGGCATCCATATGGCCTGAGGAGATGGTTAAGGAGTGCAGGGAAAACGATATTTTCCTGCTTTAACGGATGAAATACATAGATCTTATAGTAGACAACAGGAGTGACAGCACTGATAACCCATATACCTACGGGTGTGAAGACGACAGTGTTTCCGTTGGCAGCCGGGTGTTGGTACCCTTCGCCAACGGGAACAGGCTGAGAAAAGGGTACGTGGCTTCCGTCATGGACAACGTGGCCGATGACATGAAGGCAAAACTGAAATTCGTGGAAGAAGTGGATGAAGAGGTGTCTCTCACACCGGAGATGATGAGGACGGCCGTGTGGCTCAGAAACAGATATCTGTGCCGGTATATAGACGCTGTCAGGTGCTTTACGCCGGCGGGAGAAAAGGCCAAACGAAGAGAAAAAAAAGATCCTTTTGCGGGCCGTGAAGATAAAACGGATCCGGTGGAAAAACTGACGGAGCAGCAGACTGAAGCTCTGGAGAAGATAACACGGGCCATAGAAGAAGGAAAGCACGCCAGATTCCTCATACATGGCGTGACGGGAAGCGGTAAGACGGAGATCTACATAAGGGCGGCAGAGAAGACACTGGCTCAGGGAAAGAACGTCATCGTGCTTGTCCCCGAGATCTCTCTCACGACCCAGACTATCGACAGGTTCACCGGCAGGTTCGGCAGCGGGAGGATGGCTGTCCTCCACAGTCGTATGACTCCGGGAGAAAGATATGACCAGTGGAAGAAGATAAGGGACGGCAGGGTGGACATCGTCATAGGAGCTCGCTCGGCCGTTTTTGCTCCTCTTGAGGATATCGGCCTGATAGTTATGGATGAGGAACATGAAGCTACATACAAGTCTGATCAGACTCCAAAATACGATACTGTGGAAGTGGCGATCAAACGACTCCAGGACAGGGACAACGGCGGAGTCCTGATATTGGGAAGCGCTACGCCGTCGGTGGTCACCTACAGCAGGGCCAGAGACGGGATATATCAGCTGTTGGAGCTGACAGAGCGATATAATAAAGTATGCATGCCTGAAGTCAGCGTGGTGGATATGAGGAGCGAATTGAAGTCCGGCAACAGGTCGATGATCAGCAGGGAATTGTATGTGGCTATGAAGGAGGAGCTGGAGAGAGGCAAGCAAGTGATGCTGTTTCTCAACAGACGGGGATATTCCACTTTCATTTCGTGCAGAGAGTGCGGATATGTAGCCAGATGCCCGTCCTGCGGCCTGTCACTGACTTACCATAAAGAAAGCGGACGGACTGTTTGCCATTACTGCGGCTACAGTTGTCAGGCGCCGCATCAGTGCCCGGAATGCGGCAGCAAGTATATAAAGTATTTCGGC
The DNA here is from genome assembly GCA_900543485.1 of uncultured Eubacterium sp. Lineage (GTDB taxonomy): Bacteria > Bacillota > Clostridia > Peptostreptococcales > Anaerovoracaceae > Lentihominibacter > Lentihominibacter excrementipullorum. Next base: position 13,874 of record UQRM01000034.1, on the reverse strand, counting down.
AGTGGCACGGAAAAAGTGGAAGAGACCATAAACCAGCTGTTCCCGGGATATGTGACGGAGAGAATAGATTTGGATTCGGTCAGGAAAAAGGGAGAGCTGGAGCGGAAGCTGAAGGAATTCGGGAAAGGAAAGACTCATATCCTGATAGGTACCCAGCTGATAGCCAAGGGTCTGGATTTCAGGAATGTAGGACTGGTGGGTATCATCTCGGCGGATGTGTCGCTTAATATACCTGACTTCAGATCTCCCGAGCGGACACTGCAGCTGATAATACAGGCGGCAGGCAGAGCGGGCAGAGGTGATGAGAAGGGCCGGGTGATAATACAGACGTACAGCCCGGAGCATTATGCGGTGACTTTTGCCGCGGCCCAGGATTACAAGGGCTTTTTCGAAACTGAAATAACACTGAGGATGTATATGGGGTATCCGCCTTTCAGCGATATGTTCCAGGTGGTGTTCTCCTCGAAAGACAAGGAAGCGGCCCTGCGGGGAGCGGAGAGCTGGTACGGCAGGCTCAGAGCTGTCATGGATCCTGATGAACGGGGCAGCGTGTTCCCGCCTCAGGAAGCCTATATGAAGAAAATAAATGATACCTACAGGTACTCCATGCTGATAAAGTGCGCCAGGGGCAAGCGCAGGGAATATTCGGCAATGATAAGCATGCTTAAGGAGGAGGACCGGAAGAACAGGAAGAAAAAGTATACGGCAGTTGTGGATGTCAATCCATACAGTTTTGTTTAGGAGGTGCAAGCGATGGCGTTGAGAAATATAGTGGAGAGAGACGGTGTGGATAGTGAGACTCTTTATAAGAGATGCAGGCCGGTGGACGATGTCAATGACAGGATAAGGGTCATGCTGGACGATATGGTGGAAACTATGCGGCAGGCCGGAGGTGTAGGGCTGGCAGCTCCCCAGGTGGGGATACTGAGGCGGCTCTTCGTAGCCGAACCGGAGCCTGACGAGGTATATTACTTCGTCAATCCGGAAATCGTAAAGACGGAGGGGAGTCAGGAAAGTCAGGAGGGATGCCTTTCTGTGCCGGGATATGTTGGCATCGTAGATCGCCCTGAGAAGATAACCATTCGGGGATTGGACAGGAACGGTAAAATGCAGGAAATGGAATTCGAAGGCTTTGCGGCGACAGTCATGTGTCACGAGTATGATCATCTGGATGGCATACTTTATACACAGAAGGCCAGGGATGTGCGTCTCATAACTGAGGACGACGAAGAGACGGAGGACGATCGATGAGGATAGTGTATATGGGAACGCCTGATTTTGCCGTCCCGGCTCTGGAAAAGCTCTACCGGGAGGGATATGAGATACCTTTCGTCGTGACCCAGCCGGATGCAGTCAGGGACAGAGGGAAAAAGGTGAAGTTCTCGCCGGTGAAGGAGAAGGCACTGGAGCTGGGTCTTCGCGTGGAACAGCCTCAGAAGCTGAGAAAGGATCAGGAGTTCCTCAGGTTGCTGAAGGATACGGCCCCTGACTTGATAGCTGTGGCGGCGTATGGACAGATACTCCCGAAGGAAGTGCTGGAAATACCGGTCATGGGATGTGTGAATATACATGGTTCGTTGCTCCCGCGTTTCAGAGGGGCGGCGCCTGTACAGCGCGCCATCATGGAAGGTGATCGGGAGACCGGGATAACCATCATGTACATGGCGGAGGGTATCGATACGGGCGATATGCTGGCGAAACGCTCTACGCCTGTGGATCATAAGACAGGACAGCAGCTCCACGACGAGCTGGCTGTCATGGGAGCGGAGCTGCTGGCGGAGACGATACCGCAGCTTGGTCAGATAAAGGCGGAAAAGCAGGATGAGGCCAGAGCTACTTACGCGCCTATGATTTCCAAAAAAGAAGGACATATAGATTTTTCTCAGAGCCCGGACAGGATAGAGAGGAGCGTCAGAGCCTTCGACCCATGGCCGGGGACGTATGCTTACCTGGGCGAGAAGATGATGAAGATATGGCAGGCGGAAGACAGGGAGGACCCCACCGACGCCGCGCCGGGAACTATACTCGCTGTCGGCGGCGACGGTATAGATGTGGCTGCCGGAGGCGGCGTGCTGAGGGTGACACAGATACAGATGCCCGGTAAAAAAAGAGTTGCCGTCAAAGAATATTTAAAAGGCAATTCTATTGAAATTGGAACGGTTTTAAGATAAAATTATAGACTAAGGGGTAATATATGTATTTTGGTATGTTTGATCCTACGATAATAATACTGATCCCTGCTATTATTTTCGCTGTCTACGCGCAGTCCAAGGTGAGCAGGGCATACAGGAAGTATTCAAGGATAGCCAACAGAAGAGGGATGACGGGATATCAGGCAGCGAGGATGATCCTTGACAGCAACGGACTGGGCCATGTGCCTGTAGAGATAGTCGCGGGCAGACTTACGGACCACTACGATCCGTCCAGAGACGTCATGAGACTCTCATCGCAGGTATATAACGGGACATCCATAGCATCGGTCAGCATCGCGGCTCATGAATCGGGTCATGCGATACAGGACGGGACATCCTATGGATTTTTGAGGTTCAGGAATGCTATCGCGCCGGTGGTGAGTCTGGTTTCCACGGCATCGTGGCCGCTGCTTCTGATAGGATTGATAATAATCTGGCAGGGAAATGCCGCCACGGGAAATTTTTTATTCGATCTGGGGATCATATTTTTCTCCGCGGTAGTGCTGTTTCACACCGTAACGCTGCCGGTGGAATTCAACGCCAGCAGCAGAGCGATAAAACAACTGGTGTCTCTCGGGATAATAGACGAAGCGGAGATGAGAGGCGCGAAAAAGGTGCTGTCGGCGGCAGCTATGACTTATGTGGCCGCGTTGGCTACGTCGGTGGCTAATTTGATCAGGATATTAATGATTAGGGGGCGCAATTAATGGACGCAAACCGAAAGACCGCCTATCTGGCTCTTATGGATGTGGAGTCGAGAAAGGCGTATTCAAATCTGGCTATCAATCATCAGATAATAGTCAACAGGCCGAACTCACAGGGATTCGTGCGTGAACTGGTATACGGGGTGCTGGAGAGCAAGCTGACGCTGGATTATTATATAGATCAGCTGCTTACAGACGGTATAGACAGCGTCAGGCTTCCGGAGCTGACGATAATAAGAATGGGTATTTATCAGCTGGGGTGCATGAATTCAGTGCCGGAATACGCCGCCGTGAACGAGAGTGTCATGTTGGCGAAGAAATATTGCCGGGGCAAGAGCGGGCTGGTCAACGGAGTCCTTCGTGAATATCTGAACAAGAAAATGCAGCTGAGACTTCCTGACAGAGCTGACGATGAGGTGAAATATCTGTCGGTCAAGTATTCCTACGCGCCGTGGATAGTGGAAATGTGGCTGGAATACTACAGTACCGATTTCGTGGAAGAACTGCTGAGAGCGGGCAATGAGACGCCTCCCGTTACCGTGAGGATGAACTGGCTCAAGGTGATGAAGAAGGATCTGATATCCAAGCTGGAAAGCCAGGGCTTCGAAGCAGAAGAGGGAAAGCTGTGTCAGAACGCGCTGAACGTCAGAGGCAGCGGCCTTCTGGACACGGAGATGTATAAGCTGGGGATGTTCACACCTCAGGATGAAAGCTCTATGCTTGTGGCTGAGAAGGTAGACCCTAAGCATGGCGATGTGGTGATGGACGTATGCGCCGCACCGGGAGGAAAGACTACAGCCATAGGGGAAAGGATGAACAATTCCGGAAAGATAATAGCTTCAGATATCTATAGGAGAAAGCTGGATATCGTGGACAAGGAAGCTAAAAGACTGGGAATAACCAATATAGAGACAAGATCATGGGATGCCACAAGGGTGGACTCATCGATGATATACAAGGCTGACAGAGTCCTGGTAGACGCGCCATGTTCAGGGTTGGGCGTCACCAGAAGGAAGCCGGAGATAAAGTACAAAGCGTTTTCTGAAGATATGGCGCTGTTGCCGAAGAAGCAGCTGGCCATACTTTCGGCTTCGTCTCATTATGTGAAACCGGGCGGAAGGCTGGTCTACAGCACATGTACCATAAACCCGGCGGAAAATGAGAAGGTGACCGATACGTTCCTGAAGAAGCATCCGGAATTCGTCAAGGTGGAGAGGACTCTCCTGCTGCCTAACGTTAACGGGACGGATGGATTCTTCATATGCGTCATGGACAGAAAAGCAAGCATCCTGTAGGCTTCGGAAAAGCGTGGAAAGGACGGAAAGGGCAGAGACTCGATGGTACAGATCGGATTCAAATGTAACAAGGGAATAGTTCGTGAAAAGAACGAAGACGCGTGCTTCGTCATACCGAGTCACGATGTATATATAGTAGCTGACGGTGTAGGCGGCAACAACTCCGGAGAGGTGGCCAGCAGAACAGCCGTCAGCGAGATAGCCAGCTATGTCAACAACAACGGGCTGGAGAAGTATAAGGAACCGGATGAAATATTCGGTTTTTTTTCGGAGGCTATAGACAGCGCCAACAGGAAGATATATTCCATGGGAACAGTCAACAGAGATAACCGGGGAATGGCGACAACTATAGTGCTGGCCTATATTTTCAAAGGAGCCGCTTATATAGCCAATATAGGCGACAGCAGAGCATATCTGTTCAGGGCAGGAGTTCTGAGCAGGATAACGAAAGACCATACATATGTCAACGAGCTGATAGACAAAGGACTCATAACTGAAGAGGAAGCGGAAAACCACAAGCAGAAAAACGTGATAACCAAGGCTTTAGGCGCTGACATATCGGTAGAGCCTGATTTTTACAGGCTGGAGGTCTCCAGAGACGATATGCTGATCCTGTGTTCCGACGGACTTTACGGAGAGGTCCCTCCGGAGCGGATAGCGGATATCCTGGATGATCACGACAACATGAACGACGCCTGCACCGCACTGGTGGATGAAGCGTTGAGACTTGGCGGAAGAGACAACATTACAGTGATTTGTTTAAAAATATAGAGTATTATAGGAGGAAGTTATGAGCAATAAAGTTCTGGCAGGCAGATATGAACTGTTCGAGCGGATAGGAGAAGGTGGCATGTCGGTGGTATATAAGGCCAAAGACAAGCTGCTGAATCGTTTTGTGGCGATAAAAATACTCAAACCACAGTTTATCAACGACAGTAAGTTCATAGACAGCTTCAGAAGGGAGTCGCAGGCAGCGGCCAGCCTGTCCCATCCCAACATCGTCAACATTTACGATGTGGGAAGAGAAGGGAACATCCACTACATAGTGATGGAGCTTATAGAGGGAAAGACTCTCAGCGATTATATAAAGGAGCAGGGAGCCATGTCCTATCCGAAGGTCATCGCGCTGTCCAAACAGATAGCGGCCGCGCTGTCCTTTGCACATAAGAATCATATAATACACAGGGATGTGAAGCCTCATAACATCATGATAACGCCTAATGGTACGGCTAAGATAACCGACTTTGGTATCGCCAAGGCTGTCAACGCGGCCACTATCGTGGATAATACCGACGGTATCATAGGCTCCGTCCATTACTTTTCGCCGGAGCAGGCCAGGGGAGGATATGTGGACGAGAAATCCGATATATATTCCCTGGGCATCGTCATGTATGAGATGTTGACAGGCCAGGTGCCGTTTGACGGCGATAATCCGGTCAATATCGCGCTGATGCATATAAACGGCGAGATGATCCCTCCATCGAAGCTGGTCGATGGCGTCCCTCCGGCATTGGAGCACATAATCATGAAATGTACGGATAAGTATCCGATAAACAGATACGCTTCTGCCGATGAACTGATAGAGGCGCTCAATAATCTGGAATTTGTCGGCAGCGTCGTAGGAGATTCAGTCCTGATGGGAGGAGCTACAGGGACTATGAACAATGCGGCGGGCAATGGACCTATAGCCGAGACCGATTACGATGACGGTGAAGATTACGACGATGAGGATGAAGACGATAAGAACGGCAAGAAGAAAGGCATGGACAAGAAGAAAAAGCGTCTCATCATAATCATCGCCGCTGCAGCGGCAGCCATCGTGGCAGGACTGGCCATAGCCTTTGCCCTGGGAGCCTTTGGAGGCGAGGAGATAGAAACACCTGATTTCAGGAACATGACGTTGCAGGAGGCAAGGGAAGCGGCTAAGGAGTACGACCTTAACATAAGAGAAGGAGATCAGGTCATCAGTGAAGACGTGGAGAAGGGGCTGATAGTTTCACAGGATCCGGAAGCCGGCTCGACGATAAAGACGGGAAGCACGGTCACGGTAAATATAAGCAACGGGCTTGGAGACGGATCGGTACCTGATCTGAGAGGAAAGCAGCAGGATGAGCTGTCTGATTATCTGGAGGCGGCCGGATTCACTTTAGGAACAGTGACGACGGAAGCCAGCGAAGAGGAAGAAGGGACTGTAATAAGTCAGGATCCTGAACCGGGATCCACTGCTGAAAAGGGAAGCGCTATCAATGTAGTTGTCAGCGACGGTTCTCTGGCCAAAGCCATAGTGCCTTATCTTGTAGGGCAGAGCCTCAGTGACGCTCAGGCAGCCTTGCTTAACGCCGGACTCACGGTGGGGAGCATCAGCTATGACTACAGCAACACTTATGCCGAAGGCGAGGTCATGTGGCAGCAGTATGACGCCAACGCCCAGCTGGAGAGAGGAACGGCAGTAAGGCTCAGAGTCAGCAGGGGAGAGGAGCCTGACGAGCCGTCGACGACAGCTCCTAGTCAGGGCAACGAGGATTCCGATGAACAATAGTGATAACACCAGGAACGATTACCTGAAGGGTACTATCGTAAAGGGCATCGCCGGATTTTATTATGTAAAATCCGGCGAATCAGTCTATAGGTGTAAAGCCAGAGGTGTTTTCAAGCAGCGGGATATAAAGCCGGCTGTGGGGGACATGGTAATGATAGAGATCATCGAGGGAAATGACGACAGCCTCATTACAGAGATATTGCCCAGAAAAAACAGCTTCATAAGACCTTTTATCGCTAATGTGGACTGCTTCATCGTGGTGATGGCGGCAGCAAAGCCACAGCCAGTGCTGACAGTAATGGACAGGTTCCTGGTGATGGCGGAAAAGGCCGGGACAGATATCGTCATATGCGTGAACAAATGCGACCTGGCGGAGTCGTCCGTTTCAGGGAAGCCGGGGAAAACCCATGAGAAAGCCGTAAAAAGCATAGCGATGATACGGGAAGTATATGAGCCGATGTATCCGGTAGTATGTCTCGACAGTATAGGCGGCGCGGGCTTTCATGAATTGAAGAGACTCATAGAGGGGAAGCACGCAGCACTGGCTGGCCCTTCAGGAGTAGGTAAATCGACCATACTCAACAGACTGATACCGCGAGCAGGTGCGGAGACGGGAAGTGTAAGCGAGAAGTCCCAGCGGGGAAAGCATACCACAAGACATTCGGAGTTGTTCGTCATAGATGAAGAGCGCGGCACGATGATATTCGATACACCGGGATTCACATCCTTTGATGTGTTGACAGCTGACGAGGAGGAATTGCAGCATATGTTCCCGGAGATACGGGAAAGAGCCGGCGGATGCAGATATAACGATTGCAGACATCTGGCGGAGCCGGGATGCTGTGTGCTGGAAGCGTTGGAGAAAGGCGAAATAAGCACCAGCAGATATGATTCGTATAAAATGATGATGGAAGATATAAGAAAATCGAAACAATACTGATACAATATGGCTGACCGACAGAGGCCGGATCCAGAGACAGGAGGTGGCGAAAAATGATACGACTGGCGCCATCCATACTGTCCGCAGACTTTTCAAGGCTGGGAGACAGTGTGGCGATGATAGAGAGGGCAGGAGCCCATTTGATACATGTGGATGTGATGGACGGACACTTTGTCCCCAATATAAGCTTTGGGGCAGCGGTGATGAAAAGCCTTTCGGGCAAGACGACACTGCCCTTTGATGTGCATTTGATGATAGAGGACCCTGACAGATATCTGGAAGATTTCGTCACAGAACAGACGGAATATATAACAGTTCATCAGGAAGCCTGCGTCCATCTCAACAGGACTATACAGCATATAAAGTCTATGGGCGTGAAAGCGGGAGTGGCTCTCAATCCGGCTACATCTCTTTCGACCTTGGATTTTTCCATAGAAGATGCGGATATGGTATTGGTGATGTCAGTGAACCCCGGATTCGGAGGACAGAAGTTCATCCCTTCAGCCATAGAAAAGGTGAAGGAGCTGCGGACGCTGAAAATGGAGAGGAACCCGCAGCTTAAGATAGAGATAGACGGAGGGATAAACCTGGACAACGTGAAAACGGTCACGGATGCGGGTGTCGAGATCGTGGTGGCCGGCTCGTCGGTGTTCGGTGCAGGCGACGTGGAGAGAAACGTCAGAGAGTTCCTGGCGAAGACCGGGCAGAAGTAAGGGGAATTTGCTGTTTAAGGAGGATAACATGAAGATAGTACTGGACGGAATGGGCGGCGACAACGCGCCGGAGGCTATCGTCAAGGGAGCGGTCGAAGCTGCCGCGCTGATAAAGGATGATATATACATAGTAGGACGCAGAGAGGAAATAGAAGCCGAACTGAATAAAACCCGGTTCAAAGGAAAGAACATAAAGATAGTGGACGCCAGAGAGGTGATAACCATGGAAGACAGTCCGGTCAAGGCTATCAGAAGAAAGACCGAGTCGTCCATGGTCATCGGGCTGACGATGGTCCGGGACGGACAGGGAGACATATTTATTTCGGGGGGAAATACCGGGGCTCTGGTAGTGGGTGCCAGAATGATACTTGGCAGGATAGAGGGGATCGACAGACCTGCGTTAGCCAGTATATACCCGTGCCTGGGCGGTGAACCGTCGCTGCTGGTGGACGCGGGAGCCAGCTCTGAAGCAAAGGCTCAAAATCTTCTGGAGTCAGGCCTCATGGGCAGCATATACATGGAGAATGTCTGGGGTCGTGAAAACCCAAGAGTCGGTTTGGTGAATCTGGGAACAGAAGAGAGCAAGGGTACCAGCGTCATCAAGGACGCTTATCAGAAGCTGAAGGCGTCTCCTGTGAATTTTGTAGGCAATGTGGAGGCCAGGGAACTGCCGGTGGGAGCGTGTGAAGTGATCGTATGCGACGGTTTTGTGGGCAACGTCATTCTCAAGCTCACTGAAGGAGTGGCCTGGAATATCCTCAAGCTGATCAGGAACAAAATGATGAAGAATATCAAAAATAAGCTGGCGGCACTGATGATGAGATCAGATCTGAATGCTATGAAGAAGGAGTTCGATTATGAGGAATATGGCGGAGCTCCGATACTGGGGATCAACGGGCCGGTGATAAAGATACACGGTTCATCGGGAGCAAACGCGGTGAAGAACGCCATATTGAAGGGGATACCGTACAGCAGGGAAAACGTTGTGGAGATCATCAGACAGTCTATGTTGGATCTGGAAGAGATCATAGAAAAAGATGAAGAGGAGTAAAGCGGGAGATGGAGGATATCAGGCAGCTTGAGAAAAAGTTGGGATACCGTTTCAAGGACAGGAGCCTTCTGAAAAAAGCCGTTACTCACAGCTCATACGTCAAGGAGCACGACAGGAACGGGCAGAGTAACGAACGGCTGGAGTTTCTGGGAGACGCGTTCTTCGATGCTGTGATAGGGGAAGAGCTGTACAGGAGCTTTCCAAAAGAAGAGGAAGGCTTCCTTTCCAGGACAAGAGCGACGCTGGTGTGCGAGAAATCGCTGGCCAATGAAGCGAGGAAGTTAGGACTGGGAAATTATATACTGCTGGGCAACGGAGAAGCTCACAATGGAGGACGAAAACGAGAATCTATCCTGGCGGATGCCATGGAGGCCATAATAGGCGCCGTGTATCTCGATGGCGGATTCGAAGCGGTCAAAGAGCTGGTGCTCAGACTTTTTGCGGCGGTCATTGAGGACGCGAGACATGGCAAGTTCATCATCGTTGACTATAAGACAACGCTGCAGGAAAAAATACAGAATGACGGAGCTGCCAGGATAAAATACGTGCTGTTGAAAGAAAGCGGACCGGATCATGATAAGACATTCCAGGTACAGCTTGAAGTCAACGGAAAGGCTGTTGCCAGAGGGACGGGCAAGAGCAAGAAGCAGGCGGAGCAACGGGCTGCCAGGGCCATGCTGGAGAAGGAGATATAGTATAGATGTATTTTAAGCGGATAGAGATGCATGGGTTCAAGTCCTTTGCCGAACCTGTGACTATAGAGTTCGACAGGGGACTGACCTGTATCGTGGGGCCTAACGGCAGCGGCAAGAGCAATATAAGCGACGCTGTAAGGTGGGTGCTGGGAGAGCAGAGCCCCAAGACGCTGAGAGGCGGGAAGATGGAAGAAGTCATCTTCTCGGGAACTGACAGCAGGAAATCCAGGGGAATGGCTGAGGTCACGCTGGTCATCGACAACGAAAACGGCAGCTTGCCTATAGATTATAAGGAAGTGGCTCTGACGAGGCGTATGTTCAGGACAGGTGAGAGTGAGTATCGTATCAACGGCAACCAGTGCAGGCTTCGGGACATACGGGATCTGATAATGGATACAGGGATAGGTGTCGACGGATACTCCATAATAGGGCAGGGAAAGATATCGGACATATTGAGCACTAAAACTGACAGCAGAAGAGAGATCTTTGAAGAGGCTGCGGGAATAGTGATGTACAGGACCAAGAAGTCTGAATCGGAAAGGAAGCTGGAATCCACCAGCGCCAATATGGAACGTGTCAATGATATCATCGGTGAGCTGGAAGGCCGTATAGGGACTCTCAGGAAAGAGAGCGCCAAGGCCAGGGAGTATATCGGCCTGCGTGACCGTCACCGGGAGCTGGAAATAAACATAACCCTGAAGAATATAGAAAACATAGAACTGAAAAACGAGTATATCATCGACGATATCGCAGAGCTGACAAGTTCTATCGAAAGCTGCGATGAAAAAAGCCGCCAGCTGGAAAAGAGATCAGCTGAGAGCAGTGACCGTCATCGGGAGCTGGAAGAGCTCTCGACGGAGGCCAGGGAAAAGCTGATGACCGTGATAGAGCAGCTCAACGAATCTGTCAACAGGGAACAGCTGGACAGGGAGAAGCTGACATCCATAGAGGAAAACCAGGTGCGTCTCAGAGGCGAGATGGAATCTCTCGGCGAGAGGAAGGCGAGAGAACAAGCCCTGGCAGGTAAATACAGCGAGAAGTCGGCGGAAACAGAAGTACAGCTGTCGAGAGCCCTGGAGACCCTGAGGGAAAAAAAGCTGGGCTATGAAGCGGCGTCCGGTGAACTGGATTCACTGACCAGGCAGATGGACGACTGCAAGAACGACATATACGAGCTTTCAGGAACGATAAATTCGGGAAAGGCAGAGATAAACAGCCTGCAGCGTCTGCAGGAACAGCTGGAAGCCAGACGGGAGCTGCTGATAAAGGAAAAGATATCAGGAGAAGATAATAATAAAGAGACTCTGGACCGGCTGGGGAGATTGAGGAACCAGAGGGATCAGATCTTACAGGAGCTGGACGAGACCAGAGAACGGTTGACAGACAGCAGACAGCAGCTGGATGAGAGCCGGAAACGGGAAAGGCAAGTGGACGGCCGGCTGGAAGAGCTGAAGATATCTTCGGGAAAACTCTCCGCCAGATTGAAGACTATAGAAGAAATGGAGAGTAATTACGAGGGATACAATCACGCGGTACGCCATGTGATGAAGTCAGGTATCAAGGGTATAGACGGAGTGGTGGCGGATCTGATAGAGGTACCCAGGGGGTATGAGACAGCTATGGAAACCGCGCTGGGAGCATCATTGCAGAACATCGTCTGTGAAGATGACGGCAGCGCCAAGGCTGCCATCAGATCTCTCAAAGAGAACAGAGCCGGAAGGATGACTTTCCTGCCGGTCAGTTCCGTCAGAGGCCGGGCCATCAGGGACAGGAAGCTGGAAAAGGTGACCGGATTCATAGGCTTCGGACCTGACTGTCTCAGCTGCGACGACAGATACAGGGGCATCATGGAATATCTGCTGGGAAGAGTCGTTATCGTAGACGAGATGGACAACGCGTTGAAGATGTCCAAGATAGTATCAAACCTGAGATTTGTAACGCTGGACGGGGATGTGATAAACGCCGGAGGAGCAATAACAGGAGGCCGTTATAAGAACAGGACGGCTAATATTCTGGACAGGAAGGCTGAAACAGCGGAACTGCGTCAGAAAGTAGCTTCGTCGGAGGATGAGATAAGGACTATGACGGCGGAGCTGGAGAAAATAAGATCTGAGATATCCGGACTGGAGAAAAATTCATCCCGGCTGGAGGAGGAGGTCTCCGGCAAAAATGGCAGACTGATGGCTGCGGAAAACGAAATGAAGCTGGCGGAATCAGCGCTGGCCGATATGAGGTCAGGAAGCGATAAGCTGGATCGTGAGCTGGAAAACATAGACAAGGAAAAAGAAAAATCCGGCAATATGATCCGCGAGATAAAAGAAAAGATAGAAAACGCTTATATCGAGGTCAAGGAAGCCGAACGTCTGGGAGATGGATATAAGGAGCTTCATGAGACACGAAAAGCCCAGTTTGACATGGCCAGTGAGGAGATAACGAAGGCTCGGATATCGGTGACGGAGCTGGAGCGTGAAAAAGAGCACGCAGCGGCTATGGCAGCAAGGGTGGAGACAGCCATTGAGGAAATAAGGCGCGATATGGAGGCTAAGGAACAGGAACTGGCCGATTTGGATGGTGAGAAGGAGCGGATGATCTCCAGCAGCGGTTCGGCTGCCGATATCATTCGACAGAAGGAAGAGGAAAAGAAACGGCTGGAGGAATATATCGCAGAGCTTTCGGAGGAGAAGACTCAGGCAGCCAGGGCGTCTGAAGAAGTGGCTTCGGAGAAGGAAGCGCTGAACGTCAAACTTTCGGAGCTGAGGAACAGAAAGTATGAGCTGGAGATAAAGAAGGCAAAAAACGAGACGCAGCTGGATACATATAAAAATAAGCTATGGGATGATTTTGAGGTCTCATATGTGCAGGCTGTTGAGTTCAAGAGCGACGAGTTTGTCATGTCGGCGGCCGTAAAAGAGAACAGACAGATAAAGAACAGGCTGGGTGAGCTGGGAGAAGTCAATATAGGCGCCATCGAGGAATATGAGACTGTCAGGGAGCGATATGATTTCCTGGTGAGTCAGCGGGAGGACATAAGGGAAGCCGCAGACGGCCTCAGCAAGATGATAGGCGATATGGACAAGACCATAAAGACCAGGTTCAAGGAGAGCTTCGACAGGATCGTAGATAATTTCGAGAGGAAATTCAAGGAGCTGTTCGGAGGCGGTCATGCCGAACTGAGGCTATCTGACGAGAACGACCCGCTGGGATCGGATATAGATATCATAGCGCAACCTCCAGGAAAGCGGCTTCAGAATATCAATCTGCTGTCGGGCGGTGAGAAGACCCTGACAGCCATCGCGTTGATGTTCGCGGTACTGGAGGCAAAGCCCACACCTTTCTGCATTCTGGACGAGGTGGAGGCGGCTCTTGACGATGTGAATATAGACAGGTTCATAAATTGTCTCAGGGAATTCACGGGAGTCCAGTTCGCGCTGGTGACTCATCAGAAAGCAACTATGGAGCACGCCGATGTGCTGTACGGCATAACTATGCCGGAAAAGGGCGTTTCCAAGGTGCTGTCTCTGAGTCTGGATGACGATTTTGAAATTTGACCGGGAGGAAGATCATATGTTAACTGAAGGAAAGAAACGCTCATTTCTGGGAAAGCTGTCGCGGAAGATCGGCGATGCCCTCATGGGAAGGGCTGCTGTGGATGAAGAGTTCCTGGAAGAGCTGGAGGAGATACTGATAACGTCCGACGTGGGCATGGACACTACCATGAAGATCGTGGAGATGCTGCGGGATGAGA
>UQRM01000033.1 GCA_900543485.1 uncultured Eubacterium sp. | reverse complement strand
TGAGGTGTTGACAGTTGCACTTCCTGACTGCTATGTGGAGCATGGCAATGTCGAGGTGCTCAAAAAGGAGCTGCATGCATACCGAGACATTCTGCACGGAGCTGTGCCGGGCGGGCGTACCGCTCGAAGTTGCCTCAAAGCTTATGGGGCATAAATCCATAGAGGTAACGGCCAGGCATTACGCACTTGTAAAGGCAGACGTTCAGGCAGAGGCTATAAATAAACTCCCAAGCTTTATCTAGCTTTATCTAAAAATTTTACAACTTTTTTACAACTTTTGCCGAAGAAAAAGTCCGAAAATCGACGATTATCACAAAGCATAGACGAAAACGCCGAAATAAAAAACACGTTGAAATTTCAATGCTTCCAACGTGTCTTTCCATTGAATTTGGCGCGCCACAAGGGACTCGAACCCCTAACCTTCGCATTCGTAGTGCGCGACTCTATCCAATTGAGCTAGTGGCGCTTATCAGCCATATCCTTCGACCGTACTAGAAAATTATACACTATTACACCTCTCCATGTCAAAATATATTTACTCTGTTTTTTCCATGGTTTCACGCATCCTGGCCAGCACCTTCTTTTCTATCCTGGAAACTTGCACCTGTGATATTCCCAGTACTCCGGCTATCTGCTGCTGAGTCATATCCTTGAAGTATCTGAGAACGATTATCTGCCGTTCTCTGTCCCCCAAGCTGCCTATGGCCTCTTTGAGATCTATCATCTCCACATTCTGCTGTTCTTCATCGACATAGTATCCGCCGTGCATCCCTTCAGGTATGAATTCATTATCCAGGCTTTCTATGTTGGCCATGGAGTCGATAGCCCCGAGGATCTCCATCACATGTTCCTTGGAAATCCCCATTTTTTCAGCCAGATAGCTTATTTTAGGGCTCTTTCCGTTTTTGTTGTAATATCCCTGCTGTAAAGACTTGAGTGTCTTCATCTCATTTTTGAGCTGTCGGCTTACTTTTATCTTTCCGTCATCCCTCAAAAACCTCTTTATCTCACCTAATATCATGGGAACCGCATAGGTGGAGAACATCACGTCAAACTTGGGGTCGAATCTGTCTATAGCCTTTACCAGCCCCACGAAGCCGACCTGCATCAGATCATCAGCTTCATAATAGCCTGACGCATACTTCATCGCTAAGTTTTTTACAAGCCCGATGTTTTGTGTGACTACCAGCTCCCGCGCCCTGCGGTCCCCGTTCTGTGCTTCCTCTATTAGTCTGTATGTATCCTCCTTAGCTACAGGTTCATATTTATATGCCACTTACAACATCCAGATATTTGGTCATGATCACAGTGGTTCCCTTGCCTGTCTCCGACCGTACCGCCAGCCTGTCTGTAAAGCTTTCCATCACGGTGAATCCCATTCCGGAGCGTTCCTCATCCTTTGCTGTGGAAAACATAGGCTCCATGGCTTTCTCCACATCCTCTATACCCACGCCTTTGTCCTCCACTACTATCACCAGTTTGCCACTGGTCGACACGGAACATTCCAGCCTTATCTTCGCTTCGTCTTTATCCGGAAAAACGCTGTATCCGTGTATTATACTGTTGCTGACCGCTTCAGATACCGCCGTCTTGATCTCTGTCAGCTCCTCCACAGTGGGATCCAGCGGCATGACGAAAGCAGCAGCTACAGCTCTGGCAAAAGCTTCGTTTTCCGGCAGCGCGCTGAATTCCATACTCATCCTGTTGTCCATATATCAAACCTCCATACTCATCTGCTCCTGGCCGTTTATCATCGCGGCCGCGCTTTCAAAATCCTTGGCTTTCGGGACTATGGAAAACACTCCCGCCATATCCAGCAGCTTTTCTATATAATTGCTGCATCCCGATATATATATTTTCCCGCCGCTCTTCTGAAGTTTCTTATATCTGCCGAGGACGACGCCTATCCCTGAACTGTCCATAAACTCAACACCGCTGAAATCAAGGACAAGATCGCTGCATCCGAATGCCTTCATGGACTTATCTATAGCCTGCCTCAATGGCATAGCGCTGTGATGATCCACTTCACCTTTAATACATGAGATCAGAATATCCCCGGAAACTCTGAAGATTACTTCCACTAAAAAACCCCCTTCGTTCAAAAGACTACAATACAATTATAATCTCTTGACGAGGGGGTTGTCCTTAGGAGAAAATGCATGAATATCACTAATTTTGTCGATTATTTCGGAAAGATATCGACGACTTCCTCCGATTGAACAGCCGCCTTTATCAACCCTTCGCAATCCAGCTTGCTTTCCGACTCCAATATCCTGTCCAGCTTTGGCTTCGTTACCGGGTGCTTTGGTAAAAATACAGTGCAGCAGTCCTCATACGGCTGGATCGACGTCTCATATGTGCCTATCTCCTGGGCTTTATCCATGATGTCTACCTTGTCCATAGCGATCAGCGGCCTCATTACGGGCATCGTTACGGAAGCATCAGTCACGACCAGCGCCTCCGCTGTCTGACTGGCCACCTGTCCCAGGTTCTCACCCGTTATCAACATTCCACACCCTGTATTTTCAGCTATCCGCTGAGCTATCCGCATCATGAATCTCCTTACGAGAATAGTCGTCTCTTCCTCAGGACAATTCTGAACTATCTGTTCCTGTATCGGCAAAAGGTTTATTACGTGCATCTTGAAGCGGCCGCAATACGTTGCCACGATAGATGCCAATTCCTCCACCTTTTCACGGGCTCTCTGGCTCGTATATGGATACGAATGGAAATGCACAGCTTCTATCATCATTCCACGCTTAGCCATCATCCACGTAGCTACAGGAGAGTCTATCCCGCCTGACAACAGGGACATCCCCTTGCCATTGGTCCCCAGCGGCAACCCGCCGAATCCCGATATCTTGTCCTGATATATATACGATTTATCATGTCTGACATCCACAAACAGCAGACAGTCAGGATCATGGACATCTACCTTGAGGACCTTACAGCCTTTCAGAACAGCCGCGCCTATCTGCCTTCCTATATCAGGAGACTTGACAGGGAATGTCTTGTCAGCTCTCTTCGCCTCTACCTTGAATGTCTTCACACCCCTCTCCTCGATAGCTTCCAGCATATATGCCACCGCCGCTTCTCCTATGGCCTCCATCGTACTTTCACATTCTACCGCCGGACTGATGGATGCCACTCCAAACACCTTGGATATTTCCTTTATTATCGCTTGCTTATCCAGGTTTCCGTCGGCCCTGACGAATATCAGTCCCTCATGGCGCTTGACGCTGACGCCATCGAATTTTTTCAGCAGCTTCTTTATACGTTCCACCAGCATCCGCTCAAAATACGGCTTGTTCATCCCTTTGAGCGCCACTTCTCCACACCTTACTATGAAAATATGTTCACCGTTCACTTCTCTGTTCACCTCTGTCATAAACTTTATACAAATCCATTGGCGTACCGTCATGTAGCTGACACAGCCTTTTGGCCTTCTCCAACTCGCGGCTGCTACCTGAAGCTTCCCAACTTCCTGAATCGTTTCACCGCAGCGGCCACCTTCTCCGTTACCACATCTATCTCATCGATATCGTTCATCTGACCGAAACTGAAACGCAGCGTGCCCTCTATTTCTCTGTCCGTAAGCCCCATGGCTTTCAGGACATGACTTTGACCTTTTTTGTTGGAAGAACAGGCTGAGCCCGTGGAAACATATATACCGTCCTGCTCCAGGGTGTGGAGCAGCACCTCGCCTCTCGTTCCCGGAAAGGAGACATTCAAAATATATGGACAGCACATCCCTTCCCTTTCTCCTGTCTGTTCCGGGCTGTTGATGACCATATCGCTGATTTTCGCTCTGAGGCCCTCTGCCAAGCGGTCACGTATTTTCGATGCTGCTGCCATGCTTTCCTTCATGGTGATCTCCGATATCTCCGCAGCCACACCAAACCCCGCTATGGCAGGAACATTTTCCGTCCCGGAACGCTTTCCCGATTCCTGTCCGCCGCCGCAGATGAAAGCCGGCAAGTTCGTCCCCTCTCCTACGTACACCGCTCCTGTTCCCTTAGGTCCATGTATCTTGTGACCGCTTACAGTTATCACGTCCGCGTCATTGCAAAGATTCAGTTTCCCAAAGCTCTGTACCGAATCGCAGTGGAATATCCCCGGAGCATTTTTCGCTTTCATGATCTCTTTTATCCTGTTCACCGGCATTACAGTGCCGACTTCATTATTGACATGCATCACCGACACCAGTATAGTCTTATCATCTATGGCGTCTTCCAACGCCGCCGTATCCAGTCTGCAATTCCTGTCGACACCTATGTATTCGACATCAAATCCCTGTTCCTGTAATGCTTTACAGCATTCCAGGACAGCCGGATGCTCCACGGCAGTCGTTACGATCTTATTACCTCGCCGTCTGAGAGCCTTTACCGCTCCAAACACCGCCATATTATCGCCTTCCGTTCCTCCGGAAGTAAAATAGACGCGCCCATCCCCAAGCCCCATCGCCTCGAGGACGCGGCGGCGTGCCGTTTTTATAGCCTTTTCACTGTCGACTCCCAGCTGATACAGGGATGATGGATTCCCAAAATACTCCTCCATGTACTTTATCATGGTTTCCGTGACTTCCGGGAACTGTCTGGTCGTCGCGCTGTTATCCAAATAAATCATACAACTCTCCTATACCCATCGGTATGCCGCTCGGCTGCGGCGTACCGCTCAGCCGCTATTACGGCACAAAAGAGGCGGATCAAATCCGCCTCCACTTTCACATTCTCTTATTTCGCATAATCTATGGCTCTCGTCTCTCTTACGACGTTGACCTTTATCTGCCCCGGATATTCCAGCTCGGATTCTATCTTCTTGGATATGTCCCTGGCCAGGAGCACAATATCGTCGTCACTCACTTCATCAGGCTTGGCGATGATCCTTATTTCCCTTCCGGCCTGGATAGCATATGACCTTTCCACACCCTCGGTAGTATTTGCGATCTCTTCCAGCTTCTGAAGTCTCTTGATATAAGATTCCAGCGTCTCTCTCCTGGCTCCCGGTCTGGCTGCCGATAAGGCATCCGCCGCCGCTATAAGTACAGCTTCTATGGATTTAGGCTCATAATCTCCGTGGTGAGCCGCCATCCCGTTTATGACAGCCTCCGATTCTTTATACTTTCTCAGCACCTCGATACCGATATCCACATGGGTACCTTCCCGCTCGTGATCCAGCGCCTTCCCTATGTCGTGGAGGAGCCCCGCTCGCTTGGCCAGCGTAACATCAAGCCCCAGTTCGCCCGCCATAAGGCCTGCCAGATGCGCCACCTCGATGGAATGCTTAAGTACGTTCTGTCCGTAAGATGTCCTGTACTTCAGTCTTCCGAGAAGCTTCACCAATTCAGGATGCAGGTTGTGTATACCCACCTCGAAGGTGGCTTGTTCGCCTTCTTCCTTGATTATAGCTTTTACCTCCCGCTCGGATTTCTGTACCATTTCTTCTATCCTCGCCGGGTGTATCCTTCCATCGACGATAAGCTTCTCGAGGGCCAGTCTGGCCACTTCCCTTCTCACAGGATCGAATCCCGAAAGTATAACAGCCTCCGGAGTATCATCTATTATCAGATCTATGCCCGTAAGAGTCTCTATCGCTCTGATATTCCTGCCCTCACGTCCTATGATCCTGCCCTTCATCTCATCGTTAGGCAGCGGCACTACCGATACGGTCGATTCCGCCACATGGTCGGCAGCACATCTCTGTATCGCGCCTGTGATTATCTCCTTTGCCTTCTTGTCCGCCTCATCCTTGGCTTTGCTCTCTATCTCCTTATACAGCAGCGCAGCGTCGCTTCTGGCCTCCTTTTCGACCTTCTGGAGTATTATCTCCCGAGCCTGTTCTACCGAATAGCCTGATATCTTCTCAAGCTCTTCCATCTGCTGTTTTCGCAGCTTCTCCATCTCCTGCTGCTTGTTAGAGATGCTCTTTTCCTTGTTTGTGATGCTTTCTTCTTTCTTTTCAATATTTTCAAGTTTTCTGTCTATCGCTTCTTCTTTCTGAACGAGTCTCCTCTCGGACTTCTGTATCTCGTTCCTCCTCTCCCTGATCTCCCTTTCGGCATCGTTTCTCTGCCTGTGTACCTCTTCTTTGGCTTCCAGTATCTTCTCTTTTTTCAGCGTCTCCGCTCTGTTCTCGGCGTCGAGTATAAGGTTTTTCGCCTTTTGTTCAGCATTTCCTATGGTCTTTTCGCCGATAGATTTTCTCAGTATATATCCAACCAGCAGCCCTACTATCAGGGCAGCCAGTCCAACAATAACCGCTGCAACAACTCCCGTCATCGATCATCCTCCTTTTTATTCGCATTTTCAAGTCTATAATCAACTCAAAGTCACTTGATAAATATCAATTAATTACATGAAAAGTAATAATAATTAATGAAAAGCACACAATATCATTATAGACTTTTTTGGCTACCTAGTCAAGGTTGGAGGCGTGCAATGAACAACAAATTCATTCTCAGATTAAGACAGTGCGATCATTACATCATCGCCGCCTCGCTGCTGCTCTTCCTGACAGGAATGGCAGGCCTGATAAGTGTGAGCCGCGATGATCAGACCTTCCTTTCCAGGGAAGTTTTGATACAGTCTGTAGCCCTGATACTGGGGCTGATAGCAGCTTCGGCGATATTGACTCTGGGCTACAGATACTTTCTTGACCTGGAAAAGATCATATATATAGCTGGTATAATATTTCTCCTTTCAGTATACATTCCCGGCCTGGGGACCTCATTTTACGGTTCCCGTTCATGGCTGGATCTGGGTTTCGTGACGTTCCAGCCTTCAGAGCCGGTGAAGATCGCCTTTGTCATATTGATGGCATCCTATCTTTCAAGAACAGGGAAATCCCTTTCCAGCGCCAGGGGCATCGTTATGGCAGCACTCTATGGACTGCCATTCATCCTGATAGTATCTAAAGAGGATTTTGGCAGCGGATGCGTTTTCTGTGCCATATGGATATTCATGGTATTCTGCTCCGGTCTCGATCTTAAAGTGATAGTCCGGCTGGCTCTTGCGTTCATCGCTCTCATTCCGTTGTTCTATTTCTTCATGGCAGGCTATCAGAAGGACAGGATAGACGCCTTTCTGAACCCCGGCGATCTGAGCCTTCCCGGGAATTACCAGGTCTGGAATTCCAAAGCAGCCATAGGCTCCGGAGGCTTCCTGGGCAAGGGTTTCCTGCAAGGCACCCAAGGCCATCTCGGTTTTCTGCCTGTGCCCGAATCCGACTTCATCTTCGCCTCCATAACAGAAGAATTCGGTTTCATCGGCGGCATATCCACAATAGCGTTGTTCGCTCTCCTGATGTACCGTTCTCTCAAAACAGCAAAATACGCCAGTGATCTCTCAGGTACCCTCATCGCCGCGGGACTTTCCGGGATGTTCTTCTTTCAGGCTTTCGAAAACATAGCGATGAATATGGGTATCATGCCTGTGACAGGCATAACGCTTCCATTCGTAAGCTACGGCGGTTCATCTCTCATCTCCTCCATGATGGGTATAGGTCTGTTGCTGAGCGTAAGCTGCAGGCAAAAGCTGTGAACCTCTGCATCAACAGGTATTTAAAAAGCTGCCGCGTCATTATGCTTTTGACACGACAGCATCTTATCCGATCAGCTCCTACATCAGCTCTGTTATTTTATCCACTATGTCCTGGAAATTTTTTTCTATGTATGTTCCTTTCTTGCATACTATCGGCAACCCTTTGTTTGTCGATATATGTATATTATCATCGTCCTGTATGATACCGACCACCGGACTGTTGAACATGTTAAGTATAGTCATCAAATCAGGGACCAGTCCGGAACGCATAAGCTCTACCTTGACTTTATTTATTATAAAACATGTTCCGCCTATTCCTTTATCACGAAGATATCGCTCCGTCACATCGGCATCCCTGAGGGACGCCGCTTCAGGCTCAGTGACGATGACTACCTCGTCTGCCGCCGCGGCACCTACGTCCAGCATATCGCCAATGCCTGCGGGACAGTCCACTATTATATAATCGAAATATCTCGCAAGCTTTTCGCAGAGGACCTTCATGTGAAGCGGCGTTATATCCCGATCGTCTTTCATCGGGGAAGCTGCCATAAAATAGAGATCATCGAAGCCATCCACTCTGATCATCGCCTTCTTGATGCGACAGATCCCTGAGATCACGTCCATTATATTATATACGACCTTGCTCTCCATACCCAGGTAGATGTCCAGGTTCCTCATGCCCATATCCAGATCCATCAGCATGACACGGTTCCCCCTCTGAGCCAATACCGCGCCCAGATTCACGGTAACCATCGTCTTTCCTGTTCCTCCTTTTCCTGATGCGATTAAGATGACTTTTCCCATTCCAAAATTTCTCCGTACTTTCCTATTATTTCTCTCGCCACCGGCGCCGCGTTCGATGACGTCTTTCCCTGGACCAGCATGACGGCCACCGCTATCTGAGGTTCATCGGCCGGGGCCAGCGCCACCGTCCACGCAAAGCTATCATAGTCCTCTTTATAACGGTCTATGTCTTCAGACGTTATTTCCATGCCACTTTCATTTATGACAGCCCTTCTCAGTGCAGCACTGTCTTCCTCGTATATGTCGGGGTATTCATCTTTAAGACGCTCAGCTTCTTCTTCCACCTGTTCCATCGTAACGTCCGATGCTATCAGATGCAGGTGCCTTTTCAAATATTCCCTCTCGTCCTCATCGCTTTTCTTGCCCGCTCGCTGCGCGGTGCCTGTCTTGGCAGCCACTGTATACGGAAAAGAAGCGAACTGACTGTAGAGAGAACCATCCTGATCCTCCGTAACGCCTGTCATCGCCTCGATCACGCATTTCACATCGTCTTCATCGACAGTTTCGATCATTTCAGATCGTTTCCCGACAGCTTTCCCTCCTGCTGTCAACGTCACATCGTTCCTGCTGCCTCCGTTAGCTAAAGATGCCATGTAATTGGCCATCTGAAGAGTAGTATAGGCATTATCCCCCTGCCCGATAGCAATATTGAACGTATCCCCTTTAGTCCACTCCATCTGTCCGAAGTAAGTATACTTGCATACAGATGCCAGCTCGTCTGCTTTATCTTTCCTGATAAAATTCTCTTTAGTTAGTTTGCCTATAATTTCATCCAAAGTCAAGTCCTTATCGGCCAATTTCACGATTTTTTCTATGTTTTTTCGTGTCTTTTTCCTGTTTTTCAATGTGCTTTTTATGAAATAGCTCTCCTCTTCCGCCAGAAGATAATTTCTCAAACTGTTCTTTATCCCTTCGGCCTTCAGCTTCTCAGAAGGGGTGCTCCCGGCGCTTTCACTTATCTCGATACCGGTCTTTTCCCCTAATCCCAGCATCTTCGCGTACTTCGTTATCATATCGTTATCCATCGTCTCATCGTACCCCAGCCCTTTTCCCGACGCCAGATCCTCACCCGAAGCTATATCATAGAAATAGTAGTTGCATGACACCTTCATGGCTTCTTTAAGACTCACATAACCATGAGTCTGCCCCGTATCATTCCACAGGGAGCATCCATAAGATCTGCCGCCCAGTGTCACCGCTCCATCATCGTACAGATATCTCTTTTCATCCAACCCGCAGCTCATGGCGGCGAGAGCTGTCACAGGCTTGAATGCAGAGCCAGGCTGTACCGCAGTCATAGTAGCCGTATTGTACAGCGGAGCCGGGCTCATCGGATCATACGGATTCTCCTGCTGTAAAGCTTCCCATTTCTCTTCCGAAATACCTGTCGCGAAATCGTTGGGATCAAAATCAGGATAACTGGCCATGGCTAACACCTCTCCAGTATCCACATCGAGAGCTACAGCAGCCCCTGACGCCGCGTTTTCCGCATATGACATGATCACCTCCCCATAATCGCTTTCGAATGTCCCGCCTTCCGAAGCCTTCACCACAGCCTGTTCCAACGCGTCTTCCGTTACTTTCTGGAGCCGCGCATCTATCGTCAACGTCAAGTCTTGTCCCTTTTCCGCTTTGCTGTCGCTTATCACGTCCTCAACATTCCCCGACGCGTCCACCCGGAATCTCGTCACCCCATCGCAGCCCTTCAACTGCTCTTCATAAACTTTCTCCACCCCATCTTTTCCTACGAAAGCATCCTTCCTGTAGCCTCGCTCATCGACGAATTCCTCTTCTTCGCCGGCCGTTATCCGGCCCATATATCCCAGGATATGAGACGCCAACGCTCCATTGGGATATTCTCTCACATGATCCACAGCTACTGTTATACCGGCGTATCCTCCTTTCTCGATGAGCCCGGCCGTTTCCTCCGAAACATCCTCAGACAACGTCAAAGGAGTATAAGCGTTACATCTTCCGTCTTCGACAGCCTGCCTCACCTCGTCCAAAGTCACCTCTACATCCTCGCCGGCCTCTTCCAGCAGCGTCATGACAGCTGCCGCTGTTTCCAGCGGCTCCTCGTCTGTCCCGTTCATCTCAACAGAATAGACCTTCCTGCTGGTAGCTATGATATCGCCATTCCTGTCCAGTATATCTCCTCTGGGAGCTGTTTCGTAAACTGCCCTCACCGACATATCTTCAACAGCACTTCGCCACTTACCGGCTTCAGCCACAGTCAGGACAAAAAGCCTGGATACCAGCACCAGCCCTGCCGCAGCCATAAAAATACTCATCAGAGAATGTTTTGACTTTCTCTCTCCTTTCACTGTACCCCTCCACTCTCTCAGACATCATATCATCCCCTGAGCTCTCATGCTTACATAACATCCGTCTCCAATGACAATGTGATCCAGCACCGGTATCCCTAATATGTTTCCCGCTTCTATCAGCCTTCTGGTAGTCTCTATATCGGCTTCACTGGGCTTCGGGTCTCCGCTGGGATGATTATGTATGAAAATCACTGAACCTGCGCTGCGGCGTACAGCATCCGTGAACACTTCCCGCGGATGAGTAGTGCTGGAACACAAATCGCCGACGGAGACTTCGACTTCTTCGATTATCTCGCCTTTGACGTTGATAAGCAGGCTGATGAAATGCTCTTTCCTGTGATACCTCATTTTCTCCATGAATATGTCCGCCACATCGGATGACCGTTCTATCCTTACCAGTTCTTCACGCGGAATGGCAGCTATGCGTTTCCCCAGCTCCGCCGCTGCCAAAATAGCACAAGCTCTGGCCTCGCCTATTCCCTTGACTTTTCTTATCTCCTCAGGCCTGCAATCCGCCAGGAACTTTATCCCTCCCGTGTCCAACGCTATCACTTCGGAAGCCAGTTCCAACGATGATTTACCTCCCGTGCCGCTTCCTATCAATATGGCCAGTATCTCTGTGTTGGAAAGGCTCTCTTTCCCCTCTTTCATCAGCTTTTCCCTGGGTTTTTCGCCGTCCGGCAATCTCCTTATGTTCATTTTCCCCTTTTCCCTCCTGAATTATGTGATATTCGGCGCATGTCACGCCCAACATTATTTTACCATATTTTTACATTTAATCCATGTTTTTTTGATAGATCATTAAATATTTTGATATCATCGCGGAAATAATAATAAATGAAAACCATATTTATTCAGGAGGTAGATATCATGAATTTCAACAAAAGCATCAAATGTACCGTAGAGAACTGCAGGAACCACGCCAATACGGCCAATTACTGCTCCCTCGACTGCATCACAGTAGGTACTCACGAAGCGAACCCTGCGATGGATCAGTGTACAGACTGCCTTTCCTTCAAGAAAAAGTAATGCTAAATAGGAGCATGCTCTTTTTCTGAGGTCAGGCACTTCCCCTCTGCTTTTCGCATATAGTTAAAATCAACAGAGGGGGATACATAGAATGAGTGTTTCATTTCCGAAACCACTGACTGATAAAGAGGAGAAGTATTACATCTCACTTTGGGAAAAAGGCGACGAAAAAGCCAAGGATGTGCTCATAGAGCGCAATCTGCGTCTTGTAGCGCACATAGCTAAAAAGTATACATCTAACGTCTACACGATGGATGATTTCATTTCAATAGGGACCATAGGCCTCATCAAAGCGATAAACACCTACAGCAGCGGCAAAGCTGCCAGACTGGCCACCTACGCCGCCAGATGTATAGAGAACGAGATACTGATGAGTATGCGGGCATCGAAAAAGAATTCATCCGAGGTCTCCATAAATCTTCCTATAGGCACAGATAAAGATGGGAACGAAATAAGCCTCAATGATATCCTTGGTACTGAACCTGATGCCGTCGCCTGCGACATAAGCACCAGGCTCCAGGTGCAGGATATGATAAAGGCTATAGACCGGGTCCTCACAGACAGGGAAAAGAAAGTCATCATCTACAGATACGGAGTGCTTGGCGCTGTTCCCCGTACTCAACGGGAGGTGGCCGCCCGTCTCCATATAAGCAGATCCTACGTTTCACGTATCGAAAAGAAAGCGCTGGAAAAGCTCAAAAATGCTCTGGAGTACCGGTAAAACCGCCTATGCCAGCGCAGGTCTGCTGTAGCTTCCCGACTTGCGCAAATACTCGACAATTTCTTCAAATACGGGTCCTGCGGATGATGAACCGGATGAGCCTCCTTCAACGAGCACCGTGATCACATATTCAGGTTCGTCACATGGAGTATATCCTGTCACCCATCCGTGGGTCCCCACCGAATCTTCACTGCCATATTCAGCTGTCCCTGTCTTTATGGCTGCCTCCGGCCCACCTCCCTCATTTGACAGATCCAGGCCGGCACCTGTCCCTGTCTCCGTCACCGATTCCATCATTTCCCCTATAGTACGAGCCGTTTCTTTCGAGATCACCAGCTCATCATCTGCTTCATCTTCCACCAACAGATGGACGCCCCTGTCCATTCCTTCTGAAGCGATGATATTAGTCATCCGGGCCACCTGGACAGGCGTCACCAGGGTCTCTCCCTGACCGATAGACAGATTTCCTATGGCATCTCCGCTCCTTTCCTGCTTCGTCATGAGATGACCGCTGCTTTCCTGCGGATAGCCGTCGATGGCCTTTCTTCCGAGTCCCAGCTTCTCAGCCATCTCCACTATTTCATCAGCGCCTGTTTGCTGGCCCAGCTTTATGAAAAAGCTGTTGCACGATTGAGCGAACGCGTCTTCGAACCCTATAGTCCCATGTCCCACATCGCCTCCTGTCTCACATCCTATAGTAAGACTTCCTGCCTTCACACTGCCGCTGCACTCGTATTCCTGCCCGATATCTATGCCTTTTTCCAGAGCCGCTGCCGCTACCGCTATCTTAAATACAGAACCGGGGGCGTATTCCCCCTGAGTCGCCCTGTTCATCAACTCATCTCCCTGACTCGCTATATGAGAATCTATATGATCAGGATCAAATCCCGGTGTAGATGCCATGGCTGTCACACCGCCTGTCCTGGAATCCAGCACCACAACCGCGCAGTTGTTCTCCATCTCATCGATGATATCCTCCACAGCCTGTTGTATGCCTTTATCGACAGTGGTCCTTATCCCGTCCTTCACATAAGAATCTTCCTTATCATCGGCAGTTATCATCAATCCCCTGCCCGGCAGGATATTGCCCTTCACATCGGCAACAGCATAGATACGCTTATTCAGCCCAGACAACACCTCGTCGTACATCAATTCCAGACCTGCCGCTCCTGACGCGTCTCTTCTGTTGACATAACCGATCAGATGAGCGGCAGTCTGGCTGTCGCTGTATCTGGCCGAGGCCTGAAGGATATATGCTCCGGTCTCCTCTATCAGCCTTTTCCCCATTTCTCTGTCATAACTTTCAGAGGATGAAACCACATAATTGTCATTATTCCCATCTACCTCTTCCGCTCCCAGCTCCTTCAGCAAAGCTTCCGCTCTGTCAGTGAATCGATCTGCCTTTATTATATAGATATACTTCTCATCATCAGCTACCAGAGGGCTTCCGTTCCTGTCATATATGATACCTCTTGTATTGCTTCCTTCCAGCGCTATCATCGACTGAGCTCTTGTAGCCTCCGCCAGTTCATCCCCTCCGACCAGCTGGATATACGCCAGTCTGCACACCAGCAGCACTATCACCACAGCAGTCATGAAGACTATCTTCTTAAGATTTACGGCCATTTCACCCATAAAAAAACTCCCCTGCAGGTATTTTCCCCATGCAGAGGAGTGTTATACGATTGTTATACGATGATTTTTATTTAAGGCTGTGAAGGAATAATCCGCTGGCCAGTTTAGGCTCGAACCATGTAGATTTAGGCGGCATCACCATCCCGTTGTCGGAGACCTCCATCAGATCCTTCACATCTACCGGGTAGACGGCAAAAGCCACTTTCATATCGCTTGTCGCTCGCCTTTCCAGTTCCTGCAGACCACGTATGCCTCCTACGAAATCTATTCTCATATCGGTCCTCGGATCGCTGATACCCAGTATCGGCTCGAAGATATTGTTCTGCAATATAGCCACATCCAGTGAATCTATCACATGATCCGGGATTATCTCGCTCTTTGCCGTCAGTTTGTACCACTTGCCGTCCAGATACATGGCAAATACGTGCTTGGCATCAGGTCTGTATGGTTCAGCCCCCATTTCCTCGACGTCAAACCCGGAAGCCTTCACCCTATCGATGAATCCGTCTTCCGTCAGTCCATTCAGATCCTTTATTACTCTGTTGTAATCGAATATCTTCAGATCGCTGTCAGGGAATATAGCTGCCATGAAGAAATTGAACTCCTCGTCGCCTTTATATCCCGGATTTTCCTTCCTGCGCTTCAATCCCACCTTGCAGGCCGACGCGCTCCTGTGGTGTCCATCGGCGATATACAGAGCAGGCACTTCTCCGAACAGGGCGACGAGCTCCGCCACCATCCCTTCATCATCTACGACCCAGAGCATATGGCATATACCGTCATCTGCCGTGATATCATAAACAGGCTCATGATTGTCGGCAAAATCAGCGATCATGCTCCTTATCTTACCACCGTCCCTGTAAGTGAGAAACACAGGCTCGGTATCCGTATCGCATACATCGAAGTGATTGATCCTGTCCTGCTCCTTCTCAAGCCTTGTGAATTCATGTTTTTTTATGGTGTTATTCTGATATTCGTCCACTGATACACAGCCTACTATGCCGGTCTGCACCCGACCATCCATGATCTCCCTGTATATGTAGATGGCAGGCTTGTCCTCCTGTATGAACACACCTTCTCTCAGGTTCTTTCCGATGTTCTCCTTCGCCTTCTCGTACACCGACCTATCGTATGGGTCCTCCTGGTCCGGCAGATCTATCTCGGACCTGCATATGTGCAGAAAACTGTACGGATTCCCTTCCGCCATCTGCGCAGCTTCTTTCCTGTTCATTACATCGTACGGAAGCGATATGACTCTGGCAGCGTATTCGCCGGCTGGCCTTATCGCTCTAAACGGTCTTACTGTAGCCATTACCTGATCTCCTTTAATATCATTTCTGTTACTTCATCTATCGAAAGCCCTGTCGAATCTATCTCAAGGGCATCTTCGGCTTTCCTCAGCGGATTCAGCTTCCTGGTCGAGTCTCTGTGATCGCGTTCCTGTATATCATTCAACACCTGATCGAAGGAAACATCCTCTCCTCTGGCCTTGAGCTCCTTATATCTCCTTCCTGCCCGTTCTTCGGCGGACGCCGTGAGGAAAAACTTGTGCTCGGCGTCTTTCAGCACATTATTGCCTATATCACGCCCATCCATGATGACGCTCTTCTTGGCCCCCATGTCCCGCTGTATGTCGACCAGTTTTTCTCTCACCTGTGGCAGCGCCGAACAGACCGATGCCGCCTCCGACATTTCCGGTGTGCGTATCTTGTCGCTGACCACTTCTCCATCCAGTATGATGTCGCCCTTAACGAAATCTATATCGGTAGAAGCCAGCATCTTCTCCAGCCGCCCGATATCGTCAGCCTCTATACCTTCCCGCTTCATCTTATATCCTATAGCTCTGTACATGGCTCCTGTGTCCACATAATCGATCCCCAGCTTTTCCGCAACTGCCTTCGCTATAGTGCTCTTGCCCGCGCCGCTGGGTCCATCGACAGCTATCCTCATCAATCCGCCCATATCCTTCTTACTCACCCCTTTTTCTTTCTGTTGGTCTGCAGCTTCTCTATCTCCGATACGAACGTGTTGATATCGGTGAACTGCCTGTACACTGACGCGAAACGGACATAGGCCACCTCATCCAGATCCTTGAGTCGCTCCATCACCAGCTCCCCGATGAAGGTGCTCTCCACTTCCTTCTCCATCATATTGTTGAGGCCTCTCTCTATATCGTCCACTATCTTTTCCATATCCGCTATGGATACAGGACGTTTTTCACAGGCTCTGATTATCCCGTTGAGGAGCTTGCTCCTGTCGAAGGCCTGTCGGCTCCCGTCCTTTTTGATAACCATCAAAATGACTTCCTCCACCTTCTCGTATGTGGTGAATCGCCTGCCGCATGCTTCGCATTCCCGCCTTCTCCTTATGGCACGTCCATCTTCCGTATGTCTGGAATCTATGACCCTGCTGTCTTCATTTTCACAATAAGGGCATTTCATTTCGGAACCTCCTTTACCGGATGTCTCTCGCAAAAGCTCTCATATGATTTTACTACATCTTGTGGTCTTTGTCTAATCTATTATGGGCGGGACATCTACCAGTATCACATCTTCTCCAATAGTTTTTACATGTTTCCACTTTATCACGTAGTCGCTCGTTTCCTTGCCGAACATCTTCAGAAAGCCTCTGTCACCAGGCAGGACAATACCGTCTATCCTGCCTTCCTTGAGATTTATCTCTATATCACAGACAAACCCCATGCTCTTTCCGTCATAGATGTTGATCACCTCTTTATTCCTTATATCTTCCGTATTAAGCATGATCGCTCCCCCTTTTCTGCCGTTTGTAAATTTATATGCTACAGTTGTCCAAACTATGCAGGCGCGATGGCGGAAAGAGAAAAAAATACCGCGGAGATTTCCTCTGCCGGCCGTTCCTGCGCCGTACAGCTGTTTCTCCGCGGTATCTTTCTAATATTCTCTTATCCTGCCGCTGTCGAGCCTGTGGAAATAGCTCCTTGTCTCGGCCGCTATGACGCCGCTCAGCGTCACGAGAGCGATCAGATTAGGTATTGCCATGAGCCCATTGAATATGTCTGCCAGCGTCCATACGGCGGAAACCGTCAGGAACGGTCCAATGAGCACCGCCAGTATGTAGAACCACCTGTAGACCTTGACTATGCCCATCTTTCCTCCCGTAAGATACTCAAGACATCGCTCGCTGTAGTAATCCCATCCTATAATGGTCGTGAAAGCGAAGAGCGCCAGGCACACCATCAGTATCCCCGAGCCTATCTGATCAGACCACGGAAGGCCGTTGGAAAAGGCATAGGACGTAACTTCTGAGCCTTCCAGTCCGTTGGCGGCAGCGTAATCATAAGCCCCTGTGACCATGATGGTGGTCCCTGTCATCGTGCAGACGATTATCGTATCGATGAATGTACCTGTCATGGAAACCAGGCCCTGTCTGACAGGTTCTTTTGTCTTTGCCGCTGCCGCAGCTATAGGAGCGCTTCCCAGCCCGGCTTCATTGGAGAAAATGCCTCTGGCGACACCCATCTGCATAGCCATCATCAATGAGCCCAGCGCGCCGCCTGCCACCGCATCCAGGCCAAAGGCGCTCCTTACCACCATCACGATGGATTCAGGCACCCTTTCGATATTATACACCAATATGCAAAGGCATACG
Source organism: uncultured Eubacterium sp. (assembly GCA_900543485.1). Lineage (GTDB taxonomy): Bacteria > Bacillota > Clostridia > Peptostreptococcales > Anaerovoracaceae > Lentihominibacter > Lentihominibacter excrementipullorum. Next base: position 7,875 of record UQRM01000033.1, on the reverse strand, counting down.
ATCACATATGCTATAGCCATGAATGGGACTATTATGGACGTTACACTGGCTATCCTCTGAAGACCTCCTATCACGACCAAAGCCGTTATAAAAGCCACTATCAACGCGGTCACGACGATAGTCACAGTATAGTCCGTACCAAATACGCTCACGAGATTTTCCTTATTGGGATCGAAGAATGTCTCCGCAGCGGAAGCGATACCATTGACCTGTGTTATAGTACCGATGCCAAGAAGTCCGGCTCCTACGCCAAATATAGCAAACAGCTTCGCCAGCCATTTCCACCTGGGCCCCATTCCCTGTTCGATATATCTGAAAGGTCCTCCCAGAAATCTTCCGTTACCTCTGTTCTCTCTGAATTTAACGGCCAACAGTCCTTCCGAGTACTTGGTCGCCATCCCAAGACAGGCCGCCACTATCATCCAGAAGAGAGCCCCCGGGCCTCCCGCCAATACTGCCGTAGCCACACCTACGATGTTTCCCGTACCGATAGTAGCTGCCATGGCCGTACAGAGAGCTCCAAAGCTGGTGACTTCTCCTATACCGTCTTCCTCGTTCTTGACCATATACTTGAAAGCCTTGCCCAGCTTCCTGAACTGGAGCACCTTTATCCTGACGGTAAGGAATATCCCCGTACCCATGATAAGCACGATGAGAGGGACTCCCCAGACGACGCCGTCTATGGCCTCAAGAATTTCAGTAAATTTTTCCATTTTCTTTCTCCTTCTCCTAAAAAAAGTAAATCAAAAAGCCGATACAGATGCGATCGACTTTCCGGAGAGGACTCAAATAATTTTTTACAAAAACTATCTGCTCTGTCCTTTTGCCTGAGAGATTACGCACATTGCTTAACGACATTTCGCTCTGCGCGCGTACACCTTCGGCGCTCGTATCGAGACTCTCCAGAGAATCATAGTTTCTTTCCCGCCCTTTGAAATCAAAAGCCGTACGGGCGTGATCGATAAACTAACGTTACGATTTTAACATACCGTACGGCTGCTTTCAACTCTAAAGTATTTCTTCAACCAGTTTCATAATATTCGTAATATTTTACTCGGAAGCCTCATCGTCTGCCGCTTCCGTTATTTTCGCATTATCCAGCAGATAATCCAATACCTTCTGATAGAGCAGCTCTATGTGTACATAATCCTCCATGTTACGCCCTGTCTGCAGCTCTATGGACTTATCGTCATACCCTGCATCTTCGTAAGCCTTTATGGCCTCTTCCTTCTCTTTATCGGTATACGATAATCCTTCCTTCTCAGCAAGATATTCTATGAGCATTTCCTGCTTGACTCTCAGCTTGCTGCTGTCCTCATTGACGGCAGCAAACTCGTCTTCATCGCCGAAATCGTACGAAGCCAGCAGTTCATCACGGCTCATTCCATACTCCTCCGCCATCGTATCCATCTGGCTGCTGTTGAAATCGATATAATAATTGAGGATATCCTCAGGATATTCCTTCACCTCGGTATCCTCCAGCAGCTCAGACCAGAGAGTTGTCTTCTGATTGTCTATTTCAGTCTGTTCCTTCTGTTCGTAGAGCTTCTTCTCCACATCGGCCTCATACTCCTCCAGTGTATCAAAGTCGGTCGTATTCTGGACAAAATCAAGACTGTACTCAGGCACCTCCTGTCTTGTCGCTGAATTTATCGTGACGTTGAACACCACGTCCTTTCCCTGAAGGTCCTCACTGCTGTAATCATCCGGGAACGTCAGCTCCAGATCTGTCGTATCTCCTACGTGTTTCCCCACAAGGCCCGACTCGAACCCATCGATGAACGATCCGCTCCCCAGCGTAAGATCATATCCTTCCGCGGAACCCCCGTCAAACTCCTTGCCATCTATCGTTCCCACGTAATCTATGTTCACAGTATCGCCGTCTGCCAGCGCTGTCTCCTTATCCAGTTCCTGAGTAGTCGCCGCCGCTTCCAGCGTGCTCCGGATCTGTGTCTGCACCTCATCATCCGTAACTGAAACCGTATAATCCGACACCGGCAGTCCCTTGTATTCACCTACTTTGAGATATTCTCCCAGATCATAGCTGTCATACGAGACCGATGAACCACACGATGCCAAACCAAAAACCATCATCAGGCAAATAAATGATGCTGCTGCTTTCTTCTTCATCTGAAATTCTCCCTTTTTCAAATCTTATCGATCTTTCAGCTCACGCTGTTTATAACATCTTATGTATCCGCTCCATGGAAGCATCCAGCTCCGCCATGGATCTGGCACAGTTGCGGAGTTCCTGGACCACATATCCCGGAAGCTCTTTCTTGCTCTTATACTTGAGTTCGTGCTCAAGACTTGCCCATGTATCCATCGCAATAGTCCTTATCTGTATCTCCACCGGCATATGGTATGTCCTGTCAGAAAGAAATATAGGCACCTCCACTACCAGATGCAGGCTTCTGTATCCGCTCTCCTTCGGCTTCTTTATATAATCCTTTCTCTTCAGGAGCTTTATATCATCCTGCCTCAGCAGACTTTCTTCCACAGTATATATATCATCTATATAATTGCATACGACCCTCACACCGGCAAAGTCCATGACCTTATAGACCGACTCTATCTCTTTGGGCCATCCCTTTCTCTCTATTTTATCCATAATGCTCTCGATGCTCTTGATACGGCACTGCATGTGATGGATAGGATTATAATCATATCTGACGCTGTATTCGTTATCCAGCACTTCCAGCTTAGTGCTGACCTCTTTTATGGCCGCCTGATATCTCATCCTCAGATCACTGAAAACTTTTACGATCTCCTTGGCGTGGTCTATCGTAACACTCATGTCCGCGGGGATCATATCCTCATTTATAACAAACTTCTCTTTCTTCTCCAATATCATGATCAGTCTCCTTTGTATTCAGTTTATCATATTTTTTTGTGGATTCGGTGAGAAAGGCGAAACTTCTTTTCACAGACGTTCCTACGAAAGCACCGCGGACAAAAAGGAACTGCCAGTCCGCAGGATATTACGGCCGACAGCTCCTTTTCAAAAAATCTCAATCAACAGCGCGCATCTCATTCATCAGTTCCCGCTTAATTACGCGGAGGGAACAGCTCCTCAAATTTCGTCTCATTGGTAGACGCGATCTCCGAGGAGTCTCTCAGTTTTCCTGCCTTCTTCGCGATCTGATATCCGATCATCGGCAGGATGATCGCTCCACACGCGATAGCGAAAATAAATACGTCTTCGAATACCAGCATGATCAGACATATGAGCTGCGCGATAACAGCGAATACAGGGACCCAACTCTGTCCCTTCTTTACCCTCGCCTTCAGGCACGTTTCCGGATCATATCCGTTCTTCTTCAGCTTCTTTCTGAAGGATATCTGAGACAGTATTATTCCTACCCAGGCCAGCGTTCCTGTGAATCCGGACAGCGACAACAGGCTCGTGTACAGGCTTGTCATGAAGCCCGTAACTTCTGAGATCAGGCCGAGCACCAGAACTATCCACATGAACAGCAGCGTCCACAATACAGAAGCTCTAGGATTTCCTGACTTGGTGACTTTGCTGAGGAACTTAGGAGCCAGTCCTTCGATGGAAAGGCCGTACATACACCTTACCGTGCCATAGAAACCTGTATTGGCACAACTGAAGGCAGCTACCAGTACGACCGCCGAGAATACGAATCCCAGCCATTCTATTCCATAAAAGTTCATGATATCGGCGAATACCGGATTCGCATCGCTTGCCAGCTCGTATGGATAAACCAGGATAACCAGGATGAGCGGCAGTATGTACAGCAGTGCGATACGATATGTAACGCTCTTGCAGGCCTTAGGAACCGATTCCTCCGGATTCTGCGACTCTGCCGCCGCCAGACCTACGATCTCCGTACCCTGGAAGGTTACCAGCACTACCGTCATGTTTACGAGGATAGCCATAATACCGAGAGGGAATACCTTAGCTCCGAAGGACATCGTCCCCGAGAAGTTAACAACGCCTGCCAGGAATCCTGTGTATTCATCACTCTGACCCCAGAGACCTACCCAGATACCAAATGCCGCGATCACAAATGCTATGATGACGATGACCTTTGTGATCGCCAGACCTGCCTCTATCTTCGCGAAAATATCTACTGCGCAAAGGTTTATTATCGTGATGGCAGCCATAGCGCCCAGCGCGATAGCTATATAAGTCACGGAACTGTCCGTCCCCATCAGCGATGTCAATACTGTAGATACCGCGATAGCTTCAGACGGTACATAGCATACCCAGTTGAACCAGAAAGCCCAGCCAAATCCCGTCGAAATGGTCGGGGTGAGGAATTCACTGGTATAGGCGACGAAGGATCCCGTTCTAGGAACATTGACCAATAATTCCGAATAAGAAATCATAGTGCCGTAAACGATGACACCAGTTACTAAGAATGCGATAATTACTCCGGGACCCATACTGGAAAGGCAAGAGCCTATCCCCAGAAAATAACATGATCCGATTACGCCACCGATACCGATGAACGCCACCTGCCAACCTCTGATCCCACGTTTCAGTTCCTGCTTTTCAGAAGTAGCGACCTTTTTTTCTTCCGACATAACACCCTCCTTTTCTACTTTTAATAAGATACAAAGATATCCAGAATCGACAATCGGTTTCGTAGATACACGCTATGATAGAAAAAATAGATTTTTTATGAAATTACTGTCAATTCTGATAATTGAATTATAGACTTATATTTATTCAATGTCAACTTATTCACAATAGTTTTTACAATACACGTCGCTCCGTCCGGCAATAAAAAGCAGGCTTCATTGTTGAAAATAAAGCCTGCGTTCCTGTTTGAGCTATACATATTTTTTCATATAATTCAATGCGTTTTTCTCCAGTCTGGACACCTGCGCCTGGCTTATGGAAATCTCATCAGCCACCTCCATCTGTGTCTTTCCTTCAAAGAATCTCATGGTCAGGATATGCTGTTCCCGCGGCGAAAGCTTTTTCATCGCCTCCGACAGAGACAGATTCTCTATCCATCGCGCGTCGGTATTTTTCATATCCCGTATCTGATCCATCACGCATATGGGATCTCCGTCATCATTGAAAACAGGGTCGAACAGAGATACAGGATCCTGTATGGAATCAAGGGCAAGCACCACATCCTCCCTTTTTACATCCAGCCTGCGGGCCACCTCGTCGACAGTTGGCTCCCGCTGCAATTCACGGCCGAGCGCTTCTCTTGCCGTCAAGGCTCTGTATGCCAGATCCCGCATGGAGCGGGATACCCTTATGCTATTGTTGTCACGAAGATATCTTCTTATCTCCCCTATTATCATGGGAACGGCATAAGTGCTGAATTTCACTCCATGAGCCATATCGAAATTGTCCAACGCCTTTATCAGGCCCACACATCCTACCTGAAACAGATCGTCGGGATTTTCCCCACGTCCTGAAAACTTCTGAATGATGCTCAGTACAAGTCTGAGATTCCCCCTTATGAACTCGTCTCTGACCTTTGCGTCCCCAGCTTTTACGGCGATCAGCATATCGTGCATTTCCTTGTCCTTATACCTGGGCAGGCTCGCTGTATTGACGCCACAGATCTCAACCTTGTTGGCCATAAAATATTACCCTCACATCTCCTTTGCTCCCCTTAAAGCAACTTTCGATGCCGTAATATATTTATGTGCAGATCAGGATCCTTTTATTCCGAGTACGCCCCTTTTAATGATATTCCGCTACCATATCCCCATAACGTGCTGCAATATCAGTGATACCACGGTGATCCCCACCCAGCAGGAGAATCCCAGCAGTATAGGCTTTGCCCCGCTCTTTACAAGCTTTACCACATCAGTATTGAAGCCGATAGCGCCCATGGCCATGATTATGAAAAACTTAGATAGCTCCTTCAGCGGAGCAAAAGCATCAGCTGAAACACCTGCGAACATCGCGACAGTTGTTATCAGGCTTGCGCCGATGAAAAAGAGGATAAAAAACGGGAAGCTCTGCCTGACAGACACTCTTTCTCCGTTCGTTCCTTCAGCTTTCCGGCTCCTGAACAAAGCCAGAGCCAGCGTTATCGGGATGATAGCCAGTGTTCGTGTCAGCTTTACAGTCACGGCCTTGTCAAGAGTCTGGCTCCCCAGATGATATATGCTGTCCCAGGTGGATGCCGCCGCCGTAACAGACGACGTATCGTTGACAGCCGTTCCGGCAAATATCCCGAAGGCCTCTCCCGTCTCACCCGAAAAACCTATAGCTGTTCCGAAAGCAGGGAATATCAGAGCCGCCAGTATATTAAAGAGGAATATCACCGATATGGCCTGAGCCACTTCGTCGTCATCGGCAGCTATGACAGGAGCCGTTGCCGCGATAGCCGATCCTCCGCATATGGACGATCCGACACCGATCAGAGTCGATATCTTCCCGGGAATATTTGCCGCCCGGTGAAGCGCGTAGGCTATGACCAGCGATGTCGCGATAGTGCATACGATGATAGGGAGAGACTGAGCTCCTGTTTCCATTACGACCTTGAGATTCATGCCAAATCCCAGCAACACCACGGCATACTGCAAGATTTTTTTCGACGTATACTTTATTCCCGGAGCGAAAGATGCCTGCCTTTTTACCAGGGGAGCCAGCAGCATCCCGGCTATGATAGCCAGCACTGGTCCGCCAATGACAGGGAACATCTTCCCGACTACAGCCGCCGGAACTGCCAGAGCTCCGCACAGCAACACCCCACTCATATTTTTTCTGATAAGATCCATATTTACCCTCCCGAAGATAACTGTTGTATCTATCCATAATATACCGCTTCTCAATCATTTTGTAAAATTATAATAATTGATATAATGATAAATATATGTTATTATTATTCGCAGATACAGCTCTATAAAGGAGGAGGTCATGCTGGATTTCAGAATGAAAACGTTTCTGACGGTATGCAGATATATGAACTTCACACGGGCTGCCGACTCTCTCGGGCTGACGCAGCCTGCCGTATCACAACATATCGGATATCTCGAAAAGGAGTACGGAGTCCCGCTCTTTAAACGCGAACACAAAAAACTGACTCTGACACCTGCCGGAGAGATCCTGCGTTCCGCGCTTGAGACCATGCGTAACGACGAAAACACCGTAAAAAAACGTATGACCGAAAGCCTCGCTTCAAAAAAGACACTGACATTCGGAGTGACCATGACAATTGGTGAATACGCCATACTTCCTCGCCTTTCGGGATTTATCAAGGATCACTGCGATACGGACTTTCACATCCGCTACGGCAACACCCGCACTCTCCTTTCCTATCTTCAGGAGGGAAGCATAGATTTCGCCATCGTAGAAGGTAATATCAACAGCGATGATTATGAAACGCGTATATACAGATCCGAAGAATACATCCCCGTCGCGTCCAGGGAACACACTTTTTCGAAGCCTGTCAGCTTCCTCCGAGATCTGACCGAGGAACGCCTCCTCATCAGAGAGCACGGATCAGGCACCAGAGAAATACTGTCGAAAGCTTTAGATCTGAAAAACATGTCCATCTCTGACTTCAGTCATATCGTGGAAGTGGAAAACATACATACCATCGTATCGCTGCTGACTGCCGACTGCGGTATATCGTTCCTCTACAAAACAGCCGTGGAAGAAGAGCTGTCAAAAGGAACGCTCGTCAGGATACCATTATCGGACTTTTCCATGACCCATGACTTCACCTTCATCTGGAATAAGGACAGTATTTTCTCGAAAGAATATGAGAACATTTTCAAGGAACTCAGAAATTAGGATTTAACTATCTAATCTTCAAAAACCATTGATTTTTCAAGGCTTCACGCCTGTTTTCCGTTCAAACCTTATCTGTTTGCCCTTGTTTTTGCCCTTACGAGCCGAAACAAGGGCAATTTTTTATTCCCCGCCGACCA
>UQRM01000032.1 GCA_900543485.1 uncultured Eubacterium sp. | reverse complement strand
TTGTCATGTCGTTATTCAATTCTCAAAGTTCAATGCAATTTTTTTTGAAAATCACTTGACTTCACATAGTTAGTCTTTCATTTATAGTAAAGACCTGCTTCATATTGAATTTCATGCTTGATTTTGTTTCGTAAGGATCATCACCTCCAGTTGCTTCGTTTCTTCTTATCGTTTGTTTATCAAATGTCTGATCGCAACTTTCGTGACAATGATATAATAGAAAAAGGAATTCCATATAGGAGAAAACGGAATTAGTAAAAATTATCAGAAAACTGCCGTTTTTTACTAGAACTAGAAACGAAAATGGTCTATACATTTGTTCAGACAAAGCATTGAAATGTCCAGAAAGGAGACGTGTAATGAAGGTAAAAGGATTAACACATGTAGGCGTTATTGTAAAAAATCTAGAGAAAACAATTGAATTTTATACAACTGTATTGGGGTTGGAGCTGGTCGACGGGCCAAGTGACGTATTCATGGATCCCGAGGAAGGGATAGGAATGGGAATAGAAGGCGATAACAGCGAGCATGCGCACCGGGAGGCGATCTTGAGGATCCCGGACGGCAACACGATAGAACTGATCGAATTTACTGTACCGGAGCCGGTCAACGTGCCGTTGACAGCAGCCTGCGTGGGAAAACTGCACATGGGATTTCTCGTGGATGATATCGAGGAATGGGTGAAGCGATTGGCAGAGTATGATGTGAAACCATTTATGGCGCCGAAAGAATTTGAAACCGGTGATGAAAAGAAACCGATCGGATACTGGATGTATATGAGAGATCCGGACGGCATCATCTTCGAATTGCAGCAGATGTAAATGGAGGGAGGAAAGAGCGCGGTCTCTGTATAGAAAAACGCGACCGCAGAGGGAAACGGATGCCGTGAATGAATATGGGCCGTTTTCTCCTAGAAGAAGCAGTAAGGATTTAGCTATCATGATGGTAAAAGAAAAAGGAAAACGGTGCATGATTTATCACGAATAACCGATACAGGAGGAAAGAGATATGTTAAAGAAAGAAAAAAGCGAAGCATTGTCCAAAAAATATAACGAGTACTATCCGGGCGGACACTCCAATTTGAGAGTTCCGATGGACGTCACTAAGCACAAGCTGTTCATCGATACTTCCATCGGGACGCACCTGACGGATATCGACGGAAATGAGTACATAGAGTACAACGGATCCATGGGTCCGAATATTCTGGGGCATGCTCATCCGGAATTCGTGCAGATACTGACAGCTTATATGAAGACACACGGGACTACCATCGGATCGAACTTACTGTTTTCGCCACTGGACATCGATGTGGCGGAGCTCTTGAGAAAGTATCTGCCGTGTGCGGAGGAAGTCAAGTTCACGTCATCCGGAACAGAATGTGTCAAGATGGCGTACAGGATCATGAGGGCATATACAGGAAAGCCGAGGATCCTGCGGCTCGAAGGTCATTACGGCGGCTGGGCAGATGATATCCTGGGCGGCTGGATGAAGCCGGATGAAGAAGGAAGGCCATGTGTTTCCTTTGAAGACAGAGGGCTGTCCGCAGAGGAGGATCCGTATCAGACACACGGGCGTGCGCCGCATTGCGAAGATGGCATCTTCATGATACCATACAATGACTTTGAAGCGCTGGAGGAGACTTTCGAAAAGTGGCATGACGAGATTGCAGGCGTGCATTTCGAGGGGATCAACTGGGATCACGATGGACTTTATCCAAAGCCGGGATATCTTGAGAGGATGCGTGAGCTGTGCGATAAGTACAATGTAGTGATGTCCATGGACGAGATAATCACCGGGTTCCGCCTCGGCCTTGGCGGGGCGCAGGCAGAGCTGGGAGTAACGCCGGATATCTGTACACTGGGTAAGGCGATGGCCAATGGCATTCCTACAGCATGCGTAGCGGGAAAGAAAAAGATCATGGATTGCATCAGAGACGGTTATGTCCTCTGTCCGGGAACTTATCCAGGATATGGTCTCGGCCAGTGTGCGACTAAAGCGACTATCGAGATCCTGGCAAGAGATGACGGTGCCGCCTATAAGCATGTATGGAAGCTGCAGGAGCAGCTGATGGACGGCATGATCGCCTGTGCGGAGAAATACGATATTCCGCTGACTATCACTGAGTCTCAGGGCGTATTCTCCACCATCTTCGGGATCCCGGGCGGAAGAAGAAGGCTGTATACCAAGGAAGATCTGATCGGGTTCGACAAGAAGATCGTAGAGGTATTCCAGCAATATCTGCAGGAATACGGTGTGTTCATCATGTTTGGCGGAAGATGGTATGTAAACGTATCGCATAGCCAGGAAGATATCGATAAGACGCTGGTTGCCATCGATAAGGCGATGAAGGCGATGAAGGAAAACGATATGAAGTACGTATCAAATTAAGCAGACAGATTTAGCTTCCAATTTCTCCATATAATATATAAAGCCCCCGTCTGAGATGAGCCATTAATGCTCGTCACGGCCGAGGGTATCTTTTTTTGATATAGCTTCTGTTCCGTTTTTTGCTATAAAGCACAGGAGAAGTATTGTATAAATGTGATATAATCAAAAACGAATAAGAACGACCGAAAGCCGGAGTCTTTTTCAGATGAAGAAACGGGGGAACAAAGATGAGTACCGCGGTGAGATCATTGAAGGGATATGACTTTTACAGTCACCAACCTTATTTGGAACATAATAACCTCTATACTACATACAGGCCGGCGCGGGGAAATATGCTGAACGGTATCGTATGGGAGGCTTATCAGGTGGAGAATTTCGATTCCCAGAAGCATATCGCCTTCCCCGATATCTGTGCTGACATCATGACGCTGTATACGAATAACAGGACTTACTGTTACTTTATGGGCGGCACGGAAAATTTACGTTCCATGAAGGATATAGATTTCATCGATGATGTCAGGACCATATGCGGGATCAAGTTCTGTCCGGGCATGCTGGGGAATATTTTCACAGAGGATCTTTGCGATGCGGCAGGGACTACCATGGAAGCGGAGAATGTGATGTACAATGGGCATAACATCCTTAACGACCTGAAAAACGCTGAAAACTTCGCCGAGAGAATACATGTGCTTTCCAACTATGTCGTCGGCAGACTGCAAGACGGATACGAAGTGGACCTTCTGTCCAGCTATGTGACAAACAGGATCGTCAGCAGTCACGGTATGATCAGGATGGCAGAGCTTGCGGAGGAGACCGGATATACGGATCGATATCTGAGAAAGGTCATGGGGCAGAAGCTGGGCATGAAGATGAAGACTTTCGGCCAGGTAGTGCAGATGCAGTGGTCCTACCATCTGGGAAAGGAAGAAAATGTGAAATGCTCCAGCCTTGCTGATCTTGCACAGATCTGCGGGTACTACGATCAGTCACACATGAATTCCACCTATAAAAAGTTAACTGGAATGCTTCCGAAGGATGCATTCAGCTTATATGAGAATCAAAATTAGAAATCGTTGTTTTACACTCTGATGTTCTAGATCGAAACTTTCAAACAATACGGACCATGGAGGTAAACAATATGACACAGATTTTTGGTGCCCCGGGTAAATATATCCAGGGGTACGATGAACTATATAACATCAAAAAACATATTTCCCATATGGGAAAGAAATTTCTCTTGCTGGCTAGCAAGAACAGGCTGAAGGATCTGGGAGAAATAATCGAAAAAAGCCTGGGAGAAGAACATGAAGTCGTTCCTGTAGTATTTGAAGGGGAGAGCTCATGGAAACAGGTCGCATCCGTTGCGGAGATCGGCGAGAAGGAGAAGGTGGACGCTGTCATCGGTATGGGGGGGGTAAAGTAATCGATACCGCCAAGACCGCAGGTGACAGACTGGGTGTTCCGCTGGTGATCATCCCGACCATTGCAGCCAGCGATGCATCGACGGGCTCTCTTGCCGTCATCTATAATGAAGACGGTTCCCTAGACCAGGAAGTCCATTTCACGAAGAATCCGGATATCGTCCTGGTGGATACTCACGTTATCGTAAATGCACCCACCAGATTTTTAGTTTCCGGTATGGGCGACGCTCTTTCCACATATTTTGGAGCCAGAGTTGCCTACAAACAGTATAAAGATAATGAATACGGCGCCAAACCGACGGAAGCATCTATGGCTATTTCCAAGCTGTCCTATGAGCTGCTTCTGAAGCATGGCCTTGCAGCCAAGCTGGCCTGCGATCAGAAGGTGATGACGAAGGATCTTAATAAGATCATCGAAGTCAATGTGCTGCTGAGCGGCCTTGGTATGGAAAGCAGCGGCGGCGCATCGGATCATACTTTCTATTACGCATTCTGTTCATTGACCCATAGAGAAGAATACATGCATCATGGCGAATATGTAGCATTTTCCACATTGTGTATGCTGGTGCTGCAGGGCGCGCCAAAGGAAGAGATCGATGAAGTGGTACGGTTCTGCATCAGTGTAGGACTGCCAGTGACATTGGCGGAAATCCGCCTCGACGATTTGACAGAGGAAGAATTCAATATGGTGGCAGCAGATGTGTTGAACCAGCAGGGGCCGAAGAACCACCCGTTTGAGGTGACGGCGGCAGATGCTGTCGGAGCGATTAAAACGGCAGACGCTATCGGCCAGATGTATCATAACGGCAAGAGTCTTGTATAGAGTACAGAGCAGCTGTATAGATGAAAAGCAGGATGCCGCATTAGGGGGCGTCCTGGACTGACGATAAAATCGTTAGTAATACCTCCAATGGAAGCATCCTGGGAAGCGGTCCTGTGGATGCTTTCATATTTTATTAGGTAGGAAAAAGAAAGAAAACATGATAATATATATTAAAGCTGTGCTCAGCATCATCCGGAAGCAGGGCAGATCATAAAAACGGAGATGAATAGGGGTCGCTTTCGGGAGAGATGTCTGAAAGGCAGCAGCTGGAACAGATATTTTGTATCGATATGAACGCGGTGCTTCTGGCAGCAGAGAAAGGAGAGAAAGGGAATGAAGATCGAACATATCACGATAAACAGCGGGAAGCTGGAGGAGTCGGTAAAATTTTATCAGGACGTCGCCGGGCTAGAGATAACGCGCGACATGCGGGGGAAAGGCCCTCTCAACATAGTTTTCCTCGCTGATGAGAAAGGGGATACCTGTATAGAGCTGATAGGCAACGAGGACGAAGCCTACAGTGGAGAAGGGATATCCATAGGATTTGAAGTGGAAGACGCCGAACGATATCATGAGGAACTGTGGAACAAGGGAATGGAAGCAACTCCGCTTATGAAACCAGTCCCGGGAACATCATTCTTTTTCGTAAAGGATCCCAACGGAGTAAGCGTTCAGTTCATATCGCAGAAATGACGAAAGAGGGAGGTTACCGGAAAAAAGGGGCGAGGAACGTATCGAGCATAAGGGCTGCCTTAAGAATTTTTTAATAATAACTATATAGATTGAAATAAGCAGATGGATATGTTATATTTTTATATGTTATGTTGTGGAAAAAGTGCTTAAAGTCAAGCATTATGACATATACTTAATTTATGCGGTTAGGGGGATTTTGAAAGAGTCATGAAGGCCGATGTTAAAGAAAACAAGCTGCAGTACGGTATGCGCGTCCTGCGCAATGCTGAGCTGAAAAAACTCAGGGAATGTATCGATCTCGTCCACAAGCGGACCGGGATGAGCAGGATAAAATGTTTCAGAGATATGATGTATTGTCTCAAAAAATTCGGGAGCGGATATTACGATTATGTGATCTTCCATTTCTATGAATTGAGCGATGAACTGAGAGAGACATACATGACGAGACTGAAGAACAAGAAGTTCACCAATCTCGTAAATGATGCCGCATACGAGCATTATTTCGACAACAAGTGCGAGTTTGCCGAAGCGTTCAAGGATTTTACCGGGAGGAGCAGTCTCGATGTCGAGGCATCTTCAAAGGAAGAGATCATAGAATATTTCAACCAGCACGATGAGCTTTTCGGAAAGATAACTGATTCGGAATGTGGGCATGGTGCAGAGCTTATGAAAAAAGAGGATTTTAAATCCGGTGAGGAATTCTACGATTTCATAAAGGAAAAAAATCTGGGAATAATTGAAGAAGTGATAACGAATCATCATGTCATAAAGGATATATATCCGTATGCGCTGAATACGATGAGGATGGTTACGCTGATAGGAGATGACGGCAAGCCTCATCTGCTCTACGCGGCACAGAAGTTTGGAGACAGAGGAAGATTCATAGATATCTACGGGATGCATGGCCCGATAGAACTCGATACCGGAGAGATAAAGTTCCCTCTCCACAGCGGAGAGACGACGAAGGACCTGTTCTACACCGAGCATCCTTATACAGGAAAGAATTTCATGGGGTTGAAGATACCGTATTTTGAAGAGGCCAAGAAGATGATACTGGAGGCTGCGATGGTAATCCCTCAGGTCAGATATGTCGGATGGGACGTTGCGGTGACTGAAAACGGTCCTCTCATCATCGAAGGGAATCCTTACGGAGCGTATGAGTATATGCAGCTGCCGGGGCAGAGCAAGGACAGAAGAGGGATCCTGGAGAGGATCCAGAAGATAGTTCCGAGGTTTAAATATCGATAAAGAATCACCGAAGACATCCTGTCGTTTTATCTTATATGATAAACAGGATGTCTTGTGTTTTTTGTGCCGGAGTATTCGGACGATCACAGCGCAGGCCGCGGAAAAGGGCGCTGTTTTATATGGCATCGCTGCTGAAGTCGTGATATAATAACGAAGTTGTAAACAGATGAAAGAAAGGCAGGGAAGTATGGGAAGATTAAGATTTCTGATAGCGCTGTGGGTAGCCAAGCTGTCCATAGTCGCCCTTAAGATAACGGGACATAACGGCACCAATTTTCCGGGTGTCATAGCTATAAAGATCTGTCCTCAGTTTCTGAGATATATAGGGAAACCGAAGAGGATCATCGCTATTACGGGAACCAACGGAAAGACTACCGTTACCAATATGATGATAGACGCTCTTGCGCTGGACGGTAGGAAGGTAGTCGACAACAGAGCCGGTTCCAATATCAATACGGGGCTGGCAACCAGTCTGATACAGAATTGCGGCATAGGAGGAGGATGCACCAAAGAGATGGGTATCTTTGAGATAGATGAGCGTTCTGCCAGACTGATATATCCGTATATAAAGCCCGAATATATGGTCGTGACCAACCTGTCAAGAGATTCTATCATGAGGAACGGACATCCTGAGTATATTTCGGGCATTCTTACCAGATACATTCCCGAAAGCACCAAGCTGATACTCAACGCAGATGATATGATCTGTTCCGGCGTATCGCCTGAAAACCAGAGAGTCTATTTCGGCATAGAGAAGATGGACGGTGATGAGACGGAATGCCACAATCTGATAAACGATTTTCAGATATGTCCCAAGTGTCACAGCAGGCTGAAATACGAGTACGTCAGATACAGCCATATAGGCAGAGCTTATTGTCCTCAGTGTGGATTCAAAGCTCCTGAGTATGATTATGCCGGTCATGATGTGGATCTGTCAGATATGACTATCGCCATCAGGGACAGAAACGGCGATGTTCGCTACAGGCTGCTCAACGACAGCGTATATAATATCTACAACGTGGTTTCGGTGGTGGCGCTGTTATCAGAACTGGGATATTCGCACCGGCAGATACAAGGCTTCCTGAAAAATATCGATATAGTAGGTTCGCGATACGATGAGGACAAAGTCTACAGCTATACTATATGCAGAATGTTAGCAAAGGATAAAAACGCTTTTGCCACTTCCAGAGTTTTTGATTATATTTCCGGATGCGAAGGGAAAAAAGAGATAATCATCATGAACAGCTGTCGGGGCGACGCCAGGACGTGGTCTGAGAATATATGCTGGATGTACGACTGCGATTTTGAACTCCTCGATAACGACGATATAGAGAATATAGTGGTGTGCGGTCCCAGAGGAAAGGATTACAGGCTGAGGCTGTTGATGGCCGGGATCCCTGATGAGAAAATATCATACACGGAGGACGAACTGGACGCGCCTGATAAGCTGAAGCTTACCGGCAGTCATATATATGTCTTGTATGGGACCGATTCCATACAGCTGGGGAAAAAGGTGGCCGACAAAGTCAAGAAGATCATCGAAGAAAGAGAGGAAGACAGAATATGAAGGTGGAAGTACTCTTCCCGGAAATATGCAACCTGTACGGGGAGTTGGAAAATATCAAATATCTGAAGAAATCATGTCCTCATATAGAAGTCATCGAAACGGCCATAAACGACAGGCCGCTGCTGGTATCGGAGACGCCTGACCTGATATACATGGGAACTATGACCGAAAGCTCTCAGCAATTGGCTATCCGGCAATTATCGGGATACAGGCAGCGAATAGAGGAGCTGATGAAAGACGGAGCCAATTTCCTCATCACCGGTAATGCTCTGGAGGTATTTGGCAAGCGGATAGAAGACGTGGATGGAACGATCGTAGACGGGCTGGGACTGGTTGACATAACGACAAAGAGAGATATGATGAACAGGTTTAACTCGCTGTACATCGGTACTTTCGACAGCGGAAAGCAGCAGAGCGGCGATGCGGCCGGGGGTGCGGATCCGATGAAGATAGTGGGCTTCAAGAGCCAGTTCACTCATTCCTATTGGGAAGACGGCACAGAGGCATCGCCGCTGTTTATGACAGAACGGGGGCCGGGACTCAATCCGGAGATAAAAGAAGAGGGTATCAGGCTCAACAATTTCATGGCCACATATGTGATAGGGCCTCTCCTGGTACTCAATCCGCCGTTCGCCCGGTATATCCTGCAACGATGCGGCGTGGAGGATCAGACATTAGCTTTTGAGGAAGCCGCGATGGATGCTTATGAAGACAGAGTAAAGGAGTATTCCGATCCGAACACAGGATTTTACTATTGACAGAAGAAACAACGAAGAAAGGCAGGTGGACAATGATGAAAAAAACCAAGATAGTATGCACTCTGGGCCCTGCGAGCAAAGATGAAGAAACCATGAGAGCGATGTTGAAGGCCGGTATGAATGTGGCCAGGCTGAATTTTTCCCATGGGACTCACCAGCAGCACAGAGAGACTATAGAGACATTCAGAAAGGTAAGAGATGAGCTGGGCATCCCGGCGGCCGTTCTGCTGGATACCAAAGGACCTGAGATAAGGATTGGCGATTTCACCGACGGCGGCGCGGATCTGAAGGAAGGCGATATGTTCACGCTCACTTCTGAGAGCTGTGAAGGCACGAAAGAGAAGGTCAGCACCACATACAAAGCGCTTCCGACTCAAGTTGAAAAAGGGACAAGGATATTGATAGACGACGGCAGGATAAAGATGGAGGTCGTAGCTACTACAGATACGGAAGTTGTGTGCCGTGTCCTGGAAGGCGGAAGGATAAAGAGCAGGAAGGGAGTCAATATACCGAACAAATCTCTGGATCTGGAATATATCAGCGAAGCTGACAGGAATGATATCCTCTTTGGTATCGAGATGGATGTGGATTATGTGGCGGCGTCCTTCGTGCGGAGCGGCAGAGATGTGGAAGAACTGAGAACGCTGCTCAATGACAATGGCGGGAAAAAGATAAAGATAATCTCCAAGATAGAGAACATGGAAGGCATCAGCAACTTTCATGATATATTGCGGCTGTCAGACGGGATAATGGTAGCCAGAGGCGATATGGGTGTCGAAGTGGATTTTGAAAAGCTGCCGGGCATACAGAAGAAATTCATCAAGGAATGCTGCCGGGAAGGAAAACTGGTGATAACGGCCACTCAGATGCTGGAATCCATGACTTTCAGTACGTCTCCTACCAGGGCTGAGATAACCGATGTGGCCAACGCCGTGTTCGATGGGACTTCAGCGGTAATGCTTTCGGGAGAGAGCGCGGCCGGGAAATACCCGGTGGAGACCGTTGAGGCTATGGCAAAAATAGTCTGCCGGGCTGAGCAGGACGCCGAGGACGTGAACCAGTATAAATTCCTCGAGGTGGAATCCGATGAAAAGGATATAGCGAATGCTATAGGCCATGCGGCATGCACCACCGCGAAAGATATAAAGGCCAGCGCTATAATCGCCGTGACGACGTCAGGCTATACGGCGGAAATGATGGCGAAATACAAACCTGTTGAGCCGATAATCGCCGCGACTCCAAGGTTGAAAACTTATCATCAGCAGGCTCTCACCAGAGGCGTGATCCCGCTTCTGACCGAGTTCAGCAACGATTGGGATGATCTGATGGATAAGGTGACGGCGGAGGCCGAGAGCGCAGGTCTCATAAAGAAAGGCGACACGGTAGTCTTCAGTGCGGGGATGCCGCTGCAGGTTTCGGGAACTACTAATCTGATAGTAGTCAAAGTCGTGCAGTGATCATCTGGCGCAGTGTCCACAAGAAAGAAAAAAGGTCTGTCGCGATAGACATCTGTCGCGGCAGACCTTTGCTGATTTTTGATCGTGCTATAAACAATAAGTTTGACGTGAGATTGTTATTCTACTCTTCATCAACGGCAGTTTCCGCTTCGGCAGCTTTCTGAGCCAGGACTTTTTCGTACTCTTCAAAAATAGCATCCCTGATCTTGTTTCTAGTCTCGGAAACAAGTGGATGTGCGATGTCCCTGAAATCTCCTTCACCCATTTTCCTGCTTGGCATAGCGATGAAAAGTCCGTTCTGACCTTCGATGATCTTGATGTCGTGTACAACGAACTCATCGTCAAAGGTTATGGAGACCACTGCCTTCATCTTGCTCTCGTCATTGATTTTTCGAATTCTTACGTCAGTAATATTCATTTGTAGTACCGCCTTTCGTGCCGTAGTAATATGTTATTATTGCTTTTCGCAATAATAATAACCTTATTATATAATAGAATAATAACGTAAACAAGTATTTTTTTAAAAAATCTGAAAATTCGTTGTCACTTCCACAGTTCTGTCATATTCATCTACGGTTCCCAGGTAGACGATAGGAACGTAATCGCTGACTTTTTTGTTCCTGGGCTCAACGTTAACGATGGCGACTCCTACGCCAGCCACTTCTATATCTACCTCTGACAGTATTTCTGCGATACCCTTTATACTGCCTCCTCCGCGCATAAAGTCGTCTATGATGAGGGCTTTGGATCCGGGTACCGCTGCCCGTTTGGAGATGGACATCTTCTGGAGACGCTCGGAGGAGCCGGGGAAATAGTTTATGCTGACGGTGGCGCCTTCTGATATTTTCGTCTCACGTCTGACGACGATGACTGGGATATTGAGGAGCTGAGCCGTCATGAAGGCGACCGGGATGCCTTTAGTTTCGATAGTTGCCACATAATTGGCTCCTGAGGATCTGAACTTCTTGGCGAATATCTGAGCCATGCCCTTTACGATGGTCGGGTTGTACATGATGTCCGATGTGTAGAGGAAGCCGCCGCCCAGGATGCGGTTTTTTTCGCGGAGGAGGCGGCATAGATCCTCCTGTATCTGGCGTACTTTTTCCAGGGAAATGTCGGGAACGTACTTCACTCCTCCTGCAGCGCCGGGCATTGTCTCTATATATCCGAGCCCGTTGGCGCGGACTGCGGCAGCTACGGCGCTTATGTCCTCGCTTATGCTTGATTTGGCCGCTGAGAATTTATCGCAGAAATATTTGAGATTGAAGACTTTGTGGGGAGATTCGGTAAGCAGTTGACATATGGCACCGACTCTGTGACTTCGTTTCATGGGTACTTCCTCCTGTGCGTATTATCTATCGATGGCAATGATGGTAAGGCGAACTATTTTTAATAAATATAGTAATATTATCCGTATTTTTTGTCAAATCCGTTTTTTCGCAAATAGGACGCATTTTTAAAGACAAATATGATATAATCGTTGTAACTATGATTTGGGAGGCGCATGGATGATTAATTTGCCTGATTACAAGAGGATTCACTGTATCGGCATAGGCGGCATAGGATTGTCAGCCATAGCCGAGATACTCATATCCAGAGGCTACGACGTATCCGGTTCAGATATGAGGGAAAGTGAAATAACGGAGAGGCTCATAGAAGAAGGAGCTGATATATATCTGGGCCATAGAGCGAAAAACGTGGAAAAGGCCGACCTGGTCATCTATTCTTCGGCGGTGGGGAAGGATAACCCGGAGCTTATGAAAGCTGATGAGATGGGAATACCGGCGATAACGAGGGCACAGGCTCTCGGACTGTTGATGGACGAATACGACAACAGTATAGCCATATCGGGGACTCACGGCAAGACCACGACTACCTCTATGGTTTCTTTGATGTTAAAGGATGCGGGAAAGGAGCCGACCATACTGGTAGGCGGCAATTTGTCGGAGATAAACGGCAACGTATATATAGGAAAGAATGATTATTTCGTTACTGAAGCGTGTGAGTATATGGACAGCTTCCTCAATCTGAAGCCGAAAATAGAGATAATACTCAACATAGATTCCGATCATCTCGATTATTTTAAGGATGTGGAGCATATCGCCAGCTCCTTTGACAAATTCGCCAAGCTGGTACCGTCGGATGGGGCTGTCATCGCCTATGACGCTAATCCTTTTGTCAAGAGCGTTATCGAGGACATACCTAACGCAGTGACCTTCGGGCTCAGTGGAAGCTGTGACTATTTCGCTACTGATATAGATTTTGACAATGAGGGGATGCCGAGATTTACGGTAAACCACGGTGGGAAAGAGTTGTGCCGGGTAGCTCTCAGTATCCCGGGAGAGCATAATATCCTCAATGCGCTGGCGGCTTTCGCCTGCGGTCATATACTGGGCGTCGACGTGGATGATATCGTCAGGACACTGGAGGGATTCACGGGGATACAGCGTCGTTTCGATGTGCTTGGGAAGACCATGAATGGTATCAAGATAATAGATGACTACGCTCACCACCCGACAGAGATAAAGGCTACGCTGGCGGCAGTGAGGAACATGAAGCACAATGATCTGTGGTGTCTTTTCCAGCCTCACACTTATACCAGGACGATGGCCCTGATGGACGATTTCGCCCAGTCCTTCGGTGATGCCGATAAGGTGGTGCTGGCGGAGATATATGCGGCCAGGGAGAAGAATATATATAAAGTGAGCTCTAAGACACTCATGAACAAGATAAAGGAGAAAGATCCCGAAAAGGATGTGTACTTTTTCAAGGATTTCGAAGAGATAGCCAATTTCGTGTATAACAATGCCGAAGAAGGCGATCTGGTGATAACCATGGGTGCCGGAGATATATACAAGGTGGGTGAGATGATCCTGGAAAAAGACAAGAGGTTCTAGGAGCACCGTACGAGTAAGGATTCAAGGAGAAAGCAGTATGGATATAAAGGAATACGAAAAGCTGGAAAGGGCACGTCTTGAAAGGAACCTGGCGTATATGGAGAAAGGCGTGACGTTCATCGATGCCAGGACGGCATATATCGATGAGGGTGTAAGGATAGGCGCAGGCACTGTCATATACCCCTGCGTCGTTATCGAAGGAGATGTTGAGATCGGAGAAAACTGCGTCATAGGACAGAACAGCAGGATAAAAGATTCAGTCATAGGTTCGGGGACATCGGTGCAGAGCTCAGTGGTACTGGACAGCACTATAGGAAAAGACACGTCGGTAGGTCCTTTCGCCTATCTGCGGCCGGGAAGCCAGGTCGGGAACGGCTGTAAGGTGGGAGATTTCGTGGAGATCAAGAATTCCAAGCTGGGAGACGGAGCCAAAGCGGCTCATCTGACATACGTTGGGGATTCTGACGTTGGAGAACGGGTGAACCTGGGCTGTGGTGTGGTCTTCGTAAATTATGATGGGAGCAGAAAATATCGTTCTGTCGTGGAGGATGGAGCATTCATAGGATGTAATGTGAACCTGGTCTCTCCGGTGCATGTGGGCAAAGACGCTTATGTGGCAGCAGGGAGCACCATAACCAGTGATGTACCGGATGGAGCTCTTTATGTGGCAAGGGCCAGAGGAAGGTCGCTGGAAGGCTGGGTAGAGAAGAGAGGCATCTTGAAGAAATAACAACTCGTTGAATGAACAGGAAAGTAGAGGTAGGAGAAACAAAATGAAAAACAGCGTATTTTCAAACTACAAGGTATTTGCGGGAAATTCCCATACGGAGCTGGCGGAGGAGATAGCGTCCATAATGGGGAAGCCTCTCGGAAGGGCGACTGTGAACAAGTTCAGTGACGGAGAGATCTCGGTGAATCTGTGGGAGACAGTCAGAGGTTCTGACTGTTACATAGTGCAGTCTACCAGTGACCCGGTCAATGATAACCTGATGGAGCTGCTGATAATGATAGATGCTATGAAAAGGGCGTCCGCAGGCAGGATAAATGCTATAATACCTTATTATGGCTATGCCAGACAGGACAGGAAGGCCAAGGCCAGAGATCCTATCACAGCCAAGCTGGTTGCGAATCTCCTGGTGGCCGCTGGGGCGGACAGAGTTCTTACGATGGATCTTCATGCCTCTCAGATACAGGGTTATTTTGATATCCCTGTCGATCATCTGGTGGGTATGCCTATCCTGGCCAAATATTTTACGGATCAGGATCTGGAAAATGTAGTTATCGTTTCTCCTGACCACGGAAGCGTAACGAGAGCCAGAAATATGGCACAGCCTCTCGGAGCACCGATAGCTATTGTCGATAAGAGAAGACCGGAACCCAACAAGAGCGAGATCATGCATATCATCGGTGATATCGAAGGAAAGAACTGTATCCTGGTAGATGATATGATAGATACCGCAGGTACCATAACCAATGCCGCCAATGCCCTCAGGGAGATGGGCGCAACCAGTGTAAGAGCGTGCGCTACCCACGGAGTCCTCTCAGGCCCGGCTATAGAGAGGATAGAAAATTCAGCCATAGAGGAACTGGTGCTGCTCAATACCATACCTGTTCCTGAGGAAAAGAGAATAGAGAAGATGAAGATACTTTCTGTTGCTCCTCTTTTTGCCGAAGCTATGACGAGAGTATTTACCAATGGTTCCATCAGTAAGCTTTTTGACTGATGGTAGCGTGAAAGGATATGAAAAAATGTTTGTGATCGCGGGACTGGGAAACCCGGGAAAAAAGTATGAGAAGACGCGACATAACATGGGGTTCCTGGTGATAGACCGGATCGCGGAGAAATGTGGGATAGATGTCAGCAGAATAAAGCACAGAGCGCTGGTTGGGGATGGTATCATTTCCGGCCGGAAAGTCCTGCTGGTAAAGCCTCAGACGTATATGAACCTCAGCGGCGAATCCATCGGGGAAATAATGGGATATTATCACGTGGAGCCGGAAAACCTGATCGTGATATATGATGATTTCGATATCGACATGGGGTCGCTGCGAATAAGGAAGAAGGGCAGCGCAGGGAGCCACAATGGTATGAAATCGGTGATAGCACATGTGGGAAGCCAGGATTTCCCAAGGGTGAGAGTAGGGATCGGAAGCAGTGGAGACCGTGACTGGAAGGATTTTGTCATAGGCAGAGTAGGAAAAAAAGAGCAGGATATCCTGAAGGATGCGGTAGACAGAGCGGCAGATGCTGTCATATCTATTCTGGAGGAAGGAATAGATCGCGCTATGAATCGATACAATGTGAGAAGGGACACAAGTGACGAAAAAGGGAATGATCAACATAACGGGCGCGGCTGAAGGGAGAGTCGCGCCGATAATCGCAGATATCATCCGTGAAGAAAAAGGTCAGAGTTTGATCGTGGTTTCGACCATCAACAGGGCGAGACGACTGGCGACAGACCTTTCTTTTTTTAGTGAGCGGGATATATACGTGCTGCCTCAGGAGGAGGAAACCATCATACAGTATGAGGCCAAGAGCAATGACGAACTTCTGGAACGTATGAAGGTGCTGAGGGCAGTTTCCAGTGGCAGGGAATGCATAGTGATAGCGCCGGTCACGGGGGCTATAAAGAAGCTGCCTCCACGTGAGATCTTCGCGGAGAACACCATAGAAATAGGATTGGGCAGCGAGGTGGATACTGAACAGATAAAGGAGAAGCTCACGGCTATGGGATATGAGCGGGCGTCTGTCATTGAAAACCGTGGAGAATTCAGCATAAGAGGAGGAATAATAGATATATTCACTCCCGACAGTGACGACCCGTACAGAGTGGAGCTGTTCGACACTGAGGTGGATTCCATAAGGACCTTCGACATAGACACTCAGCGATCCATAGATCCGCTCGATTCCATCACCGTGTATCAATGCTCCCAGCTGGTAAGAGACGCTCAGGTATTTGAATATGCGGAAAAAAGGATAAAGACTGCCTATGACAGGCGGATAAAAGCGCTGGAGAAAAAAGAAGGGAACAGCGAAAGAGTCTATAACCTCAGACAGAGGAAAGAGCAACTGCTGGAATACACCGACAGCATGATGAATCTCCAGTACCTGGAGAAGTTTATAAGCTATTTTTATGATGAGACCGTGTATATATGGGATTATATGACCGAGCCGCAGATCTTCATAGATGATCCGGCCAGGATACTTGAGACTCTGGATGTTTATGAAAAGGAACGGGCTGACGATATAGACGCCATACTGGAAGCCGGACGAGGCATAGGCGATGACTTCAGGTCCATGTCGGGGCAGCAGGATTATTTCCGTTTGTATCAACAGGATGGATATATCTTCACGCCTTTTGTCAGCACCATCAGGAACGCACCGCCTCTTTCCAAACTGATAAACGTCGAGTGCAGACAGACACCGGCATTCAATGGAAGGATGGATGTGCTGAAAGGAGAGCTGGACAGCTATGTGAGGCGTGGATACCATGTGACCATCGTATGCAGCAGTGATGAGCGGATGAGGAACATGGAAGACTTTCTGGAGAGAGAAGAACTGGCGGGAAAAGTAACGGTGAAGAGGGGAACTCTTACGGCCGGTATGGAATTCAGCGACAGGAAAGTCTGCTATATATGGGAAGGCGATATATTTGGGGGAAGCAGGAAGAGCCGTAAAAGGAAAAAGCGGTCTTCAGGCGCGGCCATAAAAAATTTTGCCGACGTACAGGCAGGTGATTACGTTGTCCATGAAAGTCATGGTATCGGCAAGTTCATCGGTATAGAACAGCTGGTAGTCCAGGGAGTGAAGAAGGATTATCTGAAAGTGAAGTATGCAGGGGAGGATTCGCTGTATATCCCTGTGGATCAGTTGGGGATGCTCCAGAAATATGTGGGAGGCGACGGTGTGACGCCGAAGCTCAACAGGCTTTCGGGAAACGAATGGAAACAGACCAAGGCCAGGGCACGAAAGGCTGTCGACGATATGGCTCAGGAACTGATAAGAGTATCGGCGGCCAGGATGAAAGAAAAAGGTCACGCTTTTTCTCCGGATACGGTATGGCAGAAGGAATTCGAAGACAGTTTCCCGTATACGGAGACCGATGATCAACTGAGGTGTGTCGAGGAGATAAAAGCCGATATGGAAAAGGAAAGCCCCATGGACCGATTGCTTTGCGGCGATGTGGGATTCGGCAAGACCGAAGTAGCGGCCAGGGCTCTGTTCAAATGTGTCGCTGATGGAAAACAGGCAGCCGTACTGGTGCCCACTACGCTACTGGCTAATCAGCATTATTACACTCTGAAGGACCGGTTCGAGGAATTTCCCTTCAAAGTCGAGATGTTATCCAGGTTCAGAAATGCCGCACAGCAGAAACACATCGCCGAGGAACTGAAAAAAGGACGCATAGACCTGGTGATAGGGACTCATCGTCTGCTGTCGGAGGACATGGAGTTCAAGGATCTGGGGCTGTTGGTGATAGATGAGGAGCAGCGGTTCGGTGTGAAGCATAAGGAAAAGCTCAAACAGCTTAAGACCAACGTGGATGTCCTTACTCTTTCGGCCACACCGATACCCAGGACGCTCCACATGTCTCTGTCCGGCGTCAAGGATATGAGCATTATAGAAGAGCCGCCGGAGGACAGGTATCCAGTCCAGACATATGTGATGGAGCAGGATGATTTTGTGATACGCGACGCCATCGAAAAGGAACTGGCCCGCGGCGGGCAAGTCTATGTGCTTTACAACAGGGTGGAATCCATTGAGCGGGTGGCCAGCGATATAGAAGCGCTGGTCCCGGAGGCATCTGTGATAGTAGGTCATGGGAAGATGAGAGAAAGCAAGCTGGAAAACGTTATCATGGATTTCGCGGAAGGCGAGTACAACGTATTGGTGGCCACTACTATAATAGAGTCGGGAACCGATATCCCCAATGTCAATACTATGATAGTCCTGGATGCCGACCGGTTCGGACTGGCACAGCTCCATCAGCTGAGGGGAAGGGTCGGCCGGTCCGGCAGGATGGCCTATGCTTACCTGATGTACAGGAAGGATAAGACTCTGAGCGAGGTTGCCGAGAAGCGGCTCAGAGCAATAAAGGAATTCACAGAATTTGGCTCCGGATTCAAGATAGCCATGAAGGATCTGGAGCTGAGAGGAGCGGGAAATCTGTTAGGCACCGAGCAGTCAGGCCACATGATGAACGTAGGATATGAGCTTTACTGCAAGATGCTCGAGGAGGCCGTTGAAGCCGCCAGGGGAAGAGATGTCATCCCGCCCGCGGAGGAAACGGCATTCAGTCTTTCCATACCGGCTCTTATACCTGAATGGTATATAGAAAATGAAGTGCTGCGGCTTCAGATGTACAAGAAGATAGCTATGATAGAGAACGACGATGATGAAGGCGAGATCGTAGATGAACTGCTGGACAGGTTCGGGGATATACCAAAGGATACCATGAATCTGATAAAGATATCCAAGATAAGAGCCATGGCCGGGCAGCTGGGCGTCAGTGAGATACTGCAACAGGGATACAAGATAATATTCAAGTTGTGGGAAAATGTGAAGCTGACAGCAGGAGTCATGTCAGGGCTTATGGATATATATGGTGGCAAGATGGCCATAAATGGTGGCAAGGAGCCGTTCATAAGGCTGACTGTCAACAGGGAGGATCCCCTGAAAGCGATAGAATCATTTCTGAGAGTTGCTGTCAGCGGAAAAAAGGACAGCTGATGGGAGAAAGGAGCGGTACGATGATAAAAACAGTGATAACAGCGCCCAGAGGCGGTCTGGGAAGTTTGATAGTGCAGGAAGCGTACAAGAGAGATGATATCCATATCGTGGGAGGCGTTGGAGCTCCGGGAAGAGGCTATATAGGAGAGGACATAGGAGTCGTGGCAGGAGCTGACGGCCCGGTGGGAGCTGTGGTCTACGACGATATCGAAAAAATCATAGACGAGTGTGACCTGGTGCTGGATTTTTCTACAGTGGAGCTTTCTATGGAGGTACTGGAAAGCTGCAGGATCCATGGAAAGAGTCTTATATGTGGCACTACGGGGTTTACTCAGGAACAGGCGGAGAAATTCACTGAGGCGGGAAAGGATATCCCGGTGATGAAGGCGGCCAATACGTCTTATGTGGTCAATGTCATGAGGGAAATACTGGGAGAGGCCGCGGCCAGATTGGGGAGCAAGTGTAAAATAGAGATCATCGAGATGCACAGCGAAACGAAGAAAGACGCTCCCAGCGGAACAGCTATAGAGCTGGCTGAGGAGATGGTCCAGCGTTCGCCGGATAAAGATATGGAGGATATCCAGATACATTCCGTCAGAGCGGGGAACACGCCAAGCACTCACAGAGTTATTTTCGGCTGTATGGGAGAGAGGATGGAGATATCCCACGATGCTTATGACTGGAGATGCTACGCTTCCGGAGCCTGTGATGCGGCTGCATTTATGGAGGGAAAGGAAAAGGGCGTCTATACTATGGAAGATGTGGTGACAGAACAGGGATAATGACGTGAAAGACGAACGAGGACTGCTGAAAGCAGTCCTCGTTCGTTGTGTTGTAGAGCAAAATTTAATCTTTTACCAAATTGATATAACGTTTCTCGTAACGCCATATCAATTAGTTTCAAAAAATGCTGTTGTTAAGATTTTACCAAAAAACAGGAAAAATGCAATAGAGTTTTGGAACTTCAATGTTTTTTTGATGTTTTTCTGTAGGGAAGCCGCTATTGTTATCCGGAGCCTTTTATAGTATTATTATACACAGGAAAACATCGGAAGGAGGAGGGACATGAGCGAGAATATCCTTGAAGGGCAGGCTCGGCTGGAAGCCTATGTCGAAAGGACGCTTTATGAGAACAATGTGCGGCAGAAAGACAGTGTCAATGGCATGATGCGTTCCCAAAAGGCGGGATGTTCCTATGAGGACAGGACACTGACCTTTGCGTTTCCGATACAGTCGTGGCAGGTCAACAGGGCAGGGATGCTTCACGGAGGGATCATGTGCACAGCCTTCGATCTGACCATAGCGGCTCTCGCCAGATTCTGTGCAGGTGAGAATTTTGCGCCTACGATCAGTCTGGACGTCAGATACATAAGGCCTGTAAAGGTAGGAGAGACACTGCTGGTAACAGCCAGAGCGACATCTGAAGGAAGACGGGTGACACAGTTGACGGCAGAGGCGCATATCAGAGAAACCGGGAAACTGGCGGCGACCGCGGCATCGGTATACCTCAATGTGGATACTTCTAAGGAGATGTCAGACGGCGCGGGATGAACGGAACAAAAGCGTAAAAAAACGGATCAATAATGTTGAATATTCATGAATAACGGTGTATAATTATTTACCGATGGCAGATTTGCCGTCTACTTGAGTGTTTAAGGAGAATGGACGTAGTATCATGATTAATACGATTGAAAAAACAGAAGGTTTGATTTATCTGGAGGACGGGACTGTGCTGAAAGGCAGAGGTTTCGGTTTTAAGGGAACAGCCGTTGGAGAACTGGTATTCAATACAGCGATGACTGGGTACCAGGAGATACTGACAGATCCTTCGTACAAGGGTCAGATAATAAATATGACATATCCGCTGATAGGTAATTACGGTATCAGTGAGATAGATAACGAATCGGAGAAGATACACGCTTTTGGCCTGGTTGTCAAAGATCTATGCGACACGCCGTCCAACAGCAACAGCGTGATGACGATAGACAAGTGGCTGAGAGATATGGAAGTGCCGGGAGTTTATGGTGTGGATACCAGACAGATAACAAAGAAGATAAGGAGCAAAGGCACGGTCAAGTGCGTCATAAGTACTGAAGGCATATCTATCAGTGAAGCCGCCGGGATATGTGATAAAGCTCAGTTGAGAGGCGACTGGATGAAGGAAGTGGCTGTAAAGGAAAAGACCGTGCTGGAACCGCTTGCTGATCAGCTTCTGCCGGGATCGGAAGGAGAACCATTCGATGTGGCGGTGATAGATTTCGGTGTCAAGGGAAACATATTGACTTGCCTGCGGAGGAGGAATTGCCGGCTGACTGTCTACCCTTATGGCACGCCTGCGGCAAACATCCTGGCCAGTGATCCCGATGGGATCTTCCTGACCAATGGTCCGGGAGACCCGGAGGAAGCGGTAGAGGCCATCGAAGAAGTGAGGAACCTTATCAGGCTTTCGGAAATACCGATGTTTGGTATTTGTATGGGCCATCAGATATTGGCCATAGCGCTGGGAGGCAAGACGTATAAACTGAAATACGGTCACAGAGGCGGAAACCACGGTGTATTTGATAAGAATACGAAGCGTTCATATATAACGTCTCAGAACCATGGTTACGCAGTCCAGTATGAGAGCATCATCCTCAAAGGGATGGAGATAACTCATCTTAACCTTAACGACGGTACTGTCGAAGGGATGGAGCACAGGGATCTGCCGATTTTCTCGGTACAGTTCCATCCGGAAGCGTCGCCGGGTCCTAACGATACAGGATATCTCTTCGATAAGTTTACTGGAATGATGAAGGAGGACAGGGAAAATGCCTAAGAAACCATATCTGAAAAAAATACTCATAATAGGCTCCGGTCCTATCGTCATCGGACAGGCTGCGGAGTTTGATTACGCGGGGACTCAGGCCTGCAAAGCTATCAGGGAAGAAGGGATAGAGACTATACTGGTCAACAGCAATCCCGCAACCATCATGACAGACAAGGGGATAGCTGACAAGGTGTACATGGAACCTCTGACGGAAGAGGCTCTGGAGCAGATACTGGAAAAAGAACGCCCCGACGGTATGCTGGCCGGTTTCGGCGGGCAGACGGGACTGAATCTGGCTATGGAGCTGGAGCGAAAAGGTGTGCTGAAAAAATATGGCACGGCGCTTTTAGGTGTCAACAGGGAAAGCATAAAACGAGCCGAAGACAGGGAGGAATTCAAGAAGCTGATGCAGGAGATCGGAGAGCCGATACCCAGCAGCGTTATCGCCACATCTATGGATGAATGCTATGAATTTGTCAGGAAGGAAGGATTCCCTGTCATCATAAGACCTGCTTATACTCTGGGAGGCACTGGCGGGGGCATCGCCGAGAATGAGAGGGAGCTGGAGCTTCTTTGCATAAAGGGTATGGAAAACAGCGCTATCGGGCAGATACTGCTGGAAAAATCCGTCGCCGGCTGGAAGGAGATAGAGTATGAGGTCATAAGGGACAGCCGAGACAATTGTATCATAATATGCAGCATGGAAAATCTGGATCCGGTGGGAGTACATACCGGCGACAGTATCGTAGTGGCGCCGACCCAGACATTGAGGGACGCAGAGTATCAGATGCTCCGCGATGCTTCCATAAAGATAATAAGGAACCTGGAAATAGAAGGAGGATGTAACGTTCAGTTTGCGCTGGATCCCGATACAGGCAATTACATAGTGATAGAGGTGAATCCGAGAGTAAGCCGTTCGTCGGCGCTGGCATCAAAAGCTGCCGGATATCCGATAGCGAAGATCGCCGCCAAGATCGCCATCGGCTATAATCTGGATGAACTGTACAACTACGTTACCCAGACTACCAGCGCATGCTTTGAACCGACGTTGGACTATGTGGTCGTCAAATTCCCTAAGTGGCCTTTCGATAAGTTCAGAACGGCATCCAGGAAACTGGGGACGCAGATGAAAGCGACGGGGGAAGTAATGTCCATAGACAGGACATTCGAGAGCGCGCTTCTCAAAGCTCTCACTTCCATCGAGATCAAGTGTGACGGCCTCCATATCCCATTCGTTACAGGATTGGATGATGAGAGACTGGTGGAAAAGCTGAAAGCCTGCGATGATGAGAGGATCTTCTGTATCGCGGAGGTCATGAGGCGAAAGCTGATGGATGTGGAGGACCTCTACAGTCTGACGAAGATAGACAGATGGTTCCTGAACAAGATCAAGGGGATCATAGATCTGGAAGAGCGGCTGCAGGAAGGTCCGCTGACCAAGGATATGGTTTATGAGGCGGAGTCGAGAGGTTTCACCGATACAGATATAATCACTCTGTCAGGAGTTTCCAGAGACGTTCTTCAGGATATCAGGGTGTATAACGATATATATCCCGTATATAAGATGGTAGATACATGCGGTGGGGAATTCGACGCGCTGACTCCATACTACTATTCCTGCTACGATGAGGAGGATGAGAGCATCAGAAGTCCGGAAGAAAAGATATTGGTCATCGGTTCCGGACCTATAAGGATCGGACAGGGAATAGAGTTCGACTATTGCTGTGTACAGGGTGTGTGGGCAATAAAGGAGCTGGGCTACGAAGCCATAATCATGAACAATAATCCGGAGACTGTCAGCACCGATTTTGATACGTCGGATAAACTGTATTTCGAGTCGCTCCATATAGACAATGTCATGAATGTTATCAAGAGAGAGAGGCCTTACGGCGTGATACTGCAGTTTGGAGGGCAGACATCGCTGAACCTGGCGGAGCAGCTCAACAGCAGGAGCATAAATATTCTGGGTACTTCATACAGAAATATAGACCTGGCCGAGGACAGGGAAAAGTTCTGCGAGCTGTTGGATGAGCTGAAGATCGCCGTGCCGGAAGGCGTGGCGGTGACCAATCAGGAGGAAGCCTTCGAAGCTGTGAGAAAGCTGGGATATCCGCTGGTGGTGAGACCGTCCTATGTTATCGGAGGACGAGCAATGCAGGTAGTATACAATGATGTGGAATTGAAGAGGTACTTGAAGGAAGCTGTATCTCTTTCCACGGAGCATCCTGTGTTGATCGACCAGTACATACAGGGCAAAGAGATCGAAGTGGACGCTATCGCCGATGGTGAGGATATCCTGATCCCGGGCATCATGGAGCATGTGGAAAGGGCCGGAGTCCACTCCGGTGACAGTATTTCGGTATATCCGAATTATTCACTGTCTGAAGAAGTGGAAAATACGCTCCTCGATTACACCAGAAGGATATCCAAAGCCCTTGAAGTGGTGGGACTGGTCAACATCCAGTACGCTTATGACGGAAAGAAAATATATGTAATAGAAGTAAACCCTAGAGCTTCCAGAACAGTGCCTATTCTCAGCAAGGTGACAAGAGTGCCGATGGTGAAGCTGGCAGTAGCAGCCATGCTGGGTCACAAGCTGAAAGACAGTGGATACGGGACAGGGCTGTACAGAAAGACAGAAGAATATGCTGTGAAAGTCCCTGTGTTCTCCAGTGCCAAGCTGACCGATATGGATATCGCACTGGGACCTGAGATGAAGTCTACAGGAGAAGTGCTGGGTATAGATAAGGATCTGGATAAGGCTCTGTACAAGGGCTTCCTGGGAGCAGGCATGGCCATACCGACAGAGGGCAATGTGTTTGTGACTCTCAGAGAATCCGAGCAGAACAATTATACTGCCGAGATATTGGAAGATTACGCTGAAGCGGGATTCAAGCTGTATGCTACCGATGATACCATCGATTTTATGAAAGCTCACGATATCGATGTCGAGTTGATGGATTACGATACGGCTCAGAAGTGGATCATGAATCACGAAAGCGACAGCGACGAGAAGCTTTCGCTGGTGATAAATATGCCTGTGGTAGCTAACAGGAAGGAGAATGACAGCTTCCCTGTAAGGCGAAAAGCTATCGAGAGAGGGATATCTGTGATGACATGCATGGATACAGCGAAAGTATTCCTCAAGGCTATCAAGCTGAAGCAGAGAAACGTCAGACTGGATTATAATACTCTGGACTGATAATTTTCGCTATTTTTACTGGAAATCAACATAATTCTCTGGTATCATTAGATAGCGAAAGCGATCGGAGGAGCAAAACATGATATTACTTTTCTTAGCATTGATATTCGGCATAGCAGTGCTGGCCTTTTCGGTCATCAGCATTGTCAGGAACAAGAAAAAAGGAAACAGCAAACTGTTGAACATCTTGAGAGTCATAGTCGGTATCGAGGCGATAGTGTTTATAATAATATTCATTATAGTCCTCATAAAGACTCTGGCAGCGTGAGACAGTTTGGATATATCTGTTGACGCAGGAAAGGAGGCCGCCGCCCCGGGATCGTCCCGGTGCGGTAGCCTCTTCTTTTATCTTTCGGTATTCGGGGCAAAGCAGGAAAACGTGAAATCTATGTCGCTGCGAATTTTGCCTAAAACCTAAAAATATTGATCTTATTTGGCATAAACAAGGCTGGTTGGTTGCTCTTTCAGAGTGCGGTATGCCTATAAGCAATATTTTATCAGGGCTTTTGGCATATTTTTATGGGAGTTGACCAGCGAGTATGCTAATAACTCAGTTTTTTTTAGAGGTACTGGGCATATCGCTCTCTGGTAAAGCTTTG
>UQRM01000031.1 GCA_900543485.1 uncultured Eubacterium sp. | reverse complement strand
CTTAAACCCAGATATATGCTCAATGAAGGCTGGAAAATGTCTATCCTGGTGATAATCGCGATGACTGCTCTGTCGTACCTGTTGCTGAGATACTGGCCTGCTTTCAGCCTCGCGTGAGACACATATGTCAAAAAAGGACGCTCCTTAGGCAGCGTTCTTTTTATATTGTTGTGAAATGAACTGTTGTCGGCGATATATCGGTTGTAATCAAAACAGGCATCTGGTACCATAGTGATACTGACATTACTTTAACTGTAAATGTTGGGCAAGTTAGACAGCAATGGAAAACAGAGAAAGAAAGTATGAGAGAAATATTGAGACTGAAGAAAACAAACTGCAAAAACTGCCATAAGTGCATCAGAAACTGTTCTGTGAAATCCATAAGGTTCACGGCGGGGCAGGCACATATCGTCGAGGAAGAGTGTATACTGTGCGGGCGATGCTTCGCGGTCTGTCCTCAGAATGCGAAAGTCATAGCCAGCGATCTGGAGAAAGTAAAGGTGCTGTTGCAGCAGGGGCAGGTTTATGCCAGCGTTGCGCCGTCTTTTGCTGCCAGTTATCCCGGGATAGGTATAGATTCGCTGGAGATGGCATTGAAAAAGCTGGGATTTGCAGGAGCCGAAGAGACCGCCATAGGAGCTACGATAGTGAAAAAGGAATACGAGCGGATACTGGAAGAGGAACGCCCTAATATTTTGGTTTCCTCATGCTGCCCTAGCATAAATTTGATGATGCGAAAGTATTATCAGGATATATTATTTACGTTAGCACCGGTCATCACGCCGGTCCAGGCTCATTGCCGGGATATAAAGCGCCGTCATCCGGACGCGAAAGTGGTTTTTATCGGACCGTGTATCTCGAAAAAAGCTGAAGCAGAGGAAGACAGCTTGATAGATGCAGTCCTGATGTTTGATGAGTTCAATAATTGGCTCAGTGAAGAAGGCATAGAGCTGGAAAAGAGCGAAGACAGACGTGAAGGCGGGAAGGCCAGACTGTTTCCGACAGCAGGAGGCATCATAGAGACTATGGTGAAAAATCCGGGATACACATATTTTGCTGTGGACGGAGTAGAGAAATGTATGGACGTTCTGGAGGAGATCAGGGAGGGCAGCCTGCATCGGTGTTTCATAGAGATGTCGGCGTGCGAGGGAAGCTGCGCCGATGGACCTATCCTGGACAAGATGAAAAATACACCTGCTCAAAACTATCTGCAGGTGGTACGATATGCGAAGAAGCAGGATTTCCTTGTGAATGAGTATGACAGAGAAGATATCCGCGAGATCCATGAACCTATTCCGCAGAAGACGGAGCAGCCATCTGAAGCCGAGATAGAAGCAATGCTGACAAAGATGCATAAGGTATCGGGGCAGAGAGAACTCAACTGCGGTTCATGTGGATATGACACATGTCGTGAGAAGGCCGCAGCTATTATACAGGGAAAGGCCGAGATTTCCATGTGCCTTCCGTATATGCTCAATCGCAACGGGGACTTGTCGGATTCCGTCGTGGTCAATTTCCCGGATGCCGTTATCGTCCTCAACGAGAAGCTGGAGATACAGAGACTCAACACAAAGGCGAAAAAAATACTCAGAGTGATGGATGAAGGAGATGTATTGGGCGAAAACATCGGGCGGCTGCTGGATCCGGAACCTTTCGAAATGGTGATGCTGAAGAAACGCGATATCGTAGATGAACAGGTATATCTGGCAGAGTATGAGCTCTATGTGGAACAGACAATAATGTATGACAGTGAAAGTCGCCAGTTTATCTGTGTCCTGTGCGATATCACGACAGAGATGGATCTTAGAGAAAAAAAGCGGGCCAGTCAGTATCAGGCGATCGAGATAGCTGATGATATGGCCAAGAAACAGCTGAAGATTGTCCAGAGCATAGCCTCTCTGCTGGGCGAGACCACGTCGGATACTCTCGTAGCGTTGGAACGCCTCAAGGAGGTGATATCCAATGACTGAGACGTTTTACGCTGATATAGGATATGGGAGCCTGACGAAGGAGGGAGAGATGATCTGTGGAGATCACGTTGAGCAAGTGGAATGCGAGGACGGCTCTACGGTAGTGGTCCTGGCCGATGGGCTGGGAAGTGGAGTGAAGGCATGCATACTGTCGACTCTCACATCAACGATGCTCTCCAGGATGATAGCCGAAGATCTTCCCATTGCCGATTGTGTCAACGCTGTAGCGGAGGCATTGCCCATCTGTTCGGTGAGGGAGCTGGCATATTCTACATTTACAGTATTGCATATATCGACATCCGGACTTCTCAGTATATTCCAGTATGATAATCCTTCTGCGATATTGCTGAGAGATGGGGCAGAGGTGGAAATACCTTTTTCTTCCTTCATCGTAGGGGACAAGGTCATAGAGTCGGCACGGATGCAGCTGCAAAAAGGCGATGTTATCATCGCTGTCAGTGATGGTGTGGAAAACGCAGGAGTCGCTCATGGCGGAGCCAGTTATGAAGGGAGATGGGGCAGGGCCGATATAGCGGAATATATGGAGCCCATCAGCGTGGTGGGATTTTCCGCGAAGACTATGAATACCATATTGCTTGATGAGTGTTTCAAGAGGTATGTGGCAGAGCCGGGAGACGATACGACTGCGCTGACTATCTGCATAAAAGGAAGGGAGCAGGTCAATGTGCTGATAGGACCGCCTGCCAACATGACGGATAATAAGAAGATGATGTCGCTGTTTTTCTCAAAAAGGGGAAAGCATATCGTATGTGGCGGAACTACAGCCAGTATAGCGGCTGATTATCTTGGCGAGAAGATAGTGGAGGATCCTTATATACAGAGCGATCCGGATGTACCGGCTATGGGAAAGATAAAAGGTGTGGATCTGACCACTGAAGGTGTCCTGACCATTGGCAAAGTCCTGCAGTATGCGGAAGATTATCTGGAAGATAACGGGACTTATGTTCAGTGGTGTTACAGCAGGGACAGCGCGTCATTGATGGCCCGGATACTATTCGAAGAAGCGACTGATATCGATTTTTTTATAGGGAGCGCTGTCAACCCGGCTCATCAGGGAATGGAGGAGACCATAACCTTTTCCACGAAAATGAAGATCATCAATGATCTTAAGAAGTGTCTCAAGAAGATGGGGAAACGAGTACGGAGCACGTACTTCTGACAATCACATAAAACCTCCTGCGGCATATTTTTAATGTAGGAGGTTTTTTATTATGAAAAAGGAAGTGACAAGGTCCATCATCAGATTGATAGTGACGGCCTTTTTATTGATAAACGCTATTCTTACGGCTAAAGGGATAAATCCTATCCCATTTGACGAGTCGGCTGTCACTGAGATGGCGACGCAGATAGCGGCGATCGCAAGTTGCATATGGGTATGGTGGAAAAACAACAATGTGACGGAGAGCGCTCAGTATGCTCAGGAGACTTTGAAAGTACTCAAGAAGGAGCATACGGACGATGGAGAAGCGGGGATATTCGATGACGACGATGAAACGGGGGAACAGTGATGCTTACGGTGAAACAATATCAGAAGAACCTGACTCACTATTATGCTTATTATACCGGGCCGATAGACGGTATAGTCGGGTCGAAGACTGTCGCGGCTATCAAAGCTTTTCAGCGAGGGCACAGTGTCTTTGCTGACGGGATATATGGTGTCGATACCAATGCCAGACTGGTATCGTCGATCAAGTCGCTGCAGGGAAAACTCAGCGTGACGAAAGACGGTATCATAGGGCCCGATACCATTGCAGCCATAAAAGCTACACAGCGCAAGTACGGACTGACGGTAGACGGCATTGCCGGAACCCGGACCATCGCCAAGCTCAATGGCGGTGTCGGAACGGCAGGAAGTTCATCATCTGCCGCGTGGAATGGTTCTTCCCATTTCAGCAAGGCGGAATTCAAGTGCCAATGCGGAGGAAGATATTGTAACGGATATCCTGCCAATGTCAGCAGCAAACTGATCGATATCCTCGAGGCGCTGAGGTCATATTATGGGAAGCCTATAACCATAACATCCGGTTTGAGATGCGCCCGTCATAACGCTAACGTGGGCGGTGTTTCCAATTCCGCCCATAAGTACGGGCGGGCAGCCGACATCTATATCCCGGGGATCTGCGGTACAGCGACAGGCCGCAGACAGGTGGTGTCGAAGGCTTATTCCCTCGGCGCCGCTTATTCCTATGCCAACACATCAGGGATGGGGAACGTGGTCCATGTCAACGTGTGATGGGACCATGCATGCACCACTGCCCGGATAAATTGGAGCTCTCGGCATCTTTCTGGATTTTTCGGGATGCCGGGGGCTGTTTTTTATAGCTTCGCATGACGGAATGAAATATCATCGTATCTTTTACATGGGGATTTTATCTTAACTTTTTTGCCGAATCGGGAAAAATGTATCTGGCCGCTTCCGATGGCCGGAGCGTTTTTGGCAGTGATGGTGAGCGGCATGTAACCGTTCAATTCCTGTACACCGTATTGGAAGAGAAGTGAGGACATAGGAAAGCTTGGCCCGATTATGATAGGGTATTTGCTCAGATGGATGAGCCTTGGAAGAGTTTTGTTGATAAAAGTAGAACCTGTTATGAAAGTGTAATCCATTTCGGGAAGTATGTATTCGCATGCAGGATCGGGATAATCACCTGGTTCCGGCCTGCGCTCCAGCACATATACATCGGAATCCAAAAGAAACCGTTCCAGATTTATGAAGTGACCTACTATCCCGACCTTCTTACCTGCGGCCAGTTTCCTGTAATCATCGAATCCATTGGTATCATTTTTACATATGCGAGCTGCCGTATTTTCAGGAGAATTTACATACGCATTCAGCGCGGCTGTGCCGAAGGAAGCTTTTATGAAATCCCATGACTTGCAAAAAGCTGCGGCTTCTTTCAGTGGCATGTGGAGGAGATGGTTCATATCGGGTATCTGCTTGTTCTGTTCGTTGACCGTTACAGCGATACCAGCGTATTTCCCCGCAGTGACGATGGTCCACATGGGGCCTACGTGGATATAGTCGATACATGCATCCAAATCGTCAGGAATTTGGTTTATTATTCTGTCATAAAATTTCCACATTTAGGACGTCCTTTCTTAAATAAATACCTTTCTTTCACATTATCGTGTCTTTTTTATATTTAATATTTTAACATATTTGGGAATGTGAGAATGTTTTTCGGAAGGGATCCCGCGTTATTAGGAAATATCGGATAGATACCTGCATCTTCCGCTGACAGTCTCATTGTGACAAAAATGTAAGATTGGTGTAAGCCTCAGTCTATTGTGTTGCGACCCATCCCCGCTTATACTGGTGCTGTAAGGAAGATGAAACTTCCGGCAGCACAGTGACAGAAAAGCGGAGGTGGGTTTTTTATGAAATGGTTGAAGCGTATCGTATTGACGGCGGTGATGCTGCTGGCTTTGGGGGCGGCGGCAGTGATATGGCAGGGGTATCAGATGTACAGCGATGCTCTGGCGGAAAAACCGCTGACCGAAGCGGTGGAAGAGATACAGAGCCAATCTCAGTATACGTCTCTTTCAAAGCTGCCGGATATGTATCTGGATGCCGTTGTAGCGGTGGAAGATCACAGGTTCTGGAAGCATCACGGCTTTGACATCATCGCCATCGGCCGTGCCGTGAAGAACAACGTGGTGGCGGGGAGCCTGCAGGAGGGCGGCAGCACCATAACACAGCAGTTGGCTAAGAATATGTATTTTTCACTGGACAAGACCTTTACGAGAAAAGTTGCGGAGACCTTCATGGCTATGAAGATGGAACGGGAATATACCAAGGATGAGATATTGGAAATCTATGTCAATACCATCTATTTCGGGGACGGATATTACGGGATAAGGCAGGCCAGCGAAGGATATTACGGAAAGGAGCCGGCGCAGCTCAGCGATGATGAATGTATTATGCTGGCAGGACTTCCCAATGCGCCTTCCGTCTATTCCCCTTCTGTGAATCCTGAATTAGCTGCGGAGCGTCAGCAGTATGTGGCGGAGCAGATGGAAAAGTACGGATATACCGGAGATGAAGAAAAGTGATCGCGTCGGCTGTGAACGGTAATGGCAGAACTCCGCATTGATTTACGGCTGTCTTTCTGATAGACTGATATAAGAGAATAAAAAGGGAGGTGACGATATGCCATATATAGCTATAAAAGCATATCCGAAGGATGAAAAGACCAAGAAAGAGATCGTCGAGAAGATAAATCAGCTGTTCCTGGAAACATGGGGATGCCCTCAGGAAGCTATCAATATATCCATGGAAGAGGTGGATCCGGCAGACTGGGAGGAAAAGGTGGCTAAGCCGGACATCCAGGCTAATCCGGAGAAAATGATGATGGTCGACGGAAAGAAGACGTATTGACGGATACGGAACGGGAAGATGGAGCGGCGATAAAGCAGTGAGATGGAGCATTGCTGTTTGCCGCTCTTTTTTTGAAACAGGCTGAAAACGCCGGAATAAATCACATCTCGCCGGGAATAATCGTTACACCGCCGGCGACGGATGGATTTGGCAGCCCGTGGACGGATCCTGTAAAGAGCTGTTTGCAGGGACCCACAGGATGTCCGGGACAGCCGGAGCAAAGTAGAAAAAAGGAGGGTAAGCCATGTGTACAGCAGTAGTCTACAGGAACGGGAAGACTTATTGCGGAAGGAATTTGGATAATTCCTGTTCGTACGGCGAAGAGATCGTCGTGATGCCGAGAAATTTCCCACTCCATTTCAGACATGCAGATGAGATGAAGCATCATCATGCCATTGTGGGGACTGCCAGTGTTATGAAGGGCGTTCCGCTGTATTACGACGCGATGAATGAAGAAGGTGTGTGGGCGGCAGGTCTCAATTTCGTTGGAAATGCCAG
Organism: uncultured Eubacterium sp.; assembly: GCA_900543485.1. GTDB lineage: Bacteria > Bacillota > Clostridia > Peptostreptococcales > Anaerovoracaceae > Lentihominibacter > Lentihominibacter excrementipullorum. The sequence goes on along the minus strand of UQRM01000031.1, from coordinate 18,997 downwards.
ATATAGCAAAGCCTCCGGAGCATCCGGAGAGGTGGCGCATTTCGAGTTCATCCCGTGGATATTGAGTCAGTGCTCTGATATCGAGCAGGTCTGCGGGCTGTTGAAAAAACTGACCATCGTGGATACGCCTTTCGATACCGATGTCCCTCCGGCGCAGCTTCACTGGATAGTGGCTGACCGCAGTGGTGCTTCGATAACTGTTGAGAGTGTGGCAGATGGTCTTCGAGTGTACGATAATCCTGCAGGCGTGCTGACCAATAATCCGCCTTTTCCCATGCAGCTGTCGGGGCTCGGCAGATATATGGCGCTGTCATCTAAGGAACCGGAAAATCTCATGGCACCTCGGATCCCACTCTCCTCTTCCAGTTATGGGACGGGAGCAATAGGACTTCCCGGTGACCTCTCGTCGGAGTCAAGATTCGTGAGAGCCGTCTTCGTGAAGGAAAATTCCGCGGTGACAGATCCGGAGGAGGAAAGCATAGGTCAGTTCTTCCACATATTGGATTCGGTCGCCTTTCCGCAAGGATGCTGCGATTTAGGGAATGGTCTGTATGAAAAGACCATATACAGCAGCTGCTGCAGCTTGGAAAATGGGATATATTACTATACCACCTATGAAAACAGGCAGATAACAGCTGTCGATATGAGTCGGGAAGACATGGAGGATACTCAGCTGACTCGCTTTGCCATGGAGCGAAAGCAGCGGATATTTTTCCGCAACTGAGTGCCGACACCGCCCTCGGCCGAAGAACAATTGAAGGCGGCGCCGCACTGTGATATAATTTCCATATCAAAAGCAAAGGAGACATGAAATGAACGACAGATATGCAGCCGCGTTGGAACGCGCTTTGTTCAACTGGTATCACAGCGGCGACGGGGCTCCCACAGAGCCGGTGTTCAATGCCCTGAAGGAGGGTCAGACTAACGATATGCAGCTGCTGGTCCCTATCGATATACCAGAAGCGTTGCTGAGACAGCTTTCCAGCCAGGAAAATCTTCAGGAGGGAGCGCGCTTTTCCATAGATGAGGATATGCCTATCAGTTTTAAGCACATACCTGTCGATGAGGAAGGCCGTTACCTGATCCCATTGTTCACCAGCGAGGAACAGATGGAGCTGGGAGAAAGCAGCTCTGCGATAAGCCAGCCTTTCGGCGCGTTGCTGGCAGCTATGGATAAATGGCCTGATTGTGTGGGGTTTGTGATAAACCCTTATTCCGATAAGATATGGGTGAATGAGGCGATACGTGACAAGATAGCAGGTTTTGAGCCTAAGTCCCATGTCGCCTTCGTAAAGGGGAGCGTGCTGGATATGAAGGTGAGCGCCATCGTCAATTCGGCTCACAGGACTCTTCTGGGAGACAGCATGGTGGATGAGATAATCATGGACGACGCTGACGGCGCTCCGGTAGCGGAGGCTTATCTGTGCAGCGGGGGTCTCAATGGGGCTGTCCACAAGATGGCAGGGCCGGAGCTTTTTGACGAGTGCAGGACGCTGGGTGGCTGTGAGACGGGCGAAGCCAAGGTCACGGGAGCTTATGGCATCGACAACGCCGATTATATAATCCATACGGTTGGTCCGGTCTACGGTGGCGAGGAATCTGATGAGGAGGACAGTAAACTGTTGGAGCGCTGTTATCGCAATGCCCTGGATCTGGCTGTGGAAAAGAAGTGTGACAGCGTGGCGTTTCCGTGCATTTCTGCGGGTGCGGCAGGCTTCCCGTTGGGAAAGTCGGCTATGATCGCTGTCATTACCGTAGTGGAATGGTTCGAGGCCCATCCTGATGTGGTGATGAATGTATATCTCTGTAGCTTTACGGAAAATGAATATAAGAATTATCTCAGGATGATAAAGAGTTGATCTTGTTGTGCTGTATGAACGGCCCCGTGTCATTGCACGGGGCCTGATTTTATTATCGGTCTGCGGTCATGTGTGGGACGAAGGAGATCTTCTATGGATGAAAGAAAGATGAGAAAGGATATAGTGGAGCTGGGAAAACAGCTGTTGGAACGGGAGCTGGTGGCGAGGACCTGGGGCAATATAAGCGGCCGGCTGGACAGGAGTGAGTGCCTGATAACGCCCAGTGGACTGGATTACAAGAGGATGGAAGAAGCGGATATTGTCCGTCTGGATATATCCACAGGGCAGTGGGAAGGGAACCGGGAACCTTCGAGTGAAAAGCTGATCCACATGGCTGCTTACAGCCGCTTCGAGGATGTGAGATTTGTCGTTCATACTCATCAGAAATATGCCACGGCTTTGGGAATGACGGGATTGGAGTCCATGGATATCAATGAAAGAGAGTGGGAAAGACTGGCGGGCGTAGGGATCGCTGCCTATGGACCGTCAGGCAGCGAAGAGTTGAGAGATGCCGTCGATGATGTGCTCAGGAGCGGCATGGAGACGGTATTGATGATACATCATGGAGCTCTCGTCTGTGGCAGGACCAGGGAACAGGCCATGGAACGTGTGTTGCTCCTGGAACAGGTATGCGGACGTAGTGTGAAAGGGATGGAGGGTGCCGGCGATTACGGCATCGTGAGTATATCGGGAGAGCTTGCCGATGAGTTGAGAGCAGGCTTTTCGAAGGCGGATGTTTTCAGGACGCCGGCTGTCGACATATGCGCGGCTAAAGGAGATGATATATATGCCCAGGTCGACGATATGGCTCAGATGATAGGAGAGCGGATACCTGCTGTCGGAAACACCAATGAGGCTGTTTCTTCCCTTAAGAGGTGGCCGGCAGTGCTGATAAAGGATGTGGGGGCAGTCGTAAGGGCGAAAACGGAGGATGATGTGGAGGCACTGCGGCTGCTGGTGGACAAGGCATGTATCTGCTGTGTCCATACCCGCGCTATGGATATGGAGCTGAAGCTGGCAGAATCGGACGTTATCAGGATGCGTCACAAATATGAGGATGATTATGCCAGGAGAAAGGATGAGATGTGACGGGCTATTGCTCCACCGGCCTGTTTTTGGTATAGTTAAATGAAGACGATACGACGAAACCGGAAAACGAGGGGGAATACCATGGATTTTGAAACAGCGATGGAAATGCAAAGGATATGTACTGGAGAAAAACGGGAACTGACCAGAGGTCAGATAGCCGGACAGGTTATAGATGTCAGGAGCCTTACCAGGGGTCTTAAAGCGGAAACTGTCGCCAGGTGTGAGGAATACTATGAGGAGATGAAGCGAGACGGCACGAAAAAACTCTACGATGTGGACTCACTGATGGAAGAGACGGAGTCTGTGAAAGCGCAGTTCGAAGATTTTATGAAAAATTACAAGGCGGACGATATCTTCACCAAATTGTATGACAAGCTCGGCGATTTTTTCCAGGTGCCGCCTTTCGAAGGGCTGGACAGCATCGAATATGGAGTGCACGAGGTCTGCGTCTTTTCTGTGCTGGAATATTTCACGTGGAAAAGTCTGCCGGGACATGATCATCAGCTTTGCCGCGGCGAATACAGGGAGAGTATAGCAAGACGGACCTTTGAGGAAGTGGCTGACAAATGGATAGGTGTCTTTGATGAGCTGCAGGAGAGATACGATAAGGTATCAGGCGATATGGATGACGAATACGGCTTGAAGGTGAAGCTGGCAGGATGCTGCATCATATCGGTAACGGCTATAAGAGATCAGGACGCGTTGGCGCTGGACATGGCTCAGGAAGGTGCGGAAGCCAGAGCGAAGGCTATCGTGGAGGCCAGGGAGAGCGACACGTACAAGGAAGGAGAGAGCGTTCTCACGGATAATGTAATAAAGCTGTTTGATTTTGTATATGAGCAGATAAGAGAGAACAGGCAGATAGAACGATGAGCAGTACACTGGATGAAGACCTGATATATGAGATATTATCAGTGGTGGAGGAAATACCGGAAGGTTGCGTCGCTACCTATGGTCAGATAGCCCGGCTGATAGGACGGGAAAAGAATGCCAGACTGGTGGGGAAAGCATTGTCGGTGGCCGGAATATATGGAGAATATCCGTGTCACAGGGTCGTCGATCATGCTGGCAGATTGGTTCCTGGATGGGATGAGCAGAGAGGTCTGCTGATAATGGAAGGAGTCCCTATGAAGGATGAGCGCCATGTGGATATAAAGAAGTGCAGATGGGATGAGAAAGGAGAGCAGTATGGCATTTAAAAAGGTGAAAGGCGACATAACAGAGATGAAGACCGACGCGATCGTCAACGCAGCCAACTCTCAGCTGGCGCGAGGTGGCGGAGTGTGTGGCGCCATATTCAGAGCAGCCGCGTCTGACAAATTGCAGGAGGATTGCAGGAAGCTGGCTCCATGTCCGACAGGTCAGGCAGTGATAACGGACGGATATGGATTGCCGGCCAGATATATCGTCCATACAGTGGGGCCTGTATGGAACGGCGGCGGTAATGGAGAAGAAAAACTGCTGCGCAGCGCTTATACCAGCGCCATGGAACAGGCGTGGAGAAAAGGGTGCCGCTCTATTTCCTTTCCGCTGATATCCGCCGGGATATATGGTTACCCGAAAGATGAAGCCATGAGAGTGGCTGAGGAGGCCATAGAGGAGTTCACAGCGGAGCATGATATGGAAGTATATTTGGTCCTGTTTTAATATTGCAAATATGTATCGCAAATACAGCAAATTGATATCGAAAAGGTAACATATATAGTTGACTTTTTTAGCCATTTCCTGATAAAATATTATCAACGTGACAGATGAATAAAGAAATCCGAGTCCTGAACTCCTTCGTTTTGGCAAAGCATGGAGACTGGACCGATAGGGTCTGTGTGGAAACATATAGGCCTCCCGTATTAGGAAAGGATGAGTGCCGACTCTGTGAGCGTGCCGCGAAGGGGATATCGCGGGGCGAGATCGCGTTTGATGCTGTTTGATGTTATCGTTATTTACGATCCTTTCCGAGAGACGGAAAGGATTTTTTATTTGTCTCTAAAGTTGTTGTGCAGTTTGGGTTAATGTTGTTAAATCGGAGGCAATTATTATGAATTTGAAGAAAATGACATTGAACATCAACGGTGCTGACCGTATGTTCATCTGCGATCCGGAAAAGGATACGCTGGCATCCGTACTTCGTCGTCTTGGACTTACCGGAACGAAAGTAGGCTGCGGCACAGGCGTATGCGGCGCATGTTCCGTTATCCTTAATGGCAAAGTAGTTCGTTCCTGTACCAGGAAGATCAACAAGATCGAAGAGTACAGTTCGGTTATAACCATAGAGGGGATCGGCAATCCGCTCCATCCGCACCCGCTTCAGTATGCGTGGGTAAATCTTGGAGCTGTACAGTGTGGATTCTGCGTTCCGGGATTCATCGTCTCGGCTTACGCGCTGCTGCAGGAAAACTCGAATCCTACGAGAGAAGACGTCCGCGACTGGTTCCAGAAGCACAGAAACGTGTGCAGATGTACAGGATACAAGCAGATCGTAGACGCTGTAATGGAAGCTGCTGCTATCCTCAGAGGCGAGAAGACATTTGAGGATATCACATATGACTGGTCGAAGGATATCAAGGAAGGCTTCTATGGCAAACCGCTCGTTCGTCCTAATGCTATGGCAAAGGCATGTGGTGTATGCGACTATGGTGACGATATCGAGCTGAAGATGCCGGCTGAATCGCTGCATGCTGTCCTCGTGATGCCAATGAAGACGAACCACGCGAAGATCCTCAATATCGATTTCGAAGAAGCAGAAAAAATGCCAGGTGTTGTAAAGGTCATCACGGCTAAGGATCTTGCTCCGGCAGGAAAGCTGATGGCATATCAGTTCTCACCGAGAACGGTGGAATTTGAACAGACACATAAGATCCTGCAGGATGAGAAGATCGTAAGATGGGGAGATCCTGTGGCTATGGTAGTAGCTGATACTAAGGATCATGCCAGAGCTGCTGCCAATAAAGTGAAAGTTGAACTGGAACAGCTGACGGAATACATGAATTATCTGGATGCTGTAAAACCTGATGCTGAGAGAATACATGCGTCTTTCGACAACATATACAGCCAGCAGCCTGTACTGAAAGGCGATTACGAGCATGTGCCTGAGATGATAGACGAAGCTGCATATTCCGTAGAGGGAAGCTTCTATTCATCGAGAGAGCCGCATATGTCGATAGAAGGAGATACGGCTCAGGCATATTATGATGAAGATGGCAAGCTTTGCGTACATTGTAAGACCATGACCCTTTACTTCGACAGAGACGATATGGCGGAAGCTATCGGTATCCCTGTTGAAGATCTGCGAGTTATAGAAAACCCTACGGGAGGTTCCTTCGGATGGGCGATGAACGCCGCTTCCTACGCACTGGTAGGAGCTGCTACCAAGGTGACGGGAATGCCTGTTGCACTGTCCATGACTTATGCTGAATTCATGGCCTTCTCCGGTAAGCGTTCACCTGCCTTCTTCAACGGAAGACTGGCTTGCGACAAGGATGGAAAGATCATAGCAGGTGAATTCGATTCAGGTCTCGACAATGGTGCATATCCTGAGATGGGTGACGATAAGCTGACGAAGATACTCAGATTCATGTTCTTCCCTTACTATGTTCCTAACGTAGTCGGTCTTGCCAGAAGTGCTGTGACCAACCACAACTTCGGCGTACCTTACAGAGGGTATGGAGCTCCGCAGGCTTATACATGCGGCGAGGCTCTTATCGACATGATGGCGGAAAAGATCGGCATGGATCCGTTCGAATTCAGATATAAGAATATTGCAAGGCCTGGAGATACGAACCTCAACCAGAGACAGTTCCTCCAGTATCCTATGGAAGAAATGATGGATACTCTGAAGCCTCTTTATGAAGAAGCTGTAAAGAGAGCCAAGGCTGAAGATACACCGGAAGTGAGAAAGGGCGTCGGTATCGCTTGGGGCGGATACAACGTAGGCCTGGGCGGAGTCGATGAAGCTACCGTGGCTATCGAGCTGGTAGGTGACGGCAAGTTCAGAAAGTACGACACATGGCAGGATCAGGGCCAGGGCGGAGATGCCGGTTCCCTTGTCTGCACGCTGGAAGCACTCAGACCTTACTTCCCTGACGTTACTCCGGATGATATAAAGGTGATACAGACGGACAGCAAATACTGCCCTAACACCGGTGAGTCCGCAGGCTCAAGATCTCACTTCGCCAATGGTAAAGCCTCCATCGTAGCTGCCAAGATGCTGGCTGACGCTATGAGAAAGGAAGATGGGACATACAGGACCTATCGGGAGATGATAGACGAAGGAATACCTACGAGATATGACGGACACTGGGTTGCCGCGGACGAATGGGATTACTTCGACTTCCTCGATCCTAACGACGGAACAGGCGAACCTACATACGCTTACACATATGCCCTGTTCATGGCGGAAGTATCCGTAGAGACTGCTACAGGAAAGACTACGGTAGATAAGATGACATGTATCGACTGGGTAGGTAAGGTAGGTAATATCCAGTCCGTAAATGGTCAGGCATTCGGCGGAATGTCACACGCTATCGGATTCGCTCTTCAGGAAAATTATGAAGACGTGAGAAAGGACACCAATATGCTGAGAGCAGGAGTTCCTTACATTAAGGATATTCCTGACGATATGGTGGCTATCCATATGGATGGTTATGACGAGAGAGGACCTTTCGGTTCGTCCGGAGCATCGGAAGCATTCCAGTCCTCAGACCACGTGGCTGTCATCAACGCTATCAACAATGCCTGCGGCGTGAGGATCTACGACCTGCCTGCATCGCCTGAAAAGGTAAAGGCTGGTATCGATGCCATAGCCAGAGGAGAAGAGCCTGAAAAGCCAGGAAAGTACTTCCTCGGTTCAGAGCTCTATGAAGAACTTGAAAACCTCAAGGCCAATCCGCTCAGCTGGGATTGATAGCTGACTGTCGATCTGACGGAGCGGAATAAGGAAGATATGGGAGTTGTCGCAGCGGAGAGTTTATCGATGCGGCAGCTCCCTGTTTTATATGAGTTGCACAGGTAATTTCGTGACGGAGAGGAGCGGTCATGACTAATTTTTATATCCATGTCTGTGAAAAAGGGCATGCAAAAACGGATTTCAGAAGGATAAAACCGGGACAGACTTGCGAGAAATGTGGTGCTCCACTTCTGGATTCGTGTCCGCAGTGCGGGGAGCTGATAAAGAAGTGGCATTACTACGGTTCCGTCCCCAGAGGTCCTAAGGCCGAGAGCTTTCCGTTGCCTGACAGGTGCCAGCACTGCGGCTGTCGTTTTCCGTGGGCAATAAAATAATCAAGATCTATCATTTGAATATGATTCCCTATAGAAACAGCAGGTTGTACAAATTGATGATTGCAACTTTTCGGGACAACTACCATCTTTTATGGGTTTATTTCGAATGTTGATAGAATCCGATGGACTTGAGACTGTCGAGCTGCTTCCACGTCGCGACGACTTTACTTTTGGAAGGCCGTAACGTATAATGTAGGAAGCTGAGAATAGAAAAGCAACCTTGATATCAGTAAGGAGAAGAGAATGAACTACAATCAGAATGGATCGGGAGGTTATCCTAACGGAGATATCCCCGGAAAGAATAAGGCTATAGCGTCCCTGGTGCTGGGTATAATATCGGTAGTGCTCTGGTTTTTCGGATATTCGTCCATATTGTCCATAATCCTGGGGATCATAGGACTCGTCCTTTCGTCCAAGGCGAAGGAGGAAGGATACGATGACAACCTGAGGATGGCGGGATTCGTCCTGTCGCTGATAGGTATTATCGGAGGAGCATTTTTCTTCGTGGCCTGTGTGGCGTGCGTGGGTCTGCTGGGGATAGCAGGCATAGGAGCCAGCCTGTGATGTCGGACATCATGGTGTTGGGACGGGAGATACCAATATATGGAGCGATAGGGATAACAGGCGTGTGCCTTGCATTGGCATGCGCCTTGTTTTCATGTAAAAGATTTGGATTGAGCAAGGACGATACGCTCTATGTGATGGTCTTCGGCGCCATAGGTGCTATGGCTGGCGCCAAGCTACTGTATCTGGCAGTATCCGCAGGAGCCATAGCAGGAGAGCTGACATCGGGGCAGGCGCCGTTGTCAGTGACTGCGCTCAAATACATGAGCGGAGGCATGGTATTTTACGGAGGGTTTATTGGAGGACTGGCGGTGAGCTGCTTTATGGCAAGACGATATGGGAAAGCCGGGGCGGATTTTTTTCCTGTCATCGTGCCTGCTTTCGCATTGGCTCACGGCATTTCAAGGTCAGGATGTTTGCTTGTGGGATGTTGTTACGGCGTTGAAACGTCAGGAGCTTTCCATATCACATATGAGTCGTCCATGATAGCGCCCAACGGAGTGCCGCTGATACCGGTGCAGGGCATGGAAGCGGCAGGAGAGCTTATCATTTTTTTTATACTTGTTTGGCTTTCTCGTCGTGTGAAGGACAGGAGAGATATCTTATATGCGTACATTTTTATGTATGCTCCAATGAGGTTCTGCCTGGAATTCCTGAGGGGAGATGAGGCGCGGGGGTTCATCATGACTCTGTCCGTATCGCAATGGATAAGCCTGGCGTTGATGGGGGCAGTTGTGGTGATGAAGGTGACGGACGTGACAGTAAGAGCGTGGCGCAGGCGGGATATACGGAAAGACGGAGAGTGAAAAAGCGTTGTTTTCTTTTCAAAAAGCATTATAATATTATTGTTGCGTACGGATAAGAAACGCGTCAAGAAGGGGGAACAGATGATAAGGAAAGCGACGAAGAAAGATCTGGACTCAGTGGTTCGGATATACGAATCAGTACTGATAGAAGAGGAAAAAAGGAATGAGAAAATGGTGGGATGGGTAAGGGGGATCTATCCTACGGATAAGACTGCCCTGGACGGATTGGAACAGGGATCATTGTTCGTTTATCAGGAGGGCGACAGAATAGTCGCGACTGCCAAGATGGATAACGTACAGGCGCCGGAGTACGCAGAATGCGACTGGGGATATGATGTGCCTTACGATAAAGTAATGGTGCTTCATACGCTTGCGGTCGATCCGGAATGCTCGGGGCGTGGATACGGCGGTAAGTTCATAGATTTTTACGAAAAGTATGCATCGGAAAATGGCTGTGATTATTTGAGGATAGATACCAACGTGAAGAATACCATAGCCCGCCATATATATGAAAAGCATGGCTACAGCAGAGCGGGAACAGTGAAATGCTCGTTCAAAGGTATAAATGATGTGTACCTTGCATGCTTTGAGAAGAAACTCTGAAAGGCGGAGCAACCTGAAGGCAGCGGAAGGGTAGACATCGGCAGGAAAATGTCTGACGAGGAACAACGGCAAATCTGACGGACCGGCCTCAGTCGGTTTGATCAGCAAGATAATCCTTGTCCTTATCCTTCTTGTGTGGTATGAGTTTTACGACGACCGAGTCGTCGTTTTTGTTTTTCACGAAGAAATATCCCAGCACGGAGAACACCAGGGCGCCTATGAAGTTCACGAAAAGATCCTGCATCGTATCGATGAGCCCGATATCGAGGTATCCTCCGAGGCCAAGATCATGCCCGGAGACTGTGACATCGCTGATATTTTCCATTACGACAGGATCATTTTCTCCTGTGGGATTGAGCATCACCGAAGATATTGTATGTATGACCGTATCTTTCTGCATATCGAAGCCTAAAAATCTGTCCATGGAGAACTCGAAGAATTCCCAGAACACTCCTATGGTCATGGAAAAGCAGAACGCCACGATCGATGTGAAGAGTGGTGACAGGTATATGAGGAGCCTGTCGCTCTTGTTGAGCAGCCGTACCAGTGAAAGACCGATGGCGGCGGCCAGGAAACCGTTAAGAGTATGGAGCACCGTGTCCCAGAAGGGGAAAATACTGTAGAAATTGAATATTTCACCCAATATTTCGGCAGCAAATATGAAAATGAGCATAGTTATTTCCAGCATGGTAGGCAGCTCGATGCGCAGCGCTACCTGGAGAAAGCTGGGAACTATCAGCAAAACAAGAGTGAGAAGGCACAGGAAGGCGCTCTCATAATTTTCAGTTACGACTGTGAATATCAGTACGCCGATAACAAGAGCACGTAATATCGTATATATGATAAAGGAACTGCGGTGTTCCCGAAGCTCCCGTTTAAGTGCGTTATGTAATCTGGGGATAATATTTTTTCTGTTTTTCATGCCTGTATCATGTCACATCCTTTTATGTATTTATAATATTATAACAGCAGACACAGGATAAATCCAGAACTCTCGAATAGTATGTATCATATCAGATATATGAGGAGGACGATATGATAACCATCAGTTTGTGTATGATAGTGAGGGATGAGGAGTCGGTTCTCGGGCGGCTGCTGGAACAGATGAAGGATGTGGTCGATGAGATCATCATAGTGGACACAGGATCTGTCGATAAGACAGAGGAAATTGCCAGACAGTATACATCGTCGGTCTTTCATTACCAATGGCATGACGATTTCGCTGCCGCCAGGAATTTCGCGTGTCAGAACGCTGCCATGGATTATTGGATGTGGCTGGACGCAGACGATGCAGTCACGCCGGAAAACCAGGCGCGCTTGCTGGAATTGAAGCGGACGCTGGAGCCTGATACGGACGTAGTAATGATGAGGTACGCGACCGGGTTTGACGAAAAAGGAAAGGCTAATTTCTCGTATTACCGAGAGAGGCTGATCCGGAACGGGAAAGGGTTCCGCTGGGAGGGGAGAGTGCATGAAGCGGTGACTCCTGCAGGAAAGGTGGTCTATTCCGATGTGGTGATAGAGCATCGTAAGGTGTTTCAGGGAGATCCAGACAGAAATCTGAGGATATATGAAGATATGCTCTGTGCCGGAGAGGAATTCAGTCCGAGGAGCCTTTTTTATTATGGGAGAGAGCTGCTGTATCACCAGCGGTATGAGGAGGCGGCTGCGGTGCTGGAAAAATTTCTGGAGACGGAGGAAGGATGGAAGGAGAACAAGATAGACGCGTGCTTGCAGGCGGCCAGGTGCTACGAAAAGATGGGCAATGCGGAAAAGCGTATGGGGCTGTTGCTGGAGAGCTTCCGGTATGATATACCGAGGGCTGAAGTGTGTTGTGATATGGGGCGCCTGTTCATGGAAAAACGGGACTTTGAAAAGGCGGCATATTGGTATGGTCAGGCATTGGCCGTTCCTGACAGATATGGAGAGGGCGGGTTCGAGCAGAAAGAATTTCACGGATTCATACCGCTGATACAGCTATGCGTGTGCTGTGACAGGATGGGCGATATCAACGGGGCGTGGCAGTATCATCTCCGTTCCGCTGTCCTGAAGCCTGAGGACGAATCTGTCAGAAAAAATCAACGATACTTCGAGCGCCTTTTTGCGGAGCGGTGAAAGGATGAAAAAGTGTCACCCTATTGGGGAAAAAGCATATGGTAGAGTATGGGCGTCGAGACGGACGCCGATATGACGTATGGATGAGAGATCCATGACAGTCAGCAATGAGGATGCTGATAAGGGGGAAAGTATATGCTTTTTAATAATTCCAACAATAACGACTGCTGCTGCGGTAATTACAATAATAGCTGCTGCAACAGAGGTGTTACCGGCCCGACAGGTCCGACAGGCCCGAGGGGTTGTCCGGGTCCGAGAGGACCAAGAGGCGAGCAGGGGCCGATGGGGCCTGAAGGGCCTATCGGATTTCCGGGTCCGGCAGGCCCAACTGGTCCAACCGGACCGACCGGAGCAACCGGTACTGCCGGAGCTATGGGGATAGCTGGAGCAACCGGACCTACCGGAGCGACGGGGCCTACAGGAGCAACCGGACCGACCGGAGCAACAGGTCCAACTGGCCCGACGGGCGCTGCCGGTGCAGGCCTTGATACAGTAGCCGAATTCACACCGGGAACAGCTTACGCTGCAGGAGCGATGGTTTATTACAATGGAGCGCTGTACCAGGTGGCCAGAAGCAATCCTGCCGGGACTCCGGGAACGTCGCCGGATTTCAATCTGGTCACTGTTACTGAGGAGACTGGTATCGCGGGACCTACCGGAGCTACCGGCCCAACAGGCCCAACTGGCCCGACTGGGCCAACCGGAGCAACAGGCCCAACCGGGCCGACGGGGGAAGCCGGAGCAACCGGGCCTACAGGAATAGCAGGGACAATGGGAGCAACCGGACCTACAGGAGCAGAAGGCGCCACGGGCCCGACAGGCCCAACAGGGCCAACCGGTGCAGAAGGAGCCGCAGGGACGGAAGGCGCTACCGGCGCAACAGGTCCGACCGGACCGACAGGCCCGACCGGTGCGGAAGGAGCCGCAGGAGCAGAAGGCGCCACCGGCGCAACTGGCCCTACCGGGCCGACAGGCCCGACCGGAGCTACCGGAGCGGCACCGACAGCCGCGTCGGCCGTTACGGACCTTTCGCCGAGCAGCTCCACTACCGATATAGAGAACAAGGTCAATGAGCTTCTGGCAAGTCTCAGAGCGGCAGGATTCCTGGAAAACTAGGGGAGTTGATATGCCACTGGCCCGGTGAATAAGAAGAGGTGTCGATCTGATACAGAACGACACCTCTTTTGTAATAGCTTTCCCGGAGGCACATGCTTCGGTGGTATTTACCAATTTCGCGAATATCGATATCCCAGGTGGCATCGTTCGTATGCCTGATCCTTTGAATGATGGAATGTTGATATCATCGAAAATGCCAAAATACATATATTTATGAAGTCTAATAGGCATTATTGACCTGTTTTGGTATTCTGCCAACCGACTGGTATGCCAAATACGTTGAAAAAATGCTGCTTTTAGGCATAGCTACGCCGTTTTCTTACAAGAAAAATGCTAAATGCTCAGGAAAAGAAACTGTCATTAGGCATATCGCTTTTGGGAAAGCGGGTCCGGATCTGCTATTTATGCCTAATACGCTTCAAAAATCCAGTCAATAGGCATATCCGCTGCGGGGAATGTTTCGTCGCGGCAGATATCTGACACGACCTGTTCACTTCACCGGTCGATGCTTTCAGAAATGTAATGTGATAAGACATATGTAACAAAAAGAAAAAAGAAAGAGGAATACTCTGATATAATTAATTCACCACAAAAAACATATCAAAAGGAGTATCGCCTCATGGCTATTGTACCCTGAAGGGCACAGGTAACAGAAGAAATGAAGTATCGCCAGCGCGTATATGAATATGCGCTAAAGCATGGAGTGACAAAGGCAGCAAGAAGATATCACACCTACAGGCAGTTCGTATACAGACATCTTGAAAAGTATGAAAGTATGATGGAAGCGTTCGGAGCCTTGCGTTGAGGTCGAGGAAGCCTCAGCACAGCCCGAATGCATATACGGAAGAAGAGCTGAAGAGGATAAAAGAGAAAAGTGCATACGAGATGAAGGAATTCATAAAGAGTCTGAGAAAAAGAATGGGATTCAAGATAGAGACTATCCAGGTAGACAATGAACCGGAATTCGTAAATGACGATGCTAAGACGGAAAAGGACAGTGCATTTGAAAAAGCAGTAAAGAGGAGGAGATGAAGTTTAAAAGGACGAGACCGTATTCACTGTGGCAGAATGGTAAAGTAGAGAGAAGCCACAGCGAAGACAGTATTGGACTTCAAAATCCCCCATCAGGTAGTAGCAGAGTATTTCTCAAAGTGTAACAAATGTCTTGACAGTTAAGAAGCGGCAGCTTTCTTTACATCAAAACATGATTGTAGACCTTTTGAAGAGATGATATAATAATAACGATGCGCCTAAAGGCGCAGAAGAGCTACGGCAATCATATCTCAGCAATATTTTTGATCAGGTGGTGAAAGTTTGAAGGAAAGAAATGTGGTGTTTCTATTGATGTGCGTGCTGGTGTGCGCATGGGGACTGGATTATATCGTGGCAAAATCGGCCCTTGAGCTGTTGGAACCTCTCAATCTGTTGTTTTTGAAGTATACCATGGGTGTGCTGGTAGTCTTCATCGCTAAGATGATAAAGGACAGGAAGTTCTACGTCAGGCCGAGAGACATCCCGTTTTTTATCATATGCTCTCTGACAGGAGAGATATTGTATTACTTCTGTGAATACTCGTCGATGGATTATCTGCCGGTGTCGATCATCACCATAATACTGGCCTTCGTACCGGCTGTGTCTATCATAGCGGAACGCGTCGTATTCAAGAAGCGATTCACCGCTAAGATGATGTTGGGAGTGCTGATATGTGTGATAGGCGTGGGGATCGTCATCGGAGCGGATTTTCGGGAACTGCTGCAGGGCAGAGCTATAGGATATCTGCTGGCCTTCGGGGCGGTGGTATCGTGGAACATATATAATTTCATAACGGCGAAGATCTCGAGAAATTACGCGAGCCCGACGATGGCGTTCAATCAGCTCATCTGTACGATCCTGATACTTGGACCGTATGCGATACATACGATGCCGCCTGTAGATACGTTTACGCCGGAGATAGTAGGCGGGATAATGTATCTGGGATTTGTCAGCGCAGGAATGGGATTCATGATCACAGTCAGGAGCCTGAAGGTCCTGGGGCCGACCATATCCGCGATGTTTTCAAATTTCCTGCCGGTGACGGCTACATTCTTCGGATGGATATTCCTGGGCGAGGCGATAGGCGCGGCGCAGTTCATAGGCGGCGCCGTAGTTATAGCGTCATCGTGCATAGTGATAAAAGAGAAAGGTAAAATGGAGGAACGGTTAAATGAAGGAGAAACTGAACCTGACGATGCTGACTGACTTTTATGAGATAACCATGGCCAATGGATATTTCTGCAGCGATATGGCAGACGACATCGCGTATTTCGATATGTTTTTCAGGAGGATCCCGGACGAAGGCGGATACGCCATAATGGCGGGGCTCGAACAGCTGATAGAGTATCTGGAGGATCTGGAGTTCACGGATGAAGATATAGAGTTCCTCAGGAGCAAGAAGATCTTCGACGAGAAATTCCTCAGCTATCTGAAGGACTTTGAATTTACATGTGACGTATGGGCTGTCCCGGAAGGTACTCCTATATTTCCGGGAGAACCGATAATCACAGTCAGAGGACCTGTGATGCAGGCTCAGTTCATAGAAACGATGATACTCCTGATAATAAATCATCAAAGCCTCATAGCCACCAAGGCCAGCAGGATAGTGAGGGCTGCGGCCGGCAGACCTGTCATGGAGTTCGGCACGAGAAGAGCCCATGGCGCCAGCGCGGCCATATATGGGGCGCGGGCAGCGTATATAGGAGGCTGCGCGGGTACGGCATGTACCATATCTGACAGAGATCATGGGATCCCTGCCATGGGGACCATGGCGCACAGCTGGGTACAGATGTATGATGATGAATATGAGGCTTTCAAAAAATACGCGGAGATATATCCTACCAACTGCACATTGCTGGTGGATACTTACAATGTGCTGAAGTCGGGCGTACCGGCAGCAATAAAAGTTTTCAAGGAAGTGAAGCCGGAGAAGATGGGCATCAGGATAGATAGCGGAGATATATCATATTTGACGAAGAAAGCCAGAAAAATGCTGGACGATGCGGGGCTGGAGGATTGTTCCATCGTCGTTTCCAACTCGCTGGACGAGTATCTCATAAGGGATATAATCTCGGAAGGCGCCTGCGTGGATTCCTTTGGAGTGGGAGAACGTCTCATCACCGCCGGCTCGGAGCCAGTCTTCGGTGGCGTGTATAAGTTGTCAGCTCTGGAAAAGAACGGCAGGATGATACCGAAGATAAAGAAGAGTGAGAATGTGGAGAAGATAACGAATCCGGGATTCAAGAGCGTCTTCAGACTTTTCGATAAGGACAGCAACAGAGCGTTGGCGGATGTTATCGTCCTGGACGGGGAGACGATACCTGAAGGAGAAGAATATGAGATCTTTGACCCTGAGGCTGTATGGAAGAGAAAAAAAATAAGGAATTTCTATGTGAAGAATCTGAGAGAGAAGATCTTCGAGGGCGGAAAGTGTGTGTACCGATGTCCTGATATCGAAGAGATAAAGGATTACTGCGCAAAACAGCTGGACGCCATGTGGGATGAGATGAAGCGCTTTGAGAACCCGCAGACATATTACGTGGACCTTTCGTATAATCTATGGAAGCTAAAGCATGATATGATAGAAGAGCTTTAAGAATGGGTCGGTCACGAAAGGCCGCATGTTTCGAAGGAGTGATCTGGACTAAGGATCGCCCTTCGATTTTTTTGCCGCGAATGGGTCATACGAGTCGGTTAATGTATTGAATTTTCGCAAAACCGTTCAAATTTGCGGCGTTGCGGCTACATGTGTGCTCAGAAACGAAAAAAGCAAATATTTGCCGTATCTTTACTTTCGCTGTGTTATAATGTCCGTGCTGGAGGGGAATATGGTAGAAATGAAAAATCAAATAAGAGATTTTGTGGTGATGACAGTGGTCCTGGCATTGTCATTCGGACTCACTATTTCCATTCAGAATTTCCTTGACACGGAGGCTATCGCTCCGGTCATCTTCGTTCTGGCAGTGTTTATCGTCGCCATGGGAACCGACGGGTACAAGTGGGGGATACTGGCGGCGTTTCTCAGTGTATTGGCTGTAAATTTCGCTTTCACATTCCCGTATTTTGAGTTCAGTGTTTCCATGCCGGAAAATATCTTTTCGGGCATCGTTATGCTGCTGGTCGCTGCGATGACCAGTGCGTTGGCTACGAAGACCAAACGCCAGGAGGAGCTGAGACGGGAGGCGGAAAAGGAAAAGGTCAGGGCAGATCTGCTGCGAGCCGTTTCCCACGATATACGCACGCCGCTGACGACCATATACGGCGCGGGATCAGCTGTCATGGAAAATTATGATCTGCTATCGAAAGAGCAGCAGATGAAAATGCTCAAGGGCATATGTGAGGAGTCGGAATGGCTCATACGCATGGTTGAAAATCTGCTGTCGGTCACCAGACTCGACGGCGGTAATGTGTCCGTCATCAAAACTCCCGTACCGCTGGAGGAATTGATAGATTCGGTGCTGATGAAATTCAGGAAACGTTATCCAGGCGTAGAGCCGGAAGTATCCATGCCGGAAGATTTTATCAGCATCCCTATGGATGCGCTCCTCATAGAACAGGTCCTGCTGAATTTGATGGAAAATTCCGTTCGGCATGCTAAGGGGATGACGAGGTTGATCCTTTCGGTAAAGGTCGAAGATGAGAAGGCTGTTTTTCAGGTGTCAGATAACGGCAGCGGCATAGATGAGGGGAAAATCGGGGCGCTCGTGGGAGAAGACGGGAGATATGGAGAACGTTATGGAGATGCCGGCAGGACAAACAGCGGCATCGGACTTTCGGTTTGCGCCGCCATCATAAAAGCTCATGACGGCACCATCGAAGCCGAGAGCGGAGAAAGAGGCGCCACAGTGCGCTTTTTCCTGAAGATGGAGGATTTGCAGGATGAGCAATAATAAATACAGGATATTGATAGTCGAAGATGAGGAGAATATCCGTGATTTTGTGGAAACAGTATTGGAAATGAACGGATATCAGGTCATGACGGCAGCCACCTGTGAGCAGGGGATGACTATGTTTGCGTCTCACAATCCTGATCTGGTAATATTGGATCTGGGCTTGCCGGACAGAGACGGGATGGATATGATAGAGGAGATAAGGAAGTCTTTCATCACGCCTGTCATAGTATTGTCGGCCAGACTGGCGGAATCGGACAAGGTGAAGGCTCTCGATATGGGTGCTAACGATTATATAGCGAAGCCTTTCGGGACTGCGGAGCTGATGGCCAGGATACGGGCCACACTGAGGAACGCCAGGTACAATGCCGCGGCGAGGGTGTCGCCTGAAGGAGTTTTTAAGGCCAGGGATCTCAGCATCGACTACGATCGGCGTCAGGTGAAGATAAATGATGAGAAAATAAGCCTTACCCAGACAGAATACAACATCGTTGCTTTCTTATCGGAGCATTCGGGAAAGGTAATGACATATTCGTCTATTATACATGCCATATGGGGCATGGAGGATAGCGGCAGTATAAAGCGGCTGCAAACCATACAATCAATGCAGTAATAATAACAGAAACTACAGCAGTAATGATATACG
>UQRM01000030.1 GCA_900543485.1 uncultured Eubacterium sp. | reverse complement strand
TTGAAACCGCCGTATACGAGAACCGTACGTACGGTGGTGTGAGAGGACGGCGGCTAGTCACCGCCTCCTACTCGATTGTGTAAAAGTCGGCCGGGCGGTCTGCCGGCAGTGGCGGCAATAAATTGACACGGCAGGGAGAGAGCATACTTGACAATTATGGTATAATATTATATACTTGACAAAAAGAGATTGATTGAAATCCATTGGAGGTGATGCATATTTTAATTATAAAAGAGGTTGAATATGCCATAAGGATTTTGGACGAATTGTACAACAATGGACCCATGTCGGCAAAGGATCTTTCCGAGAGGAGGGACATACCGTCGCCGTTTATCTACAGAGTTCTTAAAAAGCTGGAGGAGAAGGAAATACTGTCGGTGAAGAGAGGGCCTAAGGGCGGATACACTCTCAAAGGAGATTGCAATGAATTGACGCTTTATGATGTGATCAGCGCTTTCGAGAATACGTTTCTGGTCATAGAATGTATGAAGAGCGGATACGATTGCTCAAGGAACGAAGGCGCCGATTGCTGCCTCCACAGAGAATTTGGGCATATTCAGGGAATGCTGAAAAACGAGTTCAGGAGCAAGAGTCTGGCGTCGCTGTTTCAGTGATGTCGGTTCTTTGCCGTGGAAGATGGAAATGGATAATGAAGAGGAGCTGACTCATCGGAGAAATCCCGATGAGTCAGCTCCTCTTCACGTCATTATGATACAGGAGGTTTATCGTTGTACTTCCTATTTTCCCTGTTGGGAGTCTTGCCCTTCGTTCAGTATTTCCGCCAGCTTCCATCTGAGCCTGAGCTTCCGGGCTTCCGAAGATCCTTCATCATCATTGTTTCCTTCAGATGCTTCATCCCCGGAGACCACCTCATCGTCCGTGGCTGTTCCTTCTTCCAGCAGACACAGTGGCGGGAAGAGTACGCACCACCAGTTTTCCCCTTCGCCCCGGCCTATAGTGATGTTGAGGGCTTCGTAATTCCCTGCGGGGAATGTAATACCTCCATAGGCTTTTTCCGGGATATATCGCACCCCCAGATCGGCCCTGGCTGAATAATCATATCCTTCAGAGGCAATGACTCCTTCCGCTATTTTTTCCAGTCTGTTGAGATTTTCACTCAGATATTCCCTGGCCTCCCCGGCGCTGTTGAGATCGTCTTGTTTTTCCATATATTCTATGACAGCATCCCGAACCTTGAGTTTGAGTGCCTGGTCTTCCACCGTGTCGCTGTTGGCCAGAACGTGGAGCCGCACGATCCCTTCATACTGGTTCTGACTGTCCCCGATATATGTATAGAACAGGATGAACCCCATCAATATCACCAGTGCCAGACAGAGAACGCACTTTTTTTCATCGGACATCTTTTTCAATTATCTTTTCCCCCTTTTGTGTGAACTTTATCCGGTATGATAAGTGTTTACACTGATGAGGAAAATTATACATGATATTGGAAAATTTCCGGGAAGGTATCGCTATTTCAGCAGATTATCGCATGATCAGCAGCTTTGTTCCCTCAGAAAGGTGATCGCTGTCGATGCCATTGAGCCGACTCAGTGTTTCCACATCTGTCTTGTACCGTTTGGCCACATCCCACAGAGTATCCTCACGGCCTGCTACATATAACGCCATCGATATGTGTTTTCTTGTGGAGCTTGGCTCGATGAATCGCAGGTTGTCGACAGTAGTGAAGTTTTCCTGGCCTATGGCCCGTACTTCTATGGAAACGCTTACATTTATTTCCAGCTGCCTCGGGTTTATGGAGTCGAACCAGAATTCCTTGAGGGCCGCTGAAACATCCGCAGTGCTTTCTTCGGACGTTCCGGCCATTTCCAGCGCTCCTCTGAGCGGGACCTGGCTGTCGATGACAAGCGGCTGTCCTTCAGCGTCAAGCGCCAGTATTTTTACCGCGATCATTCCGTCTATAGTCACTTTGCCGCGTTCTGCTGTCCCCTGGATCTCTGTTAATCTGCCTGAACCGCAGAGCAGAGTTTCCGGGCGGCTGTCTTCTTCTTCGATGTTAACTATCTCTCTGGACGATATCTCACCGCAAACTGTGCCTTCCAGGCAGGACACAGGCTGACAGGAGATGTCAAAATCGATATCCTGTTTCCTGTGATAGACGTCTGATACGATGGGGATCTCCATATTTTCATACCCGCATATTACTGAAGTGATCTTGCCCTGGAGCTGGAAACGGTTTTGGCTTTCGATGATCGTTTTCAGTCCGTCGTCGGTAAACGAAATGTAGAGCAGATCCGCGTCCACGTCTTTGTCGATTATGATGAACTGAGTGAAATCTGTTTTGTTTTTCAGACATCCCAGCTCGGTATCGCCGTCCTCGTCCTGCCCCAGATAAAGGATCTCGGAGATGATGGTGCCGTTTATTACCAGCTTTCCGGAAGTGATCTGTCTGTGGTTCTCAACTATGTCGAATCGCTCTTTCAGTATTTTCACGGGAGCAGGCTGATCTTCGCGGATATCGATCTCCTGGGAGATCTCCGTCGTCTCATCAGCTTCGAATATGAGGTTGGCAGCTTTGACAGAATCGGTCCTGCGTATCAGGTCGTTGTCGTTCGCTCCATTGAAAAGCGTCAGTTCCTTTTGAGAGACCCCGGTGTAGTGGATAGAAATGGTTCCTTTGACGGTGAATTTACGCTCGTTGAGCATTTCTGCCGACACGGATTTTACGGACACAGTGGCCCGGAAGGTGTCGCTTTCCGAGGTATCCCAGCATTTATCGGTATTGAAAGCGACGGCGGATCTGATGACATCGACAGGGGATGTGGCATCGCTCCCGGGCTTATATACGGTATATATGATCAGTTCGCCGGAAATGCTGTCAGTTTTTCTGTAGCTGGCTTTAGCGGGCTGCGAAAGGAGGACGGAGCCTTCGGCGAACAGGACCTTCTCCATGTCAGGCATGGTGTCAGGTACCAGCAGCGTTTCTTCAAAAGGAAGGAGATATTCTCCGGTATCGGCGATATTCCTTAGGGAAAGTTTCGAATACCCGGATGAAGGAGCAAAGACGGAGATGTTGCTTGCTTCCCGGTTTTTTGCCTGAGATGGGGAAGCCTCCGGCGATTCTCTTTTCACGGGTGCTTTCTTCGCGGCGCTGTTTTCCACGATGTTTTCTTCGGGCCGCGGATCGTCCTTTTGCGCCGCTGGTTCATTATCGGATGATTCTTCTCCTTGCTGCGGGGAGACCTCCGGCAGCGTGATTTCCCCGGCGCCTTCTTCTGCTGACTGCCGCGGCGGTACTGCCTCGCCGGATGCTTCGGCAGCCAGTTCGTCGAGAGGTACGTCCACATATTGTAAGCCTTCTGCTTGCTGTGGATTTTCCTGTTTCGGATCTTTGTCGCCTGTCGGCAGATTATCATAAGGCGATATGTTCATGTATTGCTACCTCCTTCTCATTATGAAAAGTGTTCCTCATAAAGAATATTCGGAAGGGAGCATAATATTACAGGGATACGAAGAAATGGTATAAAGATCGGATCTGTTGGTGAAGACGCATATTAAAAAGCTGCACATCGGCAGTTGCTTCCTGCTGATGTGCAGCATGGCTGAAAGACTTCAGAATGATTTTCCGGCCTTATTTGGCGTGTTTAGGTTTGAGGTCTTCCTGCATGACCAGTTCTTTGAGGCGGTCGATGTGTATATCGGCCGCATTCCGTGCGGAATCGGCATCGCCTCTTTCGATTGCTTCCAATATCATCCTGTGCTCCTCAGGCATGTTCTCCGCTCGGCGGAAATCGTCGTAATAGATATATCTGAATCTGAGGACCAGCTCCTGAAGCTGCTCTATCATCTGAACGAGGATCTTGTTGTTGCACGATTCTACGATAATGCGGTGGAAGCGTGTATCGTACTTTATCATGTCCTCCATATTACCGTTGGTGACGGCTGTATTGTATTTGGATGAGACCTCCTTCAGCTCTTCAAGCTGCTCCGGCTGCATCCTGGACGCCGCGAAATAGGCTGCCAGGCCTTCCATGTTCTGACGCACTTCCAGTATCTCGACCATGTCTTTCGTGGAGATCTGCGAAGCGTAGGCGCCTTTGCGTGGCTCGATCACTACCAGACCTTCTTTTTCCAGCTTCCGGATAGCTTCTCTTACCGGGGTGCGGCTCACACCGATCTGGTTGGCCAAATCGACTTCCATCATTCGTGTGCCGGGAACGATAGCTCCCGTGAGTATCTGCATCTTCAGCTCTTCATATACCATTTCTCTCAATGGCTTGTGATTTTGGATATTAAAATTCAACATAATCTTTCACCTGAAATAAAAATTGATTTTTATCACCACGTTGTACGGGTCCAGAAACTTTCTCTGTTCAGCTTGAGCATGTCGTCGCATATCTGTCTGGATCGACGGATGTTTTCGCAAAGGCCGAAAACGGCGGGACCGCTCCCGCTCATAAGAACGTTATCAGCGCCGCACAGGGATTCCAGCTTCATCTTGGTCTGTTTAACTATAGGATACTGCGTCAATGTAAAATTTTCAAGAACATTGATCATGTTTTTTCTTACCAGTTTCATCGAGCCGGAGGAAAGGGCGTTTACCAGCTCGTTGTTGTCAGGATGCCGATCTATGATCATGGAATCGATGCCCTTGTAAACTGTAGCCGTTGAAACACTCAGCGGCGGTTTTGAAAGGACAAGATGGCTTCTCAGACCTTTTTTCAGCGGCTTCAGCGTAGTACCTGTTCCGGTCGCCAGCGCACAGTGGCAGGCAAGAGGATCTCCCAGGAAACGGGGCTTCAGGGTATTGTCAGCCGCCGCCTGTCCCATCACGCAGAAGGGGACGTCAGACCCCAGCTGCTCTCCCGTTTCGATCAGCTCCTTCATTGAAAGCTCCAGACCCCAGAGGATATTGAGCCCGTGGAGCACTGCCGCTGCATTGCCGCTGCCTCCCGCCAGTCCGGCCGCTACGGGTATGCGTTTCCTGATATCTATCGTCACCTTGCCGGAGCGATTATCACCGTATTTATCTGCCATCAGCAGAGCTGCCTTATATGCAAGGTTCCTTTCGTCCGTAGGGAGGAAATACCGGTTGGTGGAGACATTGATCTGTATACTTTGATCCTGCGGCTCGTCCTTCCATTTGATAAGGATATCGTCGCACAGAAGTATCTGCTGCATTACCATATCGACCAGATGGAATCCGTTGTCCAATACTCCCAAGACGTCCAGCGAAAGGTTTATTTTAGCAAAGGAATTTAACTGTATTTTTTTCAATATTATCGACTCCCTTAAAAACAGGTGAGCCCCCGGCTCACCTGTTATGATTCAGTCGTTCGACTTTATTTCTTCTTGTTCCTGTTTTTTGCGTTCTTTTGTTTTCCGGTCTGGTTCTTAGGATTTGTGGAGCCTTTCCTGTTTTGCGGTTTCTGAGGGCTCTGAGTCGTTACGACCTTGACTTTGTACTGGCTTCCGGCTGCCGAGATAGGTCTCGGAGAGGATACTTTTTTGGTAGAGGCTTTCTTCTGTTTAGCGTTTCGCTTTGCCTCCATCGCTTCCAGCTCGGCCTCCAATTCGGCTTCCTTTGCCTTCTGTTTGGCCATGGCCTCTGCCTGTTTGGCTTTTTTCTTCTTATCCTTTTCGACGATCTCCTCTACGGATTTGCCGGTCCGTTTAGCTTCCTTGTACGGATTGACCGTATCCTTCTTCTGCTTCTGATCGTTTTCCTTTTCCATGGCTTTCTTGGCGCTTCTCATGCTGAAGAAGATCATGCCGACTATCATCACTATCATCATGATGGTGTATACCATTGTCGATCTGGACTGATCCAGAGTCCTGAATTCTATGGTCTCCTCGTGGCCCAGCGTGGTGCCGTCTGTAGCTTGCAGATCTTCGCCTATGGTAAGCGTGTATTCGGTGTTTCCCTGTATTTGGATATCCGTGTCTACGATGTCGGATACGACCATCATCAGGCCGTCTTTACGCTCCTTATGACTGTAGTAGACTCTGATAGGGATCTCTTTCCCTTTCGCGTTGGTCAGTTTGAATTGTTTGGCGTTGGCCTGGCGGATACTCTTGCTTTCAGGAAGCATCTCCTTGCTGAAATATATCTTTACACTGAGGTTTTCGACTGATACGCCGGTAGCTCCGTCTTCGGGAGTCGATGATTCTATCGTAAATCCGGCGCTGTCGGTATTGCCGCTGTTTGAGCTGTCGGCTGCAAAGCTGGCAGGGACCAGCAGGGTCATCGTTATAATAATCAGACAGAATAAAGCGCCTATTCTTTTCATTGATGTTTTTCCTCCGCTTTTCTTTTTCTCAATTGTTTAAAGAAGTCCTTCATCAGAGAGGAACATTCCTCTTTCATCAGACCGGTCTCTATCTCTGTGAAATGGTTGAGTCTGCGTTCCTGAGGAATGTTGAAGACCGAGCCGCACGCTCCGGACTTGGGATCCATCGTACCTATGTAAAGCTTGCGTATCCTTGCCCATACGATGGCTCCGGCACACATGCTGCATGGCTCGACAGTCACGAACATGTCGCATTGCGGAAGCCTCCAGCCGCCAAGATGCCGGGCGGCCTGCCTTATGGCCAGGATTTCCGCGTGAGCGGTAGGATCCTTCTTCGTCTCGGTTTCATTGTGGCCTCTGCCAATGATCTGGCCGTTATGGACGATGACGGCGCCGACAGGGATCTCCCCTGCGGCAGCGGCCTTTTTTGCCTCCTCAAGAGCTTCAAACATATACTTTCTCATATACTTTTCAATGGTATCATACTTTGATGTTTCTATCAAGTGGATTTTACCGTGCGCACAAGGGGAGAAAGATGCCGGTGCAGTGCCTTCAGACATTGGAAACACAGGGAATGTGGTTTTGGACAGAACTTTTTCGGAGGAGGGGATGAATGAAAAGTTTTACAGTTTACTGAGAGCGTCTTACTTAGAGCGTCCGGAAGAGTTGTCCGGGATATGAGGGAGCTCCTCGATGTGGCCGTTGAACCTGTTGATAGCGGCTATCCAGTAACCATATATCTCTTTTCTGCGTTCGTCCACCGGAAGAGAACCATCCTGGGCTTTTTCTTCCATTCCCATGATGGGCTGCCAGAATGTGAAGCCTGATTTTCCGCCGTCAGGCTGCTCGTCGGGAAAAAATCTGCCGGGAACTCCCAGGAAGTAGTGGGTGTCCTGCCATCCGAAGAGAAAATGGCCGTATTTCGCGATGGGAGCTTTGGACCCGGGAGAGATGATGGGAAAGAGTTTGCTGTCGGTCACCTTTTTCCATGTGGCTCCGGTCAGGTCGTGGTCGAAGGGCAGAATATCTGTGAATCTGTCCTGTTCCTTCGCCAGCCCTATGCAGTTTTCCAGGACGAACCTGTTATAAAATGGACTGTAGTCCTTCGGCGTTGCCGGGCGCGCGCTCTTTTCTCCGGGAGCGGACAGCTCGCCGCTGAGGACTGGATGCAGGGACTCACGATGGTTCACCATCGACATGGCGGCTATGATTGCCGTGGAAAAATCCCGCAGGCTGAGCCCCTGGCCATCCAGATCTCTCGGATTTATGCGGAAGCTCCCCTCTCCCTTGCCGTAAGCCGACAGAGAAATATTGCCGACCATGTGGTAGTGTCGCTTTTCCTTCTTCACGCCTGTGAGGATGAGCTTATATGAATATTCGCCTCTCGGGAAGAATTTTACGTTTTCTACCGTTACGACCATCAGACCTTTGTCTCCGTCAGTCTCCAGCTTGATGTAACCGCGTATTTCCTTATCACGCTCAAAGGCGAACCTTTTGTTTTCCTCCTTCAGCATGATGGGGTTTTTGCTGATATTTGTAAAATCCATGGTGCCCTCCTTGTTTAATACCGTTTTTTCTAGTAATATATGAAAAGAGGGGAGACGCTATGATTTTAGACATCATAATATTGTTGATTTTAATATTGCCCATGGCGTTGGGACTGCACAGAGGGTTCATATATACTTTCGTTCACGCGTTGGGATGGATAGGAGCGCTGGTGGCGGCCTTCTTTCTGACTGATCCTCTCGCGGGAGTCCTGAGGGACAGCTTCCTGGGGAATGCCGTATCGGATACCATCGCCGGTGAGATCTACGGGTACGCGGACTCAGCGATGTCGGTGACCGATGGATTACCGGATATAATAAGCGGAGGATTGACAGTGACTACCATGGAGACAGCCGATATACTGGTTGCCATGATAACCGGTATGATACTTTCTGTCCTCAGTTTTCTTATCGTGATCATCGTGATACGGCTGATATTGAGGGTGGTCGTTCAGCCTGTTGCCAGGAGGGAAAGGGAAAATCTCCTGTCAAAAGGGGACAAGTACCTGGGTCTGGTGGCGGGAGCGCTGAAAGGCGTGATTTTTGTCTTTTTGTTCTTGACGCTGCTGGTTCCTGTCATCAATCTTTCTCAGGGCGGACTTTCGTCATTTCTTGCGAACAGCCTGGATTCCTCGTTCATAGCGGGGACGCTCTATGATAACAATCTTCTGCTGCTCATAACAGGAGGGATATTTTCCTGATGTTCAACGGAGTCGTGGCCGCCCTTGAAGCGGGGGAACTCTCCAGTGAAGACGGCACATCTGGGGCCCTCGACCTGGCATGGCAAATAAATGGCGCGACCGAATATGGTTATTATAATTTCAGCCCTGAGACGAACGACATGTCTCTTGCGACACTCCACGAAGAGACTAACCCTGACAATCTGTTCTGGGGAACAGGCAAGGGCTCGGTATTTGCTGATACAAGTGAAGCCACAATGTCCTTGCTGGAAAAAGCGGCAGCCGTGGAAGCCGGTGAAGATGTGTCTTTCGATGAAGAGATAACGATATATGAAAATGCTGCCGCAGCACAGCAGCAACAGCTGAAGGCGGCCATGGACCGCGAAATCGCAGCTATGAACGAGTTTGCTGAGCTGTACAGATAAAAAGCAGATGGAAAAACACTAGATGTATACTGAAAAGCCGCCCCATCATAGCTTTTGCCGATAGGGCGGCTTTCAGGTATTTATCGCAGCGCCTGCTACAGTTTCTCCAGTTGGGAGAGCTCCAGTCCTGTTATCTCTGCGATTTCTTCAAGGCTCATTCCGCGTGCTTTCATCCTGACGGCGATTTCCTTGCGCTCTTCTTTCCGGCCGGTTTTAAGTCCTCTCTCTTCTCCGATTCGAAGACCTTTCTTTTCGCCAGCCTCCATGCCTTCCTTGCGGCCTTTCTCTTCTCCGATTCGAAGCCCCTCCTGCTTACCCTCATCATACCCTTCCTGCCTGTCCAGCAGTTTTTCTTCCCATGCGTTCATGAATTTCACCCCGATCTCTTCACTGGCCTTGATATCGGAAATCTTTTCGTGGAGTCTCGATATCCTCTTGCTTCCCGCTTTGCTTGCTGTCTCATCGGTAGAGTCTTCAAAGTACTTCAGAAGTTCGATGAGCTCATGACTCACTCCATCGGGCTCCGTTCCCCTCGTGTTGAGGAATATCCTGGTGGCCCCGTCCGCAAGCTCGATGTCTGGCATCTCCTGACATTTCATGCTGAAGGTGTATCTGTAGAGCCCTTTTCCGAACACATCGAAAGGTGTTATCATGATGATATATACATCGTTGAGGGCGTTGTAACCGGATGTTCCGGGAAACAGCAGCTTGCTGTCTATCATGCTGCTGTACAGCCTGCTCCTCTTAGGCAAATCTTTAGTGTTCTGTTTCTGGACTTCTGTATCATAGACGACATCGTCCACGTCCTTGGCCCAGACATCCAGCTTCACCTGTTTGCTCCACAGAAAGCTTCGTTGCTCCTTTTCAGCCTGGGGCAGATGCTTTAATATGACCTCCCTGCCCAGGATGATCTCCAATATCAATTCCATCGTTTCAGGATCCTCGATAGCCTCCGCAAACAGGAATCTGTCCAGCAGGTCGAGGTCCTTCAGCTCTTTCTTTTCCAATTCCAATTTCCCCTTTCATTATATACTTATACCTTCACTGCCGCAATATGGAATATATTGCCATTAGCATAACGCAACCGCACTAAAAAGTCAATAATTTACATGGAAAAATATAGAAATATAAGCAGGCGATATCGATGATATAATGAAGCGGCAGGGCAGAGAAGGGTGAAAATTTTTCGATTTTCTGTAACGTTTTCAGACTGGCTGCGTTATTGAGGTGAAGGGTGGTGAGAAGTTTGGAGCTTACCGAGATCTATGACAGATATTTCAGGGACGTATTCGTCTTCCTGTGCGGACTGACAGCCGATGAACACACTGCGGAAGAGATAGCGCAGGAGACATTCGTCAAAGCTGTGGAAGCCATAGATTCCTTTGACGGGACGAAGGACATCAGAGCGTGGCTCTTTGTGATAGCCAGGAATTCCTATTATTCCTATTGCCGGAAGCACAAGCGGGAATATCCGCTGCCCGAAGAGGAATCCGGCATAAGCGATGGCGTATCCTTTACAGATGCGGTGGAAGATGAAGAGCAGGCTTTTTTGATACATGCGTTTATTCACGAGATGAGCGAACCGTATAAAGAGGTCTTCATGCTGAGGGCGATGGGCGAGCTGCCTTTCAGGAAAATCGGTGAAATCTTCGGGAAAAGCGACACTTGGGCCCGGGTGACCTTTTATCGGGCAAAGGCTCGTATCCTTGAATATATGGAGGGGGAAAATCATGAGTAAGATATCGTACGGTAAAACATCTTATATCAAAATACCATGCCAGGTGATAAGAGATCTGCTTCCGCTCTATGTGGACGATGCTGTCAGTGATGAGTCACGGAAGATGATAGATGAACATCTCCTTTCCTGTGAGGGTTGTCGAAAGGAGCTGGAAAGGCTGCGAAGCGGGATACTCATACCCATCAGCAGAGGGGAGGAAAAGGAAAATGCCGGCCTCTTTCGCAGATTCAGGAGAAAATTCCGGAAAAGGAAAATCAGGATCGCAGTCATATCGGTCCTGGCGACCGTCCTGGCGCTGGCAGGGCTGTATTGCCTGGCGGTGCTCCACACGTGGGTCATTCCCTATGATGCTTCGCTGGTAAATGTAGAATACGAGGACGGAAGCCTGTACGCGGAATTTACCGGGAAGAACTACTACAGCTCGTACGGGTATGGGGATAATGCAGGCGTTGTGATCGATGGGGAAAAGAAGAACATATACATCCTGTGTTATGAAGAGAATCTGTGGTCCAGATATGTGGATCCCTTGATCGGAAGGGAAATCACTGAACAGGACAGACGATATGAAATATGGGATCAGGACATGGATTTCGATGTGGACATAGTCTATTATGGAAGCAAAGCAGATATGAGAAGGACGGAGCCATATACGGAAGAAGAGCTTCAGGGGATGCCGGTCCTGTGGGAAAGGGCGCAGGAGGATTGAGGAAAAGGGCAAAAGAACGCCGGACGAGGCGCGAACGCTGCGAAGCCGCGTCCTACCTTTCCAGGAGAGCGCAGCTGACTTTTTCCATGACACCGTTGGTCTTCCTGGTGATGAGTCCCACGAAAATGGCCGCCGCAACAGTTCCTTCGCGGACGCCGTCCAGTCCGCCCAGGAAGGCGAAGGACAGCAGTATGGAAATGCACACCAGCGAACAATCCAGCGCGACTTTTATATTGCCGAATTTCACCGGGGCGACCTGGCATATGGCCAGCACGATGCCTTCGCCGGAAGTTGTTATCAGGCCGGCGCTTATTTCCACGCTGACGCCGAAGGCAATAAAAATGATGCCGGCGGCGCAGATTATACACTGCTCCAGGTAGGTGTCGCAAGGCAGTTTTGCCGTCAGCAGCCCGGCCGCGTCGATTATCAGTCCGAACAGGACGGCTGCCGGGAATTGCAGCAGCTGAAACCAGTCGTATCGCCTGCGCAGGATGGCTATCTGTATCAGGATGAAGACGAAATTCATGACGATGGTCGTTATCCCCACGGATAGGCCGGACATTTCGGCCGTGACGTAGGGCAGACTGGAAATAGGTGATGTACCCAGAGGGGCTCTTATGGAGAGGGCGATGCCGAAAGCCATGATGGAAAGACCTGCGCACAACAAAAAGACCCGCATCGGCAGGTGGTCTGTGCTGTGTCCGGCGTGTTCTCCGGCAGCCTGCTCCGCAGATACAGGCTGTCGCATATTCTCGGTTTTGCATTCTTCTGTTTTTTCCATTTTTACACCATCCTATTCTCTTTTGTACTATTCGTTACTATCGGAGGCTTCCGGTCCGCTCAGGGTATCGCATATCCGTGAAAGAAGCTCCCGCAGCGTGTCGCGTTCATCTTCCGAAAGGCGGCAGGTGGCTTCGTCTTCGACCGAGCGGAAGATCTCCGTCAGCTTTTCGGCAGCGTTTACGCCTTTTTCTGTAAGGGAAACGTAGAGTGAACGTCGATTTCCTTCCTTCTGACGACGGACTACCAGCCCCGATGTTTCCATTCGGGATAAAATGCTGCCAACAGTGGCCGGCTCTATTTCACAGTAGGCAGCGATGGTTTTCTGATCAGCTTCGTGAAACCGAAGTAAAAAGTCCAGTACCTTGGGCTGACCTGAAGTGAGTCCGATGGATGCCGTCTTCGATGTTACACGCCTGTGGACCATGGCGTGAGATTTCATGAGAAGATAATGGAGACTTTCCATGAGCACACTCCCTCCTTAAATAATAAGAAATCTTACTATAACAATACTTATTATATAACGAGAAAGACAAAAGTCAAGACGGATAGGATATGAGATAGCTGATAACTATTGATTTTCTTTCCGATATAATGTAAAGTTAGACTAGTCAGAAAATTTAAATGCTTCAAAAATTGAGGGGAGAGTGAAAGAATGAGAAGAAGCTTGAAGGTATTTGCTTGTGCTGCGGCGTCGCTGACATTGACCGTTTCAATGATGTCATGCGGCAGCTCGGAGAACACGGTGGATTCCCAGTTGTTCATGGCGGAAGATGTGCAGAGCTACATCGACAGCATCGATATGGAGTACGCTTATGATCTGGCTGAAACGCTGGCTTACGATGAGGAGTACTGGGACAATGAACTGGGATGGAGAACCGCCGGCTCCGATGCGGAGCACAGGGCGGCGGATTTTCTGGTGGAAGAGATGAAGTCCATCGGGCTCACTGACGTGGAGAAGGTAGGCACCACGGTGGATAAATTCCAGTTCAATGATTCCAGCCTTACCATCGAGGGGACAGACATCGATCTGATGCCGGCGTCGTACCAGTGCAGCGGTACTGATGCGGATGGGATCACGGCGGAGATAGTTGATGTGGGGACAGGATTTGAAGCTGATTACGAAGGTAAGGACGTGAGCGGCAAGATCGTGCTGGCGGGAGTCGACCAGTGGAATGAGGCATGGATCGACAATTACATAAGGCAGGCTTACGGCAGAGGGGCTGCTGCCATCGTGACATATTCCACAGGTGGATACGGAGAACTCAACGACGATACGGTCAATGTCCAGGATATCTGTTGCGGTGATTTGATCCCTACGGTGGCAATAAGCGCCAATCAGGCCAAGGAAATACAGGATGCCATAGAGGCCGGGAACGACACAGCTACTCTGATGGTAGACGCTGTCCTGGAAGAGGGCACTGGCGTTACATACAATGTGGTAGGGAAGATCAAGGGCAGGTCCTCCGATCAGCAGATACTCATAGCAGGACATTACGATAAATACTGGTACGGATTCCAGGATGATTCGGCGGCCATCGCCTTGGATTTTGCTGTGGCGAAGGCGCTGATAGATTCGGGATATGTTCCTGAGAACGATATCGTTGTCGTCGCTCATGGCGCTGAGGAATGGGGCGCGACGGATACCCAGTTCGATTATACTACCGGTGCGTGGGGCATGATGCACGAGGCAGAGCTGGGCTGGGACGGTAAGACTTTGGCTATGTTGAACTGTGAGCTCCCGGCGTTTGCAGTGGAAGGGGATCAGCTGAATATCAGCTGCGTTCCGGAATTTGCCAGCCTGGTCAGCAAGATGGTCACAGAAACAGGACTTGTCACGACGGCAGGAGATGTGGTAGTATCAGAAGAAGCGGGTTCTGTAAATGTGATGGAGGATGGCGTCTCATACAGGTGGCATGGCGTGCCGTATATCCTCAATGGCTTCGAGGATGATACGTTTATGCAGCAGAGATACCATACGTCATCGGACGACAAGGACACGTGGGACGAGGATACCATGAGGACTAATATCAATTGGTTCGGTGCCTTCGCCATCTATATCGACAGCATGCCGGCTCTTGAGCTGGATATCACAGCAGCCTGTGATGATCTTGAAGACAACTTCGACGAAGAAGTGGCGCAGGAAGCCGGAGTCGATACGGAAGCTTATCTGGCGTCCATCGACAGCCTGAGAACTGTGGCGAAGGAGCATAATGACAGGATCGCAGATGTCAATGCCAGATACGAGGAGGCTGTCAGCGGAGAAGCGTCAGAGGAAGAGCTGTCGGAGCTGAGAGCGGAAGGCGCGGAGCTGAATCAGGCGACGTTGGAGGCTTTCAAAACTGTGCAGACTCAATGCACCAAGACGGATGACGTAGACGTGTATACGGGCCATCCTAATCTGGATGCTAACATAAACGGGCTCAAAGGGATGATAGAAGCTCTTCAGCAGGAGGAACTCTACGCTGAAGATGAAGAATCAGGAGCTCTCGATATAGCATGGACCCTCAATGGCGAGAAGGATTATTCTTATTACCTGTTCGATCAGCAGGTGGTGGAAGATATCCTGGTACAGTATGACGCGTCTCAGGTGGATGACAGTAAAGCATATTGGGCTCTGGACAAAATGATTCCAGTATGTTATGTTGGAGATGCAACATATCAGCTGGTAAGGCAGGCGGAAGATGAGGACGCGGAGATAGATTACGATGCGGCTATCGCCATATACCAGAGTGAGCTGGACAGGATACTCCCGTACGTGAAGACTTATTGTGACGAGGAGGTCGCGGCTATGGCAGCCATCGAAGATATATTAAAATAAGCAATTTTCAGTTTCTCTATAATAAACTTCTGGAACCGGGCAGGAAGCGGCATGAGTCGTTTCCTGCCCGGTTCGTCATTTTCCCGGCCTGTTGGCTCTGCCGCAGTTCACGCAGGATCCGGACGCCCGCCGGAAAGCTGTCGCGAAAAGAGAACGCCGGAAATGTGAAGAGTGGCTTTTCGTTTTTACAAAAATAATGCAAAATACACCTTGACCTGTTCCTTACGACAGGTTATATAATTATTAAAAAATCGTAATCTTTAAAAAAATTCATAGTAAAAATTTACGGGAAAGATCCAAAGGTGAATCCGTGCGGAAAAGGAGGCCATTATGAAGGCAGACAAAGTGTATTTGAACGGAAAGGTTTATACGGTAAACGGTAAGGAAGAATGGGCCCAGGCGGTAGCCATCAGGGGCAACGAGATCGTATATGTGGGCAGCGACGAAGGCGCTAAGGCATTCTGCGGAGACGAGACGGAAATAAACGATATGAACGGGGGGATGATGCTGCCGGGATTCATAGACGGTCACTGTCATCCTGTGATGGCGGCTCAGTACCTGTGCGGCGTATATCTTCAGATCGAATGGACCGTGGAAGAATGCCTGGCGGAGATAGAACGGTTCGTAGAGGACAATCCTGACGAACCGACTTACTTCGGTATAGGATACGCGGAGTGGATCTTCGACGAGAAGGGCCCTAAGAAGGAGTTGCTGGACGCTATCTGTTCCGATAAGCCTGTTATGATCCTGGGAAGCAGCGCCCACGAAGCGTGGGTCAACAGCAAGGCACTGGAGCTGGCGGGGATAACGAAAGATACGCCGGATCCGATACCGGGATTCCACTATTTCCACAGAGATGAGGCGGGCGAACCGACAGGTCATCTGCTGGAGATGGCGACGCAGACGATGATAATGGATAAGATCGACTTTTTCCGTCAGGAAAAGGTGGAAGAAGCCCTGAGGGACGGATCCGACGGGTACGCGGCCATGGGCGTGACCTCCACCTGCGATATGGGCGCGCCTGAGTTCGCTCTCGATACATACTTTGAGGAAGTCCCGAAGATGATAGAAGAAGGCTCCTACAAGCAGAGATTCTTCGGCTGCGGCAGGATGATATCGGAAAAGGGCGATGTGGACGTCATCATCCCGAGACTGATAGAGTACAGGAAGAAGTACGATTCCGACAAGTTCAGGATACATTTCCTCAAGATAATAAACGACGGGACTCTCGAGACGAGATCGGCTGCACTGAGCCAGCCTTACAATGAGGACGGTTCGATGGTATATCCGCTCTTCAACAGGGAGGAGATTGCCCAGGTGGGACTCAGGGCGGCAAAGGAAGGCCTGGACATCAATGTCCACGGAATAGGCGACGAGGCTATCAGCGGCACTCTGGCCATGGCAAAGGCTGTAAGGGAGGCCGGATATCATGACTGCCGTATCGTCAATTCCCATTGCGATTATGTGAAGGATGAGGAGCTGGCTCTCTTCGGACGGTACGATGTCGTCGCCAATACCACCTGCGTATGGCACTACGGTAATCCGGACATGGAAAAGGTCATCGGAGACAGGCAGAACCATACTTTCCGACTGAAGACAATGATAGCCGGCGGCTGCCGTATGGGGCAGGGATCTGATTTCCCTGTGGATGAGTTTGGCCGCGAACCGCTGAAGGGGATAGAGATGGGCTGCACCAGACAACTCTTCGATCATCCGGAACTGCCGGTGCTGGAGCCTTATGAGGAAAAGCTGGCAGTCAAAGACGGTATCGAGAGCTATACTATAAACAACGCCTATCAGATGCATATGGATCACAAGCTTGGCTCCATCGAAGTGGGCAAATACGCAGATCTGGTGGTGCTTGAGAAAAATCTGTTCGATATACCTCTGACAGAGATACATAAAGTCAAAGTGTGCGAGACCATAATGGATGGGAAGACTGTATATAAAGCGTGATCGCGTATGGAAAGCGAGAAAGGGAACGGTGAAATGAACGAAAAGATAGCTGCGATACTGGATGGCTATAGAGATGAAATGGTCGAAAAGCTGCAGGAAATAATCAGGATAGAATCAGTGGCGGAGATGGAAGGCGAGGTAGGCAAGTGCGACGCTCCCTTCGGGGAAGGCCCTAAAAAGGCTCTGGAGTACATGATGGAGCTGGGTAAGGAAAAGGGCTTCGATGTCACCAATTACGATAACGTAGCATGCCAGTTGGATTTCGGGGAGAGAAAAGACGATGCTGTGGGGACCGTCGGCCATGTAGATGTGGTTCCTGCAGGAGGAGAGTGGAAATATCCTCCTTACGGCGGGGAGCTCCACGATGGCGTGATATATGGCCGTGGTGCCATAGACGATAAGGGACCGACTATCGCGACATTTTACGCTGCTTTGGCTATCAGGGAAAGCGGGCTGCCTCTTTCCAGGAATATCGTCCAGATAGTCGGCTCATACGAAGAAGGCGGATATTTTCCTTGTCTCCATCGCTACCTGGAGAAGGCCGAAAGGATACCGTCCTGCGGCATAGTGCCGGATTCCTTCTTCCCTATATGCTTTTCCGAAAAACATTTCGTCAATACACGATTCACGATGATGACTGCCGGGATGGACGCCGGGACTCAGGACGAAAAAACTGGCCTGATCCTGAAATCCATCAGAGGCGGGGATGCCATCAACATCGTGCCGTCATGGGCCGAGGCCATATTTACCGATAGCCAGGGGAACGAAGTCAAGCGAGTGAAGACCACAGGAGTGCCTGCTCACGCTTCCACGCCGGAACAGGGAAAGAACGCCATCGCCATGCTCCTGGAAGAGCTGGCGCAGATGGATTACGAGCCTCGTGACATATGTGAGGGGATAAAGCTTTTGCCGCCGCTTGTGTGCAGAGATGTGACGGGAGAAGGCCTGGGGATCAGAGAAAAGGATGAGACCGGCGAGAGTACCAACAACATGGGTCTTATATCTTATGAGAACGGGAAGCTCGATATAGATTTCAACGCCAGACTGCCTTTTTCGCTGGAAACGGAAGATATGGTCGGAAGGGTGAAGAAGGCGTTGGCCGGAACAGGCTTTAGCGTTGAGATGACTCTCAATATAGAGGGATTCCGGGTCGATCCGCAGCAGGAACCGGCGAAGACCCTGATCGAGGTCTACAGGGAGGCTACGGGAGATAACGAATCGAAGCCTTTTGCCAACGGCAGCGGGTCCTATGCCAGGGTGCTGAAGGACTTCGTGCCATATGGTATGGCATTGCAGAACGAGCCGCTGCTGTTCCACGTGGAGAATGAAAGCATCTCGGTGGACAGGCTGATGTCTGTGGCTAAGATATACGCCGAGGCGCTGTACAGACTGGCCAGATAGCCGGAAACGGCGGGTCAGCGGCGTTTGGCCAGATAAACGATATTGGTGCGCACGTCGCCGGGGTGGTGATATTCAAAGAATCGCCCCGGCTCGTAACCTTCGTCTACCTTTTCGAACTTTTCTATGCTGAATCCGCCGCGGGCCAGGGCTCCGTTGATGAACCCCAGTGTGAAGACGTCAGACGCGGCGTGAGAATAAAGGCGATGTACCGTTTCCAGTGAAAGGCTGTCCCGCCTGTAGTATTCTGCCATACCGAGGATGACAGCGTCTCTGGCGAGGGACTGGCCGATCATGTCGAAGTAATGTCTGTCCATGAAGAAGCCCAGATTGCTGGATCCCATGTAATCCACGACTATATCGATGGAGTTTTTCCTGAGGGGCAGTCTGCCGTCCTGATTTATCACATAGGCGACCTTGAAATCGGGGCGGGCGTTGGCTATGTGCTGACGCATAGCATGTATCGTCCGCTCTGCCAACGCAGTCACGATGAAGATGTTATCGTAGGCATCGTCGTTTTCCAGGTAGCTGTACAGGTATTGACAGGCGATGTCGGGGAAAAGCATCGTTTTTCCCTTCGTATCCAGAGCCTCCAGCTCTTTTTGTATCCATTTTCCGCCTTTGTAGAAGTTGGTGAGGTAGGCATTGCTGTGTTCGCTCATGCCCATCAGCACGATGCCATCCTCATTGCTGATGAGGTTTTCCTCGCCAAAATAGCGGTCCAGGAACTGAAGGTTGTTGTCCAGATCATCTGCTTCAGAAGTGAGTATGACGCCGTTCTCGATGGAAGCTCTGTAACCACAGGAGCAGTTTAATCCTCCGGTGATGATGGAATTATCGAAGATATCGGCGCCGGAGACATTGAGCTTTCGGCCGCAGTCAGGACAGGTCAGCAGATCGATGACGTCCAGTGGGACTCCGGGAAGCATACCGCTGCTGGCCTCTTTCTCCTTATCCATGAGACGGCGGGAAGCGGAGTCCCTTTCATTTTCCACATCTTTGATACACTTGTTCAGCAGCATGATGAAGGTGCCGATACGATCCCGCTCTTCGAGTAAGCTTTGTTTCTTCAGAGAAAGAAAATCAAGAAGTTTTTCGTAGAGAATGTAATCATCTTTATTATAGAAGCGGTACAGACTCAGATACTTGTTGAGCTCATCAAGTTTGAAGCCGGCGGACTTCATGGAGGAGATGATGTCCATGTCGCGGCAGTCGGTGTCGGTGAATCTGTACTGGAATCCGTTCTTTTCCGGTATCAGCAGTCCCAGATTTATGTAGTGTCTCACAGTAGAGACTGAAACGTTGAATTTTCTTGAGAATTCTCCTATTTTCATTGTCTATGGACCTTTCCTGGGTAGATGATATGATCATTTTATCATAAAACATAAAGTAATGGTTTACCTTTTGCTCGAAATACCTCAAAAAACATCTTGACTTAGCCCCTACGGAAGGTTATATAATTTTTAAAAAGTAAGAAATTTTAAAAAAATGTATCTTGACGACATCAGAAGACATCATGAAGGAGGAATAGGAGATGAGCGCAGATAAGCTTTATGTGAATGGCAGCATATTTACTGTGAACAAGGATCGTGAATGGGCTGAAGCCGTAGCTGTTGAGGGAAATAAGATCGTGTATGTGGGAGACAGAGCAGGAGCGGATGCTTTTTGCGACGAGGATACCGAGATATATGATCTGGACGGAAAGATGATGCTACCGGGCTTCATTGACGGCCACTGTCATCCTGTGATGGCAGCTCATGTGCTGTCGCAGATAGTCTTCGACATAGACTGGACTCTGGATGAATGTCTTGATAATATAAGAAAATATGTGGCTGAGCATCCTGACGCCGACGCTTATTTCGGCCTCGGATACGCTGAGTGGCTCTTCGATGAGAAAGGGCCGAGAAAAGAGCTGCTGGATGATATCTGTCCGGATAAGCCGATGTTCTTCCTTGGAAGCGGAGCTCACGAGGCATGGGGCAACAGCAAGTGCTTCGAAATGGCAGGCATAACCAAGGATACTCCGGATCCTTTGCCGGGGCTCCATTACTTTTCGAGAAACGAAAAGGGCGAGCCTGCCGGACACATCGTCGAGGGACGCGCCCAGGCCATGATAATGAGCAAGATAAACTTCTTCGACAGCGACAGCGTCATCAATATAATGGCGGAAAATTCCGCGGACTATGCAGCCATGGGAGTGACGGGCACGGTAGACGTGGGGATGTATTCATATCTGGAAAAGCAGTATTACGAAGCGCTGGATGCGATACGTGACAGCGGTAAATATTTGCAGAGGTTCGTTGGTTGTACATGTCATCTGGACGATGTGGATCTGGTGGACTCCAGGATCGAAGCCATCGTTAAAGCGAGGGAAAAGTACAACGATGATAAATTCAGGATAAATCTGTTCAAGATAATCAACGATGGTACGATGGAAAGCCGTTCGGCGGCTCTCAGTGAGCCGTATCCTGAAGACGGCTCGGTAGTCAAACCGCTTATGGATGAAAAGACCGCCGCCGAGGCAGGGCTCAAAGCCGCGAAGGAAGGACTCGACGTGAATATGCACGCTATCGGAGATGTGGCGGCCAGATCGGTCGTAGCCATGGCGAAGGCTATCCGTGAGGCGGGCTATGACGACTGCAGGGTGACTTGCTCTCATTCCCAGTACGTGGCTCCTGACGATATCCCACTTTTCGGAAAGTACGATATCATCGCCAACAGCACAGGAGTATGGATGTATGGCAATCCGCTGATGGATAAGGTGCTGGGGCATATAAACAACGAGACTTTCAGGATGAGAAGCCTGATAGACGGAGGAGCCAGGATGGCACTGGGAAGCGATTTCCCTGTAGACGAATACGGCAGGGAGCCTCTCAAGAGCATAGAAATGTGTGCTACCAGGAAGATGTACGGGCAGCCTGACGCGCCTGTGCTGGAGCCTGCGGATGAGAAGACGACAGTGCAGGAGGCCATAGAAGGGTTCACCATCAACAATGCGTATCAGATGCACATGGACGACGTCATCGGGTCGATAGAAGTCGGAAAATACGCAGATTTCGTAATATTAGAAGAAAACATCCTTGACATTCCTCTCGAGGATATCCATAATGTAAAAGTCATAGAGACTGTGATGGATGGTGTGACGACTTACAAGGCGTAAGGTGTGGCAGCTCTTTACGGACAATACTGGCCGGAAGGCTTGTATATACGCCGCATCAATATTTGCGGCGGGAACTTATTATCATTATTATCATGAAAGGAGAGAATTATGTCAAAAGTCAATTACACGGGCGGACAGGTATTGACTGATGCTACTCCCGGTATGAAGAAGAAGCATTTCGCGCTTCCGACGATGGTCTTCTTCATTTACTGCGCATGCGCAGGCGGGGCTTTCGGTATCGAGTCAATGATCTCGTCATCAGGTCCGGGACTTACTCTGCTGTTACTCGTACTCATTCCTATTTTATGGGCCATGCCGATAGGACTGTACTGCTCGGAGCTTTCCAACCTTGTTCCGGTAGACGCAGGTCCTTATGTATGGTCGAAGATGGCCTTCGGTGAATTCTGGGGCTTTTCCATGGGCTTCTGGATGGCGCTGGCCAATTACCTGACCGGACCGGCATATGTAGTTCTGGCCGTGGATTACATAGGCATGTATGTGCCTCTTACCCCGGTAACAGCCTTCCTCTGCAAGGCGGTGTTCATATTGATATTCATGATCATCAACCTGAGAGGGCTCGAAGAGGTAAGTATCGCAAGTACCATATTCTGTATCATCATACTGCTGGCGTTTACCGCGGTAACAGTAGTAGGTCTTGCCAACTGGACCAACGATCCGTTTGAGCCGTTCATGGTAGAGGGGGACAACGCCTTCTCCAGCTGGGGTACCGGACTTGCCATAGGAGTATGGATGTACTGCGGCTACGTGGCCATCTCATTCCTGGGCGGAGAAGTTGAGAATCCTCAGATCATCCCTAAGGGAATGAAGATAGCTATCGTCATCATCACGCTGAGCTATCTGCTCCCTACATTGGCTGGTATCGTATCCACTGGTCCGTGGAGCGAGTGGGGGATCAGCCTCGACTATTCGTCAGTGCTTTCTGAGCATGTGGGGACATGGGCAGGCGCCGCCTTCATGATCGCGGCAGTAATAGCGCAGTGCTCCATATTCAACGCACTGATCACATCATCGTCCAGATCCTTCATACCGATGGGTCAGGACAACTTCTGCCCGAAGTTCCTCTCGAAGCTGTCGCCGAACAGAAAGGTGCCAGTAATACCTATCGTGCTGGCGGCTGTGGTAAACCTCATCCTGGTAAACCTCAACTTCGAGATACTGGTAACGATACTTTCGCCGGTACTGTTCGTCCTTTATGTAGGCCTGTCGTTTGCTTATGTAAAGATCAGAAAAGAGTATCCTGTTGAGAAGAGAGGAGATCTCTACTATGTAAAGAGCAAGCTGGCGCCGATATATATCTGCGGCGGCCCTCTCATCATAGGCGTTATCAGCTTCTATGTAAACGGAACGGAGTATTTCCTGCTGGGATTCATCGCCATCATTGCGGCTGTGATATTCTATCCTATCTGCAAGTGGATATATGGCGGACTTTACAAGAAAGATCCTGAGAACAATCCTATCAACCCTAAGACCAAGCTGGCTCTGGGCGACATAGAGAGATTCGGATTCTTCTTCCTGCTGTTCGGATTTGTCTGCACTGTAGGATCCTTCTTCCTTGTATGGTATGAAGGCTCGTGGGGTCCTGCTTATTATCTTGAAACATATGGCTCCGGTATCATGAGCAATTTCTGGCTGATGATAGAGATAGCAAGATGGGCAGGCATAATCATGCTGGCTCTGGGAGTTATCTTCCTTATCATAGGAAAGAAATTCGACCCGATACCTAAAGACTGAAAATCGATATAGAGATTTCTGAACAGAGGCTTCTGAGCCTTTTCGTTGAACTGAAGCTGCCGTATCGGGGCATCCCGATGCGGCAGCTTTTTTAAAGGTATTTCCGACCCAAATCGACCCTTGCATAATCATTGGATATCTAGTATACTGACAACAGCTGATAGAGGCGCGGAGGCGATGAAGAGCTGGGGAGCCGGCGGGCAGAGAACCACTCGGAGGCAAGTCCGCCGAACCGAGGTTTCAGGCATGAAGTCCCGGTGGGCATGTGGTCAACAGCCATATGACTGTCTGCCTGAAAGCGTCAGGCTTTTGGCAGGTGTGCTATCCTTATGTGACGATATTTTGATTTTTCAGGTCAGTAAGGTATAGCCTTGCTGACCTTTTTGATATGGAAGGATCTTTTATAGCGAGGCGGGCTGGATGGCAGCCGGAATGACGGGCCTGGGAAAGCGAGATAAAGGGAAAAGCGCAGTAAGAACATGCAGTGGATCAAAAAAAGACGAAGAAGAGAAAGGCGAAGAGATGGGTGTTTTGAAAATAGGAGGGGTGGACTGCAGATCGCTGGCTGAGCAGTTCGGGACACCTCTTTACGTTTATGATGAGGGAAGAATAGCAGAGCAGGCCAGAGCCGCGGTTGAAAATTTCAGATCAGAAAAATTCGAGACAGAGGTGGCATACGCGTCAAAGGCGTTTTCATC
Organism: uncultured Eubacterium sp.; assembly: GCA_900543485.1. Taxonomy (GTDB): domain Bacteria; phylum Bacillota; class Clostridia; order Peptostreptococcales; family Anaerovoracaceae; genus Lentihominibacter; species Lentihominibacter excrementipullorum. The sequence goes on along the minus strand of UQRM01000030.1, from coordinate 1,995 downwards.
GAAGGCGTTGTTCAGGCTCCTTTCCGGGGAGGGCCTGGGACTGGATGTGGTAAGCGGAGGAGAGTTATACGGCGCCATGGAAGCTGGTGTCGACATGAAGCGCGTATATTTCCACGGCAACAACAAGAGCAACGAGGAGATAGAGATGGGGCTCGAAGCCGGCGTAGGCTATTTCGTCGTAGATAACGTGATGGAAGTGGACAGGCTGGTATCGGCTGCTGGCGGGGCAGGCAAAAAGGCAAAAGCGCTTTTGAGGATAAACCCGGGGATCTCAGCGCATACCCACGAATACATCATGACATCCAAGCCGGATTCCAAATTCGGTATATATATAGAGAACAGAGCACAGATAGAGCAGGTCATGGATATTTTGGATGCTGATGAAAATATAGAGCTGGCCGGGTTCCACAGTCATATAGGTTCACAGATAGTGGAAGCGGAGTCCTTCGAAAAGGCTCTGGGGACGATGATAGGATTCTTGGCCGACATAAAAGCTTCGCGGGGAGTTGACGGCTTCGAACTGAGCATAGGCGGAGGGTTCGGGATCAAATATGTAGAAGAGGATAGGCCGGTGCCGCTGGGACAGATGTGCGCCAGTTTGGTGAGATACGCGGAGGAAGCGCTGGAAAAAAGTGATGTGACTATTTCCAAGCTGATAACGGAACCGGGCAGAGCAGTGGTCGGCGAAGCCGGATATACGTTATATACGATAGGCGATATGAAGAAGAGCGGCGATAAGAATTATATATTCGTGGATGGGGGAATGAGCGACAACATAAGGCCGGCGCTTTACAGTGCCGAGTACACATGCGCTCTTGCGGAAAAGCTCACGGAAAAGCCGGCGGCCTCATATTGTATAGCGGGAAAGAATTGTGAATCAGGGGATGTCCTGATAGCTGACGCGAAGCTGCCGGAGGCGAAGACCGGGGATCTGCTGGTCGTTTATTCCACAGGAGCCTATGGTTATTCGATGGCCAGCAATTACAACAGACTGGGAAGGCCGGCAGTGGTGTTTGTCCGCGACGGGAAAGCCAGACTGGTCATAAGGCGGGAAACATATGCGGATCAGTACAGTCTGGAAGTGTGAGATCCTCGGCGCGTCGGGACAGTACGATGAAAGAAGGCAGGTGATGGCATGGTGTTGTTTTCGAAATATCATGGATGCGGAAACAGCTTTGTGATAATTAGGGAAGATGAGCTCTCGAAGGAGATCGACGAGGCCGGATATCCCGGTTTTGCACGTATGGTCTGTGATGTCAATACGGGAGTCGGCGCTGACGGGATGATAGTGGTGAGACGTGAACCGGCGTTGGAAATGGTGTTCTTTAACCGTGACGGCAGCAGGGCTCCTATGTGCGGCAACGGTATAAGGTGCTTTGCTAATTTTTGTCGTGATGAAAGGATAGAGTCCAGCCGTAAGTATCCGGTGAGAACGCTGGCCGGCGATATGACAGTCGAGATCTCCAGCGACGACCCGTTCAGGGCAAAGATAAATATGGGGAAACCGATTTTCGGGCCGCAGGCGGTAAAGATGGATACGAATGATATGGGGAATACGGAGGCAAAAGATTTGCTGGGCTTGCGTCTTCCGCTGAAAAACGGGACTGATGTGGAGATAAACAGTCTCTTTATGGGAACCATCCATACAGTGATCTTCGTAGATGATTTTGATGACATAGATGTGCCCGGGGTAGGCGAGGAGATCTGCAACCACCCTGTTTTCAGGGAAAAGACCAACGTGAATTTTGTAAAGGCGATAGACGATGATACGCTCGAAGTACAGACTTATGAGCGGGGCGTCGGCATGACGCTGGCCTGCGGTACAGGAGCCTGCGCTTCCGTAGTGGTGGCTAGTATGAAGGGGATCTGCGGCAACAGCGCGGAGGTCCGTCTGAAGCTGGGCAGCCTGGGGATAGAGATATCTGGTGACGGCGATGTGTATATGGAAGGCCCGTCAGTGAAGATAATGGATGGCAGATTGCAGGATCTGCAGTT
>UQRM01000029.1 GCA_900543485.1 uncultured Eubacterium sp. | reverse complement strand
AGCTGGAGCGGGCCATCTCCGAAGTGGTCAGAGGCAAGACGCTGATAGTCATAGCCCATAAGCTGCCGTCGGTGATGAACGCCGACACCATTTACATGATGGAAAGGGGTCATATCGTCGGTTCCGGGACGCACCAGCAGCTGTTGGAAAGCTGTCCGCAGTATCAGCGTTTATGGCAGGCGTCGGTGGCCGGTGCGGAATGGAGACCGGACGTGGAGAGGGGAGGCGAGGCTCGATGACAGGATTGATAAACAGGATACTGAAGCTTTCAGGAAAATACGCTGCCAGGATAAAAGTAGCCTTCGTGTTTTCGTTTTTCAAATCCATGCTTTCGAAAGCACCTGTTCTGCTGGCATTCCTGATCCTCCGCAGATTTTACGAGGGCGATCTTACCGGTACCTATTGTCTGTGGATAGGGATAGCTATGGTCCTGGCTGTTGCCGCGGAGACATTATGTCAGTTTTTGTGCGATAAACTGCAGAGCGCGTCAGGCTATATGATGTTCGCGGAAAAACGCCTGGAATTGGGCGCCCATCTGAAGCGGCTGCCGATGGGATATTTCACGGCGGGGAATATCAGCAAGATAAGTTCCGTTCTCAGCACCGACATGGCTTTCGTGGAGGAGATCGTCATGGGCTCGCTGGCCAATATGATGAACTATATATTTACCGCGGTGATAATGACAGCGTTGATGCTGCTGGTGGATTTCAGACTGGGGCTGGTGACGGTAGGTGTCAGCCTGCTGGCCGTGTTGGTGGCCGGAAAGATGAACCGGGTGTCTCTTCGAGAAGCGAAGGCGCGTCAGGAGCAGAGCGAGAAGCTGACCGATGCGGTCCTTTCTTTCATAGAAGGCATTGGCGTCATAAAGAGCTTTGATCTGTTGGGTGAAAAGTCGCAGGAGCTGTCGGAGAGCTTCCGGGATTCCAGAGATACCAGTATTGGCTTCGAAGAAAGCCTTACTCCGTGGCAGCGCGGTCTCAATGTCATCTATGCTCTGGGGATGACGGTGCTGTTTGGTCTTTCCATATATCTGCAGCAGACAGGGCAGTTGACCGTTCCGTATATGATGGGGATGCTGCTGTTCCTGTTCGACCTGTTCGGCCCTCTCAAGGCGCTGTATGGTGAAGCTGCCCGGCTTACGGTCATGAACAGTTGTCTGGACAGGATAGAGGAGGTGCTGGATGAAAGAGAATTGCCGGACGAGGGAAAAAGGCATATACCTCCGAAAGCCGCAGACCGGCCGGAGATAGAGCTGCGGGATGTTTCCTTTGCCTATGGAGACAAGGAGGTGCTCCATCACATAGATCTTACTGTCATGCCTGATACTATGGCGGCGCTGGCAGGACCCTCGGGCGGCGGCAAAACTACCGTCGCCAATCTGATAGCCCGCTTTTGGGATGTAAAGGAAGGGCAGGTGCTGATACGTGGACAGGACATCCGGGAGGTGCCGCTGGCGGAGCTGATGGATCATATAAGTATGGTCTTCCAGCGCGTCTATCTTTTTCGGGATACGGTCTACAACAATATCAGCATGGGAAAGCCCGACGCTGATCGGGAGGAGGTTTATCAAGCCGCCAGAAAAGCCCGATGCTACGATTTTATCATGGAATTGCCTGATGGTTTCGATACGGTCATCGGAGAAGGCGGAGCGACTCTGTCGGGCGGGGAAAAGCAGCGGATATCCATCGCCAGATGTATCCTCAAGGATGCTCCTGTCATAATCCTGGATGAGGCTACAGCCAGTGTGGACGTGGACAATGAACGGTATATACAGGAGGCTATCTCAGAGCTGGTAAAAGGCAAGACGTTGCTGGTCATCGCTCATCGTCTCAACACCATCAGGGAGGCAGACAGTATCACAGTCATCAGAGACGGCAGAGTAGCCCAGCAGGGGGATCACCAAGCCTTGATGGCAGAAGGCGGCACATATAGGGAATATGTGGAGCTTCGGGAGCGTGCCGGCGGTTGGAAACTGATGTAGCCCGCAGTGGCAACCGCCATTTCTGTGAAAAAGAGGAGCTTATATAAATAGGAAGCGTAAAAACAAAGAGAGTGCCATCATGGAAGCCGGCGTTTCGTCACGACGCGCCGGCTTCTTTTTTGAATGACAGCGGAGCCTGAGAGAATGGCAGGGACTGCAAAAGGGCTGAATTAACGGTTTTATTTGCAACGGACTTCTGATATAATATAAAGTTGAGAAAAGAGCGGATTTTTGAGACGGGACATGCCATGGAGAAAGGCGGCAGTCGCGATACCGCGCAAATCATGTGCACAGGAGTAAGAGATGTTTGATAAACTGGATTTCATAACCGAGAAATATGATGAGCTGGCCCGGAAGGTCTCAGACCCGGAGGTCATAAACAATCAGCCCGTATGGCAGAAGCATGTCAAGGAGATGGGTGAAATGGAGCCTATCGTAAAGAAATATAAGGAATACAAGAAGGCTAAGTCTGAGCTGGCGGAAGCCAGGGAAATGCTGGAAGACGGTGACGAGGAGATGCGCGAATTAGCCAAGATGGAGATCTCCGAGCTGGAAGACAAGATCGAGCAGCAGGAGGAGGAGCTGAAAGTGCTGCTGCTGCCTAAGGATCCTAATGACGAGAAGAACGTCATCCTGGAGATCAGAGCAGGTACGGGCGGCGAGGAGGCTGCTCTTTTTGGCGCGGATCTTCTGAGGATGTACACCAGATACGCTGAGAGGAAGCACTGGAAAACGGAGATAATAGAGCTGAACGACACGGGACTGGGCGGCATCAAGGAAGCGGTGCTTCTCATCAAAGGAAAGGGCGCCTATTCCAGGCTCAAGTATGAAAGCGGAGCCCACAGGGTACAGCGAGTGCCTGAAACTGAGTCCAGCGGCAGGATACACACATCGGCAGCTACGGTGGCGGTGCTTCCGGAAGTGGACGACGTGGAAGTGGATCTTAATCCCAATGATGTCAGAGTCGATGTCTACAGAGCGTCGGGAAACGGCGGCCAGTGTGTAAATACCACTGACTCGGCTGTAAGACTGACGCACGAGCCGACAGGACTGGTGGTGACATGCCAGGACGAAAAATCCCAGATAAAGAACAAGGAAAAGGCTTTCAAAGTACTCAAATCAAGGCTGTACGATCTGAAGATGCAGGAGCAGAACAAGGAGATAGCCGATCAGAGGAAAAGCATGGTAGGTTCCGGGGACAGGAGTGAGAGGATAAGGACATACAATTTCCCTCAGGGAAGAGTATCAGACCACAGGATAGGAGTCACCATCTACAAGCTGGACAACTTCCTGGACGGGGATCTGGATGAGATAATAGACGGCCTCATAACCAGCGACCAGGCCGAGAAGATGAAAAACTTCTAGCAGGTGTGAGATGAAAACGAAAATACTGACCACAAGTGAAAAAGATATAAGGGAAGCGGCGAAGATCATCGAGGGCGGCGGTCTGGTGGCGTTTCCTACGGAGACGGTCTACGGGCTGGGCGCCAATGCTCTGGACGCGGAGGCGGTGGCGAGGATATACGAAGCCAAAGGGCGCCCCAGCGATAACCCGATGATAGTCCATATCGCCAGAGCCAGCGACATAGGCCAGCTGACGCCTATGCTGAGCGAGGATATCGTGAAGCTGATAGATAATTTCTGGCCGGGACCACTGACTATGGTCCTCAGGAAGAAGCCGGGCGTTCCGGACAGGACGACAGGAGGCCTGGACACAGTGGCGGTCAGGATGCCCGACAACGAGGCGGCGCTCAGGCTCATCAACTTGGCAGGATGTCCCATAGCGGCGCCCAGCGCCAACATCTCGGGCAGACCCAGTCCTACAAGAGCGAGGGATGTGATCGCCGATATGGATGGCAAGATAGACGCGGTCATAGCGGGAGACGAATGCCGGGTAGGCATAGAGTCGACTGTTCTGGATATGACGGGCGACGTTCCGACTATATTGAGACCGGGGATAATAACAGCAGAGAACATCGAAGCAGCCATAGATAAAAAAGTGAAATATGACGAATCGCTTTTCGTCAGACCGGAAGAGGGAGATCTGGATCCGGATATCGCAGCCGCGGAAGGATCTGCGATGGACGGAGCCGCCAATGATTTCAGGCCGAAAGCTCCGGGGATGAAATACAAGCATTATGCGCCGAAGGCGCAGATGACGGTGATAGAAGGCAGGCGGGACAAGGTAAAGAGCGAGATAGAACGGTTGAAAAGGCTCAACGAGCGATTGGGGCTGAAGGTGGGGGTCATCCTCTTCGAGGAAAAGGCTTTCATTGAAGCGGCTCATGATTTCTTTTCCCGTCTGAGGGATCTGGATGAGGAAGGCGTCGATCTGATACTGGCCGGGGCGTTGAGCGACAGAGACGGTGTAGGCTTCGCCGTCATGAACAGGATGCTCAAGTCAGCGGGCTACAATATCGCCAGAGTTTAACTGATAGCACTATAGATCGAAGAAAGGAGTTCAGTTATGAAAATCGCCATAGCGAGCGACCACGGCGGATATCAGCTGAAGGAAGCTGTAAGGGAGTATCTGGAAAGCAGGGGGATAGAGGTGTTGGATCTGGGGACTTATTCCGAGGAATCAGTGGATTATCCGGCTTTTGGGAAAGAATGCGGAGAAGCGGTAGTCTCCGGGAAAGCTGACAGAGGTATAGTGTGCTGCGGGACAGGGATAGGTATTTCCATAGCAGCCAATAAGGTGAAGGGCGTCAGGTGTGCGCTCTGCACTGATGTCCATATGGCTGAAATGTCGAGAAAGCACAACGACGCCAATATGCTGGCCATGGGAGGAAGGACGACGGATACGGACAAGGCGCTGGAAATAACATCGGCATGGCTGGACACGGAGTTCGAGGGCGGCAGGCATCAGAAGAGGGTAGACATGCTCAACGCTATGTGATGGCCGTTGAGGGACGAAGACATGATAAAAAACGAAAGGTAGGTAAAAGATGGGCAATGTATATGTATTCGATCATCCGTTAATCCAGCATAAGACGGCGCTTCTGAGGAAGCAGGAGACCAGCGTCAAGGATTTCAGGGAGCTGGTCAGGGAGATATCCATGTTGATGGCTTATGAGTCGACGAGAAATCTGCCGCTTGAGGAAGTGGAGATAACCACACCTATGCAGAAGACGACGGTGAAAATGCTCAAGGGTGAGGACATAGCCATTGTGCCTATCCTGAGAGCAGGTCTTGGAATGGTAGACGGGATGCTGGCTCTGGTGCCGAATGCCAAAGTGGGCCACGTGGGACTTTACAGGGATCCGGAGACACATGAGCCGGTGGAATACTACTGCAAGCTGCCTAATGACATAGAAAAGAGAGAGATTTTCGTCGTGGATCCGATGCTGGCTACCGGGGGCAGCGCGTCGGCAGCCATAGATTTCATCAAAGCCCGCGGCGGCAGGAAGATAATATTCATGTGTCTCATAGCCGCGCCTGAAGGTATCGAAGTGCTTCAGAAGGCTCATCCGGATGTGGACATCTTTATCGCCGCCAAGGATGAATGTCTTAACGATCACGCTTATATACTGCCGGGACTGGGCGACGCAGGCGACAGGCTTTACGGGACCAAGTGATGAGATACAGACGGGACCCGGCCCTTTTCATAAACAGGCCTCGTGACGTATAGGGGCGTCTGACGGGAAGGACAGATAAAACGAGAAACTTGGAGGAGAAAAGAATGAAATACGATTTTATACCTGACAGCGTCAGCAAGCACGATAATGTGTATGACGTCCTCAAGGAGAGAGGGTTCATAGAGCAATCCACCGATGAAGACAGAGTGCGTGAGCTGCTTCGCAATGAAAAGGTCAAGTTTTATATAGGATTCGACCCGACGGCAGACTGTCTCCATGTGGGACATTTCATGCAGGTGATAATAATGATGTACATGCAGAAATATGGTCACACGCCGGTGGTGCTTATCGGCGGAGGAACAGGCTTCGTCGGTGATCCGTCGGGGAGAAGCGACATGCGTCAGATGATGACCCCTGAGACTATAGAAAACAACTGTGCGGCGTTCAAGAAGCTGTTCGATAAATTCCTGGATTTTGATGAAGAATGGAAGTATGAGGGCAACGACGGAGTATTTTCTCCGGGCCGCGAGAACAAGGAGCCGGAGCCTGGGAAGGCTATCGCTGTCAATAACGCCAGCTGGCTGCTGCCTCTCAATTATATCGAATTCATCAGGGAAATAGGCTCCTGCTTCAATGTCAACACCATGCTGAGAGCCGAATGCTTCAAGCAGAGGATGGACAGAGAAGGCGGCCTTACCATGTTTGAGCTTAACTATATGTTGATGCAGAGCTACGATTTCATGGTCATGGCCAGAGACCTGGGCGTGAAGATCCAGTTTGGCGGCAACGATCAGTGGTCCAATATCATCGGTGGTGTGGATCTGACGAGAAAAAAGACGGGTAAGGAAGTTTACGGCATGACCTTCTCGCTGCTGACAAACTCGGAGGGAAAGAAGATGGGTAAGACCCAGAAAGGCGCTCTCTGGCTGGATGCCGATAAGACATCACCATATGAGTTCTATCAGTACTGGAGAAATGTAGCTGACGCCGATGTGGAAAAATGTCTCAGGATGTTGACCTTCCTTCCGATGGACGAGGTAAAGAGACTTTCGTCTCTGCAGGACAAAGAGATAAACAGGGCCAAGGAAGTGTTGGCTTTCGAAGTGACCAAGCTGGTCCACGGCGAAGCTGAGGCGTCTAAGGCTCAGGAGGCGGCCAGAGCGGCCTTTGGCGGCGGCGCGGATATTTCCAATATGCCGACGGTGCAGTTCGAAAGATCCAGGCTGGCGGGAGAAGGCATGGGCGTAGTGACCTTCATCAAAGAGCTTGGTCTGGTGCCGAGCAACAGGGAAGGCTTCATGACCATAGAGCAGGGAGGCCTTAAGCTGGATGGCGAAAAGGTCGCCGATAAGAAGCTGATGATAACACCTGATTCGTTCAAGGATGGCAAGCTGCTGGTGGAGAAGGGAAAGAAGAAGAAAGTAGTCGTTGAGCTGGTTTAGGAAAAAGTAATGAGATATCTGTAAACGATGCGAAAGGGCGGAACGCCCCCGGGGAAGGATAAGATACCGGGGCGGGCCGCCTTTTATGATGCTCCTGCGGCAGGAGGTGCCGGGATCCGGACGTGTAAAAAATATGTTCAGTGCGATGGAAAATCTTTGCCAACCATATTGACAATGCTAAAATGCTATTATATAATGCAAAATATGATTAATATGATGGGGAGAGAATCATCTGATTCACAAAATCAAAAGGAGCGAGATATGAGAACATATAACGACAAGATGTTTATAGAGACTTTTGAGCGGGAATATACGTGGCTCAATGGATTCATGAGGAATGTGGCGCGCTATGGATCGAGAACGGCGCTGATAGATCCGCTGACGGAGCGGAGCTGGACCTATGGGGAGCTCAACAGCGAAGTCAACAGGCTGGCTCACGCGCTGAAGGCTGATGGTGTGGGAAAGAACGACGTGGTCATGTCGGTATTGGTAAACTGCCCTGAGTTCTGCTTTTCTTATATCGGGCCGAGAAAGGTGGGGGCTATCGTGAACCTGGCCAATTTCAAGCTGTCGTCAGGTGAGCTGTCGCTGCTGATAGAGCATAATGAGCCCAAGGTCATAATTTACGCTGCCGAGGTTCGTGACATGGTGGCGGAAGCTGTGGAAATGTCAAAGCATAAAGCTGTCAGTGTAGTGATGGCCGATAATCTGGAGAACGATCAGGTGCCGGAAGGACATATCGCCTATGATGATTATGTGGCGGGGAAAGCCGAGACGGATCCGGAAAGAGACTTTGAACCGCATATATATGATGAAGTGGTGAGGATGTGTACCAGCGGGACCTCATCCCTTCCGAAGAGCGTACCTATCAACGATATCAATGAGGTGCTGTCGGCTCACGATGCTATCATGCACTATCCTCTCAACTGTCATGACGTATGCATGAACATGACCCCGCTCTTTCACAGAGGCGGGAGCCATTCGGGCGGAACATGCCCGACGTTCTACGTGGGTGCGACGCTGGTGCTGATGAGGACCTTCTCGCCGAGGACGACATTACAGTATGTGGAGAAGTATGGGATCACATATCTTACCGGTTCTCCTGCTACGCTGGGGCTGCTGGCTCACGTTCAGGAAAAGACGCCGTTCGATCTTTCCAGGCTGAGAGGGCTGGTGACGATGGGAGCTCCGCTGGAAAAAGCCGCCTGCAAGAGGTTCCTGGAAGTACTGACCCCTAACATCCTCAACGGCTACGGTACGACGGAAACCTTCTGGAATTCATTCCTCAGACCGTACGATCTGCCGGCCTTCGCAGGAACGGTAGGGGGCAGCTGCATCGACGACGAAGTGAGAGTGGTGAAGATCTACGACGATCACAAAGCGGAGCCGGATGAGACTGTACCGATGGATAACGAAACGGTGGGAGAGATAATAATCAGATGCCCGGCCAAGACCACATACAGCTATTACAACAATCCTGAGGAAGAGGAAAAGAAGTTCTATAAAGGGTGGATGTATACTGCTGACGTAGGGTGCTGGGATGAAAATCTCTATGTCACCATCAATGGCAGAAAGGACGATATGATAGTGTGCTCCGCAGAGAATATCTATCCGACTCAGATAGAGGAGATACTCAACGAGTTTGATAAGGTGGAAGATTCCATCGTCACGTCGGTATCGGACAAGGCCAGAGGTCAGGCGGTAGTGGCTTATGTCGTTGCCGGGGACAAAAGCCTGACTGTAGCCGAGCTGTCGGATTTCTGCACCGATCATCCGATGCTGTCTGCTTATAAGAAGCCTAGGTGGTTCAGGATAGTCGACAGTCTGCCTCATACAGCTACCGGCAAGAAGATACATTATATAATGAAGGAACAGGCTGAAGAGGATCTGAAACAGGGCCTCCTCAAGAGAAAATAGGTGATAAAATGTGGGATTACCGAAGAAGAGTGAATTATTACGAGACGGACAGGATGGGTGTGGTGCATCATTCCAATTATCTGCGGTTGATAGAGGAGGCGCGTCTGGCGTGGATAGAACAGCATGTGATGCGTTACAGCCAGATCGAAAAGATGGGTATCATAATCCCTGCTATCAGCGCTTCGGGCAAGTTCAAGGAATACCTGAGGTTTGACGATATGTTCGCTGTAAAGGTGATGCCGAAGAAATTCAACGGAGCCAGATTCAGCTTCACTTATCAGATCTTCAATGTCGAGAACGATAAGCTGTGTTACGAGGGCGAAAGCGAGCACTGTTTCGTCACGGATGGGAGCTATAAACCTATATCTCTCAAGAGAAAGTTCCCGGAACTCTGTAAAGCCTTTGAAAAGGCGATGAAAGGGTAGTGCAGGTAGCGCAGGATCGGTTTCATGTGTGAAAAACAAGATATAATAAAGATTTAACAAAGCAATCCCGCCGGATTTACCGGCGGGATTTTAAATGCTAACGGCTTTGCTTTATCGCTGAGCTTTATCGATGACTCTGCATTTCCAAGCGCCGCCTGACCACATCCAGAAACAGCGAGGCGGCGGGGTTGAGAAGCGATTTTTTCCATGCCAGGGCGCAGGAGATGGAAAAGCTTTCATCTATGGGGACTGTTTCGAATCCCTCTGAAAGCATATCGCCCGGCAGGACTGTCGGAAGTATGGAGATCCCCAGGCCGGCGCTGACTGAGAGCAGCACGGAACGAATGTCATTGGTCTGGTTGACGATGGATGGCGAGAATCTGTGGCTTCTGCAGAAGTTCATGATCTCCATGTAGAGGATAGGATTCTCCTCTTCGGAAAGGAGGATGAACCGTTGTCTGGCAAGTGATGGGATGTCGCGGCCGACATCTTCGCTCAGCCCCCTGGGGAGCACAAATGCCAGGTTATCGGTGCTGATCTCCATCATATCGAATTCATCGCTGTCGGGGAGCATATCGGAGTACAGAAAGTGGAAATCGTAAGGGGCGTCGTTCTCGTCGATCAAGACTTCCCCGCCGGAAACGTAGGTTATGTCTACCACCACATCTCGATAAGTCTGGCCGAAATCCTTCAGACATTCCCGGAGGAAGGTGCCGGAGGTGTTGACGGTAGCGATGGAAAGCCTGCCTTTAGCTCCGTCGTGAAGCTGTTTCACGGCATAGGATCCCTTGCGGGCGGCATCCAGGATCTCCTGAGCATAGGGGATGAAAGTACGGCCTTCTTCCGTCAGCTGTACGTCCCTCTTAGTCCTGTAGAAAAGCCTGACGCCAAGCTGCTGCTCCAGATCGTTGATGTGCCTGCTTATGGTCGACTGGGGCACGCCGTTCTGACGGGCCGCATTGGTGAAATTGAGCGTTTTGCTGACTGCCAGGAAGCTCTTTATCTGATTGAGATGCATAGTATATACCTCATTTATTGACAGTAGATTTTGGTGATGGTATCATCAAAGGAACAGATGATACTTATCCGGTAAAAACAAGTTTTTTAAACATTTATCCGTTTTTGCTATTATATAATATGAGGGATGATATGTAAAGCATATGCTCGCCGAAGATGGCGAGCCCTCGGGACATGCGGAGGGATCATGGCAGCAGCGAAGGAAAAACTGGTAATCACAGGGATGGGCGCCGTCACCCCTATAGGGTGCGGTGTAGACAAGTACTGGAACAGTCTTGTAGAGGGACGGTGCGGTATCGACAGGATAAGCAGGTTTGACGCGGAAAATCTGGCAGTGAAGATCGCGGCGGAGGTCCGCGACTTCGACGTGGAATCCTACATGCCGCGGAAGATGATACACGAGACGGACGCATTCACCCAATACGCTTATGCCGCGGCAAAGGAAGCTATCGGCGAGGCGCTTCCGGCGGCATCTGAACGAGTCGGTATCGTCATGGGAACGGCCATGGCGGGAGTGGCTACTACGGCGGAGACACAGGAGATACTGACCAACGCCGTCCACAAGAACGTCGGGCCCAGGTTCGTGCCCCGGATACTGGGAAACATCGCGGCGGCTCAGATAGCCATATCCTACGGCATCAGCGGTCCCAGCTCCACCATTTCCACGGCCTGTGCTTCCGGCTGTGACGCCGTATCCATGGCGGCCATGATGCTGCAGGCAGGCGAAGCCGACGCGGTGGTAGCGGTGGGCTCCGAGAGCATATTGTGTCCACTGGTCATATATTCCCTGGCCAATGCTCACACCCTTTCAAGAAGTAACGACGACCCGCTCCACGCCTGCAGGCCCTTTGATATGGAAAGAAACGGATTCGTCATCGGCGAAGGGGGCGGCGCTCTCGTCATCGAGACGGAAAGTCACGCGCTGGCGCGAGGCGCGGAGATATACGCCGAGCTGGCCGGGTGGGCCAACAATAACGACGCTCACCATGTGACCGATCCGGATCCGGAAGGGAGGAAGGCGGCCCAGTGTATCGCGTCGTCCATTCGGCGGGCCGGGCTTACCCCTGCCGACGTGGATCATATCAATGCCCACGGAACGGGGACGAAGCTGGGCGACAGCGCTGAGCTGGCCGCCATTGGCGCGGTCTTTGGAAAGCGAGATGGCTGCCCGGACGGCGAGATGACCGATCCGGATACCGGGCAGCGTGGAGAACCGTATTCTTGCAAGACCCCTTCCTCCGCCGGCCCTACCATCAGCTCCACTAAAGGAGCTACCGGTCATATAATGGGAGGAGGCGGCCTTACTGAGTCCATTGCCTGCATCAAAGCTATCAATACAGGCGTTGTCCCGCCGACCCTGAATCTGGAAGATCCGGAAGGCGATTTTGATTTTGTGGCAGGTGAAAGCCGCAGACAGCAGGTCAAGGTGGCCATCAACACGGCTTTCGGCTTCGGTGGTCAGAATGCCAGCCTCGTCTTCCGGCGCTACGAGAAGTGATGGCAGCTTCGGGGCGACAGCAGAGAATAATATTCGCGGGCTGAACCAGGGCAAATATCGCCAACCGGCGTTCCGATGGTGCTCCGCGATAAAAAGCGGGATTTTTGCAGGGATTTCTCGTCCGAATTATCGTCAAAGCTCTCTTTCGTAGTGTCTGCGATAGTTTCCCGCCTGAATGAGGGTGAAAACTATCGCCAGCGTTATCGGTACACTTGATTGGCGATAATCGGCCTGTGAAAAAGGCTCTGAAATAGTTCAAAATATCGCCGGCCCGTACAAAAGCGCCTTTCGCGATATTACCCGTCGAGCCTGGCTCATGTTTGAAAGAAAGCTTGGGAAAATCGGAAAGAAAGAGGGAACTGACATGCTGACATCCATGGGATGGCAACACACAGCTCCCTTTTAGAGGTTATTTGAAAAATCTTGTCAGAAAACACATTACTTTCTTTTATTTCCTGAATTTGTCCATGATGTCCCTGTTGGTATCCAGGTCGGGCCTTGATTCGGCAGGGATGAGGGACTCGTAAGTTTTGCCGCCCAGACGATCCTTGAGTTCAGCCTGCGCTTCATCGAGGATCTCAGGGTTCGTGAGCAGGTCGTAGGCCGTTGAAGCCAGCGCCTTGCCTACCACGTCCAGCGCTTCTTTTCCTACGGCGCTCCCGGCGAACTTGGCTGATGTCCAGGCATGCCAGCCCGAATCCTCCGATGGCGAGATGGCAACGTTGAGGAACGCTACAGGAGCGAACCAGCTGTACTCGGAAGAGTCGGTCACAGGCTGGCTGCCTACGACTGTCTCCAGTATCTCTCCTGTATACCCCGTTTCTTTCACGCCCATGGTCTTCTGGATAGCCTTGGCGGCTTTCTGGTCTTCCTCCGTGTATTTAGGAACGCCTACTTCACGCAGGTTTTTCTCCAAAAGCTGATTTATACGGAGATTAGGGATGAAGTCGTGAGTCGCTGTGATGACTTCTCTGGTAACAGTAGTACCGGTGGCCTTGGCGCAGCCTTCGGCGCAATCGGTCACTCTGTCCAGGACATCTGCCAGCATTTCCGCGTTCTTCATCCTGGCTACACACCAGAGAATGGTGGTTGCCGGAACGACGTTAGGAAAGCTGTTGCCGACGTCAGGAAATGCGTAGTTTATCGTCGAAGGGGAGGTCTCGCTTCCCGGTTTTATATGCTCGCGCAGCATTTCTATGGCGTGTCCTGTCAGCATAGCGGCATCCAGGGAGCTCCTGCCGTTCCACGGAGCGTTTCCATGGGAGCTGAGTCCTGTGAAATGGAATTTCACGTTGAAATAGGCATTGGTGTCGCCGGCGGCCGCTCTGTTGAGATGGCTTGGATGCCAGTCCAGAAAGGCGTCGACGCCTTCGAAGAGCCCTTCTCTCGCCATGAAAGGTTTACCTATGCAGAGCTCCTCGGCAGGAGTGCCGAATATTTTTATTGTCCCCTTCATCCCCTTGTCTTTCATCAGCTCCTTGAGGGCTGTGGCGGCCAGGATGCCGCCTGTCGCTATCAGATTGTGGCCGCAGCCATGGCCGGGGGCCAGCGGTGTCACTGGACAGTGCTCTGTAGCGTCCTTGTCCTGAGAAAGGCCGGGCAGGGCGTCATATTCGGAGCTGAATGCCAGTACCGGTTTTCCTTCGCCCCACTGGGCGATGAAGGCGGTAGGCATCCCGGCTATATCCCTCGTCACTTCAAAACCGTTTTTTTCGAGGTAAGCGGTCAGCTTGTCTGAGGCTTCATATTCCTGCATCGAGAGCTCGGGATGTTCCCAAAGATAGTCGGAGATCTCAAAGAGGTCTCCTTCATTTTTGTCGATCCAATCGTAGATCTGCTTTTTATTTTCCATGATGTTACCTCACTTTAAAATCCGAAAATTTTTGTGAATTATTTATCCTGGAAATATATATAGCAAGAGTCATACCATGCCTTTTCACAGCAGGAAAAGAATGTGCGACCCAATTTCGGGTGATACGATTTAAAAAATTCAGATAATTACGTGTATACACGAGTAAAATCGGGAAATGTCCTGTTGACCCAAAAATGACTCACTGACCCTATTTTGGGTCGAAGCTGCATCGCCGTCTGTGTTAAAGCCATGGGCGGATATCACATCAGTCGCTTAGCGGTGCGTTTTTCACGTATTTGAGGTACTTCCTGCTGGCACCGGACTGGCTTATTTTCAGCTTCCGGGCGACATCGTAGGTGCTGGCGCCGTCTTTGAAAGCCATCCTGACCAGTTCTCCCTCCACCGTCTCCAGAGCATCCTTGAGGGGCATCAGCTTGCTGACGTGGATACCACTGTCGTCGGCGGAATCAGTCATTATCCGGATATTGTTAGGCAGATCCCATTCGGTTATGATGCCGCTTTTGTTAGTCACCAGCAACCGCTCTATCATGTTTTCCAGTTCCCTGATATTGCCCGGCCATTTGTAGAGGTTCAACAATTTCATGGCGCCATCGTCGATAGCGGCAGACTGATTGTAGTGCTTGTTGAAACGGTCTACGAAGGAGTTGATGAGAGGCGTGATGTCGCTTTTCCGCTCTCTGAGGGGCGGGATGCTTATGGGAACGATGTTTATCCTGTAGTACAGGTCGTTTCGAAAAAGCCCTTCCTTTACCAGGTTTTCGAGATTTTTGTTGGTAGCGGTGATTATCCTGACGTTGACGGGTATCTGCCTGGTACCGCCTACGCGGGTGATGGTTTTGTTCTGTAAGGCGTGCAGAAGCTTGGGCTGCAGCTGCAGCGGCATATCTCCTATCTCATCCAGAAACAGCGTGCCGCCGTCGGCTACTTCGAAGAGGCCTGGCTTCCCGCCTTTCTGGGCGCCGGTAAAGGCTCCTGTTTCATAGCCGAAGAGCTCTGATTCGATCAGTGATTCAGGAATGGCCGCACAGTTGAGCTCCACGAATTTCTTCTTGGAACGGGGACTGTTTTCATGGATATATTTTGCCAGCACGCTTTTGCCGGTCCCTGTCTCACCTGTTATGAGGACCCCGGAATCGGCGGCGGCTATCTGCTTGGCAAAATCGTAGAGCTTTTGCATGCTTTCATCGCTGGAGCTCAGTTCAGGCGTGGTGGAGATGCCGGGGGCAGGTGCGGCGCCGCCTTTCCCGCGCTGAGTCGTGTAATATCGGCTCAACAGCTCCAGCTCGTTTATGAAACGGGCGTTGCTGACGCACAGGCGGACTTCGCCGTCCTCGTCAAGTACGGGGACGGTAGTGGCTATAGCGTCGCCTCCGATGCCGTGCTGCATAAAGCTGAGACGCCGTTTCTCTTTGATGGCCAGCAGTACGCCTGATGGTTTGTAAGGCATGTCAGCCACGTTTTTGCCGATGACGTCCTCTCTGGCCATCTGGCTCCGGTCAGCGAATGTTTTGTTGACGAAGAGTATGTTCCCCTTGCCGTCAGCCAGGTGAAAGCTGTCGACAGCGTTATCCAGCGCAGTTAAAAACAGCTCGCGTTCTTTGGTTGCCCGAAGCAGCGCACTGTAGATCCTGTCAGGATCCAGCTCATCGCCGGAGCCGGAGTCCCCCTCATCGCCCATGTCCCCGGGCTTCAGCAGCCCTTTCAGCTTTTTCAGGTAGTCCTTGAATTCTATGTCTTTGACCTTGTCTTTTCCGGTCATGATCATGCCTCCTTGTTCAGAAAAAACTCAGTTTGATTATATAACAGAAACGAGCGCAGTTGTTAGAAATGGTCGCTTTCTGATGATCGTGTCTTTGCGGTATGAAAAGGAGCCGGAGCATATGCCCGGCTCCTGTATAGGAACTTCTATGCAACTGGACCTTTCTGTTTATGCAGCCAGTCTCTTTTCCTTCGCATCGTGGATCTTGAAGGCTACGAATCTCAGGATAGCCGCGATAGCAACTGAGATGCAGGCCACGATCCAGAAGCCGGAATAGCTTCCTGTCGCGTCGTATACCATGGCTGCTACCGTCCCGCCGAAAGCGCCGCCGATGCTGGTGGCCATGTTCATGACGCCGACAAGAGTACCGTAGTCCTTATCACCGAAAAGACCGTTGATCATCAGTGGAGGAACTACCGTGATAGTAGGGCCGCCCAGGCCGTAGCAGGCGATAACCAGATATACGAATACCATCGGCGAGCTAGGCATGATGAACAGCATAGCGAAAGTGCCGGCAAATATGATGGTGGATATGACAGTGCTTGCTCTGATGCCCAGCTTGTCGGTGATGAAGCCGATGACAGGCTTGCCGACAATGAGGGAGCCCAGCATGAATCCGTGGAAGGACGCGGCGCTGGCATCGTTGATGCCACAGCCTACGAAGAAGGCTACCGAGTTGGCGAGCAGTGCGCTGGAGGCCAGAACCACCAGGACTGTTGAGAGCAGAGCGATGTAAAACTCAGGTGTGCGCATGGCTTCTTTCAGGTCCATGCCTTTTCTTTCGGATGGATCCTTCACCTTTTCCGCCTCGTCTTCACCCATTCTGGTAAAGCCTTTGGCTTCAGGGTTGTCGTTGGCGAATATCAGCACCAGTATCATCAGAACTACATATACGATGGCCAGAGTTATGTACCCCATCCTCCAGCCGCTGGAAGCGATAACACTGTTGAGGATCGGCGAGAGTATCATGCCGCCCAGACCGCTTCCCAGGAAAGCGATACCGGTGGCAGTCCCTCTTATCTTGCCGCCGAACCATTTGTTTATCATGATGGAAACAGGCATCGGGACTGTTCCGGCAAAGCCTATCCCCAGGATGATGCCGAACAGGTAGAACGCGGTCATGGAGTCAGCTCTGGAAAAGCCGATGTAGCCTACGATACCGCAGAGACATGCGAAAGCGACCCACAGCTTCAGGCTGTACTTTCCCATCAGCTTCCCCAGGAACGGCGAAGCCACGATGCAGGCCAGCGACATCACGACCATATACGACATCCAGTCGCCTCTGTCGATGCCCAGGTCTTCCGTAACAGGAAGAACGAATACACTGGTGAGGGATACGAACCCCACGTAAGCAAAAGTCATCAGGATAAGTCCCAGGAACACCACGATCCAACCGTAGAAGAACCGCCCGTTCTGCGTAAATTTGATATCCTTCATAAGTATACCTCCTAAAATAAATGAAAAATGAAACGTATCAAGGATAGAAATAATTCACGCTAATAATTAAAGCAAGTTCTGTGCCAAATGGTTGGGGGCGCCGGAGGGGTCGCTGCGCCGGGCGTGACGGAGAAAGACTTCTGTTAGAGGCGCGCTGGGAAAAGGCCGGGGGCAGCCGCCGGCCGGAGGGTAATGGACAAGAAGGGCGTATATAAAAAATGCATCGCTTGAGGATGCATCTGATGTATAAGGATAGGTGGTTGCGCGGAAAATAATCATATACGAATCCGAACCGTATACGAGTGATAGTTGTCCAGGCGAGCCTGTTTGCGATACGTTCGGATAGAGATGTGATGGGCTATGAGTCTTGGAGGATCAGGGTGACTTCGATGGCAACACCTTCGATCTTCAGCGAACCATCCGAAAGAGCTGAGCTTTTGTATATCAAAGGAGGGTATTCATCGGACGAAGAGGCGGCGAAGAACAGCAGCAGATCGTTTTGCTTGTAGAACCTGCGAAGGCAGGGCTTTGAATCGTCGACGGTGAAACAAACTACCTGACCGGATCCGATGGATTCAGTCCTATGGATCAAAACACGAGCTCCTTTTGGTATATGTATGCCAAGCATGCTGTCATCTGGCGCGGTGAAGTAAAAAGTATCTGAAGCACTTGGGGAAGATTTTACGACGGTTCTTTCGCGTGGGACATCATATCCCATGAGCCATGCTTCTGAAACATTGAGGGCTCGAGCCAGCGCATAGAGGTTTTGCTGTTTAGGAGCAAAAGAACCGCTCAGATATTGACTCATGGCACTTTTACCGATGCCGGTCTTCTTACACAGGTCGACCTGCCTGATATTGTTTTCTCTTATAACGAGATTAAGTCTTTCCGAAAAAGTAGCTTTTCCCATCTTTTACCTCTTGTTTATAAGCTTCGTAAACATTATAATATCAAATTTAAAAAACATCAACAAGACAAAAGCCATAATTCAATACAATCTCAGAAGGAAGATAATGGTTGCGAATGATGGCGAAAATTGTAGAAGGGGTATTGCTTTTTGAGTAGGGGGTGTATATAATAGTTTATAAGTTCTAAACAAAAGGAAGAAAGAAGAGATGATGTCTATGATTTACAGGTTCAATTACGAAAAGCTTGTCGGTGCGGTCGATGACAAGGGTATGACCAGCAGCGAGGTGGCTGCTTCCCTGGACATCCCGGAACGGCATTATCTCCTGAAATTATGCAATTGCGAGGAATTCACGATGGAGGAGATAAGCATACTGGCAGATCAGGTATTGGAGATATCGCCTGAAGAGATCCCTGAATACTTTTTTTTTTTGCAGAGAGATGTAGAACATGGTGAATAAGCCGCGGCTCTTGCTGCGTTGCAGAAAGAGCTGTGTTTGTTTGTGGACTTTGTTTAGAGAAACTAAAATAGGACGTAGGAACACAGGGAGACTGAGAAGATACAGAGCAAAGATACAATGAGAAGGATCACTATACATAAATCGGGATATCATGAACTATAAGAATACAGAGATGAGAAAAAGGAAATGGGAACACTGGAAGACCGTAGCTATATACCTGATGATCTATGACGTTATCGTGGTAAACGGCTCCTATTTTGCCGGTCTTCTTCTGCGGTTCGATCTGGCCTACTCCGCCATACCGGTGGAGTACCTGAACGCATTTCTTCAGTTTGCCCCATTCTATACCGTCTTTTCTTTGATAGTCTTCTGGTTTTTCAATCTGTACAACAGCATGTGGCGCTTCGCCAGCTTCAGCGAGCTGAACCGTATCCTGGCGGCATCCGGGATAACCACGGTTTTCCATGTGATAGGGATAACCGTCTTTGTGCTGCGTATGCCGATTTCCTACTACATCTTTGGCACGGTGATACAGTTCTGCCTGGTGACGGCCATAAGGTTCGCGTACCGGTACATAAAGCTGGAGCGGGCCCGCAGGGAGAAGAACATGAAGGCGTCCCACAACGCCATGATAATAGGAGCAGGCGCGGCGGGTCAGGTGATACTGAAGGAGCTCAAGAGTTCCAACGGCGCGGTGGCCTGGCCCCGCTGCGTGATAGACGACAATCCCAACAAGTGGGGCAGGCTGATAGAGGGCATCCCCATCGTAGGCGGCAGGGAAAGCATCCTGGAGGCCGCGGAAAAGTATGAGATAGATCAGATAATGCTGGCCATGCCGTCGGCGTCGGCGGAGAAGCGGCGGGACATCCTGGACATCTGCAAGGAGACGGGCTGCGAGCTGAAGATCCTGCCGGGCGTATACCAGCTGGCCAACGGCGAGCTGACCCTGAGCAAGATGAAGCCGGTGGCGGTGGAGGACCTGCTGGGCAGGGAGACCATCAAGGTGGACCTTGATGAGATCATGCGGGAGCTGGAAGGGAAGACCATCCTGGTGACCGGCGGCGGAGGCTCCATCGGAAGCGAGCTGTGCCGGCAGATAGCAGGCCGCAGACCGAAGCGGCTGATAATCTTCGATATATATGAAAACAACGCATATGAGATAGAGCAGGAGCTGAGGCGGAAATATCCGGATCTGGCTCTCGCCGTGCTGATAGGTTCGGTGAGGGACAGCAGGCGGATGGAGCTGGTCTTCAGACAATACAGGCCGGACATCGTCTACCACGCGGCCGCCCATAAACACGTGCCGCTGATGGAGACGAGCCCTGCCGAAGCCATAAAGAACAACGTGGTGGGCACTTACGTGACAGCTTACTGGGCCATGAGGTGCGAAGCGAAGCGCTTCGTCCTCATCAGCACCGACAAGGCCGTCAACCCTACCAATATCATGGGAGCCAGCAAGCGGCTCTGCGAGATGGTGATACAGTGTATGGACGCCGTCAGCAAGGAAGGCCGCATGGACCTGTTGCCGAGGCTGGAGATAGGGATGATGGATGAGGCCCGCGGCGCGGAGCCGGCGGGTACGGAAGCTGGCCTCAGCTGTATGACTCCGGAGGCGGCAGGCGGCAACCTAAGCGGAAGTCCCACGGAAGCGGATGCCTGCGTGAGGATAGACTGCGTCAGGAACAGGGAGCGAAAGGGCACCCAGTTCGTGGCGGTCAGATTCGGAAACGTATTGGGCAGCAACGGCTCGGTCATCCCACTGTTCAAGAAGCAGATAGCGGCAGGCGGTCCCGTGACGGTGACCCATCCCGATATCATCAGATATTTTATGACCATACCGGAAGCCGTTAGCTTGGTGCTGCAGGCAGGAGCATACGCCTGGGGCGGGGAAGTGTTCGTGCTGGACATGGGCGAGCCGGTGAAGATAGACACTCTGGCCAGGAACCTGATAAAGCTGTCGGGTTACAAGCCGGACGTGGATATCAAGATAAAATACGTAGGACTTCGGCCGGGAGAAAAGCTCTTCGAAGAGAAGCTGATGGCCGAAGAAGGATTGAAAAAGACAGACAACGAGCTGATACATATAGGGAAGCCGATACCATTCGATACGATGGACTTCCTGAAGAAGCTGGAAAGGCTGGCCCACGCCAGCTACGAAGGCATGGGGGATATCGTCGGGATGGTGGAAAAAATGGTGCCGACCTTTCGACCCGAAGGGAGAGAGAGGCCTGAGGCTGACAGAACTCCCGGACAACAACAGAGTAAGAAACAAGCTTTGTCGATCTGAAATCGTCGCTTTGCCGCGTTTGAGGTCGCAGGGTGTCATAAGGGCAAGATACAGACCCAGCTTTGCGCGATTGCTGGTTTTTAAAAGACGCGCAGAGCTGGGATGGCGAAGCACGCCCTTTTGCGGGGGGGGCAGCGTTCGGTATATGACCGAATGGGATGCCGGCTCCTGCGAGCCGGATAGTTTGAATGGAGTCTGGCCCCGACAGGCCGGGCAGCCCAAGACCACTGGCCCCTGCGAAAGCCCGAAGACAGACCGGAAACCGGAAAGGAGATCCGTTATGTGGTATGTGATACAAGTCCGTACGGGAAACGAGGAAGAGATCAAGCTCCAGTGCGAGAAGCTCATCGAGCCGGAGATACTGGAAAAATGCTTTATCCCCTACTACGAGCAGATGAAGCGCTACCACGGCAGGTGGCACAAGGAGAGACGGATACTGTTTCCCGGCTACGTGTTCCTGGTGAGCGATGCCAAAGACAAGCTGCCCTTTGCACTGAAGCGAGTGATGGGCCTGACGAAGCTGATCAAAGCCGACGGCGAGATACTGCCCCTGACGGAGGCAGAGGTGGATTTCCTGCTGGACTTCGGCAAGGAAGAGCAAGTAGTCGGCATGTCCAAAGGTGTCATCGTAAACGACAAAGTGATAATCCAGACAGGCCCACTGAAAGGCAACGAAGGCCTGATAAAGAAGATAGACAGACATAAGCGGAAAGCCTGGCTGGAACTGAACTTGCTGGGCCGTACCGTGGAAACACAGGTGGGGTTGGAGATTGTGGAGAAGAGAGAAGAAAAGGAAAAAGAGGAAACGCCGGACGAAAGTAACGGCGACGGGGAAGACAAATCGGAGACTGCTGAGTAGTAGAGGAGGCAGAAGTGGATATAAAAAGGTTTGAAGAGAAAATATGGCTGAGTTCGCCGACCATGCACGGGCCGGAGCTTGAATATATAAAGGAAGCTTACGAGACCAACTGGATGTCGACGGTAGGCGCCAACATCAACGAGGTGGAGAGGCTCATATGCGAAAAGCTGGGATGCAAATACGCCGTAGCTCTGGCGACAGGTACGGCCGCGCTGCATATGGCCATAAAGGTCGCGGGCGTGAAGCTGGGAGACAAGGTCTTCTGCTCCGATATGACCTTCAGCGCATCGGTCAACCCCATAGTCTACGAAGGAGGAACACCTGTCTTCATCGATGTGGAATACGATACATGGAACATGTCACCTGCGGCACTGGAAAAGGCTTTTCAATTATATCCTGATGTAAAGGTGGTGGTGCTGGTGCATCTGTACGGCACTCCCGCTAAGGTGGATGAGATAAAAGCCATCTGCGACAGATACGGCGCGACCCTCATTGAGGACGCAGCTGAGTCGCTGGGAGCTACATATAAGGGCAGGCAGACCGGAACCTTTGGCAAGTACAACGCCATTTCCTTCAATGGAAATAAGATAATCACAGGAACGGCAGGCGGGATGTTCGTCACCGACGATGAAGAGGCCGCGGAAAAAGTGCGCAAATGGTCTAATCAGGCCCGTGAAAACGTATTATGGTATCAGCACGAAGACCTGGGCTACAACTATCGCATGAGCAACATCATCGCAGGCGTGGTCAGAGGCCAGATGCCCTTCCTGGAGGAGCATATAGCTCAGAAAAAAGCCATATATGAGCGATACAGGGAAGGCTTCAAGGACCTTCCGGCCACCATCAATCCTTATGATGCGGAGGCTTCGGAGCCCAACTTCTGGATGTCCTGCATGCTGATAGATGAGGACGCCATGTGCAGCCAGACCCGCAGCGACTGGGAAGCGACCTATGTTTCTGAGCCGGGGAAAAGCTGCCCGACGGAGATCCTGGAGAAGCTGTTCGAATACAACACGGAAGGCCGCCCAATCTGGAAGCCGATGCACGCCCAGCCAATCTTCAGAGACAGCCCCTTCGTGACGAGGGAAGGCTTGATGGAGACAGGCGGGAGCACTGCTGAGACTCGAACTCGCGTCCTCGGCGTAGACGGTCTGCCGCTGGACGTCGGTATGGATATCTTCCATAGAGGCCTGTGCCTGCCGAGCGATAACAAGATGACGGCGGAGGAGCAGGGAAGAATTACCAAGATAATTCATAGATGTTTTGAGTAAAAGATGCTGTATGGAGGGGAGAATTGGACTGAGTATTGAGAGATTGATTTTAAAGTTTTGTTTTAACGAGAATGGGTAATTTTAACGTTGTTTGTTAAATAGCAATAAAATGGGAACTGATGAACAGGATAGAATTACGGAGGTTATCTGATGGTATTTTAAGTGATTCTTTTTAACTAACTGTATATGAAATAGCAAAAGATGACTGACGATTAAGAGGATTGCGTAAATGAGAAGCATTCAGTTAACAATTAAAAGGTACTTGGATATTTTTGTTAGTGGTGCATGTATTTTCATTTTATTACCGTTTTGGTTTTTGATTATAATTTTAATGAAAATTACGATGCCGGGGCCAATTTTTTTTAAACAAGAAAGGGTAGGGAAAAATTTTAAACCTTTTAAGGTGCTTAAATTTAGAACAATGAAAATTGATGAAGAAGCAGAAAAAAATTTCTCTTTTGAAAAAGATTTAGATCGCATTACCGTGTTAGGCAAATTCCTGCGCCGTTCGAAACTAGATGAGACTCCACAATTAGTCAATATTTTTAAGGGGGACATGAGTATCGTTGGTCCACGACCTATTGTATCACAGCGTATTGAAGAATTCAATGAAGGGCAGGAACTCCGGCTTAGTATGTCTCCGGGACTGACGGGTATTTCACAAGTGAATGGAAATGTGCTTTTGTCATGGCCTAGAAGAATTGAATATGATTGCCAATATGTAAAAGACTTCAGCATATGGCTTGATATTAAGATTATTTTAAAAACGGTAAAGGTAATCCTCTTTGGAGAGGAAAAGTATATTAGCGAGGAAGACTTAAAATATCATCGAAATCCGTTTTATGATATTACGCATAGGGTAAAATGAGGGGAAGATATTGATATGAGAAATATATTAATAGGCTCTGTTGGCTCAAGCAGAATTGTATTGGAAGAAATGATAAAGACAGGATTCCCTGTGAGTATGGTTTTTTCTCTCGATGAGAAATACTCAACAAATGTTTCTGGCTACACGCCAATACATGAATTGGCGGCTGAAAAGGGAATATTGTATAAAAAATTTAAAAAAATAAGTGATGCGGAAAATATAGAAATAATGCACAGGATGCAACCTGACTATATTTTTGTTATAGGTCTTTCTCAGTTGGTTCCGCAGGAGATGATAGACTTGGCTAAAAAAGGTGTTGTGGGTTTTCATCCAACACCACTCCCTAAATTCCGTGGGCGTGCCGCAATGGTTTGGCAGATGTTACTAGGGGTACATGAGACAAAATGTACACTTTTTTTGATAGATGAGGGGATGGACAGTGGCGATATCCTTGGACAGGAAGAATATATAATTGAGGATACGGATTACGCTATTGATGTGAGAAAAAAAATGTTATCAGCACTTTCTCGTTTATCCTGTAGAGTACTAAAGCAAATAATGGCTGGATCCATTGAGCCGAAGAAGCAAAATGAAAAAGAAGCAACATATTTACTTATCAGGAGGCCAGAAGATGGCCAGATAGATTGGAAAGCACCATGTGTAGATATACATAAGTTGATTAGAGCTGTTTCACATCCCTATCCAGGTGCATTTGGAATGTACGATGGCAAATACAAAATTATTATATGGAGAGCCGAAGTCATTGAGAATAAGAAGTATATCGGTATTCCAGGTCAAATAGCAGAAATAAATAATGGATCGTTTGATGTTTTGGGATTAGATGGTCTGGTTAGGGTTACGGACTATGAAAATGTGGATGGTGTAACTTTAAGAATAGGACATAAGATTAAATAAGAGGGTAAGATGAATGTACTAGTATTTGCCCCACATAATGACGATGAGGTGCTGGGTGTTGGTGGGACTATATGTAAATATTCAGAATCGGGACACTCTGTATATGTTTGTGAAGTAACCAGCGGGGCTAAGTATAAATTGATGCAGGAAGAAGCGAAGCATGCACATCAAGTAATGGGGGTGAAGAAATCTTTTTTCTTAAACCTTCCAGTAGTAAAGTTGAAAAATTTAGATCCAGCAGCGATAAATGGGAAGATAGACAAGATTGTAAAAAGTGTTAAGCCAGATATAGTTTTTATCCCATTTATTGGAGATATGCATTTAGACCACCGTGAGGTTGCAGAAAGTGTGCTAGTAGCAGTAAGACCAA
This sequence comes from uncultured Eubacterium sp., assembly GCA_900543485.1. Classification (GTDB taxonomy): domain Bacteria; phylum Bacillota; class Clostridia; order Peptostreptococcales; family Anaerovoracaceae; genus Lentihominibacter; species Lentihominibacter excrementipullorum. The sequence goes on along the minus strand of UQRM01000029.1, from coordinate 1,735 downwards.
TCGGGGAATCCTCAGTTAAAACTGTATATATGTATGAAACATTATCAGAAACCGGATGGAATATTCCTAGCAGTGAACGATCATTCATACCAGATACATGGATTGATATATCCGATACACTTTGCACAAAAATTAAGGCGATGGAATGCTATTCGTCACAGATTAAGGACTATCCAAATCCAAGATCGAAGGAAGGGATTAAGGCACTAGCAATGTACAGGGGATCTACGGTGAATTTCCAATATGCCGAAAGTTTTATGCTTGTAAGAAATATTATAGAAGAGGTCTAAAACTAATTATTCAAATTTTACATTTTAAGTGATATGGAGATTTAGGATAATGGATTAAACATAGTATAGGTATGTGTTTACAACGAACAGGGAAATAACGAGCTAGATACTTAAAGAAATACAGCGTACTTCGTCATATAGGTAACATGGCTATGTTTAGAAAAATCCCTCTATATCCCAAATTGATATCCATAGGAGATAATGTGTGGATTGCGACAGGGGTTATGCCGATCCCTCATGATGCTATTTATCATATGCTCAACAATTGCATTACTGAAGATAATTTTAGGGAAAATATAGGGTACATCAATATTAAAGATAATGTGTTTATAGGATTAAATAGCATTATTCTTCCTGATGTGTCGATAGGCCCAATACTATAGTAGGTGCTGGCACATTAGTTAATAAAAGCATATAAGGGGGGGGCATGCTGGTGTGTCGGCAAAGTATATTTGCTTTTTCGAGGAATTTGTGGAAAAGTGGAGGCACATGCCTGATATAAAGATAGAGAAATTTAAAGGTGATTTGTCAGAAACTTCGGTAGAGGTTTTCTGGGAATTGTACAATCAAAAAAATAAGGAATCAAGAAATAAGGGAGAAGAAATCCATGAGTAACAATGAAAAATATCAGAAAGTTTTTCAAGAGATTTTCAATGTAAGTGAGAACAAATTGAATGAAGGTTTTAACTTTAAGAATGTTGATTCATGGGACTCATTTGCGCACTTAGCACTAATTAGCGAATTGGAAGAAGCCTTTGAAGTGATGTTTGAATCAGAGGATATTCTTCATTTTGGCGGATATATGAATGGTATGGAGATACTGAAAAGATACGGCGCAGCGGAAGGGCTGATCAGAGCGGAGGGGGAGAGTACTTCCTACTCGGTGGTGCTGGCAATTCCCGGGATTGATCGGATTTTCCTCCATCATCCCGGCGCGAATCATACTTTCCGGGCGGCTGATATTCCCCGGGAGCGGATAAAGGACGCGGCGCTGTTTCACTTCGGCTATCCGCCTCTGATGCGCTCCATGTACACAGATGGCGGAGCGGAGCTGGTCCATGTTCTTCGTATGGCCCGGGAGGCCGGGGCTGCCACGTCGCTGGATCTGGCGGCGGTGGATGCCGGATCCGAGGCAGGGCAAGCGGACTGGAGAGGGATTCTGGAGCGGGCGCTGCCCTATGTGGATTTCTTTGTGCCGAGTATCGAAGAACTGTGCTTTATGATCGACCGAAAACGGTATGATTCCTGGCAGAAACGGGCTGCCGGTGGAGATATCACGGAAGTCCTCTCTGTGGAGGAGGATATCCGTCCGGTGGCCAGACAGTGCATGGAGATGGGAGCGAAGGTCCTTCTCCTGAAATGCGGCGCGCCGGGAATGTATCTGTGTACAGCGAATGAAGAGACACTCTCCGGCATCAGCAGCCGACTGGCGTTACAAGCGGATT
>UQRM01000028.1 GCA_900543485.1 uncultured Eubacterium sp. | reverse complement strand
ACAGAGGATAATCGTAGCAGGGCATTACGATAAGTACTTCTACGGCTTTGAAGACGACTGCACTGCTGTAGGTCTCGTGACCGGAATCGCCAAGGCTCTCATCGATTCAGGTTATCAGCCGGCCAATGATATCGTATTCATCGCCCATGGTGCAGAGGAATGGGGGCGTTTTGACACTTCCACCGACTGGGCCATCGGGTCTTGGGAGATGATAACTACTGCTCACCCTGAATGGCAGGGGAGCACGCTGGCGCTGATAAACTTCGAGATGCCGAGCGTGGACAGTTTTAACGATGTGGGAGTAATGAGAACATCGTACGAGTTGGGGGAAATAGGAAACACGTTGTTTTCATCAGGACTTATAAATCAAGTGGATTCCTATTATGCTGACGGTGTTGAAGTAAAAAATGATGATGGCGAGTTACCTAGAACCGATTGCATATCGTATCAGTTCAACGGAGTACCTGCTTTCATGCCAAGGCAGGAGGATAAAACGGAATGGTCGCAGAACAGGTATCATACGCCTAAGGATGACAATAACGTGGAAGATGATAAGGGCGATGGAGTACACAGCAAGGAACTGCTGGAGTATCAGCTGTCGGTATATTCGGCTCTCGCCATGTATATCGACGGGACACCTGCACTGGAGCTGGATTTTACCAGCAGGTGTGATGACCTTGAAGACGCGATAAAAGGAACGAAGAAGTATGCAACAGAGGAGTCGGTAAAGGCGTATAAAGCTGCCCTCGAAGATCTGAGGACGGCTGCCGCTGAGAACCTCGAAGCGGCCAAGGGAATCAACGCTGAATATGAGGAAGCTTATGCGGCAGGAGATGAGAAGGCTATGGCTGAAGCCAGAGCCGAAGGCGTTGCTCACAACCAGCAGGTGTTGGCTGCATTCAGATATGTACAGGATCAGTTTATGGGTCTGGCGGATTATGGAACCATAGAAGTACATCATAAAGCGATTCAGAACAATCTGGATTTATACACCAATGTAGTGGACGCTCTCAGCGACGGTGAAGTCACTGAAGATGACATATGGTTGCCTTCGGAGATAAACGGCTACTATGAATACTATGCATATCTCTTCAGCGATGAAGTATGCGCACTGTCCAACAGCCTGTTGATGAACGACAAGGTGGACAGCAACTGGGGCACCGATAAGATGACGCTTGCCATAAAGGACTCGTGGCAGACTACGAAGAACATGTATGCTCAGTGGAACGAGGGTGTGACCGATGCTGGCGAGTATCAGCAGTACGTAGATGAGTACAACGGATATATCGATATACTCAAGGCAGACCTGCAGGAGTACGTGGACAGTGAGACTGCGGCTATGAAGGAGCTGCGGGAAATGCTGTAACAGCTTTTACTGTGTTATTTGCCGGATTTCGCAGGGAAAGTTGAAATCCGGCAGCCGTAACACAGACTTGTGCCGGATTTTCAATGTTTGAAAGAAATTCGGCACGAAAAACACGGCTTTTCATGTTCCAAATGAATCAAATGGAAATATATGCAAAATACTTGCCGCATCGTTGCTTAAAAACGAAAATACGGCAAGCGATCATGTCCGGCTGTGCCGGATTCTGTGCTAAAGCGCGAAATTCGGCAAGTGAGCGTGTCAGCCGTGCCGGATTCTGTATCAAAATAGAAAATGCGGCAAGTGACCCTGGTGGTCATGCCGCATTTTAAGATATTCGTTGAAATCCGGCAGCGGAGATATTGGCGGACAGCGACATGTCCTGCCGCTGCCCTCCGTTGCCACTGCCAACGTTGTCTGTCGGCAGCGGAGACATGCCGGAGGCTAGCTACCGGATGAAGGAGCTATCGGTTATAAGTCCCGATTTCTGCTAACTCCTTGATGCAGTCATCCCATCCTTGGATGAGACGATCGATATCTTCGTCAGGTGTCACAGGTGAGACGAGCATCATGTTGTGGAACGGTGTGATGATGATGTCTCTGTTGGAGAGGTAAAGGTGAGTGTAGTACATCAGCTGCCAGTCGAAATTATTTTTTGCTTCCGTTCCGTTTTTCGGGAGGGTCGGCATGAACTGCAATTCGCAGCGGGCGCCTGAGCGGGTCAGGCTCCACGGTACATCGTACTTTTTCAGCACTGCCTCCAGGCCGTCCGACAGGCGCTCCTGCCCCCTGAACATCTTCCGGAAAGCTTCCTCTGTAGCCACTTTTTCCAGAGTGGTCTTCATGGCTGCAATGGCAAACTGATTGGCAGCCAGAGTACCGCCTATTCCCATAGGGTCGGAGACGCCGGCATTTCCATATGTTTCGTTGATTTTATCGGTTATTTCCTTTGTGAACCCGTATACGGCAACAGGGATGCCTCCGGCGATGGATTTGCCCAGGGTGATGAAGTCCGGCTCCAGTCCGTGAGCCCGGGTGTATCCGCCGTAGCCATTGGAGAGGGTGTGAGTCTCATCGATGATGAGGTATGTGCCGTATTTGGTGCAAAGCTCACGCAGACCTTCCAGATATCCTTCGGCAGGGAGCACCATACCGCAGTTAGTCATTACAGGTTCCAACAGTACGGCGGCGCAGTCCATGTGGGACAGTTCTCTTTCAGCGGCTTCAAGGTCATTGAATTCCACTACGCGTGTCAACTGATCCTTGGGAAGACCAGGGTTGGAATCGTAATCAGTCCTGAGAGCCAGTTTACCTTCTTCATTGATGTGAGGAAGGGTCTCGTCGAGACTGCCATGGTAGCACTCCTGCATTACCATGATCTTAGGGCGGCCCGTCAGAGCACGGGCGTTTCGTATGGTATATCTGTTGGCTTCGGTTGCGGTCATGGCTACCTGCCATGTAGGAAGTCCGAATCTTTTAGATAGTTCTTTCCCGATTTCCAGGCTGTCCAGAGTCGGCATCATGGTAGTGATCCCATTGCGGACCTGGTGAGCTACTGTGTCCGCTGTAGCATCAGGAGAATGACCGAACATGGCACCTGTATCACCGAGGCAGAAGTCCACGTATTCGTTTCCGTCTATATCCCAGCATTTGTCTCCTTTGGCTCGTTCCAGGAATATAGGGTGCTCTGTTCCCCAGTCACCCATCCATGGCATAGGGACCCCATTGAGCAGATTTTCATGGGCCTTTTCAAAGGCTGCCTTGCTTTTTGCTGTCCTATCGTTGAAGATGGCGTCTTCTCTGGCTCTCAATTGGGCAAGCTGCTGGTCTGTAACCAGTCTGTAAGGGCTTTTTTTGTCTGTGATCATTGTAATTCCTCCTTATTTTTTTTCATAAACTGTAAATTAGTGTTTGGAAAACAGCGGTACCGCCGTCTAAGGCGTAGGCGTTGCTGTAACGCGCGCGGGCAAAAGTGGCTCAATAGTAGAATTTCGAGTCCCCTTTATATTCCTGTATCGTGTTGCCTCCATCCATCACCAGTGATTCTCCCGTTATGTAGGAAGCTTCTCTGGAAGCCAAAAATACGATGGCATTGGCTACTTCCGTGGCATCGGCGCTTCGACCGAGAGGTGTGTTGAGACCGCCCTGGGCTTCACCTTCTGTCTGGGAAGCGGTGGCTATCCATCCCGGCAGTACGTTATTGACGGTTATGTTGTTTTTGCCTACCTCTATTGCCAGGGCGCGGCTCATGCCTATGATGCCGGCTTTTGCCGCGCTGTAGGCGGCTTCTCCCGGATTACTGACAATAGGTCCGGTGACTGAAGATACGTTGACGATACGTCCGTAGTTGTTTTCCGCCATGAGCGGAAGGACCTGCTTTGTTACATTAAAAGTGAGAGTGAGGTTCCTTGTAATGGAAGTATCCCAGCTTTCGTATGTGACGTTCATAAAGTCGGAAAAGTCTTCTTCCTGTCCTACCTGAGCCATCCCGGCGTTATTTATCAGTACATGGACAGTGCCGAAATCCTCGGCTATTTTTCTCACCATCGCTTCTGTTTGGCTCCTGTCCATCAAATCAGCGATATAGCCTCTGGCTGTTATCCCCAGGCATTCCAGCTCACGGGCACGTTCATATATCCTATCGGTGGTAGCGGCCAGAGCTATGCTGGCTCCCAGCTCTCCCAGTATCTTCGCCGTTTGGAATCCTATGCCGCTTCCGCTTCCGGCGCCTGTCACCAGGCACACCTGGGCATCAAAATCGATAAATTTTCTGTTCATGTTTTCCTCCCTGTCACGATAAGAAAGATGCGAATTTTCACTGCAGACTCTTTAAGATGGCTTCTATCATCTGATTGGCGGGACCGGCTTTCAAGCCGCCGTCTATGTAGATGTCCTCTCCCGTAATGTATCGGCAGTCATCTGCTGCCAGGAAATGAAAGAGTGCTGCCGCTTCTTCCGGCTTGCACATTCTTCCCAGCGGCGTCTGGATACCCATGACCTGCAGTTCGGTTTCGCAGCCTTCTGCGTATGCCATAGGCGTGTCGATGGTGTTGGGACATATGCAGTTGACCCTGATATTTCTCGGAGCCAGCTCGATGGCCGCCACCTTGGTGATACCTACCACCGATATCTTGCTCATGATATAGGGCCCGTATCCGGCATAATCGCCGTTGGCTGAATTGGAAGCGGTGTTCAGTATGATGCCGCCGTCTCTCATGTATTTCTGGCCGTATTTGATGCCGAATACGGCGCCCATCACGTTGACGTGAAACAGCGATTCATAAGTCGCGGCATCGGCGTTTTCCAGCAGCTCTTCGCCGCAGATGATCCCGGCGTTGTTGATGACGATGTCCAGCGGCCCGTAGTGTTCCGAAGCCGTTTTCATCAGGTTCTCCACGTCGGCTTCTTTGCTGACATCAGTCCTGACGAAGAAACAGCCTATCTCTTCGGCCGCCGCTGTCGTATTTTCATTGATATCGGCCATCGTGACCATCGCCCCTGCGTCGTGAAATCTCCTGGCCGTGGCGTACCCCAGGCCCGAGCCTGCGCCGGTGATGACGGCGACCTTTCCTTCAAGTGAGAAATTTTTCATGATTATCTCCTTTTTTTATTATATAGAAATGCGTATTTTGGCAAGAAGCAACTGCTGCCGATATATATAGCAAATATCGTGCCAAAAATGAAAACGATGGTTTTTCAACGATATCAGAGGTAATGGGCAGATTTGGAAGATGAAAATTGTCAAAATTGAAAATAATTATTGTCAATTTTAAAAATATTTGATATATTGACAACAGTGAGGGAGGGTTGCATATGTCACTGACGATAATAAGCGATACGGTCCAGCAGGTGGCGGTGGCCATTACGGCGGCGCTGGAACTGGAGACGGAAATCGTGGATGAACGTCTTATGATAATAGGCGGTACGGGGCGCTATAAGGAGAAGATAGGCTCCTATGAAGAGAATGGCGATATGGAAAGTCATCTGGTCTATTCCGAATGTCTTAAAAACGGTAACGAGTATATAAATTTTTCGCCGGAAAACGACGATTTTTACGATGCCAGGGAAGGGGAGCTGGCGGAGATATGTTATCCCATCAAGGCCGACGGCAGCGTGCTGGGATTGATAGGGCTCATCGCTTTCACGGAGGAACAGCGGAACGTCATGATACATAAGACTCTGGAGCTTCGTACCTTCCTGCGGAGCATGGCAGATCTCATCGCCGGAAAGTACATCGTGTCACAGAGCAATATATCCCTTCAGAACACTGTTTCATCGCTGCTGGCCTCTCAGGACACGGCGTCATTCGAGAACATATTGGGGAGCAGCCGGGCCATGGAGGAAGTCAGAAAACGGGCCAAGCAGGTGGCTTCCAGCAATTCCACCATACTGATTACGGGAGAGAGCGGGACGGGAAAGGATCTGCTGGCCAGATCCATCCATCAGGAGAGCGTCAGGCGCGAAAAGCCTTTCGTATCGGTCAACTGCGCGGCCATCCCTGAAATGCTGCTGGAAAGCGAGCTGTTCGGATATGAGAAGGGGGCTTTTACCGGAGCGGCTCGTAATGGTAAGCTGGGGAAGTTCCAGCTGGCAGACGAGGGGACACTGTTCCTCGATGAGATAGGCGACATGCCTATACATCTTCAGGTGAAGCTGCTTTCATGCCTTCAGAGCAGACAGGTGGATCCCATTGGAGCAATCAGACCTGTTGATGTGGACGTGCGGATAATCGCAGCCACCAATAAGGATCTGGAGGAAATGATAAGAAGAAAACAGTTCAGAGAGGATCTGTATTTCAGGCTGAACGTCATCCCTATCCACATCCCGCCTCTGAGAGAGCGGCCGGAGGATCTGGAGCTCATTATAGAACGCGTTATCGATAAATTCAGCAGAGCCATGGGAAAGCGCATAGACGGGATAGAAAAGGACGCGATGCATATATTGCTCTCTTACCGGTGGCCGGGAAATGTCAGGGAAGTGGAGAATGCCATAGAATATGCCATAAATATGGAGGAGAGCGGTGTGATAAGAGCAGGTAGTCTGCCTGATAAAATAACAGGAGCAAAGCATCTCAGGAGGGATGTGGGCAGCAGATCACTCAAAGGACAGCTGGAATCGGTTGAGCGTGATATACTGCTGGAAAGCCTGAAAAGAAATGGTTCGTCTCTTGAAGGAAAGCGCAGGGCGGCAAAGGAGCTGGAGATAAGCGAATCCACCTTGTACAGAAGGATGCGGGCGCTGGGGATAAGGTAAACAGGAGGGGTCATGATAAGTCAGGATTATTATATGAAAAGCAAATTGCTGGTACGTCCCGATTTTGGTGAACGGTACAGTGATGTGGTAATAAGGAATACCGTCTGTCGGGAGCATCCGATACATATGCACGACTGTATGGAGATAGTGTTTGTGTTCAGAGGAGCATTGGAATGTAATGTTTCATTTGAGCGGTATGTGCTGCGTGAAGGGGATTTCATCGTTGTCAATTCATATGATCTGCATCAGCTGAAAGCGATAACAGAGGAGGCGGTCATCTCGTGCATACATATAAGTCAGGAACGCTTCCATCCGGCGGAGGGCTTCATCATATGGTGGGAAGATATATTGAAACACAACAGGGAGAACTTCGCTAAGCAGGTAGAGAACATAAGGCAGCTCATCAGACAGTATGAGCGGTTCGATGTGGAAAAATCAGTAAACAATACCATCGAACGCATCCTCCAGCTTTTCAGGAAGGCATTCAGACTGGAAAATTTTCAGCTTGTGGGAGAGCATGATAAAGTACAGGGAAGTGAAATGGATATAAAGCGCGCAGGGTAGATATATATGTATCTGTACCGCCACTGTGACGAGAAATTGTCACTGGAAGTCATGGCAGCAAAATTTGCCATGAACAAGTACTATCTGTCGCATTTCATCAAAAAGATGGTAGGGAACGGATTCCAGAAGTCACTGAACATAATACGATGCGACAGGGCGGAGATCGCGTTGCTGGATGGAGAAAAGCCCATATCTGAGATACGGGAAGACTTCTCATTTTCCTCCAATCAGTATTTTAACGAGATGTTCAAGAGCGTGTTCGGGATGATACCAAACATGTATCGTAAAGCGCACAAGCAGGAGACTGTCGTGTATCGCGAGTTTTCGGAAACGCCTGTCAAGGATATCAGTTCACTGATGGAGGGGAAGCTCAGAGCGGGAGCGGAAGAAAAGCTGGTGGAGATACGACTAGGGAATGGGGCAGGAAGCATGACGGTCATAGAGTCTGCCGGAGATGAAGACGCGGTCACGAGATATGATCTGGGTGAAAAAGGGAAGATCCGGATAGAGCTGCGGTCCGACGAGTGTATCATAGTGATAAGAAAACAATAATCGTTATCGAAAAAGCAAAAAAAAGCACGAAAAACTGAAATGAGACAATTTTCAGATAAAAGAGGGCAAGAAATCCACTTCAAAAGTCCTCTTTTTTATTTATAATGAGCGAATAAATAAAAGGAGGACGGTTAAATGGAAGAAAGAAAGGAAAAGACTGGAAAACTGTCAAATGGGACTATCCTGGGGTATGGATTCGGCGCGATGGCAGATGCTGCCGCATACAATTTTTATGTCATGTATGCCTTGTATTTTCTGACTACTATAGCAGGCATGGGCGCCGGAAGGGCTGGTATCATCATTTCGGCAGCTACCGTCATATCATCGGTATTCGGATTGGTCATAGGGCCGCTCAGCGACAATACCAAGAGCAGACTCGGGAGAAGGAGGCCATATATATTAGCCGGAGGGATTCTGATGCTTATAGGCTTGACGATGTTTTTCAGACCTGTCGATCTGTCCGGAGGCGCGCAGTTCGCGTATTATCTGTGTATGTTCATCATAGTGAACCTGGCGTACGGGGCGTTTCTGGTGCCGTATAATGCGCTGGGAGCTGAGCTCACCGATGATTACGATGAGCGTACCAAGCTGAGGACACCGGCTACGTTCATGAATTGTGTCGGGAATATCATCGGGATATCATTGCCACTTACGGTAGTGGGAATATTCGTGGGCCGTGGTTCGTCTGAAGGGTCAGCATGGAACTACTTTGCCATCATCGTTGGAGCGGCATGTTTTCTGGCGCTTTTCATAACATTTATGACAACAAAGGGCAAGGAGATGCCTCCGGAAAAACTGGAAGAGGAGAGAAAGGAAATCAATCCGCTGAGGACTTTCTGGCAGATACTTAAAATGAAGCCTTTCAAATACATAATCGCTATACTGGTGCTGTTCGCTATAGGGTATATGGTGTTCCAGTCCGGATTGGTATACTATGTGCTGTATTGTGCAGGACTTACGGAGGCTCAGTATTCGACGGCCATGTTCATATATGTGTTCATAGGAATGGGCTGGACGGTAGTGATCTCGTTTATAGCGACAAAGATGAATAAAAAGAACGGGATGGCATTCTGTTTCCTGATAAGCGCGGCGGGCATGACAGTGTTGTACTTTACGGGAGTTCACTCATTTGCCATGCTTATCGTGCTGCTGCTGATATTCGGTCTGGGAAACGGCGCTTACTGGCTGATCATCTATCCGATCGTCTATGATCTGGCTGAACTGTATGAGTATAAATATGGGAAGAGGAAGGAAGGCGCCCTGATGTCCCTTTATGGAGTCATATTCACTCTTTCGACGGCACTGGGAACTCAGGTACTGACGCTGACCATGACTGCGGCAGGATACGATCCGTCTCTCACCGCGCAGTCGGAAGGAACAGTAAGTGGTATATCCGCTATAGTTATAGGAATACCTGTTATCGTATTCATACTGGCGGCCATATGTTGTATAATATATCCGATGTCGAAAAAAACTTTTGAAAAGCTGATGAGCGAGCTGGAGAAGAAAAGGGCCGGAGAGAAAAATGACGAGGAAGGTTTGGAAAGGATAGTATAAAGGTGACAGATATGATGATATTGTATAATGGAAAAATCTATTCAAAGGACGGATTTTGTCAGGCGTTGCTCATAGATGGGAAAAACATCGTCGCTACAGGCAGCAACGAAGAGATAAGAGCCATGGCAGGCCATGGGGACAAGTATATAGATCTGGAAGGAAGACTGGTATTGCCGGGTTTCGTAGACTCTCACGCTCACGGACCTTTGTCCTTTGAGCAGAAGAGCAACATAGATCTGTATGCTGATGAAACAAAAGAGGAGTACCTTAAGACGGTAGAAGACTTTGTAAAGGCTCATCCGGATAAACGAATGTACTCAGGGATGGGCTGGCTCAACCCTGCTTTTGACGCATTGGGACCGGATAAGGAGTCATTGGACAGGATCTGTGACGACCGACCTGTGATATTGCGATCGGGAGACGGCCATTCTGTATGGGCCAATTCAAAGGCCATAGAGATGGCAGGGATAACGGATGAAACACCTGATCCTGACGGCGGCACGATAGAGAGGAACGAGGATGGTTCCACTCACGGAACATTCAGGGATCAGGCCCAGGAAATCATGCTGGCGTTGATACCAGAGCCCACGGTGGAAGAATTCATGGAAGCGATCGAAGGCTTCCAGGATATGATGGTGTCTTACGGTCATACGGCTGTCTTCGATCCGTTGGTAGCCTTTGATGGTAATCTCAACAAGGCTTACAGGAGGATGAACGAAGAGGGAAGACTCAAAATGAAATTCGCTCTGGCATATTCCAGCATGCCGGAGGATCCTGAGGGGTCCCTCGAGGGGTACCGGAAGGGAAGACCGTTAAAAAACGGGAAGCTTACGGAAGGGACCTTCGTCAAGGTGTTCATAGACGGAGTAGTGGAAGGCGGGACCGCTTGCCTTAAAGAAGACTATTGCAATCAGGAGGGCTATTGCGGCAGACCGTTGTGGAGCCAGGATACGCTCAATGATTTTTGTGCGGAAGTCGATCGGCTGGGATATGATCTGCATTTCCATGTCATCGGAGACGCAGCGGTACAGCAGGTGATCGAGGCTATGGAATATGTGAAGCAGGAAAACGGCAGCCGGGCCAGGAATACTGTGGCCGCCCATATGCAGATAGTGGATCCTGCTGATTACGACAAGTTGAAGGAACTTGATATCAGGGTATCGTCAAACCCTTACTGGTTCGTGAAAGCTCCCGGATATTATGAGGATATCGAGCTTCCGTTCCTGGGAAAGAGGGCTGAAACAGAGTATCCGATGAAGTCCTTTTTCGATATGGGGCTTGTCGTATCGGCCGGAAGCGATTATGCGGTAACGCCTAGACCTTATCCTATGGAAGGGATACAGCTGGCCATGCTCAGGACTCTTCCGGAGGAAGATCATCTCGATCCGGAAAAGGTCCTCGGCGCTGCCGAGAAAATCACGCTGGAGCAGGGGCTGGACGCATTTACGCTAAACGGCGCCGTGACCATGGGTATAAGCGATGTTACAGGAAGCCTGGAAGCAGGCAAATGCGCTGACATAGTGGTGATGGAGCAGGATGTATTCCAGACAGCTCCCGAGAAGCTGTTCGAGACAAATGTATATATGACTATCTCAGACGGAGAGATCGTGTACGAAAAAGACGGCCGGAAATAAAGTCTTATGCAGACATACAGCATGTGAGCAGCCCGTTCTGTCAGGATTTTTACAGAACGGGCGTCTGCCGGGCGCACATTCCAACAGGTGAAAGACACGAATCCGCCCGGCGGCGCAATCGCCGCAGATCCTGTCATCAAAATCTGTCGCTGTAATTGAGGAGATTTCTCAGAAAACCTGACTGAGGCGGTTTGCGTCCACCCATGATAGTAGAGTAATAGACGATAGAGGCGTCGAAGCTGTCCTTTGACGTCCTGATGATGGCATAGGAGCCGTCGCTGCCGTCCCTCGGCAGGGTGAGGCTGCCGGGATTGATCAGATGTATCCCCTTGTCCTCGCCGACGAAGGCTCTGTGAGTGTGGCCGAAGACGACGGCGCGGCAATCGTTTTCCAGCGCCTTGTACAGCAGATTATCCAGCCGGTATTTGACGTTTTCCATATGGCCGTGGGTCACCAGGATATCCCCATATTCAGTGGCGACCGTCTCAAAATCATCATGGCTGTAGCCGTTGTCACAGTTGCCTTTTACGGTGACGACAGGAACCTTCAGCTCTTTGGACAGAGCCTTTCCGTCGCGTATGAAATCCCCTGCATGTATTATCATGTCGATATCGGTCAGCTTCGGCCAGATATCCCGTACCTTATCAAGTTTTCCGTGAGTGTCGCTTATGGCTAAAATTTTCATAAAATCAGTTTAACACAACTAAGTGGCGTTGACTAGGTCGATATTTTCATATAAAATTAAAAATAACGAAAAAAAGGAAAGAATTGGTCAGGATATGTCAGAGAAAAGCAAAGTAATAAAGATAGACGGCCAGGAGCTGGCGGGAAAAGCCGCGGAGCTCAGGGAAGCGGGGATCACCGGCGTGATAGTGAGACTGGATACACTCAATCACACAAGATATCACGATATCAGCGAAGGAAAATCATTGCAGACGGTGATAGACGGGATAAACGGCGCGATAGACCAGCAGCTGGCGGTAAGGCTGGATGTGGCCATAACGGAGGGATTCAACGATGACGAGGTGTTGGATTTCCTTCAGCTTACGCTGCAGCACAGGTGTGATATCGTATTTCTCCCGACGATAGATTATGGGATATTGAAGGAAAAAATGCCCGCTCTCAGGAAGATAGACGGGGCTTCTGGCGAAGTGGAGATGTACAAATACCCTATGGCTGTAGGTCGCATCGGATTCATCAAGGATTAGGAGAATGATATATGCATGAAAAGCTGTACAACATGAAAAAAGAGTTGGCCGGCCTTCTCAGGAGCGACAGACTTCTCAGGTCCGCGGTGAAGGAAGTGAACAAGATAGACATGATAAGGGGTTCGCTGATAGTGAGAAACCCTAAGCACGATGAGATAGCCGTGGATGAGATCCTGAAAGGAGAGCTGCCGAGGGATGTACCAGTAAAGGATTACGTCTTCATAGAGAACTTTTGCAAGGTGATAAACGTAGCCTACAATTGTCTCGAAATGGGCAATTATCTGGACAAGTATCTGCTGATAAGCGCCTACAGGATACTGGCGGAGGATGAAAACGGCTATTTCAGAAAGACTAATCCGGTGGTGTACTCCTTCAACCACGTGCCGACCTATTCGCTGGACGTGGAGGAGAAGCTGGATGAGTCGCTGCGGCGGGTCTACAGTCCCGAAGCAGGTAATAATGTCATCCTCAAAGCCATGTACATCCATAATAAACTGATAGAGATATATCCTTTCAGCGAGTACAGCGGGGAGCTGGCGGTGTTTGCCATGAATTACTATCTCATGGAAAACGGGCTGGCGCCTATACATATGCCTCTCTCCAGAGAGGATTACTTCAATATCGTCGGCGACTGCCTGAAGGGGCAGAGACAGGAAGAATTCTATCATTTCCTGTGCAGAGCCGTCTACGACAAGATGCAGGGCACTATCGACGCCTGCGAGGAATATCTTAAAAATCCTCAGACGGAAGAGCGCTGACTGTCTTCAGGAAAAGACAGGATGATGAAAAGCTGTCCGTCGTGGTATTCTGATTTGAGAGAGCCTCCCATCTGCTGGCTCAGCATTTTTGCTATGGAAAGACCCAGACCTGTGGAATCCCTGGCATTTTCCACGGTATAGAAACGATCCAGGAGCCGTCCGGCGGAAATGGGATCCAGACCAGACGCTTCATTGGAAAAGGTAACGGTTCCGGTTTCATCGAGATATACATGAAGATCGCTGTCGCTGTATTTCAACGCATTGCTTATTATATTGCCGAATATTCTATTGAGGAGAGAAGGGTCGAGAAAGCGATAGACGGGTGTTTCGGGAAATGAGATATCCGGCGCAAGGCCCTTCTGTTTTATCGTACCGTAAAAGGACAGGAGACTGTCCTCCAGGGCGATTTTCATATCCAGTTTTTCAGGACGCAGCTGTCGTGAAGAGGACATGAGAGAGTAACGAAACAGCTCTTCCGTAAGCTTTTTCATCGCCTCAACTCTGTTTTCCACCTGATTTAGATAGCGTTTCCCGTCAACCGTGGTCTCTTCCTGCCGCAACAGTTCCAGATAACCGCAGATTGCTGTCAGCGGTGTCCTCAGGTCGTGTGAGATATCGGTGACAGCTTCTTTCAACTCTATATCGCCCTGTTGGAACCTGCGCCGCTCTTTTCGAAGGAGGCGCAGCTGTTCGTTTATATTCCCGGCCAGCTCCCTGACGGCGCTGTCCTGATGGGGAATATCTATAAGGGTATTTGTATCCGTGGTAAGCCGCCGGGAAAATTCCCGGCTGACTGTACGCACGGATTTTTTCATGAGAAATATTTTCAAAGAGAGCGCTGCGACGATGCACAGCAGGACTGCGATAGCGGTCCAGAGCAGGATTTCCATGTTTTTTCTCCTTATTTCATGTCCTTCCTTCGGAAGAAAAACAGGCCGATGCCTGTGGAGGCTACTGCGATGATGAGAGAATAGGCAGGCATCCTCTTCGGATGGAGAGCATCTCCGGAGGCGCACTGTATCATCTGACCTCCCGGCAGGAAGTCGTAGAGGAACTGATAGACCTGGCGTTCGGTCCCTTCCAGGTAATTAGGGTTTTTTATCATAGTCGCGTCAGGCGGACCGTTTTCGCTGCTGTAATATCCATATTCTTCTCCATAGTCATAGACAGGGTACATTTCTTCTTCGTTCAGCCTGGCGTTGAGATATGTCCCGGCGAAGAGCAGGATGAAGGCCAGCAGAATACATGTGACGGCCGATGATGCTTTGCTGCTGATGAGCATGGATATCACTGTGAACAGTGCTGACGCAGCTATGATGAGGCACAGCAGTATCGCGACGAAGGTCATCACCGTTTTTGCCGATATGGTGAATGTTCCCAGGAGCGGCAGCCCTGTGGCCAGATAGGCGGCCGAGTAGGCAGCAGTCATCAGCAGACATGCAGCGATGCAGATCACCAGATTGGCCAGATAAAGGCTGACCCTGTTGTGTCCGGCTATCACCTTGTTCCTGATAGTCCCGCTGCTGTAATCGGCGCCGATAAACAGGCTGCAGAACACCGATGATAATATCACGGCGAAGACGGCTGATGTGAAGAAGTTTCCTTCCAGTGTGTACACCAGTCCATATTTCTGGGAATCAGCATAGGCGGCCAGTGGGAAGGATATGCCGGCAATGGCCATAAAAACCATGGATAGCCAGAACAGTAGGTTTTTCTTGAGGCGGAAAAATCCGGCGGATAAGAGTTTATTCATCGTGGCCACCTCCTATCAGGTTAACGTAGTAGCTCTCCAGGCTTTCGTCACGTTCCTGCATGGATAGCAATTCACATCCTTTTTCCGCCAGAGCGGAGTCCAGCCTGGAAACGCTCACCTGGGCGAAAATGTCGGCCTGTGAGTTTTCCAGGACGCTGTACTGGATATCCATATCATCGAGGACCCGGCATAGGATCCGTATGTCGGATACTTTTACCCGGACACACTTGCGGCAGGCCGCCTCCAGTTCACGGGCGCTTATCTCTTTGATCATCTGTCCTCTGTCGATGAACCCATAGTGAGTGGCCAGCCGGGACAGTTCCGACAGGATGTGGCTGGAGATGAGGACCGTTATCTGCCGTTCCCTGTTGAGCTTGAGTATCAGTTCCCGTATCTCGATGATACCTTGAGGATCAAGGCCGTTGACAGGTTCGTCCAGTACGAGAAAATCCGGATCTCCTGCCAGGGCTATGGCTATCCCCAGTCGTTGACGCATGCCAAGAGAAAAATGTTTAGCTTTCTTTTTCCCGGTGTTCTCAAGACCTACCAGTTCCAGAAGCTCCGGGATAGTGCTGTATGACGGTATTCCCAGGACTCGGTACTGCATTTTCAGATTGTCGATGGCTCCCATATCGGGATAGATAGAAGGCGTTTCGACAACGGCGCCTATGCGCCTTCTGGCCATTTCCATATCTTTTACGCAGTTGTTTCCGGCGCCGTAGAGGGAAAAGCTGCCGGAAGTCGGCTGCTGCAGCCCACATATGAGACGTATCAGCGTCGTCTTGCCTGCTCCGTTTTTTCCTACGAATCCGTAGATAGAGCCCTTGGGGACGTGGATGGAAAGTCCGTTGAGAGCCTTGAAATCTCTGTATGATTTGCTCAGTCCATCGGCGGACAGAACGTATTCCATAAGTATTACCTCCTTGTCTTTGATAGATGCAGTCTAGCACCTGACCGTAAAGACAGCGGTAAAGAAAAAGGTAAAGAATTGGTAAAGATATGAGGGCAGGCGCGATCATCCGTCTATCGCTCTGAAACCGATGCCCCATACTGATTCGATATATTCGTCATCCGACACCTGGCGAAGTTTCTTGCGGATGTTGCTGATATGTATCTTGAGAGAGGTCTCGGTACAATCTGGAGTATCGGCGCTTATCCTGTCCAGGATGGATGATTTGGAGATAACTTGGCCGGGATTGAGCATCAACAGCTTCAATATGGCGTATTCGGTCTTGGTCAGCTTTATCTCTTTGCCACCTGCGGATACACTGTGTGAAAGGATATCCAGCTTAAGGTCTTTCACTGATAATATCGATGATGGGATATTTTTTGACGGGCGGAGATGGACCGCTATCCTGGCCAGCAGTTCTCTGATATCAAAGGGTTTTGTGACGTAATCTATTGCGCCTTCCGACAGGAGGCTGACTTTATCGTCGATGGCCGCCTTGGCACTGACGACGATCACCGGGATACCGGTGATATGTTTGAGTACCTCTTCGCCTGTGAGTCCGGGCAACATCAGATCCAGAAGTATCAGATCCGGTCTGTTTTCCGAGAGAAGGTAGACGGCTTCCGTACCGGAATAAGCGCGAAGGCAGTCGTAGCCTTCGCGCTTCAGTATTTCTTCCAGCATATCGCCTATATATTGGTCGTCATCTATTATGGCTATGGTTTTCATTTCAGCTTCTTTCGTTTTTCTTTTCATCGATATCCGCCAGTTGAGCCTCGACACTTTCAAAGGACGTGGAACCCTTGGATCTCTTGGCCTTTATACAGCTCCTGACAGCTATCTTGTCGTAGATGTCGTCGTCGAACTTATCGGAGAAGGACTTGAATTCCTCCATGGTCAGTTCGTCCAGCGCGATGCCTTTGTTGATGCAGTACAGGACCATCCGGCCGATTATTTCATGACAATCCCTGAAAGGAAGTCCCTTGGAAACCAGATAGTCTGCCGCGTCGGTAGCGTTCATGTATCCGTACTTGGCCGCCTTTTCCATATTGCCGGTCTTCACCTTCATGGTCAGTATCATTTCGGTGAAGATGCTGACGGAAGCCTTGAGAGTATCTGCTGCATCGAATACCGGTATTTTATCTTCCTGAAGGTCTTTATTGTAGGCCATTGGAAGACCTTTGCATATGGTCAGCAGACTCATCAGATCGCCGTATACACGGCCGGTCTTGCCGCGTATCAGTTCTGCCATGTCAGGATTCTTTTTCTGAGGCATGATGCTGCTCCCTGTCGAGAAGGAATCGTCGATCTCGACAAAGTCGAATTCGGCCGAGCTCCAAAGGATAAGCTCCTCGCAGAAACGGGAAAGGTGCATCATGGTGATGGCGCAGCAATTTATGAATTCGATGGCGAAGTCTCTGTCGGCCACCGCATCCATACCATTGGGCAGCACCTGGGCAAAACCCAGCTCTTTTGCCAGAAAATCTCTGTCGGTATCGTAAGTGGTGCCGGCAAGGGCGCCGCTGCCCAGAGGCAGCCTGTCTATCCTTTGGAGACAATCGTCGAATCTTTCCATGTCTCTGGAGAACATCTGATAGTAAGCCAACAGATGATAGGCCAGGGTCACCGGCTGAGCACGCTGTAAATGGGTATAGCCTGGCATTACAGTATCGGTGTGTTCCTTCGCCAGTTTTTCCAGCGCGCCTTCCAGCTCTGTCAGCACGGACCTGACGGCGGCAGTTTCTTTCTTGAGATAGAGGCGTATGTCAACGGCGACCTGATCGTTACGACTCCTTGCCGTGTGGAGCTTCTTGCCGACATCGCCTATCCTCTCTGTGAGGATGGATTCGATGTTCATGTGGATATCCTCAGATTCGATGGTGAACTCCACCTTGCCCTCCTCGATGTCTTTCAGGATATCCTGCAGCGTTTCAACTATCAGGAGGGATTCGTCAGGAGTTATGATGCCTTGCTTCCCCAGCATCCTGGCGTGGGCGATGCTTCCCGTTATATCTTCTCTGTACAGTCTCTGGTCGAACTCAATGGAAGCGTTGAATTCATCAGCGGACGAAGTCGCCGCCTTTGAGAACCTTCCTTTCCAAAGCTTCATGTTCCTTGGCTCCTCCTTCTACGGTCTGTTTCTGAATAGCTCGTATTTTAAGCGGCAGCGAGAACAGGTTAATGAACCCTTCCGCGTCGTGCTGGTCGTACACCTCGTCCTTGCTGAATGTGGCGAATTCCTCGTTGTAGAGGGAATAAGGGGACTTTCTCGCCGCTACTGTAGCGCTGCCTTTGTACAGCTTCATCTTGACGGTGCCGGTCACTTCCTTCTGGGTTACGTCCACGAAGGCGCTGATGGCTTCTCTTACAGGTGTGAACCAGAGGCCGTCGTAGACCAGCTGAGCGAATTTCTGAGCCACGATGTTCTTGTATTGAGTCGTATCCCTGTCCAGGATCAGCTGTTCCAGGCCTGAGTGAGCTGCGAAGAGGATGGTCCCTCCGGGAGTCTCATATACGCCTCTGGACTTCATGCCGACCAGACGGTTTTCTATGATGTCGATGGTTCCTACACCGTTGGCGCTTCCCAGTTCGTTGAGTTTCGTCAGCAGTGAGATGGGATCCATCTTTTTCCCATCGAGAGCGACAGGGATGCCCTGCTCGAAATCTATGTCTACATAAGTCGGCTTATCAGGAGCCTTTTCAGGTGGTACACTCAGCACATGGATAGTGTCGAGATGCTCGTTCCATGGGTTTTCCAGTTCGCCGCCCTCGTGACTGATGTGCCAGATATTCTCGTCACGGCTGTATATTTTTTCTGTAGTCTGGCTGATAGGAATGTCGTGAGCCTTGGCGTATTCGATCAGATCCTCCCTGGAGCTGAAATCCCAGAATCTCCATGGCGCGATGATCTTGATCGCAGGATTGAGGGCCTTGATGGTGGTCTCGAAACGAACCTGGTCGTTTCCTTTACCTGTACAGCCATGAGCGATGTAGAAGGCTTCCTCTTTTTCGGCGATCTCCACCAGTTTCTTAGCCATAAGAGGCCTTGCCATGGATGTTCCCAGCATATACTGGCCTTCGTAGATGGCGCCTGCTTTCAGGGTAGGCCATATGTAATCGGTTATGAATTCCTCTCTTATATCTAAGGTGTACGCTTTTACCGCACCTGTTGCCAGCGCTTTCTTTTCCACGGCATCGAAGTCTTCCTTCTGTCCCGCGTTGCAGCATACGGCGATCACGTCGTAGTCGTAAGTCTCCTTGAGCCAGCAGGCCAGGACTGATGTGTCCAGTCCGCCCGAATAAGCCAGTATAACTTTTTCCTTAGCCATTTTCTTTTCCTCCTGTAAACGTTTTTTATTTGTATGTTATTACTCTAAGAATGAATAAAAATTTACAACTGGTTATTATTATACATTAGAAAATGGTAAATTCAACCCTATTGATGAAAAAAATATAAAAATTATGTGATGGCTAAAAAATATGGAGACTTTGCATATAAATTATTGTAGAATAGAACTATAGAGGTGGGGAAATGAAGATCCGTTTTGAGGAAAAACATATAAAATGGGGGCTTACTGCGTTTCTGGTCGTTTTATGCAGTATTATTGTATTTTTTGCAATATACAGATTGCGGGACGTCAGTGAAGTCATCAATGTGATATTGGCTATACTCACCCCATTCATATATGGGCTGGTGATGGCATATCTTCTTTGCCCTATATACAATTTTACCGTGAGGAGCATATACGCTCTTACAAAGCGGGTAAATGTCAATATCCCGAGGCCGTTGACGGTTTCCAAAGCGGTGGCCAGTCTTGTTTCTATCATAGTGCTGCTGGTGGTCATAACGGGGATATTGTGGATGATCATCCCGGGTCTGGTGGAGAGCATCGCCAACATCATACAGCTGTTGCCTGACAGTATGGATTCTCTCAGGAGCTGGCTGGATGTCAAGCTGGTCGGATGGCCGGAAGCCCAGGCCGTTCTGAACGGATGGATAAACAACTTTACTGAAAACGCCATAGCGTTCGTCACCGAGAGGCTGCTGCCGGAGTACAGTTCCATAGCGGCAGGCATATCCGAGGGCGTTATGGGAGTCTTCAATGTGGTGAAGAACTTTTTCCTGGGGATAATAATATGCGTGTATTTCCTCAACAGCAAGGAGAATTTCGCTGCGCAGATGAAGAAAATAATCATGGCCGTATTCAGCAGGAAGGCAGCCGATGAGATCGTCCAGGGCGCTCATTTCACCAACAGGACATTCGGAGGATTCATAAACGGGCAGATAATAGATTCGTTCATAATAGGGCTCATATGTTTTATCGTGATGACCTTGTTCGGATGGGAATATACTCTTCTTATAAGTTGTATAATAGGAATAACCAATATAATCCCGTTTTTCGGGCCGTTCATCGGCGCAATACCGTCGGCGTTACTGCTCCTGATGGTGGATACGAGGCAGTGCATATACTTCGTTATATTCATAATCATATTGCAGCAATTTGACGGGAACATACTGATACCTAAGATACAGGGCAGCAGCACGGGGCTGGCCAGTTTCTGGGTATTGTTCGCTGTGCTGGTAGGAGGAGGCTTATTCGGCTTCATAGGTATGGTCATAGGTATCCCTATGTTCGCTGTCATCTACGCATATGTTTCAAGAGCGATAAACAACAGACTGGAAAAGCGAGGGTTGGCTACAGATCTGGCGGAATACAAGGTGGATAATTATACGGTAAGACGGAAGACGGAAAGAAAGAGGCCACTTAAGATGAGAAAAAGGCGGGAAAAACGATGAAGATAGATGAATTGAAGAAGGCACTGACGGATTTGGCAGGGGACGCCGCGGCTGAGATCATAGTGGAAGATGCGCCTATGGCGGAGTATACGTCATTCAGAGCAGGCGGGAAGGCCAGACTTATGGTAAGCCCGCGTGATGCGGAGCAGCTCAAGGATATGCTGAGAGTATTGTCGGAATCAGGCTGCAGATATATGATATTCGGAAACGGCTCCAATATACTGGTGAAGGACAGTGGATATGACGGTGTCATGGTCAGGATAGGAAAAGGTCTGGATAATATCAGACGGGAAGGGGAAAACCTGATCTGCGGAAGCGGTGCGCTGATGTCGGCAGTAGCCAGAGCGGCGCTGGAGGAAAGCCTCACGGGGTTCGAGTTCGCGTCGGGAATACCGGGCTCTATTGGAGGGGCGGTATTCATGAATGCCGGAGCCTATGGCGGAGAGCTGCGGGATATCCTGGCAGGAGCCAGACTGATCTCCAAGGATGGAAAAAACGAGCGCTATGTGACCGGACGTGAGCTGGATATGGGGTACAGGCATACGATATTACATGAAACAGGTGATGTGGTAGTCGAAGCGGAGCTGAAGCTCAGGAAAGGCGATCAGAAAGAGATAAAGGAAGAGATGAGTCAGCTGATGAAGCGGAGAAATTCGAAACAGCCTGTCAATTTTCCCAGTGCAGGAAGCTTTTTCAAGAGGCCTGAAGGGTATTTCGCCGGAAAGCTGATACAGGACGCGGGACTTAAAGGTCTCGTCGTAGGGGGAGCTCAGGTATCGGAGCTTCACAGTGGATTTATAATAAACAAAGGGGGAGCCACGGCATCGGACATCCTGCAGTTGGCGGAGATCATCCAGGCCAGAGTGTACGATGAATCCGGGGTGAGACTGGAGATGGAGGTAAGGATAATTGGGTAGCAATGAGAAGATTTCGGACAGGTACAGACTCGTCTATGATCTACATACCCATACCACATATTCCCATGGGAAGGGGTCTGTAGAGGATAACGTCAGGGAGGCGTTCAACAGGAAGCTGGAGTTCATCGCCATTTCTGACCACGGGCCGGGTCATCTGTTCTACGGCATCAACAGGAACGAAATAGTCAATATGAGAAACGATATCGAGAGGATGAATGTCAAGTATCCCAAGCTCAACGTGAAGATGAGCGTGGAAGCCAATATCGTGGAAGGTGGCAATGGACTGGACATCACGCCGGAGGAGTTCGAGGAATTCGATTTCGTCATAGCCGGATATCATTACGGGTTGTTCGGCTGTCACTGCATCAGGAACTGGCTCTGGAACAAGGGCTTCAGGAGCGGTGAGGACAAGCTGAAAAAGATCAATACGGATATGGTGATAAGGTCTCTGAAGGAAAACGATATAGCCATCCTGACCCACCCAGGAGACAAGGGTCCCTTTGATATACGGGCAATCGCCGAAGTCTGCGCGGAGACTGATACTCTGATGGAGATAAACACATGGCACGGTCATATGACGGTGGAGGAGATAAAGATAGCCGCGCAGGTGGAAGATGTGAAGTTCATCATCAGCAGCGACGCCCATACTCCCGACAGGGTGGGGGATTATAAGGAAGGGATAGAGAGAGCCGCGGAGGCAGGTCTGGATCTTAAAAGAATAGTTAATATAGAGGAAATATAGCTGCATGAGCTGTGTGGCCGCGGAGACCCGGCGGTGCAAGGGGGAAGAGCAATGAAAGCGATAATAGTTACAGGACTTTCGGGAGCGGGAAAGACCCAGGCGGTGGACTGCCTGGAAGATATGGGGTATTACTGTGTGGACAATATGCCGCCGGCTCTCATCAAGAGTTTCATAGACCTGGCGGGAAACGGCAAAGGTATAGATAAGGCAGCTTTTGTCATAGATGTCAGAGGCGGAAAGCTCTTTGACGATCTGAAAGAATCACTGGAAGAGATGAAGAAAGATGAGATGGATTTCAAGATATTGTATCTGGAGGCATCGGACGATACGTTGCTTAGAAGGTATAATGAGACCAGAAGGAGCCATCCTCTTTCGGAAGGCGGACCGGTGGCGGTAGGGCTGCACAGAGAGCGTGAAATGCTGGAGGAATTGCGAAAGCAGGCTGATTATGTCATCGATACATCCAACATGAAGTCAGCCCAGCTGTGGGCGGAGATAAAGCACCTTCTCACATCGGAGGAAACCAGCGATACGTTTATCATCAATATCATGTCCTTCGGATACAAGAGAGGGACTCCGATGGCTGCCGATATGGTGTTTGATATGCGTTTCATCCCCAATCCGTATTACGTGAAATCCCTGAGACCACTTACAGGCAACAACGCCAAAGTGAGCAAGTATGTGCTCAAGCACAAGGTCACCAACGATTTCATCGAAAAGGCCATGGATATGATAGATATGCTGATACCGTTTTACATCAAAGAGGGGAAGTACAGCCTCAATGTCTGCATCGGATGTACCGGAGGACATCATCGCTCCGTGGCGGTGGCAAATGAGCTCCACAGGCGGCTTCGGGACAGCGGCAGACGTACGACGCTGGAACACAGAGACTTATAGGCGAAGAGGCGATAGATGAGATGACAGGCAGGCTGCCGCATGAGGGATGGTGAGACGTCCGGGCGGCAGCCTTTTCAATATGTGGAGGGGGAGAAAGGAATGGTGAAGTATGTCTTTTTCATCGGAGACTAAAAATGAGCTGGCACGCATCATGCCGGAGAAGAAATGTTGTATGCTGGCCGAGATAGCAGGGTTCATACGTTTTGCCGGGAGTATACACCTGGCAGGGGGCGGCAAGTTCAGGATAGTGATGACCACATCCAACCCGGCTGTGGCCAGACATTACAAGACATTGATAAAGACATATTTTTCCGTCGATACGACGGTAGGCATGGGACAGGAAAGTTCACCCAAGAAGGGACATTCGTATATGCTTTCCATAGGGCCGGAAAATCTCAGCGAACAAATACTCAGGGAAACGGGGATACTGATGGTCAAGGAAGGTATGAATTTCATCAGTGACGGCATATATGACGGACTTGTAAGGACGAAATGCTGCCGAAAGTCGTATCTCAGAGGGGCATTCCTTGGATCCGGCACCGTCAACAATCCGGAGAAGGAGTATCACTTCGAGATAAGCACTGGTACGGAAACGCTTGCAAAGGATATGCGGAAGCTCCTGAACAGCTTTGCCGATATAAACGCGAAGATAGTAAATCGAAAGAAGGGGTACGGCGTATATCTCAAGGCAGGAGAACAGGTGCGTGACGCTATTGGTATAATGGGGGCATCAAGCCAGTTCTTCAAGTTTGACGAGATAATGATGATGAAGGGGCTCAGGTCTCAGACATACAGGCTCAACAACATTGACAACGCCAACATCGACAAGTCCATAAAGGCTGCCGAAAAGCAGATACTCAGCATAAGAAGAATAATAGAAGAGCGAGGGCTGGACTTTCTGTCGGCTAAGCTGCGGGAGGCGGCGGAGCTGCGGCTGGAAAACCCTGACGTGGGGATAGAGGAGCTGGGGAAAATGATGACGCCCCCGCTTTCCAAATCTGGGATGAACAACAGATTGAGGCGGATAGAGGAGATAGCGAAAGAGCTGTGATACAGAGGAGCTGTTATACATATGGAAAACTTTGAGATCATGTCGGCTGACGACTTCTTCAGTAAATACGGAGAATTGGCCGGACAAAGACTGATGTTCGGGCGCCCTGCTGCCGTGAAACACTGCAGCGCCAACGTGTTTGGTGACTGCGTAGCAGGAACTCTGCTGATACCTGACAAGAAGGATACGGAAAAGGTCAGGCTCAGATGCGGATTCCGGCTGGACGGGGACAGGCTGCTGATAATAGACGATGACGGACAGGCCGAAAAGATAATGAGAGAGGTGCAGGATGGCGGCAGCATAGATGAGGCGGGAGCCGCCTTCATCATGTTTTCTCTGATTGAATATGTGATAAGGGACGATCTGTTGTTCCTTGATGGATATGATAAAAAGCTGGACGCGGTGGAGGACATGGTGACCGACGGTAGTCGCGGGATACCTGATGATTTTGACGGATATCTGTCGCAGCACAGGAAGAATCTGCGGGACCTGGCCAGCTATTACAAATTGCTGGCCGATGTGGTGGATGAGCTGGAGGCGTTCATGTCGAGGACAGGAAACGAGAGAGACCGGCAGTTCTTCGCTTACCTTGGCAACAGGATAGACAGGCTTTATCAGGACGTCATGGGGATGGCTGAATACGTGATGCAGATAAGGGATATCCATCAGTCCAGGATCAACGCCCAGCAGAACAAGGTGATGCAGATACTGACCATCGTGACGACCATATTCATGCCGCTCACACTGATAACGGGATGGTATGGCATGAACTTCCGCAATATGCCTGAGCTTGATATGCCTTGGGCGTATGGCATCGTCATCGCGGCGGCTGTCATCGTCGTCATCGTGGAGATAATTATATTCAAGAAGAAAAAGTGGTTTTAGAAATGGAGAGGAATGATTTGAAAAAGGGTGACAGTGTCGAGATCGTAATAGAGGATATGAGCGGTGAAGGCCAGGGTATAGGAAAGGCCGATGGATTCGTAGTGTTTGTCCCGGGAACCGTGGTGGGGGACAAGGTGAAGGCGGAGATGACCAGAGTCAAGAAGAACTATGGATTCGCAGATATGGTGGAGATGGTAGAGACATCGCCGTATCGGTCCGGTGAATTCGATTGCGTTTTTTTCGATGAGGGGTGCGGCGGCTGTCCATATGGAAAACTGGAGTATCCTCAGCAGCTTAAACTCAAGGAGCGCCAGGTGCGGGAAAAGCTGCAGCGGCTGGCAGGGCTGAAAGAACCGGTTGTGATGCCTATCATCGGCATGGATGAGAGCGACAACGATGGCAGTGGGACGTTCAGATACAGGAATAAGGCGCAATTTCCCATCAGTACGGGAGGCATAATCACCAGGAAGGGCGGTATCGTGGAAAATCTGGGAGAGCCGGCTGTTGGATTTTTCCAGGCCAGGAGTCACCTGGTGGTGGATTGCGGAGATTGTTACCTCCAGTCGCTGCCAGCTATGGCGGCTGCCGACGCTCTCAGGCGTTTCATGGCGGAGGATAACATCACTGCGTGGGATCCCAGATGGGAGAAAGGTCTGATGCGTCATCTTATCGTGAAAACCGGATTTTCCAGCGGAGAAGTGATGGTGATACTGGTCATCAACGGCAACGGGATACCTAACGTCCAGAAGCTGATAGAGATGATGGATGAAGCTATATATGATGTGGGATATTCTCTTGAGAGCGTTGTCCTCAGTATCAAAAAGAGCAAAGGCATCACTACGCCAGGCGGAAAAAAGGCCGGTAACGGCAAGGGCCGCGGCGACCGTCGCGATATGGGAAGCATGAGAGGCATAGGCGATGTTCAAATTTCCGGCTCCGGGGACAATCGCAGTATCAT
This sequence comes from uncultured Eubacterium sp., assembly GCA_900543485.1. Classification (GTDB taxonomy): domain Bacteria; phylum Bacillota; class Clostridia; order Peptostreptococcales; family Anaerovoracaceae; genus Lentihominibacter; species Lentihominibacter excrementipullorum. Next base: position 3,262 of record UQRM01000028.1, on the reverse strand, counting down.
GGGCGATAAGAATGTAGTGGCAGCCGGGAAACCGGTGATAAACGACAGGCTGGGCAGCCTTGAACTGGAGATATCGCCGGCCAGTTTTTATCAGGTGAACCCGGTACAGATGAAGAGGCTATACGATAAGGTGAGGGAGTACTGTGGGTTCGGCCGCCCGGACGAGTTCCGGGATATGGCCGCCCCCGACCCGGACAATCCGGCGGCCGGGCCGGAGACAGAGGCGGCCGCAAGCGCCACGGCCCCGAACGGCGACTTGGCCCCGGGAGGCAGTAAACCCGTGGTACTGGATATATATTGCGGTGTCGGTACCATAGGCCTTTACTGCGCCGATGAGGCTGAGGCCGTCGTCGGCATAGAGTCGGTGAAGGAAGCCGTTATCGACGCCAACAGGAACGCCGTCATCAATGGAATCGTCAATGCGCGATATATATGCGGCAGAGCAGAGGAGGTATTGCCGGCCTGTGTGAAGGCGGCAGGAAAAACAGATGGCGACACGGCTGCTGTCGATGAAGAACTGGCGGCTCAGATACGCCGTGCCGACATAGCCATACTGGATCCACCGAGAGCAGGCTGCAGGCCTGAGCTTTTGGAAGCAGTGGCTTCCGTAGGCGTTGGAAAAATAATCTACGTGTCCTGCGACCCGGCTACTTTGGCGCGGGATGTGAGACTGCTTGGGGACTTGGGATATGAATTCGTGGAGGGGACTCCTGTGGACATGTTTCCGCATACAGGGCATGTGGAGTGCGTAGTATTGATGTCAAAAGTTAAAGAATAGAACAGCGAAAAAGTGTAGAAAATAAAGAATTTCCGGGAGTTGGGGCTTGTCAGAGGACAGGTTCCGGTTCCTGGATTTTTTCATTTTACGGGTAAGTGGGAACTGGTCTACTGTGAAAATTGGCGGAGAGTTGAGTGGCTGATTTTGATATTGGGGGTGTTGAGTTGACAGGTTGGATAAATGGTATGTGGAGTTGACAGCATGGATGCAGGCAAAAAGAAAAGCACATCTTTCCCGGTGTGGGAGTGATGTGCTTTAAATGGCATCCATCAGTTCAAGAAGAATTTGTTTCTGCCTGTCGGTCAGGGTACTCCATTTTGAAAAGAGCTTCTGTTGTTCTTCGGTTAATTGAGCTTCTTCGCCTTCGGCAAAGAACTGAGCCAAGGTGATACCAAACGCACGGCATACTGCTTCCAAAGTTGGCAGAGTTGGTGCGTTATTTCTGTTGAACATATTTGTAACGGTGGAATGGGAGAGGTTTGCTTCCTTTGCCAGACGGTAGTCTGTCCATTTCCGTTCTTCCATCAGTTCTCTGATTCGTTTCTGCGTATCCATATCATCACCTACCTATCTGTATCTATTCTAAGTCCCAGAATGGTGATATAATAGTCACAATCGGTAGCTATAATATTTCCTGAAAAGGACTTACACAGTAATGGCTTGGCAGCTATCAAGGAATAATATTTAGGATGTCCAGGAGGCTAAATTATGGCAGAGCATATATTTGAACGTTTGGCTCATGAACGTGATATTACAGTAGAGGAAATGAGGGCAATTATTTCTGCCCGAATTGAAAAAGGGTGGAATGATCCTGATCCGGAAAAAAGGGCACAGTGGAGAAAAATACCTTGTGCTGGTGAGATACCGACACCAGACGAATGGTTACGATATGCAGTAGAGAGCATCGAGGATGACGGGAAAGAGGATTTGCTGTGCAAATATTTAAAAGGGTAGTTTGTTGATATCTGTGTTTAAATGAAAAATCCTAAAGTATAGCTTGGATCGTTTGTTAAACATCACTCCAAATGAATTTTGACGACAATGATGCACGTACAGTGCTGACGTTAGCTCCTACCATTGAGGTAAAATCTATATTATTGGTCATTGAATAACGCAGGATGGCCGTTTAGCACCGCATCAGTGACCGCTGGTCGACACAAATTGCACACAGCCAGACTGATTAGAATTTCAAAGGTTAAGCCAATATTTTATGAATAAAGATGAAATTAATAGGAATCTCTTGACAATCTGTATTTCTTTGCTATAATTAAAACAGTGTTTTTAATACAATGTTTTTGAAACGATGTTTTAAAAGAAAGGCAGGTAATCAATGGCAAGTAGAATTGAAGAATTTGACGAGAAGATTCTTGCCTGTGCGAAAGCAGAATTTTTAGAAAAAGGCTATACGGATGCTTCGATACGGACGATTGCTCAAAATGCCGGTGTCAGCACCAGCACAATATATACGCGGTATTCGGATAAAGAGGGATTATTCCGATTTCTTGTTGAACCAGCAGCTAACGGCATGAAAGAGCTATTAAGGCAATCATTAAGCAGCTTTTCTTCTTTGACAGAGCGCGAGCAAAACGAAAAATTTATGGAATATTCAGACCGTGGCTTTGAAGTTGTGATTGCATATATCTATGAATATTTTTCTGAATTTAAGTTGCTGATTACTGGAGCGCCGGGGAATTATTATCAGGAATTTTTGGAAGGATTAGTGGAACTGGATACGGATTGTACAAAGAAATTCTTGATTCAAGTTGGAAGTAAAGCTCTGTCGGAAGGGCGAATTACAGATGGATTCTTACACGTTGTTTCCAGTGCTTTTTACTCCGGTATATTTGAAGTGGTAATTCACAATATGCCGATGGAAGAAGCAAAGAAGTATATCAATGAGCTGCGTGCTTTTTATGGGAATGGCTGGAAAGAATATTATCAAAAATAAGAAAGAAGGTGCGAAGGAAATGCAGAAAACAGAAAGCTTTTGCGTGGACGAAAGCGGATGGATTCACTGCCCTTTTTGTAAATGCAGAACACGGACAAAGATACGGGCAGATACTTCATTGAGGAACTTTCCAATATTTTGTCCCAAATGCAAGCAGGAATGTTTGATAGATGTTGACAATATGAAAATACGATTATCAGTAGTGCCAGACGCTAAGACGCAGAGCCGATAATTTGTTTATGTAAAATCACATGACAGATTATCGGCTTATTCTTTTGAACAAGAGTTAGCAAAACCTAACCAAAGGAGGGATTTATATGAATCAGTCGCAGGGCGGGAATCCATTTGGCAGGCTTGTAGAGTTTGCCAGACCGCATAAGACTGGCTACATCATTTCGGTTGTTTTAGCTGTGTTGGGAGTTGCCTTTGGTATTGTCCCCTATTTTGCCACAGCCAGAATGACGATTGAGTTTTATAGGCGTAACTATATAGAAGGTCTTTTCTTAAGCTCCGGAGTTTTGAAAAATCCGACATAC
>UQRM01000027.1 GCA_900543485.1 uncultured Eubacterium sp. | reverse complement strand
GGCATACAAAATGAATGAGACTATTTGCGAAAAACTCATCCCTCCTGAATCTGGCTTCTATTATGGTGGAGAAGTAACTTTTGGAAATTGTGTAGATGTTGAAATGGATTTTAGTAGTCCAACTATGCCAAAATACACTTATAGCAAAACATGGCTGGAAGAAAATCTTGACTATCCAACGATACTCAATAATTTAATATATCTATTCGAATTTGTTGATAGTAAAATGAACTCAACCTTCGTCTCCCGAAAAAGTGATTTAAGTATTATGGAATCCACATTGGGGACAAAGGGCAAAACAGAGTATATCCGTGGCATAGTCTTTTTACAGAAGGATATTATTTCCTTACTGCAAACTGAAGCATATGTAAAAGAATTATCGTTACACGACATAAACTTAGAAAATGTAATCGCATGGTTTTTTAAAGATTATCTTTCCCTTGAGTTCAATGCAAACGATTTTTATTTTTCTCCTTCATCAAAAGGTACTACTTATAGAGAACAATGTCGAAATCTATTAATAGAAATGGATAGTATTCTTAAGCAATTCAATATGTTTGTCTCATCAAAAGGCATAAATAGAGAACTCTTTGAGTTTGCATCTGAACCTATAGTATTCTCTCAAATAAAGAGCTTTAATGAACAAAAATACGGATATTTAGACGACAAAGAAGTGAATGATGCTATATTTGCTTTATTCTCTGACCAATCCACAATACATTATGTGAAGAAAATCGGTAGCAAATATCCAAATTTCCTACAAATGATCTTGCATGAAAATCTAAAAACTACTGATTTTAAAGAATATCAGGTTCCTGCAATTAATAAGCTCATATATACCAAGTATCTATACCTGAATGAAAATGGTTATATAAAACCTAATATCGAAAAGGCTGTAATTTTAAGAGATATTTACTATGATGAAGTTATAAGAGTAGATCACTATAAAAGCAACGCTTATCTAAACACTCTTATAGAGGAGCATAAGGTAGTAACATCAGGAACGCTGTTTTCTAAACCAGAACAAGACTATCTCGATTATATGCTAAACATGCATAAGTACTCAAATGGTTTAGATTTACGAAATAAATACTGTCATGGTAACAATCCAATTGATGAAAAAGCTTCAGAAAGCAACTACTATCAAATCCTAAAAATAATGTGTCTCATAATAATAAAAATTAATGACGAATTTTGCAAATATTTCTAGCTTGGCTCCAAACTTGATCCCACGAAAATAAGAACCGTTGAAATTTCAACGGTTCTTTATATTTATAGGCTATTCCCACTCGATAGTAGCAACCGGTTTACCGGAAATATCCCACAGCACCCTGTTGATCCCCGGGACTTCGGCGATTATGCGATCACGCATGCGGCGCAGCATATCGAATGGTATCTCCACGGATTCCGCCGTCACAGCATCCACTGTATTGATAGCTCTGATCACAGCCGCCCAACCCATGTACCTCTTTCCATCCTTGATGCCGGTGGATTTGACATCAGGTATAGCTACGAAATACTGCCAAGGCAGGCTTTCCATCTTTTCTATCTCTTCTCTCACGATGGCATCAGCCTCCCTTACGGCTTCCAGTCTGTCGCGTGTTATGGCTCCTGTACACCTTACGCCCAGACCGGGGCCGGGGAATGGCTGACGATACACCATATTATCAGGCAATCCGAGAGCCTCGCCCACCACGCGCACTTCGTCTTTGTAGAGCAGCTTCACCGGTTCCACCAGCTCAAACTGCATATCATCAGGGAGCCCGCCCACATTGTGGTGAGCCTTCACGCCGTCGCTCTCCAGTATATCGGGATATATGGTCCCCTGCGCCAGGAACTCTATTCCTTCCTGCTTACGTGCTTCTTCCTCGAAGACACGGATGAACTCAGCTCCGATTATCTTCCTCTTCTTCTCCGGTTCCTCCACTCCTGCCAGCTTTTCCAGGAAACGATCCACCGCATCCACATAGACAAGATTAGCGTTCATCTGATCCCTGAAGACCTCGATCACCTGTTCCGGCTCACCTTTTCTCAGCAGACCATGGTTTACATGGACGCATACCAGCTGCTGCCCTATGGCTTTTATCAGCAGGGCTGCCACCACCGACGAATCGACTCCGCCGGAAAGAGCCAGCAACACCTTCTTGTCTCCAACCTGTTCCTTTATTTCCTTTACCTTTTCATCGATAAATGCCTCCGCCAGAGCCTGGGTAGTTATGCGCTCCATGGTCTCAGGCCGTTTGTTGTTATCCATATCCATTCCTCCGTTTGACCTTTCTAATGACTTCTTCTGTGAACATTATACCTTTGCCGCCTCCTTCTATCAAGCTGAAAGAAACAGCTTTGCGTATCGTATCGGGTTTGTCCGGCGCTGCCGCTGCACCTCCTGCATAAATATCATCGCGCTGATATTTTCTGATGTTCCGCCACGGCTTTGGCCATTCTCTTCAGACCTTCCCTGACCACAGCTCTTGGAGCCGCCAGATTTACTCTGATGAATCCCTCAGCATTGTCCACGAACAGCCTGTTGCCGCTTTCCACCAGCACTCCCGCCTTTTCCGCGAAGAATCGGGAAAGTCCGGCACCGCCGGATGCAGCTGAAGCTGTCGCGATATCCGCAAGACACGCCCTCATATCCACCCACAGGAGATATGTAGCCTGCGGAATGCGGCAGACAGCACCAGGCATGTTTTCCCTTATGAAGTCCACAGCGAAAGTGAAATTATCATCCAGATATCCTCTCAGCTCCTCAAGCCACGGTCCGCCCTTCTCATAAGCGGCTTTACAGGCTTCCAGTGACAGAGGGTTGACCATCCCGCCCAGCTTATCGTTCCTTACGAAGGTCTTCCGAAGAGCTTCATCCCGTATTATTATATTGGAAAACATAGTTCCCGCCAGATTGAAGGTCTTACTGGCAGCCATGCAGGTCACCAGCTTCTCATAATCTGCCATCACCTTTCCCATAGGGGTATGCTGCTGACCTTTTCTCGTAAGGTCGCAATGTATCTCATCGGAAATGATCCACAGCCTGTTCCTTTCCACTATCCCGGCCACTGCCTGAGCCTCTTCCTCAGTCCAGACCCTGCCCGTCGGATTGTGAGGATTACACCATATCACCAGCTTGACATCCGGATCCGAAGCTTTGGCCTCAAAGTCCTCCATATCCACCTTGAATCCATCTTCCATCTCGACGAGAGGAGAAAACACAGGCTCTCTTCCGCTCCTCCTGCAAGCGTATTTGAAAGGCCCGTACGCGGGCGACAGGAACAATATCTTGTCCCCCGGACCCGTCATGTCCTCTGTCAGCTCGTAAAGAGCCGGGACCACTCCCTGAGAAAAAACCAGCTGTTCCTGTGGAAAATCCCATCCATACCGCTGTTTGCACCAGCCTGAAAAAGCGTCGTGATATCCGCTGTCGAAAACACTGGTATAGCCCAGTATCTTCCGATCCACCCGCGCCTTGACGGCTTCGCGTATTTCAGGAGCCACCGCGAAATCCATGTCGGCCACCCACATTCTTATCAGCTCATCGTCAGCCACAGGCAATTTCATATCGGGGTCATCGGAAAACATATATGACCTGAAGCCCTCAACGTTCTCCGCATTGGTTCCCCGCCTGTCTATAATCTCGTCAAAATCATATCTCATATCTGCCCTCCCTGGCTTTTTATTATAACAGAGCAAATTCACGTACTCAAATTTTTTCATATGTGGTACAATATATTAAATGTAGCAATACAAAGGAAGGGGATTTATGATTTACTTAGATTACGCGGCTACCTCCGGCCAGAAGCCGGAGACCGTATATTCCGCCGCAGACGACGCGCTTCGAAACGCATCCGGCAACCCTGGCCGTTCCGGACACAAGATCTCTCTGAAGGCCGGAGATATCGTCGCTGAGGCCAGACTGCTCTGCAGCCGTTTTTTCCATTCAGAGAATCCGGAATCGATGATATTCTGCTCCAATGCCACCGACGCTTTGAACCTGGCCATACAGGGGTCGGTATCTAAGGGTGACCATATCATCACATCTTCCATAGAGCATAACGCTGTGGCCCGCCCTCTGGAACATCTCAAGGATGCGGGAGTGGAGGTGACGAAGGTGAATGCTTCGCTGGAAACCGGCGTCGATCCTTCGGATGTGGCTTCCGCCATAAAGGAAAACACTAAGCTGGCAGTCTTCACCCACATGTCCAACGTGACAGGCACTATCAACGATGTGGCCGCCATAGGAGCTATATGCAGAGAAAAAGGCGTGCCGTTCCTTGTCGACGCGTCGCAGTCAGCCGGCGCGATAAAAATAGACGTGCAGAAAATGAACATAGACATGCTTGCCTTTCCCGGACACAAGTGCCTCTACGGACCTCAGGGAACTGGTGGCCTCTACATAAAACCGGGCCTGGATATCCGTCCTATAAAGCAAGGCGGTACCGGCAGCCGATCGGAAATGCTCCACCAGCCTGAGGAAAGGCCTGACAGATACGAAAGCGGGACGCTGAACGTTCCCGGTATAGCAGGACTCGGCGCAGGGATAAAATTCATAATGGATACCGGCATCGACAAGATCCATGCCCGCGACAAAGCCCTTACAGACAGGCTTATAGACGGTCTTTCGTCTCTGGAAGGAGTCCGTATCTACAGCCCGCTGGATCATGAACGGGGTCCGGTAGTCTCCATAACTATCGACGGATATGAACCCCAGGATATTTCCATATACCTGGATCAGGTGTTCGACATAGCTACCAGGAGCGGCCTCCACTGCGCGCCGGACGCCCATGGAACGATAGGTACACTGGACAGCGGCGGCACAGTCCGCATCAGTCCCGGATATTTCACCACCGAAGACGACATCGACGCCTGCATAGAAGCAGTCGGCATCATAAGCAGAGGTGAACTTTAATGAGCAATAACGTTTCACGATATGTCAGACAGGAGATCTTCGCCGGCATCGGCAAGGAAGGTCAGGAAAAAATAGGTAAAGGCCGGGTAGCTATCATCGAGATGAGCTCCATCGGCGCAGCCGTCGCCAACAACCTGGCGAGAGCCGGCGTCGGATATCTGAAACTGATAGACGGCGATTACATCGAAATGGCAGAGCTCCAAAGGCAAACGCTTTTCACCGAAGAGGAAGCGAAAAACGAAACTCCGAGAGCTGTCACCGCGGCTCAGTATCTCAGAGGAGTGAACTCCGAAGTGGTCATCGACCCTGTCATTTCCGACGTCAACAGCGGCACCATCGATAACCTGATAGAAGATGTGGATCTGGTCATCGACGCCACCGACAGCATGGAGGTGCGCCTCCTTCTCAACGAAGCCTGTCACCACCTGAAGAAGCCGTGGATATACGGAGGCACGCTGGCCTCCTCCGGCATGACCATGAACGTAATGCCGGGCGACGATGAGCCGTGTCTCAGGTGTTTCCTGGGGGACGAATACGACGCCGGAGGCGAACAGCCCACCTGCGCCACAGTCGGCATACTCAATTCAGCAGCATCCATCGTAGCGGCTCTCCAGTCGGCGGAGGCTCTGAAGATACTCAGCGATTCCGACGCGGTGAGAAAGGATCTGGTGACTTTCGATGTATGGGAAAACTACTTTGACCTGGTTCCCGTCGACAAGGATCCCGACTGCCCCGTATGCGGCAGACAGGACTACGCCTTTTACGGCAAGGTAGGTTCTCAGACAGCCACCATGTGCGGCAAGGATTCCGTTCAGGTGATACCGAAGAAGGAAGTGGAACTGGATTTTGAAAAATATGCCGAGAAGCTGGCGTCCCAGGGTACAGTGAAATATACTAAATACACCCTGGATTTCAGCGACGGCAATATCGATATAAAGCTTTTCAAAAACGGCAGGGCCATCATCAAGCATGTAAGCGATGAGAAAAGAGCCAAAGCCGTATACGCCGAATACATCGGACTTTGATAAGGAGGTGTTAGGATGAAAGTCATACTGAACCAGAAGGAGACGGAACTGGCCGACGGCATCAACGTCGCGGAGCTGATGAAGGAACAGAAGATGAGCCGCGCCATGGTAAAGATAAATGAGGTTCGTATCCGCCCCGCTGATTACGAAGCTACCGTCATCCAGGACGGAGATAAGGTGACGCTGCGACGAGTCGTAGCCGGAGGCTGAAGATAACATATTCAGACGATTTATCACAAAAATCGACAATTTAACACGACGATAGACATTCCCCCTCGCCTGCGGTATAATATTTTGGGTTGTTCGAGAGAATTCGAGAGAAGACCTGAAATAATACCTGAAATGACAGAGGGGGAATTTTTATGATCAGTTTTATCATCTGCCTCATTCTTCTGATAGGCGGATATTTCGTCTACGGCAAGGTCGCCGAAAACACCTTCGAGCCTGACGACAGGGAGACACCGGCTGTAAAGATAAACGACGGCGTCGATTATGTGGTCATGCCGCAGTGGAAGCTGTTCCTGGTACAGCTCCTCAATATCGCCGGACTGGGGCCTATCTTCGGAGCCATGCAGGGAGCTTTATGGGGACCGGTCGTGTTCCTGTGGATAACTTTCGGCACCATCTTCGCCGGAGGCGTCCACGACTACTTCTCCGGCATGCTGTCGGAGAGAAACGACGGCGCTTCCATCTCGGAAGTATGCGGCATATATCTGGGAAAATTCATGAAGAATCTCATGCGCGTATTCAGCGTCGTTCTGCTGGTGATGGTAGGCACTGTATTTGCCGTCGGCCCTGCAGGACTCATCGTGACGCTGTTCGCTCAGGGCGGCATCGGCGGTATTCTGGCAAATGCCGAATTCTGGCTCTGGATAGTCCTGGCCTACTATTTCATCGCCACATTCCTCTCCATAGATAAGATCATCGGAAAGATATATCCCATCTTCGGCGTCTGCCTCATCGTAATGGCAGTCGGCGTGATATTGGGGATATTCGTCAATTCGCAGTACGGCATCCCTGAGATATGGGACAATTTCACCAATATGCACCCTGACGGGACTCCTATATGGAGCTTCATGTTCATAACCGTTGCCTGCGGAGCCATATCGGGCTTCCACTCCACACAGTCGCCTCTCATGGCCCGCTGCATGAAATCAGAACGTCAGGGCCGATTCGTATTTTACGGCGCCATGACAGCCGAAGGTGTCATCGCCCTCATATGGGCAGCTGCCGGATGCGCTCTCTACGAGGTCACCGGCGGACTCAACACAGGTCTCGCAGAAGTGTTGGCCGGAGGTCAGTCGGCGGCCATCTACGACGTATGCTCCAAGACCATGGGCGGCATCGGCATCGCTCTGGCTATGATAGGAGTCATCGTATGCCCGATAACATCCGGGGATACGGCCTTCAGAAGCGCCCGTCTCACTCTGGCCGACTGGTTCGGCATGAGCCAGGACAAGTACAAGAACAGACTGATACTGTGCATACCGCTCCTGGCAGCAGGCGCTCTCATCGGCCATCTGGACTATACCGTAGTATGGAGATATTTCAGCTGGACCAATCAGACACTGGCCATGATAGTTCTCTGGACGGCCAGCATGTATCTCTTCCGCACCGGGAAGAATTACTGGCTCACAGCAGTTCCGGCCACTTTCATGAGTGCCGTTTCCATGACATATCTGTTCTGCGCGCCTGAATGCTTCGGCCTTTCCACGACCATAGCATATCCGGCGGGTATAATATTAGCGGCATTCTTCCTGGGCATATTCATCTACGCCATCAGGAAAAAGCCTAAGACGACCATCGGCTGACACAGCCGCGCGAAGGGAGCAGGATGATGATCTTCAAACCGATAAAACTGAGTTTGTCCGCCCTTCCGGACGACCAGCTTCGATACGACAGGAAAAACTGTGCCAGATACGGACCCTGCGGTGTCGGGGAAAAAGCGCTCTACATGGGCGGACTGTGGCTGGACAGGAAATACTATGTCCCCTTTTCCTCCGCAGAGCGGATATATAAACGGGTAGCCATGAGCAAGGGCGGCTTCACAGGCAAAGGTATTTTTGCATCGATACCTTATCTGGTAGTGGAATATGACGGAGGACGTCAGTTCAAATCCGCCTTCAAACGTGAAGAGCAAGTGGATTCCCTTCTCCGCCGTATAGCGGAAGAGCACCCGGATATAAAGCGCCACAGCGCTGAAGCAGAGAAAAAGCTGGCCGACAAGGAGCGTCACAGGGAAAAAAAACTGAAGAGAACCATCCCTGACGACATCCGCCAGGAGATAGACTTCCTCGAGCGCTGCGCTCTTTATCTGGAAAAACAGCCTTCTCTCTTCAGGAACCTGAGCGCCGCAGCCAGGCGGAAACGCGCTTATGATAACAGCAGCCCCGCCTACAGATGGGTCGCCATGTTCATCACCCTCATGGGCGCGGCAGCCGCTGCGTATGGCATATATTCCATCATTACAGGCGGTGTCGGAGGATTCAGCCTGTACTTCCTGTTGTTCGGACTGGCAGCCATATTCTTCTTTTCCGGGATGAGTGTGCTGCCGACAGCCAGGAACAACAAGCGGCGCATCCAGCAGTCCCTTGAAAGAGCAGAAGACGATATGGAAAAATACATAGAGGATTTTCACGGGTTCCCTCTTCCCGCCCGCTACGCCCACCCGGCAGTTCTCCGCAGGATGGAGGATATATTAGCCGACGGCCGGGCCGCAGCCGTCTCCGATGCTCTGGACGTTCTGAAGGACGACTTGAAAGCCCTCAACCGGGACGTTCAGGTGGAGCAGGAAGAATACGATGAGATCATCGCCATAAAACCAATGTTCCTGATAAATTCTTACAAATAAATGTGTTGCTTATTCTATGAAACGCGGTTTCACAATGCGGAACCGCGTTTTTATAATGCAAAATTAGAACATTTGCCCTTCTTCCTTTTCAGAATTATCATTAATTCAGACAACAAGATAGTATGCATTTTGGAAACATGAGTAAAAATAATATGAAAAGGGGGAATCAGTAATGTTAACGATCAAAACAGGAAACAGCACCAACGCCAACGCCGCAGCGGCAGGAAGAGAAGTAGCGTTACAGGTAAAAGAAGACCTGGATAACATGAAGATGGCCTTTGTATACAGTGGAGTTCAATACGATCAGAAAGAATTCATAGATGCCATCTCAGCCGAGCTGCCGGGAGTACCGCTCATCGGCAACACATCCTTCACAGGTGTCATGACCCCGGACGGTTTCATCTCCAGTGAAGACGGATTCGCCGGCATCATGGCAATCTCCGACGACGAACTGACTGTGGGAGTTGCCGGCATGCCTAAGGAAGGGACTGCCAGGGAGACCGGCCACAAGGTAGCCGAAAAGGCTCTGAAAGCTGCCGGGAAGACCGAAGCTCCAGCCTACTTTTATATGTCGGCCCCTTCCGGAGAAGAGGAATATTATCTGAAAGGCATCACCGAAGTTATCGGCCGAGTCCCATTCTTCGGAGGTACTGCCGCCGACAATACCATAACAGGCCAATGGCTCCTCTATACCGACGAAATGGTAACGGCAGACGGAGTATCAGTAGCCTTCTTCTACACTGACAGACCGTTCGCCAATAAGTTCACAGGAGCTTACAACGAGACTGACAAAGCCGGTATAATCACCAAGATAGACGGCGACAGAACTCTGGTCGAAATCAACGGCAAGCCGGCAATACAACAGTACAGGGAGTGGACAGGAGCCAGCGCAGAAGATGTCGCCGGAGGAAACCTTCTCTCCTACGCCATCTGCAAACCTCTGGCTGTAAAGGACAGACTGGGAGATCTGGCGGCCATAAGACACCCGATGAATGGCAACGACGACGGCTCCATGAACATCGGAAATAATCTGGCAGTGAATACTGCGGTAGTATTGATGGAAGCTACAGTAGACGAACTGATCTCTGCAGTAGGCAAGACCCTTGAAGAGCTGAAGAAGAAAATAGACGGACCTATAGCCGGACTTCACTTAGTGCACTGCGGCGGCAGGAGAGCCGGCATCGACGCAAGGATAAACGAAGTATATGAACAGGTGAAGCAGCATGCAGGCGATATCCCGTTCATCATGGAATTCACCTTCGGAGAATACGGCTATGAAGACGACGGCAATAACACCTGTGGCGGGCTGATGCTCTCGTTCACAGCTTTCGGAAAATAATTGGCGATCAGGAAATCATTATAAAGGAGGACACTACTATGAAAATGATAATAAACGGACAGAAGACCGACAGCATGAGCGGCGCTACATTCGACGTGATCGCGCCTGCTACAGGCGAAGTGATAGACAGCGTTCCTAAGGCCACGGCAGAGGACGTGGAAAATGCCGTAACAGCTGCCGTCGCTGGTCAGAAGATCTGGGCTGATGTACCTATTTCTCAAAAAGCGGAAATACTCTACAGATTTCTGGACATCGTCGACCTCAATAAGGAAGATCTGGCTCAGACTCTGTCAGCTGAAAACGGCAAACCTATAACAGAAGCTCGTGCTGAAATAGGCAACATCAAAATAGGCTTTTCAGGATTCATCGAACACGCGAAACATTACTATGGCTCCATAATCCCTCCGGGGACCGAGGCAGGTCAGGATAAGCATATGCAGTTGGTTACCAGAGAACCTATCGGCGTAGTCGCCTGCATCATACCATTCAATTTCCCTTGCGACCTCTTCGACCAGAAAGTCGCTCCTGCTCTCATGATGGGCAACGCTGCCATTGTACTTCCTTCGTCGGACAATCCTCTGACGCTGATGAAGCTGACGGAAATGCTGGTAGAAGCAGGCGTTCCTGACGGAGTCATCCAGTGCGTGACAGCCCCCGGCTCAGTTAAAAGTACAGCTGTGGCAGACCCAAGAGTACATCTCGTAACGCTGACAGGAAGCACGGAAGTAGGTATCGACACTGCGAAGATAGCGGCCGGCAACCTTACTCACACAGCCCTCGAACTGGGCGGCAACGACGCCTTTATCCTGCTTGATGACGGCGATGTAGACCTGGCAGTGGAAGAGATGATATGGGGCAGGATGTACAATACCGGACAGGTATGCTGTGCAAGCAAACGATTCCTCGTCCATAATTCTCTGAAGGATGAGTTCGCCGAAAAGGCTGTCAACAGGATAAAACAGTTGAAATACGGCGATCCTAAAGATGAAGATACCCAGATAGCATGCCTTATCAGTGAAAAGGCTGCCATCAAAGTAGAGAAGGAAGTGGATCTGACTGTAGAACAGGGCGGTAAGATAATATTGGGCGGCAAGAGAAACGGAGCCTTTTACGAACCTACCGTTATCGTAGATGTTCCTAAGACAGCAGATGTCGCCAAGGATATGGAGATCTTCGGACCTGTAGTCCCTATCATCGGATTCGATACAGACGAGGAGGCTATCGAGATAGCCAACAGTTCCAAGTTTGGTCTCTCCAGCTGTGTATTCTCATCAAACCAGAAGAGAGCCTTCAAGGTCGCCAGAGCCATGGAGGCAGGCGGCGCCGTTATCAACGGAGCCAGCTTCTTCAGAGCGTTCGAGATGCCGTTCGGAGGCTGGAAGCAGAGTGGTATAGGTACCGAAGGCGTGATGAGTACATTCAATGAGATGACAAGAGTCAAGAACATCGTTTTGAAAAACATTATCGACTAAATGTGATATATACCAAAAAATCTACTGACCGCGCGCCGACAGAAAAACTTCTCTGTCGGCGCGCGGCCTTTTTCCCTATAGCTATATATCCCCACCGAAGATCATTATTCCTGATATCCCAGCTTTTCAGATATTTCCATAGCGTTCCTCATCATATACTGAGCCACTTCCTCTATACGCTGATCAGTCAGCACATGTCTGTCTCCGCCGACACTTATGGCTGCTATGATGTCGCCTTTATAATCGTATATAGGCGCGCCTACACATCTGTGCCCCGGCTCGTATTCCTCATCATCCATGGCCCATCCCTGTCTGCGGACTTTTATCAGCTCTTTGTGGAGTTCTTCCATGCTGGAGATCGTATTGGGCGTGAATTTTATAAAACTGCATTCCCCCATGGTTCGCTCGATCTTGTCTTTGGAAAGACCCGACAGCAGACATTTCCCCAGAGACGAGCAATATGCCGGAACTCTTGTGCCGATCTGAGAAAAAGCCTTTGGAGCGAACGGCCCTGTTATCTTCTCCAGATATACCACGTTTTCCCTTTCCAACACTCCCAAATACGACGCCATCCCCAGAAAAGCGCTTATCTCTGCGATGTACGGCCGTGCCTCTGTCTGAAGCTCTAACTCGTTTATGTAATAGCTGGCAGTCTCTATCAATTTATGGCCCAACTTATAATTTCCATCATCCTCTCTCATGAGGAACCCTCGTCTGACCAGAGTATTTATTATCCTGTAGGCCGTGCTCTTATGAAGCCCGGTATCCGCGGAGATTTCCGTGAGGCTCTTCCCTTCCTGCCGAGATGCTGCCGACTCTATTATATCCAGCGCCCGTTCTACAGACTGTACCCCTTTATCATCGCTCATATCCATCCTCCTCTATCAATAATAATACTCAGGAGCTCCCTTGTATTCCTGTATAGTATTGCCTCCATCGACGATGAATTCCTGCCCTGTGATGTAGGAGGCTTTTTCCGAGCAAAGGAAGACTATCATGCTGGCCACCTCTTCCGCGGTCCCGCTGCGCTTCATCGGCGTATTGAGCCCGCCCTGATATTCCGCCTCAAGCTGTGATGCCGTCTGTATCCATCCCGGAAGCACATTGTTTATCGTGACCCCATATCCCCCGGCTTCTATAGCTACCGATTTGCTCATCCCTACGATTGCAGCCTTGGCCGCAGAATAAGAAGCGGAGCCCGGATTACTGACTACAGGTCCGGTGACCGACGACGTGTTGACGATCCGGCCATATCCGGCGGATTTCATATGGCCGATCACCGCCCTCGTCACGTTGAAGGTGATACCCAGGTTCCTTTCTATATCCCTGTCCCAGCTCTCATCTGTCACATCTTCGATATCGGCCTCTTCTTCACCGGCCACTCCTGTCTGGATCATCCCGGCGTTGTTGACCAGAACGTCTATCTTTCCATATACTGCTATGATATCCTGTATAAGGCTCTTCACCTGGCTCCGATCCATCAGATCCGCTATTTTCCCCTTTACCCTTATCCCCTGTTTCTTCAATTCTCTCTCACGCTCCAGGATCCTCTCCGTGGTGGATACCATTATCACCCGCCCGCCAAGAAGTCCCAAGATCTCAGCAGTCTTGAACCCTATCCCGTTTTCGCTCCCGGCCCCTGTAACGAGGCATACCTTATCGGTAAAATCGATAAACTGTTTCATCATTCCCTCCCTAAAGCTCTCCGCATTGTTCCTCCAGCCATTTTTTCACAGGCTCATCCAACAGCGGCGCCAGTGTCTCCAACACCTTTCTGTGATAACTGTTCACGTACCTGCGTTCATTTTCCGTAAGCATCGACGATTCTATCGCCTCCCGCTCATAAGGGCAGAAGGTAAGGGTCTCGAAATGTCTCGCGCCGCCGTCTTCCACGCAAAGCAGCTCGTTTTCGATGCGTATCCCATACTGCCCTTCCAGATATACTCCCGGCTCATCGCTGGTCACGGTCCCCGGCATGATATGGCAGTATGTTCCCCTCGGGCTTATAGTGTGAGGTCCCTCGTGGACGCTCAGCATATGGCCCACGCCATGACCTGTTCCATGGTTGAAATCCAGCCCCAGTTCTTTCAATGGCGCTCTGGCCAGGGCGTCCAGATCAGCACCTGTCTCCTTTTCCGTAAATCTGGCTGTCGCCAAAGCTATGTGCCCCTTCAGCACCGCCGTATAATCTCTCCTTCGCTGAGTATCGACCGGTCCGAGCGCCACAGTCCTGGTTATGTCCGTGGTCCCGTCTTCATACTGACCGCCCGAATCTATCAGCAGGAAGCCCTCCGCCTTCAGGACGACATCGGTTTCCGCCGTTGCCGAGTAGTGGACGATGGCACCATGCTCCTCATAGCCTGCGATGGTATCGAAGCTGGGTTCGTATGCTCCCTGCTGCCGTCTCTGCTCTCCCAGGTGTTCTGCCAGCGACATCTCACTGATACTGCCGCTTCCCGCGTTGTTTTTCAGCCAGTATATGGTATTCACGACGGCGGCTCCGTCTCTGATATGGGCTCTCCTGGTGGCAGCTATCTCCCCTTCATTCTTTATGGCTCTCATCTCTTCGATGATACTCTTTCGGTATATCCTGTCCACGGAATCATCGAAGGCTCTGGCCATGTAATAGGATACCGACTCCTCGTCGAGGATGACGCTGCAATCCCTGAGAGCGCTCACATCGTCAAACACTTTATCGTATTCCCTGATGCAGCCGGGAACTCTCAGGCCCTGACCGGAACATCCCGCCTGTCCGGAGCGTCCCGCCTTTTCCACATATCTGCCGTCCATCACATAAAGAACGTCCCGCTCCTTCGAAATCAGCGCAAATCCGTAAAATACCGGTGTGTTCTCTATATCGCGGCCTCTCAGATTGTAAAGCCAGGCGATATCCTCCAGTCTGGTCACCAACATATGATCTGCATCGCCCATCTTCTCCCTTACCCGCGACAGCTTCGACGCTGACGATTCCCCCGTCACATCCAGCCCGATCTCATATATCTCCGATGGGACTATCTCCGGACGGTCAGTCCATATCTCTCCCACCAGGTCTCTGTCATATACGATATCGAATTTCCCCTCCAGACATTCTCCGAGGCTGCGGCTGACGACCCTTCCATCAAATCCGATAACACTGCCTTCGGGCTGATCTTTCAGATAATCAGCCAGCGAAGGAACTCCCGGCGCTCCCATCTTCATCAGCTCTATACCTGTCCCGTCCAGCTGCTGAGCCGCCTGGAGAAAATACCGGCCATCCGTCCACAGCCCCGCGAAATCCTTCCGGATCACCAGAGTACCTGCTGAACCGGTGAAACCGGAAACGTATTCTCTGCACTTGAAGTATTCATTCACATACTCGGAGCCATGATAATCCGTCGTAGGCACGATGTACGTGTCGATACCCCTTTCCTTCATTTTATCTCTCAACGCTTTCAACTGTCCGCGCATCTGTCTCCTCCAATTTACACCGACGACATATCTTAAATTATGTTAACATAAATTTTACAAAAATTCCAATACTTTATCGGTGCTCCACTGCCGCAAAAAACATATAAGCCCAAAAGCCTCTGAATCTTCGGCTTTTGAGCTTATGCCCCTCTTTCTTATTTCCCTTCATTTGCTTCCTGTTCCTTCGTCCTGCGGCTGCCTGAGCGCTTTCAACGTATGGAAATACATGCCCAAGGATACCGGCAACATGATCACCTCCACTACCAGCTGAGTCCATATCATACCGTAGAGACCGATGAACACATCCATTACTATCAGCAGCGGGATATTGAGCAATCCCTGGCTGATCATTGTCGGTATCGCCAGCGTAGCTACGGCCCTTGGTACAGGCATGCTCTCGAATATGTATTTCTCGGAATATTTTTTCATGCTCCGTCAAAACCTTCTTTCTCGATTTTAAAGTATATAAAAATCGAGCCTTCCACAGAAGACTCGATTCGTTACTCAGTGTATACCCGAAAGTTAACAGTCTCGATTATCGAATCAACTGATCATCAGCAGGCTTACAGAGACAACAGATTTTCCATATCGTCGGCGTTTACCTTATAGACCATATTGGAATCGGCCAGCCTGATGTAGACATAAGTACTGTCGTCCTCCTCAGTAACATTCCCCATATGGAACGTGACTGTCGCCGTCTCGTCTTCGGCAGTATCCTCATAGGTGACAGTCACTTCTTTTCTCGATGATCCATCCAGGCCGTACTGAGCCAGTTCGTCTTCATCGGCCCTGTAATCGACACAATCGTCGAAATATATGGATCCGACTTCCCCGGCATAGATCTCGGTCAGGCTCTCCTCGTCAGAGCTTTCATCTTCCGACGAATCTGAATCGTTCTCGCTGTCCTCACTTTCTTCCTCGGATTCCGCATCGTAGTCCAGCAGTGTAACGCCTCCCTGCGTCACCACTATCTTGTCGAATATAGTTTCATATATGGTCGGGAATGTCTCGTACTGGACCAGCGAATCCACATCGAAGACCATATAACTTGTTATCGTCGAGGCCGCCGTATACACGGTCTCGCCTCCATCCGCCGTGATATAGTACTCATCTCCCGTCATATCGCCTATATTTATCTCGGTGACATTGCCCTCGCTGTCTTCCATAGCTATGGTGTATGCCGGAGAATCCAGCCCATATGCTTCATCGACATCCGCCTTTTTCAGCTTTCTCGTCCCGCTCAAGTCCGAATAGCTGTCGAGGGCGTTGGTTACAGTGCTCTGGTCGAGCGGCAGCTGATCGTCTCCATCGTAATACCAGGTATCGTCGTCTTCCTTGGTGAAGCTGAAGCTCTCTTCTCCATCAGTATAGGACAGCTTCACTATATCCTGACTGTCGATATCCGTCACCTGCAGCTCCGCCGCTTCTTTCTCCGCTTCCTTTTCAGCCTTCCAGTCCGAATAGATACTCACACCAAGATAGACTGCCAGCAGAGACACAGCCACGGCTGCCAGTATAATGAATTGTTTCTTTTTCATCGTCATCGTGACACCTACACCTTCCTTCTCCTGTACCAGAACACGAATCCGGCCACCAGGAACGCTGCCGGTATTATGAATATGAGGAATACGCTTATAGCGCCTCCGTTCTGAACAGTATTGTATTGTACTGCACTTCAAGGCTCTTTGCCTCGATGGACAGGTTCTGTACATCTCCCAGCGCCGATGTCATCACGTTCATGAACATCGTAGTATTATCGAGGTTGGAGAAGGCTTCGGTGATGGATTCATCTATCAGCGACTGAGAACCAAATACGATAAGGTTGCCCGTCGTCACCTCTCCATCGGATGAGCTGTCGCCGTCTGAAGAGGTATCATCAGCGCTTTCCGTGCTGTCGGAGCTGTCGCTGTCCTCCTGAGCAGCAGTATAAGTAACTGCGGCCGCCAGCACGAAGGAACCTTCTTCCTGACTTTCATCGGTGACGAGATAGCCGTAGTCGGAAGTTTCCATCATGGAGCTCACCTCTATCTCGTCACCGCTTTCTCCCAGCGTAAAAGCTCTGCTGTTGTTGACCATCACGGTACCCGTACTGAGGTCTCCCGTTATTCCCGACGAATCGGTCACCTCAGGGAATATAGCGTAATAATTGCCCAGGTAGTTTCTCTCCATATCGGCTACATACCCGTCTTCCAGCGTTATCTCGTACGATGACAACAGGTCAGCCAGATTCCCTGATGACGGAGTATCCTCTGACATCAGCATGATCACACTTCCTCCGTTCTTTATATAGCTGTCAACGACGGATTTTTCCCCTTCGCTTATATCTGTGGTAGGGCCATTGAATATCAGCATATCACAGTCCTCAGGTATCTCCTCCGTCATGAACAGATCCAAGTCCTCCGTCTCAACGGCGGACTTGGTCATGAGTGAAGTCATAGTCGCAGAAAGCTCCGTTTCTCCGTGTCCGCTGGCCAGATAAACCTTCTTGGTCTCCTGCCCTGTGACCTTGCTTATCGCACTGGTAAGCTGACCATCTCCGTCGAATTCTGTGATGCTTCCGCTTCCGTAATAGTAGCTGTAAGCATCCTGTACCATTATATCAGAAATGGATATCGTTTGGGGAAGACCGGTGCTTTCACACTCCACTACTATGGTATCCTCTTCCGTATCGTATTCCTCCAATACGGAAGGATGAAGAACAGGATCTACGATATCCATGGAAAGATGGTCTGAGAGAGCCACGTATTTCCGGAGGAATGTCCTGAGCATATCGTCCAGATAATCCTCCTCTGTTATCACTGTTATATCTATATCATCTTCAAGACCCGCGATGATCTCCCGACTCGTATCAGATATCTCATATACCTTATTGCCGCTTATATCCGTTTCCTTGACGCTTTCCGGCAGCTGACCTGCGATAAGATTAACCGCGATGGCTATTATCACCACCAATACCACAGCCGCCACGCTATACGTGCCATGTCTGAATGTGACCGAGCCGAAGGAAGCTTTCACGGCTTCCTTATCGAAGCCCGGTTTGCGGAGAACTCTTCGTTTTACCCTTTTCCTCTTTCCGGCTGATTTACCCACCACGTTCACTCTGTTCTTTTTAAATGGTTTTTTCATCTCCCGCCCCTCCTAACTCCACTGTCTCTTCTCGATACTCTGGACTGTGAGGAATATGAACACCCCTATTATAGTCAGGTTCACTATGGTCCCCGGCAGATCGAACAAGCTGTTGAATGCCGCATTATTGAATGCTGCCGCTACATCCAATTTGGACAGTATCAAATTGAGTCTGTTTTCAAAGAGCGACGAGTCAACGATATATACGACCGTCAACGCCACTGTTGCCACAGCTGCCAGACCGATGCTCAGGTACTTGTTTTTATTTACATGATGGAGCAGCAAGGCGCCGCATATGACTATCACTATCAGCACTGCCAGGTTGGCGAATGCGGAGCTGGGAAGATATCCGATAAGAGTATCCCAGATGTAAAGGATCAGCGTCACCGCGAAGGTTATGACTGCGGCTATCATCGGGCTCTCGGTCACTGAAGAAAAAAACATCCCGATGGCGATAAAGGCGCATCCCATCAGGAAAAACTCCATCAGCGACACGTAATCCGACAGCAGGCTTGAATTCCCCATGATCTTTATTATCAGCGGGAACAGACAGAACACGACGTTGGGTACGAAAAACACCGATACCATCGCCGCGTATTTCCCCAGCACTATATCCCTTATCTTGATAGGAGATGTGAAAAGCAGCTGATCCGTCCTGTTTTTCTTTTCCTCAGCAAAGGAACGCATGGTGATGACCGGCACCAGTATCAGCAATATCAACATCACCCCCGACAGCGTATAAGCAAAGTACGGATACCCATACCCGATGTTGTATATCATAAAATATATTCCGACAAATGTTATCAAAAATGCTATCAGGGCGTATCCTGTCATGGAAAGGAAAAATGAGCGCAGCTCCTTTTTAAATATGGCTTTCACCGGAAACACCTCCTCCCTGTGTCAGCTTCAGATAGATCTCCTCCAGCGTATTCTTCTTTTCCGCCAGTGAAATCACAGGCAGGCCGGCCTCCGCAAATGCGAAGAAGATATCTTCCCTTATGTCTCTGCCTCCTTCCGGCGTCACCTCCGCCGCGAATATCCCTTCCTCTCTTCTGACCAGCTTGTATTCTCCGCTTCCCGATATCTGCCCCAATATCCTCCTTATGTCATCTGCTTCTCCCTTTACTTCCATTACGATCTTTTCCTCTTCATTGAAGAGATTCTCCAGATTCTCGGGAGTGTCCTCTGCTACCAGCTTCCCGCCCGCGATTATCAAGATGTAATCGCAGAGCTCCCGTACCTCCGCCAGGATGTGAGAGCTGAGTATCACGGTATGATTCTTGGCCATGCTCCGTATCAACGACCGTATCTATATTATCTGTCCGGGATCCATTCCCACCATAGGCTCGTCCAGGATTATAGTCTCAGGAAATCCTATCATAGCCTGAGCCAGTCCGACTCGCTGTCTGTATCCCTTCGAAAGATTGGATATCAGCCTCTCCGACACTTCCCTGAGATTCACTCTGCTTATTATCACATCCACCTGTATCTGCCTCTCCAGCTTGGATATCCCCTTCAGCTCCGCAGCCAGTGTCAGATATTCCCGTACCGTCATATCCATATAGACTGGCGGCATCTCCGGCAGATATCCCACTGATTTCTTGGCTTTTTCCGGCTCCTTCAGTATATCGGCTCCATCGATGACGACAGATCCTTCCGTCGCCGCCAGATACCCTGTTATGATATTCATGGTGGTGCTCTTTCCCGCGCCATTAGGCCCTAGGAAGCCGTATATCTTTCCCTTGTCTATGGAAAAGCTCAACCCATCCACGGCCGTATGTTTGCCGTATCTCTTCGTCAGATTTTTCACCTCTATCACATCATTCCCTCCTTGATAACAAAGCCGGCTCCGCCGATCCTCTTCCGGCAGCAGCCTTCGCTAAAATCCTGACTTTCTCCAAAAACGGGGAAATACCTCTGAGAGATATCCCCTGCGTTGAAAAAATGCTGCGCGGGATATTTTTCCGCGCCTTCCCATCTTCACTCTGCCTCTTTATTCTATTAACGCGTTGTCGGGTTCTTAATCTTTTCATAAACATTTCTTCGCCAAATCATCAACAATATAAAAGGACTGTGTAGTTTAAACCACAGTCCCTTCACATTGAGGTGTTGCCTGAAGCGTCCCGGTAACGGTATCGCCTTACCTGATATCTGTCATCGCCCCAGCTCCGCTTCCATTCCTTCTATCAGTATGTCCGTCTCATAAAACTTTTTCAACCCTTCAATGGCGTATCCGGTATCCATCGAACCGGCTGTCTCGTAGCTGGAATGCATCGCCAGCTGAGCCAGACCTATGTCGACAGAATGGAGGCTCACTTGCATATTGGAAATATTACCAAGCGTCGAACCGCCTGCGCTGTCGCTCCGGTTGGCAAAAGTCTGGACAGGGATATCCGCTTTGCGGCAGAGCTCTTCGAAGACCGCTCTGCTGAAAGCATCCGTCGTATATTTCTGATTGGCGCTTTCCTTTATAACGATCCCTTTATTCATAAATGCCCTGTTCACATCATCTGTCTTTCCCGGATGGTTGGGATGAACGGCATGAGCATTGTCACAGCTGACCAGAAAAGAACCGGCGACAGCTCGCCGATATTCCTCCCCTGTCTTCCCCAATCTCTCGTTTATACGCATCAGCACATCCCGCAGGAAGGTGGACATCGCCCCCTGCTTCGTGTTGGAGCCCACCTCCTCATTGTCGAAGCAGCAGTAAACATTGATACCGCTGTCGTTCTCAGCATCGATAAACGCCCGCAATGATGCGAAGGCACACTGCAGATCATCCATTTTAGGCGCTGAAATGAACTCGCCGTCATGACCCCACAATGATGGCTTCTGCCGGTTCACCAGGAACAGATCCTTTCCCAGGATATCCTCGCTGTCGATATCCAGCCGTTCTGCTATCATTTCATCGAAAGCTCCCTTTTTCAATGCTCCCGCTGAAAAAAGCGGACAGAGGTCTATCTGTCTGTTGTACTTATACCCGGTATTTATCTCCCTGTTGAAATGGATAGCCACATTGGGGATGATAAGGATGTCCTTATCAATATAGACCAGCTTCGTCGAGATCCGGTGTGGCCGCGCGCAGTCTCTCACCAGGATCCTCCCCGCTACACTCAATGGTCTGTCGAACCATGAGCTGTCTATCATCCCGCCGTATCCCTCCACATTAAGTCTGAGATATTCTCCCGGCCCTTCAAGCTCCGGCACTGCTTTCACCTTGTAAGACGGCGAATCGCTGTGAGAAGCGCATATGCGGAAACTGTAATTTTCTCCGGAAGCTGATCTGCCTGCTCTGAAGGCAATGATACTGGAACCGTTCCTGACGGTATAACATCTGTCCCCTTCCTCTATATCCCACTGTTCTGTCTCCGGCAGATATCTGAATCCGGCAGCATCCAGCCGCTTCCTTACAGCCTCTACCGTGTGGAACATACTGAGACTTTCCTCTATAAAAGCTGACAGTTCTTTTGAAATTTCGATGTGATCCATATTATCCTCCCGTGCGGCCTCATCGCCGCAGCAATATGACCGCCCCTCATTTTTACATTTTTAAAAGAATCAGAAAAAACCTGTTGACTAAGTACCGGAGCTGACCTTTATAATTTAATTAAAGCATACTCTATGACGAAAAGCAAACCGTGAAAAGGAAAGGAGCGAGTGATATATTGAGTAATTCCTTTGCCGTGAAATTCAAAGGGGAATTCTGTCTCTTCCTGGCCGCCTTCATATGGGGCTCGGCCTTCATATTCCAGAAAATGGGCATGGATCACATCGGCCCATTCACCTTCGGTATTTTCAGATTCTGTCTCGGCGCTCTGGCCTTGCTGCCGGTGATATGGATCTCCGGCGCGATCAACAAAAGGCGCCCGGAGCCCAGAGAGATCACACCCTTCACCGATAAGACACTATGGCTGGGCGCTTTGCTGGGAGGCGTTTCCAATTTCGTAGCCGGATCTCTCCAGCAGGTGGGACTGGTCTACACGACGGCAGGAAAGGCCGGGTTCATCACCTCCATGAGCATCGTCATCGTTCCGCTCTTCCTGCTCTTCATGAGGAAAAAAGTAGGAAAGATGACATGGATCGGCATCGCCATGGCGACGACAGGTCTCTATCTGCTTTGCATCACCGAGAGCTTTTCCCTGCAGCTGGGGGACAGTCTCGTATTGGGCTGTGCCGTAGCTTACTCGTTCCAGATACTGATAATCGACTATTTCGCGGAAAGAGTCGACGCGGTGAAGCTGTCCTTCATGATGTTCATGCTGGCAGGCATACTCTCCGGCATCACCGCGCTTTTTACCGAAACCATAGAGCTTCAGGCGATCCTCGACTGTGCCGTCCCTATACTGTACGTCGCCATCCTGGAAGTGAGCGTCGCCTTTACCCTCCAGGTCGTAGGGCAGAAATACACTTCGCCTGCTCTGGCAGCGATAATCATGAGCCTGGAATCGGTCTTCGCCGCCATATGCGGTGGCCTCTTCCTCGGGGAAACCATGACGGCCCGGGAAATCACCGGATGTGTCATCATGTTCGCCGCCTTCGTGATCTCCCAGCTTCCCGACAGGAAACAATCAGCTGAATAAGCAGCTAAATAAACTTAAACTTGCAGAGCTGATCTAGCGATTCGCTTCATTGCCCTACATTTGCAAATATTTTCCTTTGGTTTTATACATTTTTACTGTTATATCATTTCTTACGTATAATGTCTGGCTCTGGCGAACCTATTATTTCTGTTTCCAGAGCCAATTTTTACACACTTTCCACGAGTTTTTTCGATTTTACGTATAAACCTCGCCGGTGTTTCTGAAAATCCCAAGCCAATCTTTATACGCTTTCAGAGAAAATCAGCCATAAATGTATAAAAATCACGCTGTCGCCCTTTCCCCAGAAGGTCTTCACGCAATTCTCTTATACGCTTAATTTCATTTTCAAAAATAAACGTATAATTTCCCTCGCCTGGCCGGGCGCCTCCTGCCGCTGAAGCGCCTTCTTTCCACGTCGATCATTGCCCGGCCTGCGCCTGCCGCGTTTCGCCCATCAGCTGCCGCCAAGGCTACCGTCATCTCCCGTGATATACTCAAACAGCTCATCCCTCACCGGATCCTCCAGCAGATATGTGATCTCAAAGGCTTCATCGCCGCTCTTTTCCAGTATGACCGGTTTCGGTTCCCCGACAGCTCTGATCTCACCCATAAAATAGAACTCCTTTGCCTCCCGGTCATCCTTGTTCCTCCTGACGAACAGGTAGATTTTATTATCCCGGTCATCGTCCGTCCTCTTGTAGATGTGATCAGCATCGGAGGAAGTGACCTGCCTCGGATGTTTTGAAAATGCGATCAGCTCTCTGTTGGACAAAAATCTATGCTCGTAGATGGCGTTCCTCTGGTCCTGTCGGTAATTTATGAAAACCGGCATCGTCTTCGTTTCCTTTTCGTAGAAATACCCTCCCACGTTGATGGGGTTTCGCTGTTTTTCCCAGTTGAGGAGTCGGCATATATCCTCGTAGGTGTACTTTCCGTAGAGGGTGAAATTCGTCTGGCGATAGCTCCGCGCGAAATTTTCCTCAAATCTCGACAGCCCGAACATCACCAGCTCCTTTACCATTTCCCTGAAGTCCTGATTTTCCAGCATTTTCGCGAAGTCATCGGAAACGGAAGCAGCAAAGCCCCGCTCGCCCGTTTCCCCGGATGCGTCCGCCGGATCATCCGCCAGGGCCCGCGCCTTCTTTTTCATAAAAGGTTTTCCCAGCTTTTCACGTTCCTTTTTCATAAAAAAGTCAAAGGTCAGGTTATTCACCGTCGAGATCAGCTCCGCTTCCGACACCTCCCTTCCCAATCGCTTTCTCATCCTGACGCCAAACTCATCCATCGGATCCGCAAAGCCGTCGGCGAGACACCCCAGCATTTCCAGCTCGTGGGGCCGCTTTCCTCTGGCGAATCGCCTGGAAATACACTCCAGCGCTGCGACTTCATCGCCGGAAAGCTCCACGTCGTAATTTTCCCCGTCGCACTTTCGCAGAAAAGTATAATAGGAGCCGAAGGCGGGGCTGTCGAATATCCTGACGGCATCCACCGTCCCGTAAATATCGAACTCCATCAGGGACGGTACATGGCCGACGCGGTATTTCAGCAGCTCATATGCCTCCCGCAGAAGCCGCGCGTCGCCGGTTTTCGCCCTATCGATGGACTCATACACCCGCTCCCTGGCGATCTCATCGAAATGGATGCTGGAGCATCCGGGGATCAGCCGCGTCCCCGACGAGACGTATCGCCTGATGGCATCCTTGTTGTAACTCCTGTCTCCCGATAACGCCACCGGTATCATAAAATTGTTCCTGTAATTTCCGATAAAGTCGAGAACGACGAGAAATTCCTTGCCTTCGCTTTTCCTGAGCCCCCGCCCCAGCTGCTGTACGAAAACAATAGGCGACTGGGTAGGTCTCAGCATGATGATCTGATTGATCTCGGGGATGTCCACGCCCTCGTTGAAAATATCCACGGTAAACAGGTAATCCAGCCGGTCGCCTCTGTCATCGCTCACCAGCCGCTCCACAGCTTCCGCCCTCACCGCCTGGCTGTCCTCTCCCGACAGATCGAGAGTCCTGAAGCCACGGCGGTTGAACTTCTCCGAAAGGATCACCGCTTCCTGCCGGGAGCTGCAGAACACCAGACCTTTCACCCTGTCCCCGCTCCAGCCGTAATACCCGGCCTTTTCTATTATGCGATCCACTCTCTCATCGGCAACGAGCCTGTTGAAATTCCTGATCCCCGTCTCATCGTCAAAAACCTCACCGCCTATCTCCAGCTCGGTGATCCCGAAATAATGGAAGGGACACAGCAGATCTTCCTCCAGGGCCTGCCTGAGTCTGATCTCGTAAGCTATGTTGTGATGGAACATCCCGAAAATATCGAATCCGTCGGTCCGTTCCGGACTGGCTGTCATTCCGAGATAAAGCCTCGGCCTGAAATATTCCATTATCTTCCTGTGGATCCCGGCCCCTGCTCTGTGGACCTCGTCGATGACGATCACATCGAATTCATCTCTGGCAAATCCCGTCAGGACATCATCTCTGCCCATGGTCTGGACCGTGGCGAAAACCATGTCCACGGTCTTTTCCCGGCTGCTCCCCGACAATATCCCCGATGATCTGCCTTTCCCGAAGACCTTCTGATACGCGTCGCGCGCCTGTCTCGCGATCTGCTCCCGGTGTACGAGGAACAGTATTTTCCCGGGATCCATCTGCCGCAGTGCGAAGGCCGACGCGTAAGTCTTGCCCGTGCCGGTAGCTGAGATCAGCAGCGCTCTGCTTTCCCCGCGACTAACAAGGTCCATGAGATTTTCCGTAAAGACTCGCTGCATGGGATTGGGGATCAGAGACCCGGCCGGATCCTGGTGCTCCGCCGGTTTCCGAAAGTCCTCGTCGATCCAGCTCCGCCCCGCCTCGATGGCGAGTGAAGGCGCCGGTTGCATCGAGCGCCTCGGCTGTATCACCTGCTCGGGAGACCCCGGCTGCGCCAGCACCTTATGCTCCGCTTTTTCCCGAGCCTCCCTGTAATACCGCTCGTAATCCTCCGCACACTGATCGAAGGGTACTGCAGAGTCCCACAGCTCCGTGAACTCGCTCCGCATCTCCCGCAGGAACTCTCCATCCTCCGCAGAGACCATCTTCGCGTTCCATTCCCGGTTTACCGAAAGAGCCTTCATAGTCATATTGGCGCTTCCAACGATCATCCTGTATATCTGACCCTGTCGGAACACGTATCCCTTCGTATGAAATCCCGCGGCACGTCCTGCGGTGAAACACATCTTCACTTCTACATTCCTCAAAGTATTGAGCTTCCTCAATGCTCCCGGCTCACTGAACGCAAGATAATCCGTCGTAAGAACTTTCCCTTTCACACCCCGTGATTCCAGTTCCTTCAGCGTCTGCAAAAGCGGTGTGATCCCGCCCCTCGTAATGAAGGCTGCACTGATAAAAAACTCATCGCACCGCTTCAGCTCTTTCTCAATGGCGGCGACCACCTTTTTCCCACGCCTGTAATCATTGGAAATGAACTGTGGCCTTAACCCGGCATCGGAGCTCGTGCTCCCGTCTATGAAGGCTGTATTAAAACCTTCCCGCATACGTTGAAAGTTCCTGTCCATCGTTTCCTCTCTTTATCAAATGATCCAAAGACTTCATCGCATATGTCCTGTGCCTGCAAAAGCAGCACAATACACTATCCCGCCATCTCCGCGATCTGCTTCAAAAGTCTTTCATCAATATCGCTCAGACTCAACGATATTTTAACATATCCGGCAATTGATGATTTAAGAATTTTTAACATCTATGCCGGTACATTTCCTCATTCCTCGTCCTGCGTGCTGTCTCTACCTTCTGCTTATCTGCTCTGTTATATGCTCCACCCGTCTTGTGCACGGCTTACATATGATCAATGACAGACATATGAAGACGACCATGAAAATGCACAGGTATGCACAATCCCCCAAAAGCGTCGGCAGATTTCCCACGCTGAGAGCTTCCCTGATGCCGTCTATGCTATAGGTCATCGGGAGAAAGGCACTGATCTTCGAGAAAAATTCCGGCATAAGGTCTGCCGGGAAACTGCCGCCACAGGCGGGTATCATGAATATCGTCACCAGTACACCGACGATATTTCCTCCTATCCCAAACGCGAGATTGAAGCACTGCAACACAGCGGAGAAAGACAGTGCCATAACGACTGCGAAAAAATACATCTGCGGAACGCTCGCCGGCTCTATACCTATGACGAGGATCCCTGTAACTATCAATACAGCTTCCAGTATGCTGAACAGTGCCATCGTCACATATCCGGAAAATACTATCGCCGGCGAATTGAGCTGCACATCGCTTTTTCTTCTGATGGGAATTATGAACAGCAGCACCAGAGACCCTATCCAGATACCGAGTGACATGAACAGTGGAAGGAATCCTTCCGAATACCTCGTAAGCTCACCGTATATATGTTCCGGCACATCCAATGGATCTGATATGAACTTTCCCATCTCGCTGTCGGGATTGACCAGTTCAGTCTTTATCTTCGTCCCGCCTTTCTCCAATGCCGCAGTCAGCGTTCCGCTTCCCTCTGCAAGCTGTGGTATCCCGCTGCGCAAAGATGAGGTTCCGCCGGCAAGCTGTCCGGTGCCTTCATGGAGCTGGCGAGCCCCTTCCGAAAGACTATTCGCACCATTCGACAACTGCGACACCGACGATTTGAGGCGTGACATATCCTCTGATGATGCCGAGATGGCCGTGTTCACTTGCTGTATGGCTCCCTGCGCGCCAGAAACGGCGGATTGCCCGGCAGTCGCTTTCAGACCCGATGCAACAGGCTCGCTTATCCCTTCTAAGATGTCTTCCTCCGATACGCCGGATGCCGCCCCCTCCAGCGATGCAGAAACTATCGTTCCCACGAGCTGCGTCTTCTGCTCCTGAGTGAGGTTCGATAAAAGCTCCTCATATCCGCCTTCGAGGCCGGACAATATCTGCGACGTCAATGCTGACTTTACTCCCTGCGATGTCATCTTTGCCTTTACATTCGAGCTGACAGCAGATGCCACTCCCTGCGATATCTGATCTGCTGCAGCCGATACCATCTGTGAATTTGCTGCAGTGTCATAGACCTGTTGCTTCTGATCTTGATCGAAAGATATCTCACTAAGCTCCAGCTGCGCCGTAGCTTTATTCAATACTGACAATCCGGAAGCGAGTTCACCGGCACCCGATCTCAACTCCGCCGCGCCATGCTCAAGATCCGATGCGCCGTCATCCAGGGCCTCTGCGCCTTCTTTCAGCACGAGCAGACCATCCTTTATCTTCCTGCTTCCATCAGCCGCTTTCTCAAGGCCATCACCTGCATCTCCTATCGCCGCAAACGCGCCTGTCGCATATTCCTGCGATATCTTCTGTGCTACCAGCTTTTCAAACTCCGAGCGTACGCTTCTGGTAAGCTGTGAAGCGATGAAATTTTTCCTCATATTCGACAGATACTGTATCTCCGCTGTCTCCGGCTTTCCCGTCCTGGCGCTCAGGACCTTTTCGCTGAAATCATCCGGTATCACGAACGCCAGATAATAATCAGTCTTCTCTATACCTTCTTCCAGTTGCTCCTCGTCGCATATCTCCCACTTTACGCTGTCATTTTTCTCCACCTCTTCTATTATCATATCCCCATAATTTACTCGCTTGCCGTCAAACCCGGCTCCTTTGTCGCCATTCACGATAGCGACGGGAAAATCCTTTACCGAATCCGGGATTTTGCTGAACGCCACTACCGTAACAAGCCCATAGCAAAGGGAAACGACAACTGCTATCGCGATCGCCAGTATGCGTATCGGCGTTTCCTTTATAAGTTCAAATCTCGATTTCAATGCCTTGCCAAATCTCATATTCTACCCTCCAAAACAAATGCTTGCATTTTTCTTGACATCTGTCTATTATAATTGAGTGCATCGCTTTTACGATGCACAAAAGGCAGCAATCTGTTCATTTATCGACACGGAGGGATAAAATGTCAAGTAAATCAGACAGGCGCAGTATCCGAACGAAAAAAGAGCTCAAGGACAACCTTATAACTCTGCTTTCAACGGGACGCATCATAGAATCGATTTCAGTTAAGGAGCTTGCCGATCTCGCGGATATCAGCCGCAGCACATTTTACCTGCATTACAGCGATATCTACGACCTTCTCGACGATATCGAAAACGACTTTTTTGACGAATTCAGAAGCGTATTCGACGGCTTTCATCCGGAAGAACTGACAGAGAGTCCGCTGCCCAGAATAGACGGTATGCTGGCCTTTGCGGCAAAAAACAGCAGACTGGTCCTTTCCCTGGCGGACAATCAGATAGATATGTCTTTTTCCCGAAAGATCAAGAATATCGCTCACGGCATCTGTTTCGACTCCTGGTCACAGCTGTACCCTGTAAGCGATCGCACGAAATACGAATATTTCTTTTCGTTTATA
>UQRM01000026.1 GCA_900543485.1 uncultured Eubacterium sp. | reverse complement strand
AGGATGTTGCCGATACAGCCGCGGAGAAGCTGGAGATCGTGGATCTGCTCAGGAAGCTGTAGAGCATCCTGCCATATGGAATGTGATTTGTATACGCGCAGGCGTTTTGCCTGCGCGTATTTATATGGGTACGCCGGAGACGCATCTGCGTTTTGGATGCGTCGTGCGTCGAAGCTTTTCATGCACCTAAACTTCTTATGCCATGCTGACCTTGGGTGCAAAATAGCTTCGCCTGCGCCTTGCTATGTCCGCTGTATACCTACAAGCCGATGCATCAGAGGGGTGTGGGTGCATTTTTTAAGAAAATAACGGGAAAGTAGCACTCACCCCCGGGCTTTTTATCGGGGATGTGGGTGCAGCGGTTTGAAAAAACCACCTTGAAACGGCAGATTTGCACCATACAAACGGCAGGAGGGCGGGTCATGGGTGCAGTGGCTTCTGAAGAAAAGAAATCGTTTACAAATCATATAAAAAATGGTAAAATATAGAAAAAGGCGAAGCGAGGGATAGAAATATGAATGGGGATACAGGTAAAGAGAGATCTGTCAGCATAATCAGGAAAGAAATGAAAAAATGGGAAAAAAGACTTGAAGCATTGGAGAGGGAGTATAGGCGCATGCCGGAGGGAGAGATCCTCATCATAAAGAAAGGCGGACGATATTGCTGTTATGTGTATAGGGACAGGCAGGTCAAGTCGATAAGGAAGGATTGCAGGAGTACCGGAAGATTGATGCGTAAGAGAATATTAGGCTATGAGATCGCGATTGCAAAGGCGTTCTGTTCTGTGTTGAGCTCAGCAGAAGCTCAGTTGGCCGCCAGTCTGGAGAGCATAGAGAAAAACGCCGCTGTCAGGACTCTGGAGAGAATCAGACAGCTGCCGGAGGGAGATATGTATCTGCTGTCTCCGGATGAGTATAAGTGGAAATACGATGATTACCCCCAAAATAATTATAAGATGGAAAACCTCAGATACGCGACGGGAAGGGGTGTAAGGGTAAGATCGAAATCGGAAAAATTCATAGGCTCCAAGCTGGAGGAATATCATATAGCATATCGGTATGAAGCGCGGCTTTTCATCGACGACAAGATATACTATCCGGATTTTACCATAATGACAGGCGATGGTCGGATCATCCTCTGGGAACATTTCGGAATGATGGAGGACAGCGAGTATTTCATGCGGGCATACAGGAAGATTGAGGCGTACAGGCGCATAGGCCATGTGCAGCATAGCAATCTGATATGCACCTACGAAAGTGATATAGCTGATGGCAGCAAGCTGGATGAAATAATAGAACGGTTCATACTGGAATGATCAGAACGGTGATATGTCCGCGAAAAATTGCTTCCCGCCGTGCCATGCCATTCTCACTATGCTTCGTCATTTCCATGAAAGTCCCTGTGTCCCCGTTTTCTGGAAGGCGCTGATGTCCTGATGAGAAGCGACCAGAGGAGGAGAAGGACAGCGGAGATGAACGCTGTCAAATAAGGCAGATGTCGTACAGCAGTTTCGCCTACGGCTTTTGTGATGGCTGACAGCATCAGCGGAGTCATGAATTGGGCCAGATAAAGAGCCATCGACAGCATCGGCATCACTGTGACAGCAGCAGATCTGCCGGCTTTGTGGGAAGCCGTGGAAATGATAAAAGGTATCCCCAGGCCGTTGGCAAAACCTACCAGGACTGAGCCGGTAATGGTGCCGACCCATCCTCCCAGCAGCCAGAGGGACGCGTAGCCCAACGCGAACATTGTCGGCGCGACGATTTTGGTGGCGCTTCCGGCTATCTTCTTTATATGGACAAAAGACAGTCCTCCTAAAAAAGCTATGAGATCCATCCCTGCCATGATGACGGCAATGAAATGCTGGGGGATCACACCTTCTCTGGCAGTCTCAATGGCGAACTCCGCAGGATATACGAAGAACGTGAACATCAGGAGGAACATGGCGATGATGAAAGGGTAATACCTTGCGAAGACCATCGTCTCTTTTTTCCATGATTCAGTGCCGATACGGTCGTTAGGTAAAAAAGCAGACACAGCACAACGCTGAGAAGTCCGATCAGATACACCAGGAAGCTGAGACGCCAGCTTACCGATGCCAGCAATCCGGCGACGAGAGTGGCTATGACCCCACCCATCTGGTTCATGGCCGACGAGTACCCCATTAGCTTATCCTGCTTGTCTTTGGAATAATAGAAAGACAGCAGACCTGTCGACAGGGGCATGATGATGCCTACGCCGATGCCTACCAGAGCCCGGAAGGCCAGTACGATATAGATGTTGTCAAAGATACCGGCGAGGCTCCCTCCTGCCACGTACAGCAGCAGGCCTGCCATCAAAAGTCCCTTCGATTTGAACCGATCGCACAGCTTTGGGAACACTATGCTCATTATAACGATGAAAAGCGCCGGTATACTTATCACCATCTGAGTCAAGGTCTGGCCGGCGTCACCGAAATAGGCGCTTATCGTATTGAGGGCAGGAGCCACTGCGGCGCCAGCCATTACTGTAAGCAGTGACAATGATAATATAGTGATAGTAAGATTTTTTCGACTTTCTTTCTCTGCTGCCATATTGGGTATCCTCTCTTTCTTGATGGCGGGGCAGGGTCCTCCTGTCGGATCGTTTTCCGCGGTAAATGCTGCTTTATATCGAAAAAAGCGTAAGTCCGTTTGGACTTACGCTTTCGCTACACAACACCTGGATTATATCACATGGACTGCGAAATAATCAAAGTGTTTTTAAAAAATAAGGATACAGGTAGAGGCAAAATGCCGATACCACGGGCTCTTCATTGCTTTTCGACTGCTCTGTATGATAATATATCCTTAAGATACACAGACGAAAACCATCTGAAAAGTCGCAGAGGTCTGCGACCTGCTGCGTGAAAGGAAGGGATAATATGAAAATAGTAGTGATGGAGCCGCTGGGGGTAGAGGAGAAGCGATTCATGGAAATCGCCAGGGCCGCTGTCGGAGATGAGCACGAAATCATCTGCTACGAGACCAGAACGACTGATGTGGATGAGCTGGGCAGGCGGGGAAAAGACGCCGATATCATCGCCATAGGAAACCTCCCGTTTCCCAGAGAAGTGCTGGAAAAGTGCAAGAAGGTTAGGATGCTGGCTGTTGCCTTTACAGGTCTGGACCACGTGGATCTGGGATACTGTGAAGAACGGGGCATAAGAGTGCAGAATTGCGCCG
Organism: uncultured Eubacterium sp.; assembly: GCA_900543485.1. Taxonomy (GTDB): domain Bacteria; phylum Bacillota; class Clostridia; order Peptostreptococcales; family Anaerovoracaceae; genus Lentihominibacter; species Lentihominibacter excrementipullorum. The sequence goes on along the minus strand of UQRM01000026.1, from coordinate 26,698 downwards.
GCTATGCTACTACAGCCGTAGCTGAGTTGACCTTTGGCCTCATCATAAATCTTTACAGGAACATCGTGGCCTGCGATGCCGTTACCAGAAAAGAAGGCACTAAAGATGGTCTTGTGGGTTCCGAGCTGGAAGGAAAGACTATAGGAGTTATCGGTACAGGCGCCATCGGCAGCAGAGTCATTGCGATCGCCGAAGCCTTCGGGATGGACGTTATCGCTTACAACAGGACTCCCGGTAAAGTGAAAGGCGTGAGATACGCCAGCATTGAAGAGGTGCTGAGAGGATCGGACATCGTTTCTCTCCACGTGCCTCTCACCGATGCGACCCGCGGACTTATAGGAGAGAGGGAGCTTTCCATGATGAAGCCGTCGGCCATACTGGTCAACACAGCCAGAGGTCCGGTGGTTGACAGCAGGGCGCTGGCCGCTGCGCTGAAAGCAGGGACCATAGCAGGCGCGGCCATAGACGTCTTCGATTCTGAGCCGCCTGTGTCCAAAGAGGACCCGCTGGTCAACGCTCCAAACACCGTCCTGACTCCACACGTGGCATTCGCCACAAAGGAGTCGATGATAAAGCGGGCTGTCATAGAATTCGACAATATCGCGGGATTTATCAATAACAACTGAGCAGAGATCAAAGAAGGACTGCCCGCCCGACGGACAGTCCTTTTCATTGCGATTGATGTCGTCCTTATCTGCTGAAGTGACTCAGGATCTCGTGTATCACTCTCAGCGCCGCCCAGCTGGTTATGTCGTTGATATCCAGCGGCGGAGCGACTTCTACGATATCCATCGCTTTTACAGGAAGCGTTGTCAGTGCGCCTCGCAGTATTTTTGCCAGCGCGATGGGATCAAGTCCGCCTGAGACTGGAGTCCCGGTGCCGGGAACGTAAGCGGGATCCAGTACGTCGATGTCAAGCGTCAGATAAAGAGCGTCGTAGCCGGCATATCGCTCCGCCAGCTTTTCCACGACAGCGGTAGCCCCCATATCGTATACATTTTCGGCGGTGATGGTCATGATACCGGGATGCTTTTTCATCAACTCCAGCTCGGTTTCTTCAGCCACCCGAACACCGATGAAGGTCAGGTCTTTGCCCGTCACAACACCTTCCAGGGCACGGGCCTCGGTGCAGGCGTGAGACCAGGGATGCCCGTCGTACTCGGGACACAGGTCGTAGTGAGCGTCCATGTGGATTATACCGATTTTTTTACCGTCAAAGTTCGCCCCGAATGCCTTGTGGAGGGGGATCGTCACCGAATGATCGCCGCCCAGGAACAGGCAGAAGCGTTCCAGCTTCATCAGCTCAAGCGCGCTGGCTTCCACTGAACCGAAATATCGGTTCCAGTCCAGTTCCGACCGAATATCGCCAAAATCATACAGCACGCCGTTCTTTATAGGGCGGAATACATCAGTAGTATCGGACAGATCCACCGACAGGCGCCGCAGGTTGTCCGGCGCTTTGGCCGCTCCTTTGTTGAGGCTTACAGCATTGTCGAAAGGGATGCCCATTATCAGCACATCGGCGTCCTCCGGGTTTTCAGCTGACCAGCGCAGCCACGAGCTTTCCACGAAATCAGATTTTTCCAGCATAAATGATACCTCCTGGCCATTTTATAGGCAGCGCTGTGCTGCCTGCATAAATTTTCTTATATGATCAGTGTATCGGTTTTTTCGTGTAAAAGCAATAATGCGGAGATTTTTAATGTCATTTTAATTTAAAAATGATAAAATCGATATCGAAGGAGACTGTAACTATGAGAATATTAGTTGTGGAAGATCAGAAGGATCTCAATGAGATAATAGTCAGAAAGCTGACCAGTGAACATTATACGGTAGACGCGTGTTATTCGGGAGACGAAGCGCTGGACTTTCTCCGATGTGCCGAATATGATGGCGTCATATTGGATATAATGCTGCCGGGGATAACCGGTCTGGGCGTGCTCAGGGAGATGCGCGCGGCTCACGACAGTACGCCGGTGCTGATGCTGACGGCGCTGGGGACGGTGGAAGACAGAGTAGCCGGACTGGACGCAGGCGCTGACGATTACCTGGTGAAGCCCTTTGATTTTGATGAGCTGATGGCCAGAGTCAGAGCCATGGTCAGACGAGGCGGAGAAAGAGCCAGCAGTGTCATGACATCAGGGGATCTGATGCTGGATTCCGCGTCGAGATATGTGGAGCGCGGCGGAAAGGAAATATCACTGACGGCCAAGGAATTTGACATATTGGAATATCTGATGCAGAACGAGGGGAAAGTGTTGTCTCGTGACAAACTGTCCAATCACATCTGGAACTACGATTATGATGGCGGCTCCAATGTGATAGACGTATACGTCCATCATCTGAGAAAGAAGATAGACGACGGTTTCGATGAGAAGAAGATAATAACGGTCAAGGGTGCCGGGTACATGGTGAAGTAGATGGGCAGACTATCGGTGAAAGTAAGGATAACGATATGGTATACCATATTCCTCGTCATCATAACGGCAGGATTTTTGGCTATCCTCACCTATTCCGGGAATGTTAGAGCCGGAGAGCTGGCCAGGACCAGGCTGGCAGATTCCGTATCGGATGCCAGGGACCAGATTGGCATGTTGGGAGAAAGCTTCATAATAGATGATGACCTGGACTTTTACGAGGACGGTGTCTACCTCAGTGTCTACGACGCGTCCGGAGAGCTGATAGAGGGCCGCAGGCCGGCTGAACTGGCGGATCTCCCTGATTTTGGCGATAACGTGATGAAAAAGCTGGAAGAGGGAGGGGAGACCTGGTATGTATATGACAACAGCTTCGATATGGATGGAAAAACCGTATGGGTCAGAGGGATAGCCAAGGATTTCGCTGAGGGAGGAACCTTCTCCTTTGTTATCAGATTTGCGGCTATCGCTTTCCCGGCGTTAGTGGTGCTGGCGGCGCTGGGTGGTTACCTGATAACCAGAAGGGCCTTCAAACCTGTGAGAAATATTCTGCAGACGGTGGATGAGATAAGTGCTGATGGAGATCTCTCCAGAAGAATAGAGACAGGCGATTCGCCCGACTTTTCCCGGGATGAGATATACCATCTGACCTCCGCTTTTAACGGTATGTTTGACAATCTCCAACGGGCGTTCGAGAAGGAGAAGCGGTTCACGTCGGACGTCTCTCACGAGCTGAGGACACCTCTTTCGGTGATAATCTCTCAGAGCGATTATGCCCTGGAAGATGAGGAGTACAGAAAAAAATCGCTGGAAGTGATAAATCGCGAGGCGAAGAGGATGGCCGGACTTGTGAACAGGCTGCTGACGCTGGCCAGGAGCGACGCCGGCAGATTGAGGCCTGAAAGAGAGAAGGTCGATATGAGCGATATGTGTGAAACTGTCGCGTGGCAGCAGGAAGGGATCGCGGCGGAAAAAGGGATCGCAATAGAAACTCAGATAGAGGAAGGAGTCTTCGTATATGGAGACGAGACCATGCTCATCAGAGTGATACTCAACCTGATGGACAATGCTATAAAATATGGAAAGAAAAACGGTCACGTGAAACTGAAGCTGCGGATCGACAACGGGCAAGTCTGCTGTGAAGTGGAAGACGACGGTATCGGTATAGGACCGGAGGATATGCCGAGGATATGGGAGCGGTTTTATCGCGTCGAAGGTTCCAGGAGCGAAGAAGGCTCCGGTCTGGGGCTGGCTATGGTGGAAGCCATGGTGAAAGCCCATGGAGGCCAGATAGATGCCGAGAGCGTCTATGGTGAAGGAAGCAGGTTTACAGTGAGGCTCCCGCTATATGAGGGAAATGAGGAGGAAAGGCAATGATCAGATCGAAAAAACTGGCAGCGGTCTTCGTGGCGGCAGTCATATCGCTTTTCTGTCTGGCAGGCTGTGGCGGAGACGGCGGCTCGGGAAGCCAGCAGAGCGATCAGGGGACGCAGGATACACAGGCGACCCAGGACGCTCAGACTGGGTCCGGTTCAGATACTGCTGAGAGCGGGACCGCCCAGAGCGGGCATTACGAGCACGGACATAATGGTAATGGGAACGGAAATCATCACCGTAACGGAGTCACCGACATCGGGATGGGTCAGGCTGTTGCCATCGCTGTAGCGAGGGTGCCGGGAGCTACGGAAGCTGATTTGAAGGAAATCGAGCGGGAAATAGATGGAGGTCGTATCGAATACGAAGGAAGCATATGGTACGGCGGATACGAGTATGAGTTTGAGATCGACGGCTCTACAGGCAATATCCTCCAATGGGAGATAGACGACTGAGGGAAGGGGCGGCGAGGATCGGACTTGCAACGATTTTAATCTTGCGCCATGAAAATTAATCCCATTTTAATGTTAGCGTAATTCTCGATTAATGTGGCGATATTAAGATAGAGCCATAAAGAAAACAGAGAATCGAAAAACAATAGATCTGGGAGGTAAATGTGATGAAGAATATTTTTAAAGGAAAGACCAAGAGAGTGGCGATAATAAGTTCAGCGGCGGCCATATGCCTGGTATTGGCAGGAGCGACGGTATATGCTATCAATGTCACAGGACAGAACGCTGCAGTCAGCGCCGATACATCCATAAGCAAGGCAGTCTCTGAAGGGGCTCAGAGCTATGAGTCACAGATGAGCGCCAGCACGGCGTCGTCTGGAGCGGACGCCGGCACACAGGCGGCGGCCTCTACTGTTTATGGCAACGGCGGACAGCATCATTACGCTGAGCATCATTATGAAGGCTATGGTTACGGGAACCATCATGGCCAACAGGGCGTAGCATGCGGCAACGGCCCCGGAGCAACAGCAGGGATCGGTCTTGAGAAGGCAAAGTCCATAGCACTGGGACAGGTCAGCGGAGCCACTGCGTCCGATATCACGGTAGCTCACTGCGACTATGATGACGGTCATTTGGAATATGATATAGAAATAGTGTATAATGGCAATGAGTACGAATTTGAGATAGACGGGACCAGCGGGACGATACTCAGCCATGATATAGATCATCATGATCACTGGGATTGATAGTCAGACGTGCCGGGGTTTCGGGACAAGGAGATGATCCAAATGAAAGCAGTGAAGATAATTCTGGCAATAATAGCAGTTGTGGCCCTATTCGTAGCGGAAGCCCTGACGATGGGGCTTTTTGCGTTGGACGAGGCCACATCAGAGGAATCAGTGCGGGAAGCGCTGACGGAGAGCGATATCGTGTCTCAGCTGGTAGACGAGGCGCTGGCGGAGGGGACTGTCAATATGGGCGGTCAGTACGGCGAAATGATGAAAGCGATATTTTCCACCGAGGCTATCGATGATTTCTTTACTCAGTATGTGACGGCAGCCGTGAACACCCAGTTTTTCGGCGATCCATATGTGGAAGTGGCCGATGATGAGCTGATGGCAGCGTTTTCGGAAGGAATAGATCAAGTCAACGCCGAGGGGGAGTATCAGATATCTCCGCTGGAGGGTGAATTGCTGAGGCAAGCCATGCAGCAGGAAGTGCCCGACCTTACGGCCTCGCTGAATCAGCAGATGGAGCAGTATGAGTCGCTGGATGGGGATCTGTCCGAGGAGGTGTTTACCAGCATCACAGGAGATGCGTCGGTATCGAGTGGAACGGCTCGTATCTTTTCAGCAGCAATATGTGTGATCCTTTGCGCCGCCGTCATAGCGCTGTGCTGGAGGAGCAGACTGGGCTTCCTGTGGTGTGCCGTCACCGTCGCTCTGGTTTCGTTGATATATTGGGGACTGGCGACTCTGGTAGGTGCCATGACCACGTCCTCGGCATCTGATCATATGGCTTACGTGATGGCGGAGAACGGCTTCAGGCAAGTGACGGCGGCAGGGTTTGCCGCGGCGGCCATCTTTTTCATCGCTTTCGTGATTTTCAAGATTTTCAGCAGAAACAAAAAGTCGACACGAAATGAAAATATTTCCAACACAGAAGGTACACACATATGATGAATAATAAGTTGAAATAATAAATCTTAAAGTCGAGGTGTATTTTTGAGGTGTATTTTATGAACTATGAGACGAGAAAAAACGATGGCAGGGTCACTCCGCTGGTAAAAGCGCTGTATATCATATCGGCCGTGCTTATGGCCATATGCGTGTACATGATAATAGTGAATATCATGTACATCAACAGCTATGCCGCAAGCTATGGGATGAGCGTTTCCGATATGCTGTTCGACGCTATCCAGTATGTGATAACCGGATCTATAAGCTATTTCGTTTACGGTATGCTGACATTCTGCGCGGGAAAGATCATAAGGCTGCTCCAGAATGGAGCGGTACCGGCAGCCGGGGCCGTGGCAGGAGCCGATGATGGCGGCGAGAACACCGGAAGTAGTGATGAGACTGCCGGTATCATCGAAGTGAGCCGGGAAACTGAAGAGCAGGACAATGAGAATGATGAGACTGAGGAAAAGACTAAGGAAATCTGATGTCCTGATTTTCCGGGGCGGAAAAAAATAACAGGGCTACCCTTCCGAAAACTATAGATAATATTAATATGAGATTTATAGTTTTTTTGACGGGAGCGGCAGGATATTCCATGATCGAATACCTTTTCAGAGGATATACTCACTGGTCGATGGTGTTGACCGGAGGCGCATGTCTTCTGACATTTTACTTCTATACGGAAGAATTCAAGGATACTCCCACTCTGGCGAAAGCCGCGGTGGGAGCTTTGATTTTTACAGGTTTTGAATTTGCCGTGGGGATCGTGGTAAATGTGTGGTTCGGATGGGATGTATGGAATTATTCGCGGCAGATAGGGAATGTGATGGGGCAGATATGTCCCAAGTATACGCTTGCCTGGTTCATCATATGCCTGACATTGCTGTCGGTATGGGAGATCATTGGCATGGCGGTCAAAGGGGGACCCCCTCTTGACCAAAATAGGAAAGTATTATAAAATGTAAACGCTTGCCTGGAGAGAGGGTATTGGGGAGGCAATGACTCAACCGGATGTCTCTCCATCTGAATAGCGTTTGGAAAGTATGGACGAGGGCATCTGGAAGAGGCCCTTTTCTTTATGATAAAAAATATCGTTTTGATGATATTTTCCTGTTTTATCTGATGTATACGCTTTATAACGCGGTGCTGACTATAACGATATTTTTTCAGCGGATATATACGATGGGGCTGAAGATAAGTCTGTCGGACACAGCCAAGGCTGTCATCGTATGCATCCTTGAGAATGTGTTCTTCCGACTTTTCCTGGATGGCGTCAGAGTCATGGCTTTCATAGGCTACGGGAAGCGAAAGAGCCAGTGGGGCCGCATCAAGAGAGTCAAGCAGAAAGGCGTCTGATATGTGAGCCGCTTATGGAGCGTTGGCAACGGCAGGTCAGGATTGTTCCTTTTTCCGGCGGATGTTTTTCGCGGTCCGGCGGCCTGGGAAAATAACAGCTTTTACCCGGCGGGCTGTTGTCGTATAATAATCATGACCGGACTCGCAGATATTTGATATCCGCGGCCGGGAAACAGATAGTGAAATGATAGGATGACGGGAGAAGATCATATGAACGATTACAGAAAGCTGCAGAATGGCAGCGATATAAGAGGGATAGCTATAACAGGGGTGCCCGGAGAACTGCCGAATCTTACTCCGGATGAGGCGGCCGATATAGGCAGAGGATTTGTCGTATGGCTCTGCGATAAGATAAATAAAGCTCCGGGAAATATAAAGATAGCTGTGGGACGGGATCCTCGTGTGTCGGGCAAACGTTTGATGGAGGGATTGATGAACGGCATGGGCCCTTACGGTATCACGGCCTATGACTGTGGTCTGGCGTCTACACCAGCTATGTTCATGTCGACGGTGTTTCCTGAATTCGCGTGTGATGCGGCGGTGATGATAACGGCCAGCCATCTGCCATATAACAGGAACGGATTCAAGTTTTTCACTGCCGAAGGAGGGCTGGACAAGGCGGATATCGCAGACATACTGAGATATGCCGGCGATGAGAAGACCTGTGTGGAAAAGCTGGGAGAGCCTGACGGCAGCGACGGCAGGGTGAGGAATTTCGGCAAACTGGTATATCCTGCGGAGGAAAGGGATTTGATGTCGCTTTACTGTGCTCACCTGAGAGAGCTGATAACTGACGGCGCGGATGATGGGGAAAAACCGCTCCGGGGGATGAAGATAGTAGTGGATGCCGGAAACGGCAGCGGAGGATTTTACGCGAAGAAAGTCCTGAAGCCGCTGGGCGCCGATGTGTCTGACAGTCAATATCTGGAGCCTGACGGCATGTTCTCCAATCACGCTCCTAATCCGGAGGATCCTGACGCCATCAATTCGCTGATGACCCGGGTAGTTTCCAAAGGCGCTGATTTTGGACTCATATTCGACACGGATGTGGACAGATCAGCTGCGGTGGACGGCCGGGGGCATGAGATCGCGAGGAATGGCATCGTAGCCATGGCGGCAGCGTTGATAGCCGATGAGCATCCCGGCACAACTGTGGTGACCGACAGCATCACCAGCAGACAGCTCACGGATTTCCTGCAAGAGGGTCTGGGCGTGAAACATCTGAGATATAAGCGGGGATACAGGAATGTGATAAACAAGGCCAGAGAGCTCAATCAACAGGGGATCGACTGTCAGCTGGCCATAGAGACGTCGGGGCATGCAGCTTTCAAGGAAAACTATTTCCTCGACGATGGAGCATATCTCGCGACAAAAATCGTCGTAGAAGCTGCTCGTCTCAGGAAGCAGGGAAAATCGCTGGACAGTCTCATAGCCGATCTGTCTTCGCCTGCGGATGAAAAGGAAGTGAGGATACCTATCACCGCGGCGGACTTCGGAGCATATGGCGATAAAGTCATCGAGGATCTGAAAAGCTTCGTGGCCGGTCCCGGGAAGGAGATGGGGCTGTCGCTGGAAGAGCCTAATTACGAAGGCGTCAGGATAAATTTCCCTGGCGGCTGGTGCCTGCTGAGGAAATCACTTCACGATCCTATCCTTCCTGTAAACATGGCTTCCGATGAACCGGGAGGCTGCGGCCAGATAGGGAAAGTCATGAAGGAGTTCCTGGCGTCTTATGATGGTCTGGATATTTCGGTGATGGGGTGATAGGATGAGAAACGGGAACGAGCACTTTGTCACATGCGGACAGATGAAGATATTGGAGAGACGAGCCGACGAGGATGGACTTTCCTACTATCAGATGATGGAAAACGCCGGGACAGCGGCGGCTCTTGCCATAATGGAAAGGATCGGCAGTGGGTTTCCGCCGGCAGCTGTTGCGGAAGCCCCGTCAGGGATAGCGGCTATGTCCGTAAAACATGAGCGCAGACATCAGGCACTGATTTTCTGCGGTAAAGGGAATAATGGCGGCGATGGCTTTGTCGTTGCCAGGAAGATGAGTGAGAGTGGGTTCTGTGTCCATGTGATACTGGTAGACGGACAGCCTGTGACGGAAGACAGCGTCACAAATTTCCGCTTACTTGAAAATATGCCTGTACAAGTCACTGATATGACTGAAAACGAGCGGGTGCTGATGTACATGAGAGTGTGGCCGGATATCATAGTAGATGCCATATACGGTACGGGATTTCACGGCAGCCTGTCCGGCAATGCCCTTAGAGCAGCCATATATATGAACAGATTCAAAATCGGGGAAAGTGGTGAAAGCTGCGCCGATATCCAACCGGCCAGGTCTGCTCCGGCTGACGCCCCAAGACCGGTGATGTTCTCGCTGGATATCCCGTCAGGCCTGGGCGGAGATATAGTGGACGAGCAGGAAGTGGACGTCAACAGCGTGAGAGCGGATTGCACCATAGCATTCCACGCCAGAAAGCCGGTCCATCTCCAGAAGTTTGCGGCTCGATATTGCGGTGACATCATCGTCGCTGATATCGGGATAGATGAAGAGCGTCTCTGGAGTGTGTGAAACAACTCTGTAAAGCCTATAAAAAATATCGCCTGAGCTCCTGCCGCCGGGCTTCGGCCGGGATCTGGCAGGGCTTTGGCGACTGAGGTCTTTTATTTCGCAGAGCCTGACTTTTCCTGTTCTTTGATTTTTTTCCACAATTCCAGGCTTTCTTCCGGGGAGGATACTTTTACGTTGCCAAAGACATGGGGATGCCTTCGTATCATTTTTTCGGAAACGCCCTGTACCACGTCATCAATGGTGAAGCTCCCGCGTTCGGCGGCTATCTGGGCATGCATTACCACTTGCAGCAGCACGTCGCCAAGCTCCTCACAGAGGTTTTCGTCGTCATCGTTGTCGATGGCATCTATCACCTCGCCCGATTCTTCCACCAGACATTCCTTCAGGGACTGGTGAGTCTGTTTTATATCCCAAGGGCATCCGCCGGGAGCTCTGAGAGCTGCTATTATTTCCACCAGATCGCCGAAGCTGTACTTCTCGGCGGATTTTAAATCGAAACGTTTCTTTTCTGTCATATATCCTTACCTCCTTTTCACAGTTTGCTGATTGAGATTGCCCATCCTGTATCCGGCCAGATCGAGGGCGGCAAACTTGAAGCCGCAGGCTTTGATACCCTCGTTGACTTCATCCATGAATGTAGTGTCGAAAAATTTTTCCCTGTCTTCGGGCAGGACTTCTATCCTGGCCACGTCACCGTGATGACGTACCCGTATCTGCCTGAATCCCAGCTCTTTTAAAAGATTTTCGGCTTTGTAGACTGCTGTAAGCTTTTCCTCCGTGAGCCGTTCGCCGTAAGGTATCCGCGAAGCGAGGCAGGCAAAAGCAGGCTTTTCCCATATAGCCATCGTTTTGCCGTCGCCGGAAGGTATCGTCAGGGTCTGTCTGATGGCAGAGTCTTCTTCAGCCAGGGATTCCAGAGAAAGGCGGATCTCGTCTTTCGTAAGACCGGCATCTTTCAGCGGACTGGAGATGCCCAGCTCGGTAATGGCTCTGTATCCCGGCCTGTAGTCATCCATGTCGTCCAGGTTAGTCCCGTCTGCCAGAATGCTGTTTTCCGATGAAGCAAGCTCTTTCAGCGAGGAAAAGATCTCTCGTTTGCATATGTAGCATCTGTCGGGAGGATTATCTCCTATCACGTCCAGGATGCCATCCATGGATACGGCCTTGTGCCGGATGTGGAGCGCATCGCACAGACGGGCTGCGTAATCAGTTTCGTCGTCGGCGAAGTGGGGCCCTGTGGCTGTAATGGCACTGACATTTTCATTCCCCAGCACGCGGCAGGAAAAGGTCAGCAGGAATACGCTGTCTACGCCGCCTGAAAGGGCTACGGAGATTTTACCGTAACCTGTCAGTATATTTTTCAGTTCCTGCAGTTTTTTGTCCGGAACTTTTGTCACCTTTGTATTATCCATCATATATCTCTCCTTTCCCTGAATATCTTTTGCCTGGACAATTTTCACAGAGCCTTCCCTTTGTCCCGTGATGTCGGCTGCGGCGTTTCACCACGAGGCTTCGACGGTATCTGAGCGAGGATGACCGCGGTGAACATGAGACCACATCCGATGAGCTCACGGGATGTCAGTGTTTCATTCAGGAACAGACATCCGAAGATGACCGCGAACAGCGCTTCGGTACTCAGTATTATCGAGGCTACCGTCGGGTTGAGGCCCTTTTGTCCATAGGCCTGAAAAGAATAGGCGATAGCCGTGGAAAAGACCGCTGTATAACAGATCGCCGGAGCGGCGCTCAGGACAGCGTCGAAGGTTATATCCTCCAGAGCCATAGCCGAGGCCAGGCTCATGAGCCCGGCGATGAGAAACTGGTAGGCGTTGAGTTTCAGTATATTTACTTTCGGCGCGAAGTGGTCGATACACAGGATGTGAGCTGCCCAGAAGAAAGCGCCGACCATTACGATGATATCGCCGCGCATTATCGTGAAGTTTTCGGTGATACACAGGAAATAGAGCCCGGCGACTCCGATGACAGCGCCCAGCCAGTTGAAAAGCGTCGTCCTGTGCTTGAGGAAAATGCTGAGGAAGGGTACGATGACGATGTAAAGGGCTGTGATGAACCCGGTCTTTCCGGCATCTACAGAGACGAGGCCCAGTTGTTGCAGGTTGAAGGCGAAGAAGATGACGATACCGCATACAAGCCCTCCGATCCTGAGAGTCCTCCTCCCCGAGGCATCTGTATTAGCCTCGTTGTCCGTATCGTCCGCGCTGTCTGTGCTGTCTGTGCCGCCTGCTTCCCGCCGCTTCCTGGTAAAATCGAGGATCAACGCCATCAGTGCCAGCACACCTGACCCTAACAGCATCCTGAATGCACTGAAGTAAAGAGACCCGATGGATTCCAGTCCCATTTTCTGAGCTACGAAGGCTGACCCCCATATTATGGCTGTTATGAACAAACTGATGGTAGATTTGGCTTTGACACCCATGCTATCAAATTCCTTTCATTATGAGATCGTGTATCGCTGGCGACATCGTGTCCTGCGAAAACTTTCCACTGCGGGATCCATTGAAAAGTATAGCAGTAAAAGGCAGTTTTATCAATGGGAAAGCCATTGCCGGCAGTCGGAAGAATTTAACCGAATCTACATTTTTCAGATGGGATATTTGTGGTATAGTAGTTATAGCTGCTCGCCCGGAACAGAGCGGCGTGAGAGGGAGGATAAGATGGAATCCAGGATATGCCTCATAAGGCATGGAATAACGGAAGGAAATAAGAACAAACTATATTACGGGTTTGCCGATATCCCGTTAGCTGAAGAGGGGATATATCAGCTGAAGGAACTGGCTGCCGCGGGGATCTATCCTGAAGGCGACGGTGCGGATTTCTACACCAGCGGGCTGAAGCGGACGGAACAGACGCTGGAATTGATATATGGCCAGAGGAAGCATGAGACGCTGGAAAGTCTGAGGGAGATAAATTTCGGGGATTATGAGATGAAGAGCCATGGGGAGCTCAAGGATTCAGAGGAGTACAGGATATGGAGGTCAGACGTTATGGGTTCGCTGGCGCCACCCAACGGAGAGAGCCTGATGGCTTTTTACAAAAGAGTCGTGAGGGGATTTGAAGATCTGAAAAACAGGCATGCCGGGAAAATGCTGGCGATGAGACACAAGGATCAGGATGCCCTTTCCATAACGGTGTGCCACGGCGGCACCATATCTGCCATACTGGAGAGCATATACCCGCGGCAGAAGGATAATTTCTACAGATGGATACCTGATCCGGGACACGGATATATGTTGTTTCTGGAGGATGGCGCCGTGATCGATACCGAGAAATTCTGATATACAGCGCTTGATCCGCGGAAAAAGTTGAATGGCCGGATCTACCGGCAAGGAGGTAATTATGAATATAAAGAATACAGTGACAGAATTGATAGGCGATACGCCGCTTTTGAGGCTGAAGAAGATGGAGGAGCGCTTCGGCGCCCGCGGGGAGATAGTGGCCAAGGTGGAGCTGTTCAATCCGGCAGGGAGCATCAAGGACAGAGTAGGTTACAATATGATAATCGAAGCGGAGAAGAGCGGCAGACTGAAGCCGGGAGGAACGATAATAGAGCCTACGAGCGGAAATACCGGAGTGGGACTTGCTATGACAGCGGCGGCAAGAGGGTACAAGGCTATCATGGTAATGCCGGAGAGTATGAGCGTGGAAAGAAGAAAGCTTCTGGCAGCGCTGGGAGCTGAACTGGTGCTCACCGACAAATCGCTGGGGATGAAAGGGAGCCTGGAGAAGGCTGATCAGCTGGCCAGGGAGATACCGGGCAGCATCATTGCCGGACAGTTTGAGAATCCTGCCAATCCGCAGGCTCATTATGAGACTACAGCTCCTGAGATATGGCGTGACACTGACGGAAAGCTGGATGTTTTCGTGTCGGCTTTCGGTACAGGTGGTACGGTGACGGGAGTCGGGAGGTATCTCAAAGAGAAGGATCCATCTGTCAGGATCGTGGGAGTGGAGCCGGCAGCGTCGCCGCTGGTGACGGAAGGGAAAGCCGCGCCTCATAAGATACAGGGTATAGGCGCCAACTTCGTGCCGGATGTCCTTGATGTGGATATAATGGACGAGATAATCACTGTTACGGATGATGACGCCCTCGATACGATGAAGGAGCTGGCTCGCACAGAAGGTCTTCTTACGGGAGTCTCGTCGGGAGCCGCATTGTACGCGGCAGGGCAGGTGGCTGCCAGAGAGGAGAACACAGGGAAGAGGATAGTCGTCGTTCTGCCGGATACAGGAGAGAGATATTTGAGCATATTCTGATGAAGAAAAGGAGCTGGAGCTGTCGCGTCAATGAAAAAGTATCGATGCGCCAGCTCCTTTTTTCACGGCAGATCGCTTTCGACGTCCGGTCCCCGGCTGATATGGGACGTCGGGTACACAGACGAAAAAGCTGCCCGGGCTCTGCCCGTGCAGCTTTTTCGCTGTCATCACACTAATTTACTATTTATTAGGAGAGGTGTCTTTTCCTCTTGGAGTGATTATATAATAGCAGTCGTATATGCTGATTTGGAGACATCAGTGTGAAGAAACGCTGAAAAGCATGTGTGAGGAATATGAGTGGCAGTATTTCTGACGTAGAAACTGGCTGCCAGGCACGAAATATATGCCGGCGAGAAACGGGTGATGGCCGCCGTACCGCGGCTAAAGACGAACAATAAATATAAATAAATATAAAATGTTCGTAAAAAGAACAAATTTCAAAAGTTTTCGGGTGAAAAACGTTGATATGACACGTTAAAAGTGCTAACATTAACATATGAAATGATAAGTTGGGATATTGGTGTTATTCGGAAAGGACAATGGACCGATGGTAAGAAGGATTTACGTTGAAAAGAAAAAAGGCTTCGATGTGGAAGCTGAAGCGCTTTTTAATGATGTGAAGGAGAATTTGCACATTGACGGACTGTCGGGAGTGAGGATTCTCAACCGTTATGACATGGACGGGATAGACGACGCTACATACGAAGCGGCTAAATACACGGTATTCGCGGAACCTGCCATAGATATCGTATACGAGGAAACGATGCCTGAGGATGCAGGTTCTGCTGTTTTTTTTGCGGTGGAATATCTGCCGGGGCAGTATGATCAGAGGGCCGATTCGGCGGCTCAATGTATAAAGCTGATGAATACGGAAGCTGAAGCGGTGGTGAAGTTTGCCAGGACCATAGTGTTGGAAGGCGACATAGACGGAAAAGACCTGGAGGCTATAAAGAAATACTGTGTGAACCCGGTGGATTCCCAGATAGCGGCCATGGAAAAGCCGGACGATCTGGCGATGGAGACGGTGCCGCCTGAAGACGTGCCTGTGATAGACGGGTTCAGGACGATGACAGAAAGTGCGCTGGAGGGGTACAGAAAAGAGATGGGCTTCGCCATGAGCACTGCCGATATCGCTTTCGTACAGCAGTATTACAGAGATGAAGAAAGACGCGATCCGACCCTGACTGAGCTGAAGGTCATAGACACCTACTGGTCAGATCATTGCAGACATACTACGTTCAATACCACTCTCAGGGACGTGGGCTTCGATGACAGCCCTTACGGCAGACTGGTGGCTCAGGCATTTGCCCAGTATCTCGATATGAGGAAAGAGGTATACGGTGCGAAGGAAAAGAATCTGTGCCTGATGGATATGGCCTGCATAGGAGCGAAGTATCTCAAGAAGTATGGCAAGGTGAATGATCTGGATGAGTCTGAGGAGATAAACGCCTGCAGCATCAAAGTGAAAGCCAGGATAGACGGGAAAGAAGAGGACTGGCTTGTGATGTTCAAGAACGAGACCCACAACCATCCGACGGAAATAGAGCCTTTTGGCGGCGCTGCCACATGTCTGGGCGGAGCCATAAGAGATCCGCTTTCCGGCAGAGTATATGTGTACCAGGCCATGCGCGTCACGGGAGCCGCTGATCCGAGAAGGCCTATAGAGGAGACTATCAACGGCAAGCTGCCGCAGAGAAAGATAACCAGGGAAGCCGCTCAGGGGTACAGCTCTTACGGAAACCAGATAGGTCTGGCTACAGGGCTTGTGGATGAGGTATACCATGAAAACTACGTGGCCAAGAGGATGGAGATCGGCGCGGTAGTAGGCGCGGCTCCTGCCGATCACGTCATAAGGAAGACTCCTCAGAAGGGAGATATCATCGTTCTGGTAGGCGGAAGAACGGGAAGAGATGGCTGTGGAGGAGCTACCGGCTCCTCGAAGGAGCATACGGAAGAATCTATCCTTCAGTGCGGGGCTGAGGTCCAGAAAGGAAACCCGCCTGTTGAGAGGAACATACAGCGTCTCTTCAGGAGAAAAGAAGTGGCTAATCTGATAAAACGCTGCAATGACTTCGGAGCCGGAGGTGTTTCCGTAGCTATCGGCGAGCTGGCCGATGGACTGGATATAAATCTGGATCTGGTACCTAAGAAATACGAGGGACTGGACGGTACGGAGCTGGCCATTTCCGAATCCCAGGAGAGAATGGCTGTTGTCATAGACGCCGACAGGGCGGAGGAATTCATCGGGTATGCCGATGAGGAGAATCTGGAAGCGACGATCGTAGCGACGGTCACCGACACTAACAGGGTGAGGATGTACTGGCGTGAAAAGTGTATATTGGATATTTCCAGAGATTTTCTCAATACTAACGGAGCTCAGCAGTTCGCGAAAGCTTTTGCCGCAGATCCGAAGTTTGTGGCACAGTCGTCCGGAGACCTTTCCGATATCCTGAAGGAGAACAGGACAAGAGAGCAGCTGCTGACAGATCTAAACTGCTGCAGCAAGAAAGGGCTGACAGAGATGTTCGACAGTACCATTGGCGCGGCTACGGTACTGATGCCGCTGGGAGGAAGATATCAGCTCTCACCGGCTGCCGGGATGGCTGCCAAGCTTCCGGTGACCCGTGGGGAAACAGATACGGCTACCATCATGAGCTATGGCTTCGATCCTGAGCTGGCCATGAGGAGTCCATTCCACGGAGCTCTCTACGCGGTAGTGGATTCCGTCACCAAGATAGCCGCTATGGGAGGCGATTACAGGAACATAAGGCTCACTTTCCAGGAATACTTCGAAAAACTGGGGGAGGAGCCGCAGAGATGGGGCAAGCCGATGGCTGCGCTCCTGGGTGCGCTGAGAGTACAGAAGGAGCTGGAGATACCGGCTATAGGCGGAAAGGACAGCATGTCGGGAACATTTATGGATATAGACGTACCGCCAACGCTGGCATCATTCGCTATCACGACCATAGATGCAGGAGAGGTGCTTTCCACCGAGTTCAAATACGCCGGAAGCCATCTGGTGGCAGTGACAGCGCCTATAGACAAGGACGGAGTGATAGATTTTGATATATACAGGAACAATCTTCTCAAGATAAGAGAGCTGGCTGCCAGAGGCAAGATACTGGCGGCGGACGCCATTGGCCGCGGCGGACTTTATATGACCCTGGTCAGGATGGCTGTGGGGAACAGGATAGGCGTCGATGTGAAAGTGGAAGGCGATATACTTTCGCCGATGTTCGGTTCTCTGGTGATAGAGATACCTGCGGGGGAAAGAATAGACCGCCTCATGTCCGGTTCCGTATACACAGTGCTGGGCAGCACGACAGCTGGCAGGAACATCACTGTCAACGGGAAATCGGAGGATATAAAGGAACTGACGAAGCGCTGGCAGGAGCCTCTTGAAGGAGTTTTCCCTGTAAGGACGCCGGACTTCAGGGATTCCTCTGATGACACGCCTGTAGAGCAACCGGTATATATCCAGAGGAACACATCAGGACCGGCTGTCAGGATAGCCAAGCCGAGAGTGGTGATACCGGCATTTCCGGGGACCAACTGTGAGATGGATTCGGCGAGAGCGTTCCGTAAAGCGGGAGCCGAAGCCGATATACACATCATAAGGAACCAGACCACGGCGCAATTGGAGGAATCTATCCGTCAGCTGGAACAGAAGATAAGATCCAGCCAGATCATAATGATACCGGGCGGATTTTCGGGAGGAGACGAGCCGGACGGATCAGCCAAGTTCATCACGGCAGTCTTCAGGAATCCTGGCATCAGCGATGCTGTATCGGATCTGCTGGAAAACAGAGACGGCCTGATGCTGGGTATCTGCAACGGGTTCCAGGCGTTGATAAAGCTGGGACTCGTTCCGGAAGGGAAGATAGTTGACGGTACGGAGAACAGTCCTACTCTCACATACAATAAGATAGGGCGGCATGCTTCCTGCCTGGTAAGGACAGGGATCACGTCGGTCAAGTCACCGTGGCTGGCCGGCGTCAATGTGGGGGACGTGTTCACCATACCTGTATCTCACGGCGAGGGAAGGTTCATCGCCAGTGGCGACGTATTGGAGAAACTCAAGGCCAACGGCCAGATAGCCACTCAGTACGTGGATTTCGACGGCAATCCGTCCATGGATATAGCCTTTAATCCTAACGGTTCGGTGATGGCTATAGAAGGGATAACGTCGCCTGACGGAAGAGTGCTGGGAAAGATGGGCCATTCGGAGAGGATCGGCCATAACGTCTATAAGAACGTCCTGGGAGACAAAGACCAGAAGATATTCGAATCCGGTGTAAAATATTTCAAATAGATGAGGCGGCGGGCGCGGCGGTGTGGCAGGACGATACCCCCGGAACGCAGAACGGCGTCCGGCGCAAAACCGCAGAACACAGAAAGAGGAGAAAGATATGAAAGTAGCGATAGTAATGGGCAGTAAATCCGATTATCCGGTAGTCCAGAAAGCGGAACAAATGCTTGAGAAATTCAATGTGGAATACGAGACGAGGATAATCTCGGCTCACAGGACGCCAAAGCAGGCAGAGGCGTTCGCGGCGGCAGCCGAAGAAAACGGCTTCGGATGTATCATCGCGGCAGCCGGAAAGGCGGCTCACCTGGCGGGAGTGCTGGCGGCCACCACTCCGTTGCCTGTCATAGGCATACCGATGAAGTCCAGCACCCTGGATGGCCTGGACTCACTGCTCTCGGTGGTGCAGATGCCTAAGGGCGTGCCTGTGGCTACGGTAGCCATAGACGGGGCGGAAAACGCCGCGCTGCTGGCCGTCCAGATACTCAGCACGGCTGACGCGGGACTGAGACAGGCCATAAAGGACTTCAAGAAACAGCAGGAGGAAGATATCGTGGCGCTGGACAGGGAATTCAATGAAGGTAAGAACAAATAGAACTGGAGGTATAAAAGATGAAAAAACTGGAACAGCTTTATGAGGGCAAGGCGAAGAAAGTATTCAAGACAGACGATCCGAATTACCTTATCGTAGATTATAAGGACGACGCTACAGCCTTCAACGGCGAGAAGAAAGGTCAGATAGTAGGCAAGGGAGTTGTCAACAACACCATGTCCAATATCATATTCCAGCTGCTGGAGCAGAAGGGCGTGCCGACCCACTACGTTGAGCAGCTCAGCGACAGGGAGACAGTGGTCAAGGCTGTGAAGATACTGCCTCTCGAAGTTATCATGAGAAATATTTCCGCCGGCTCCTTTGCCAAGAGATATGGGGTAGAGGAAGGTATCGTATTCGATGAGCCTACTTTTGAGTTGTCGTACAAGAATGATGATCTTGGGGATCCTCTCATGTGTGAATCTCATGCGCTGGCTCTCAAGCTGGTGACTAAGGAACAGCTTGAGGAAGTGAGAAAATATGCTTCGATAGTCAATGATACGCTGAAGGAATTCTTCCTGGATAAGGGACTGAAGCTGGTGGACTTCAAGATAGAATTCGGTCTCTACGACGGTCAGGTGATACTGGCTGACGAGATATCGCCTGATACCTGCAGGCTCTGGGATGTCAAGACCAACGAAAAAATGGACAAGGACAGATTCAGGAGAGACCTGGGCAAAATAGAAGAGACATATGCGGAAGTGCTCAGAAGAGTGAAAAACGACTGACCCCTGTTCATACGGAGGATGAGAGGATAATATGGAAGATATGAAACTTACATACAAGGACGCTGGCGTGGATACAAAGGAAGGTGAACGCGCCGTTTCCCTGATGAAGGAACACGTGAAGAAGACATTCAACGAGAACGTTCTGACAGGACTGGGCAGTTTTGGGAGCCTTTTCAGTCTGGATGTGGCAGGAATGAAACAGCCGGTACTGGTGTCCGGGACCGATGGAGTGGGAACTAAGCTGAAGATAGCCTTCATGATGGACAAGCATGACACGGTGGGGATCGACTGTGTGGCCATGTGCGTCAACGACGTGCTGTGTCAGGGCGCGAAGCCGTTGTTTTTCCTGGATTACATCGCTACAGGCAAAGTCAGAGCAGAGAAGATCGCTGATATCGTAAAAGGCATAGCCGATGGCTGCAGTCAGTCGGGCAGCGCTCTGGTAGGCGGTGAGACGGCGGAGATGCCGGATTTCTACGGCGAAGGCGAGTACGATATGGCAGGATTTTCCGTAGGTATCGTCGACAAGGAAAGAATAATAACGGGCGAAAGGATAGCGGCCGGCGACAGGATAATAGGCATACCATCCAGCGGTATCCACAGCAACGGATATTCGCTGGTAAGAAAAGTTTTCTTTGAAAAGATGAAGATGGGTGTGGATGAATATGTAGACGAACTGGGCCAGACTCTTGGCGAGGCGTTGCTGACACCGACGAAGATATATGCCAATGCCTGCGGCGCGGTGCTGCCGAAGTTTGACGTGAAGGGAATTGTCCACATCACGGGGGGCGGATTTTTCGAGAACATACCTCGAATATTGCCGGATGATACGGCGGCTGTCATAGATACCGATGCCTGGCAGATACCGCCTATATTCACATATATCGAAAAGTGCGGCAATATCGACAGGAAGGAGATGTTTTCCACCTACAACATGGGGATAGGTATGATGATGGTGGTGGACGCGGACGATGCGGCAGGCGTTGTCGAAGCTCTGAAGGCTGCCGGGGAGAATGCCGCTGTTATAGGCGAGATAAGGCAGAGGACAGATGACAGTGTGGTCCTGAGCCATAACGAATAGGAGAAGGTGGATGGCATGAGTGAAAAGACGAAGGTAGCAGTCCTGGTATCGGGCGGCGGGACTAATCTGCAGGCACTGATAGATAAAGTGGCAGATGGTCAGCTGGATGACGTGGAGATCGTCAGAGTCATCTCCAGCAGGGAAGACGCTTTTGCCCTGACACGGGCGGAAAAGGCCGGTATCACCACTGCCGTAGCCAGAGAACAGCAGGAGGTGCTGAAGGAGCTGAAAGCTTCCGGCGCGGAGATAGTAGTTCTGGCGGGATATATGAGAGTGCTCTCCCCTGAGATAATAGCGGAATACAGAGACAGGATAATCAATATACATCCATCTCTCATCCCTAAATACTGCGGGAAGGGGTTTTATGGAATGAGAGTCCATAAAGCGGTCATCGAGGCCGGCGAAAAGGAAAGCGGCGCTACGGTCCATTACGTGGACGAGGGCGTCGACACGGGAGCGATCATCCTTCAGGAAAAAGTGCCGGTGCTGGACGGCGATACGCCGGAGACGCTGGCGGCCAGAGTATTGGAGACGGAGCATGAGATACTGGCGAGGGGATTGGAAAGAGCTGTAGATAACTTGAAAAAAGGAGGGAAATAATGGGAGGAGTAATAGGGTTTGTTTCCAGACAGGACTGTGTGATGGATCTGTTCTTCGGAACAGACTATCATTCTCATCTGGGAACGAAGAACGGCGGGATGTGCGTGCTTCAGGAGGACGGCTTCAATCGCTCCATACATAACATAGAGAATTCGCCCTTCAGGAGCAAGTTCGAAGAGGATCTGGAGGAGATGAGCGGAAAGATGGGTATCGGTTCCATCAGTGATGGAGATCCGCAGCCTCTGACAGTCAGGAGCAGACAGGGAGATTATGCCATCACTACCGTGGGGCGTATCAACAACAAAGAGGAGCTGGTGGCTGAGCTGCTGAAGGACAGAGCAGGACAATTCATGTCAATGAGTGGAGGCGGTATCAATAATACTGAATTGGTGGCGGCGTTGGTATCCACAGGCAAGGATATCGTGGACGGCATCAAGATAGCTCAGTCTAAAATAGACGGTTCCATGACTATGCTGATATTGACCGAGGACGGTCTTTACGCGGCCAGAGATAAGTATGGAAGGACGCCGCTGATAATCGGAGAAAAGGACGGCGCTTATTGCGCGGCATCCGAATCCTTCGCATTCATAAACGTGGGATATAGATATAAGAGAGAACTGGGCCCGGCAGAAGTGGCTTTCATCACAGCTGATGGCGAGAAGACGGTGGCCGATCCTCAGAAAGAAATGAAGATATGCGCGTTCCTGTGGACTTATTTCGGTTACACCACATCCATCTACGAAGGACGGAATGTGGAGCTGATGAGGAACCGCAACGGCGAATTGCTGGCTCAGAGGGATGGCGACCTGGATGTGGATTACGTGGCGGGAGTGCCTGACAGCGGTACAGCCCATGCGCTGGGATACGCCAACCAGTCCAGGACTCCGTATTCCAGACCGCTGATAAAGTATACGCCTACATGGCCGAGAAGCTTTATGCCGCAGAATCAGAAAGCAAGAGACAGGATCGCCAAGATGAAGCTCGTGCCTGTTTTTCAGATAATAAAGGATAAGAAATTCGTCCTGATAGACGATTCCATCGTAAGAGGCACTCAGCTTTCTCAGACGGTAAGCTACCTTATCGAGAATGGAGCCAAGGAGATCCATGTCAGATCAGCATGTCCGCCTATCATGTACGGCTGCAAGTTCCTCAACTTTTCCAGATCTGTCAGCGATCTGGAGCTGATAACCAGGAGGGTCATCAGGGATCTGGAGGGAATAGAAGCTGATGATATCACGCCGGAGCTGCTGAAGGAATATGCCGACGGCAGCACTGAAAAGCATGCCGCTATGGTCGACGAGATAAGAAAGAGGTTGAAGTTCGACAGTCTCAGATTCCAGAACCTGGAGGATACAGTAGAGGCTATCGGCGTGGACAAATGTAAACTTTGCACATATTGTTGGGATGGAAGGGAGTAAAAGATGGAAAGAACGCCATTTACAGCATTGCTTGAAAAGAACACATATCCGGGGCGGGGCATAATGATCGGCAGATCCGCCGATGGAAAGCACGCTGTGACAGCCTATTTCATCATGGGCCGCAGCGTCAACAGCCGCAACCGGGTCTTCGTGGAAGAGGGCGAGGGCATAAGGACGGAAGCCTTCGACGTTTCCAAACTGAGCGATCCGAGCCTGATAATCTATGCGCCGGTGAAGGTGCTGGGAAATACTACTATCGTAACCAACGGCGACCAGACCGACACAGTATATGAGCTGATGGGACAGGGGAAAACTTTTGAGGAAGCTCTGAGGACCAGGAAGTTCGAACCGGATGAGCCTAATTACACACCGAGGATATCAGGTATCATCAACGTCATGGAGGGAGGATTCGATTTTGCCATGTCCATCCTCAAGAGCGGCGACGGTGACCCGGAATACTGCATAAGGAACACTTTTGCTTATGATGGATGTCCTGCGGGTGAAGGCCGTTTTGTCCATACATATACAGGTGACGGCAATCCGCTTCCAAGCTACGAAGGTGAACCTGCCAGAGTAGAGATATCAGGAGACATTGATCAGTTTACCGACGCTGTGTGGAACAGTCTGAATGAGGACAACAAGGTGTCGCTGTTCGTCAGATATATAGATATAGAGACGGGAGAGTACGAGACACGTATCGTCAATAAGAACAAGTAGGCCCCCTGGCGGGGACATTGATGTTCGACTTCGTCGAGCATATAAAGGAGGAAAAATGAAAGAACTCGAATTAAAATACGGATGCAATCCTAATCAGAAACCGTCGCGCATTTTCATGGAAAAGGGCGAGCTGCCTATCGAAGTGCTCAACGGTAAGCCCGGATATATCAACTTCATGGATGCCTTTAATGGCTGGCAGCTGGTGAAGGAGCTGAAGGAAGCCACAGGTCTTCCTGCGGCCACTTCATTCAAGCACGTTTCACCGGCGGGCGCAGCTGTGGGATTGCCTCTCAGCGATGTGGAGAAGAAGATATACTGGGTCGAGGATCAGGAGGATATGTCACCGCTGGCCTGCGCTTATGCCAGAGCCAGAGGCGCTGACAGGATGTCTTCCTTCGGAGATTTCATCTCTCTTTCTGACGTGTGCGACGTGCCGACTGCAAGGATAATAAAGCATGAAGTGTCCGATGGCATCATCGCGCCGGGATATGAACCGGAAGCGCTGGAAATACTCAAGTCCAAGAAGAAAGGCAATTACAATGTCATAAAGATAGATCCAAGCTACAGACCTGATCCGGTAGAGAGGAAGCAGATATTTGGAGTGACTTTCGAACAGGGCAGGAACGAGATGCCGATAGATGAGAAATTCCTTGGGGAGATCGTGACGAAGAACAAGGATATCACCGAGGAGGCCAGACGTGATCTGATAATAGCATTGATAACTCTCAAGTATACTCAGTCCAACTCGGTCTGCTACGCCAAGGGCGGACAGGCCATTGGGATAGGAGCGGGCCAGCAGTCCCGTATCCACTGCACCAGACTGGCCGGACAGAAGGCTGATAACTGGTTCCTGAGACAGTATCCGAAGGTGCTGGATCTGCCTTTCAGAGATGATATCGGCAAGCCTAACAGAGATAACGCTATTGATGTGTACATCGGCGATGATTATATGGATGTGCTGGCCGATGGACAGTGGCAGCAGTTCTTCACCGAAAGACCTGAACCGTTGACGAGAGAGGAAAAGAGAGCCTGGCTCGACAAGATGGACGGCGTAGCTCTCGGCTCCGACGCGTTCTTCCCGTTCAGCGACAATGTCCAGCGTGCTTACCGCAGTGGTGTCAGGTACATAGCTCAGCCGGGCGGCTCTGTGAGAGATGATATCGTCATCCAGTCCTGCGACGAGTACGGCATCGTCATGTACTTCTCCGGAATGAGACTGTTCCATCACTGATAGGCATGATAACGATCATCAGTGATAAGTAAAATAAAAACATTAATGTAAATAAATGGTTGAAAATGTGCCTGTGATATGCTATCATGGGCATGAGATTGCCAGGAGCGAAAAGGCGGTAGTCCCTCTCAGGAGGGGCCGGTTCCTCCAAGTACATGAAGATCCCAGTGGGAAATCATTGAAAGGAGGACTGATATTATGAGTGATTTTGAATTGCTGTCTGTCGTGTTGATGGTCCTCGGGATTATCGTCACGATACTGATAAGTTACATCGAAAGCACAAAAAAATAACCGCCACGCAATCACCAAGACGGTTATTCATTTAACCAGAGGGACTGCCGCTTCCCCGGCAATCTCTTTCTAAATTGAGTATATCACATATCTATTTTTTTTCAACTATTTTTTGGAGGTTCAAAGAAATGAAAGTATTAGTCGTAGGCGGCGGCGGCAGGGAGCATGCCATATGCTGGAAGCTGGCCCAGAGCCCTAAGGTGGATAAGCTGTACTGCGCTCCCGGCAACGCCGGTATAGAGCAGGTGGCGGAATGTGTGAACGTGGGTGCCGAGGATATAGAAGGCATATGCGCTCTCGCAGCAGAGAAGGCCATAGATCTGGCGGTCATAGGACCGGAAGTGCCGCTGGCCATGGGTATCACCGATGAGCTGGAAAGCCGGGGAATAAAGGTGTTCGGTCCCAACAGGAAATGCTCTCAGCTGGAGGCCAGCAAGTCATTTACCAAAGCTTTCCTCGGCAGACACGACATCCCTACTGCCGGCTACAAGGAGTTTACCGATAAGGAGGAGCTGCTGGATGCGGCAGGCATCTATGGATATCCCATGGTCCTCAAAGCCGATGGCCTGGCAGCCGGAAAAGGTGTGGTGATAGCGGAAAACGAAGCTGACGCCAGAGCTGCCATTGAGGAGATGATGGGGCAGAAGGTCTTCGGTTCCGCCGGCGATAAGGTAGTAGTAGAGGAATTCCTTACAGGTATCGAAGCGTCCATGCTCTGCTTCGTCGATGAGAATTCCATCGTCCCTATGGAATCGGCTCAGGACTATAAGCGTGTCTTTGACGGCGACAAGGGTCCTAATACGGGCGGGATGGGTACATATTCCCCTAGTCTGGTGTTCACGCCGGAGCTGGAAAAGCAGATAAGGGAGCAGATACTGGAACCGACTCTCAAAGGATTCCAGGAGGATGGCCTGGATTTCAAAGGCGTGTTGTTCATCGGCCTGATGATATCGGATGACGGCCCTAAGGTCATCGAGTTCAACAACAGGTTCGGCGACCCTGAGACCCAGTCGGTGCTGCCTCGACTGGAAAGCGATCTGCTGGACATCTTTCTGGCAGTCACGGAAAACAGGCTTGCGGATGTGGACATCCGCTGGAAGGACGACAAGGCTGTATGCGTTGTGGCGGCATCGGGCGGATACCCGGGGAGCTACGAGAAGAACAAAGTCATAGGTGGCCTGGACAAGGTGGATGATGATGTTATCGTGTTCCATGCCGGAACAGCCAAAAAGAATACCGCAGAGCTGGGATGCGCCGGATCGGGCAAGCCGGGCTGCTCGGGAGAGCCGCACATGGCGACGGTCACCTCCGGAGGAAGGGTGCTGGGCGTTACCGCCCTTGGCAAGACCCACGAGGAAGCAAGAGCCAAGGCCTACGATAACATAAAGCGTATCCGTTTCGAAGGGATGCAGTACAGGAGCGATATCGGCACTATAAACCGAAGGTAGAAAAAGTACAAAGAGCAAAAAATAATATGCATCAATGAATAAAATCATAACATGTTCATTGGTGCATTTTTCTTGTTCGCCCGCCATGGGCGGGCTCTAACGGGTGAAAGTCCCGAGTGCGCGTAGGCAACGACGAAGCACATAGCTGA
>UQRM01000025.1 GCA_900543485.1 uncultured Eubacterium sp. | reverse complement strand
CGAGTGGCTAAGGAGCTCGCCTGGAAAGCGAGTAAGGTGTAACAGCCCCGCGGGTTCGAGTCCCGTGTCCTCCGCCATACGAACAAAAACGCCCATCATCAGATGGGCGTTTTTTCATAACCGTCCTGCAGTTTTTTCAGCAGCTCCTTTACCTCCGGTATCGTCTTTCCCTGGTCGCGGAGGGCCTTTATATGCTTTATCCGTTTTACGCTCTCCTCACGCCTGTACCTTCTGGTAAGGTTGGCCTCGCTCTGCTCAAACGGCAGCATTCCTTCCTCCGTGTAGTATTTGAGGGTGCTGTACCTGACATCGGTGAGGCGCACCAGCTCGCCGATAGTCACGTATTCCGAGCTCAGTATCTTCTCCATGGTCCTTTGCCTAGACATGATACGCGTCCTCCCTTAAGCTCCGGTAGTCGTGGTCACCACTGCGAGCATCGACGCCATGAGCCCGTCTATATAATCAGCCATCTCTTTGACCGACTTTCCGGCTTCACTCTTCTTTATATCTGTCAACCTGGCTCTCAGCTCTTTATGCTCATATTTCGAAAAATAATCCTTCAGCTTCCCTGCCCTGTCCAGCAGCGCTGCCAATGCCACAGCCTCGTCGGACAGCTCTCCGTCCTCCAGTATCTCAGCCCTTATCTTCTCCACTACGCCATTGACCGATGCCTGAGACGGAGCGCGTCCTTCCTTGCTTTTGAAGATACCGGTCTTCACAGACTCCATGACTCCTGCTCCCTCCAGGGAGGTTACGACGGATCCGATCAGCTCCTTCAGCTTTTTATCGGAAAAGGAAGCGATATAGCTTTCGACTACTTTGCTC
Source organism: uncultured Eubacterium sp. (assembly GCA_900543485.1). Taxonomy (GTDB): domain Bacteria; phylum Bacillota; class Clostridia; order Peptostreptococcales; family Anaerovoracaceae; genus Lentihominibacter; species Lentihominibacter excrementipullorum. Next base: position 29,507 of record UQRM01000025.1, on the reverse strand, counting down.
AATTTGATCGCTTTTCCCTGATCTATGGTATCGTACAGTGGCCTGAGAAAGGCTATATTGTCAGGCAACTTTCCCGTCACTTCAACGGTCTTGCCGTCTATCCCGACACAATTTTCCAGACTCATATCCAGCACACCGGCCGCGATCAGACACGTGGCGGCCTTATGATCATAGACCGAAATTGTGCCCTTGTCATTGGCTACACAGATATAATATTCCTGAGTTATCGTCAAATTTTCCATTACCACACCTCCGCAGAAATCACTATGCTCATCAGTCATCGCTGAGTCGGACATCAGTTGCTACTTATTACTTACTACTTACGATATAAGAATGCACCACTACACTGCGGATGTCAACAGAAAACTCTAGATTTTTTACTTTTCCACCTTCAGCTCAAAGATATTGATGACGTCGGCGTCGGGACAGCAGAACCTGAATTCATCAGTCGTCCCCTCAGGCAGTTGGCCACCGTATCTCAGGATGTCTATGTACGGGAAGGCCACGTGCATCGCCATTGGGCAAAGTTGTCCCCGTTCCGTATCGAAATCGTAGCTGTCTCCTATCTGATGACCTCTGTGACATGGATGATCGCCCTTCCTGTCCACCAATGTTATGGAAATTTTCGGCTTGCTCATGATGTTTTCTCCTTTCGAGCGCCCATTCTGTGGCGCATATGCTGCCGCATACCTCATCTGTTCCTGTCCGGCCGCTGGCGCGGTTGTTTTTTATACTTCGGACATCCTATTTATCATTTTTCCGTATAAACCTCTCCAGCGAATTTATACGGTTTTTCATCTTATACATTATAATGTATAAAACCCTTTAAAAAATGTGTTGCCTGCGCAACAGATACGAAAATTTTCATGAAATCGTCCGGATATGTTTATACGGGATTTTATCAAATTCAACTGAAAAGCGTAACGCTTTGATCCAATAAACGGAAACTGCAGACGATGATGCCGGGTTTGCCGACAGGTTGCCAGATACGTCCATCTAAAAGAGGAGCCGCAGCATAACGCCGCAGGCTCCCCTTCTATAAAAAACTCTTTACCCTTCGTATATTACCTTGCCTTCAGAAATTGTCTGAACGATCTTCACCTTATATATGTCGGCTACAGGTACCTGGAATATGTTCTCCTCCAGAATGACGAGATCGGCACACTTACCCACTTCGATGCTTCCGGTGATGTCCTCCATCCTCAAAGCATAGGCATTGCCTTTAGTGAATACCTCCACCATCTGAGCCGTAGTGAGCCTCTCCTCAGGTGCCAGCACCAGATCCATATCGTCAGGATCTTCGCCTATACCGACCCTCGTCACACCTGTCTGAATACCCCGGAGCGGCGCCGGTTCAGGAGTGACATTGTAATCGCTGGCTCCTCCTAATATTATTCCGGCATCCAGCATGCTTTTCATCGGATATTCGCGATAGGCTCTGTCGCCCAGATACGGCAGTTCGATATCGTCAAAGAAACCTCTGTACTTGAAATGCCAGTACGGATTAGTAACAGCCGCCACTTTATGCTCGACCAATCTCGGATAATCTTCCGGATCCACCACCTGCAGATGCGTGATGACAGGCCTTCTGTCTCTGTCCGGATCAGCAGCCTTCATCGCGTCCAGCGCGTCCAGCGTCATAGCCGTCGCGGCGTCTCCGATAGAATGGACGTGGATATCGAAATCCAGCGCATCGACTTTCTTGCAGAATTCTGTCATTGCTCCAGGCTCCCATATAGGATCACCGGTGTAATCCTCGCCCTCATATGGCTCTTTCAGATATGCAGTCTTCCCTTCAACTACGCCGTCGGCGAACATCTTCACCTGCTCTATCTTGAACATATGGGAATCCACTTCTTCCCTGATCCTCGCGAAATCATCTATATGCTTGTACGGTTCAGCCTCTGAGCTCTTGAAAGCGCCTCTCATTTTGCAGATCAGCTTTCCTTCATCATTGAGCTCCTTTATAGCGTCTATAGCCTCCTCTTCAGGATCCAGCAGCGGATCCATTATCGTAGTTACGCCGTATTTGGCGAATTCCTTCTGTACCCAGCTAAATGCCTCTTTATAATGTTCCTTACCAAATACAGGCTTCACCGAATCAACAAGAGCGATGGCCGCGAACTCTCTCAAAGTACCTCTTGGCGTGCCGTCAGCTTCTCTTTCTATTATATTGCCCGGCGGCACCTGAGTCTCCTTAGTGATGCCGCACATTTCCAGGGTATATGTATTCACCCAGACCGAGTGCTTGTCATGAGACCACATGAGCATTGGTTTGTCACTGCATATCTCATCGAGGATCTTTCTCGATGGGCCTTCCTTACCAAAAAACGGGTTTTCCCAGCCGACTCCCTCATATACCGGCAAGTCCGGTCGCTCCTGGACAAATTCCTTTATCTTCCTGACATAGTAATCAGCATTATCGGCGCCGAACAAAGCCACTTTAAAGAGCGCGTCTATAGCTCCCCATGTAGCATGAGCATGAGCCTCTATGAAGCCTGGCAGCATCATTTTACCGTCCAGATCCACAGTCTCCTTTGCTTCTATATCTTTCGCCTCGGCATTGCTGCCGACAAAAGTTATCTTTCCATCCTTGACAGCCACAGCTTCTGCCATGGTCTTGTCATCGTCAACGGTGAATATGACGCCGTTTGTATAAAGAATGTCGTTCATCTTGCATTACCTCCGAAAACAGCTATCTGTATTTCCTGTTGAGTACCTGGGCAAAACCTTCGTTATTGTATTCTCTTCCCGCACGCTTGTTTTCCAGCTGCGTATAGAGTTTGTCGTAAACATTTTTCTTGAGAGGATACAGTACGATGACCAGCGCGCTGAGAACGAAGAACAGTCCGGCTGCTCCGCACGTCATAGTCTGAATGGCATTCAGCACGTTTTCCGGATTGTTGGCTCCGAGAGTCTCGTCGTAGCCTGTGCTGGCCAGCACGTTACCTATAACGGATGCCGCGATAGCGTATCCGCCCTTCTGGCAGAAGAGGTAGATAGACATCATCGTTCCTTCTCTTCTCTTGCCGCTCTGGAACTCGTCTACCTCGATGGAGTCATACATCAGCGGTATATTGATGGACCAGTAAGCCGATGATCCTATTACGTAGAATACGCAGAACAGCGCCGCTATCCCGATGGAATTGATATTCATGAAGTTGAAGATTATCATGATGATCCCCGAGAACAGCACGAGAACGATATATACTTTTGCTTTATCGAACTTCTCAATCACCTTCATCAGGATGGCTATAACGATTATGCCTCCGAAGGAGATTATGGATGTGCATGCCGTCATCTGCATCTCCGAAAGAGCAACTACATACAGCATGAAGTACGTCATGGTTGTCAGGAACAGGCAGTATCCTATCCTGAACAGCAGCGACGAAAGAGTCGCTAACAGATATGGCTTTATGGAAAGTACAGCCTTGGCATCCTTGAAGAAGCTTGTCTTGTTTTCCTCGGTCTCCTCTTCAAAATCTATCTCCACACCCTTTGTTGAAAAGAAGACTACTATGAGAGTTCCCACGCACAGGCAGCCTTCCAGCCATGCTGTATAGTGCCATGCCTGACCTTCGCTGAAGCCGGCATCCATGAAAAACGAAACGAACATCGGCGGAGCTACTGTCGAGAAGAATACGCCCACATACTGAACGATCTGAGCAAGCATCCTCAGCTTCGTCCTCTCATCATTGTCTCCCGTCATGGACGCGCCCATGGCATAGTACGGGATACTGAAGCAGCTGTAGGATGTCCAGAACAGCAGCGTCATGACGAGGAAGTAGATATTGGCCGTCGATGTTGAGAAATCAAAGCTGGTGAACAGCAGCAGATATGTAGCGAACAACGGAATTATCGCGATGAGCAGCCATGTCCTCTTCTTTCCGAACCTGGTCCTTGTCTTGTCGGACAGGTTCCCTACGATAGGGTCGGAAATCATATTCCATACCACGCCCAACGTCAGTATGGTCCCCGCCCATGCAGGACTTACGCCTGTGTAATTCGTCAAAAAGAACAGCAGGAATGCCGCCACGAAATCGTATGCCAGTGTATCGGTGGCTCCTCCGATGGAGTAGCCTACTTTCTTGGCAAATGATACTTTCGGCAGTTGTTGGTTCAAATTATTGCCTTCCATGATCAAAACACCTCCTAAAATAAAAAGATAATGACTTTCTGCAGTCGCCGCACAGGTTTCTGCTATACATATATAACGATTATATAATAGCGATTCATCTCATAGAAATACTTTAGTTGCTAAATGTTATGTCTTTTGGGAATTTTCTTTCTTTTTGTCGTAAAACTCGTCTTAAGTAAGACCTTTTTACTTTATACAAAAATAATTTTGCAATAGAGCATCATATGATATAATATGTCTTAAAGCATTGAAAAAGAGCATTTCAGAAGCGATCGACACATGATGCCGCGCCGGGGCCGCGGCTTTCATCGGGAAAGGAAACGTGAATGGCAAAAACTACTTTTCGTGAAAAACTCGGATATGGCATCGCCTCCCTCGGTGATGCTATTTCATATGGTATCGTGGGAACGTTCCTGCTGTTCTTCCTCACGACAGTGGCCAAGATACCGCCGGCCGCAGCGGGGACCATTGTCGCCATAGGCTCCATATGGAACGCCGTCTTCAACCCTATCATGGGATATATCTCCGACAACGTATCCACCAGGTTCGGCAGACGCAGGCCTGTGATTTTTTTCTTTTCCATATTTCTCAGCGTCATGTTGTTCGTACTCTTTACAGATATAAACATGAGCGCCTCCGTAAAACCTGTTTACTACGGTATCATGACAGTATTGTACTGGACCGGCTTCACCGGCTTTTTCATCCCCTACTCCGCCCTGGGAACGGACTACGCCTCCAGCTACGACGAACGGACATCCATACGATCCTTCGCGTCATTTTTTAACATGATAGGCAACTTGTTCTGCATGGTCATGCCTACCATACTGGTGGAATTTCTTGAAAAGCAGGGGCTTACCACGTCTCAGGCATGGTCTGCCACCGGCGGGCTTCTGGGTGCGCTGACGCTGATAACCATCATGGTAACAGTAGCGGTGTCCGGAAAACGAGACATGCCCCGTCTGAAAGAAGAGAACCATCAAAAACCTCACTTCAGCCTGATACATATATTCAGGGAATACATATCTGTCGCTCGGCTCAAGCCGATGAAATACCTCATTGTCGCCAGTCTGTCTTCCCTCATCACATGCACTATGCTGATGTCCAATGTTATGTACTTTTTCACATTCAACATCCAACTGTCGGCAGTACAGATATCAGCCTGTCTCCTGGGCAGATCGTTGCTGGGGATCGCTTTTATCCCAATAGTCGGCAGGCTTTCGATAAAATTCGACAAACGTATAGCTCTCATCATCTGCTACACCGTCGGGATAGCCGGCATGATAATCATGAAACTCATAGGACTGCATGATCTGGCAGGCGCTGCGGTTTACATCATATTCCTCACCATCTGCACAGCTATCTACTGGCAGATGATGCCGGCCATATTTTACGATATGTGTGATTACGACAGAGCCGCCACCGGAAAGAAGCGAGAAGCGATGATATTATCCTTCCAGGGTCTGGTGGAAGCTATCGCCGTAGGCATCGGCGGTCAGATACTCGGCACGATCCTGCAGACGGCCGGATTCGACGGGGATGGAACGACACAGACATCCATGGCTATGACATGGATAGAAAACTCAGCCACGATCCTTCCGATGATTTTCACTGCCATCGCAGCCATTGCCCTCTACAAATATCCGCTGACCAGAGAAAGTCATCAGTCATGAATCAGCGTCACAGGCTCTTGAGATACTCTATCTCCTCCCTGGTCAGCTTCCTGTAATGCCCCTCCTTCAGCCTCCCCAGCCGTATCTCTCCTATCTGAGTCCGCTTCAGCTCCCGCACTTTGTTCCCCACTGCGGCGAACATCTTCCTGACCTGACGGTTCTTTCCTTCCCTTATGCTGATTTCCACCACCGCGTACCGTGGCATCTGCTTCAATACCTTCACCCTTGCCGGCGACGTGACAAATCCTCCTATATCGACTCCACGGCGCAGCTTAGCTGCTCTGGCTCCGGAAAGCACTCCTTCCACCTTTGCCACATAGGTCTTGTACACCTCATGTTTCGGGTGTGTCAGAGTATATGTCAGCTGTCCGTCATTGGTCATGATAAGAAGCCCTGTAGTGTTATAATCCAGCCTGCCAACCGGAAACAGTCTTTCCGGTATGTCGGCGACAATGTCCGCCACCGTTTCCCGTTCCCGGTCATCGTCCATAGATGTTATGACTCCCGCCGGCTTGTTGACTGCCACGTACACTTTCCTGCGCCCCGCTTCGATGACGCTTCCATTGACCTCCACCACATCGCCTTCCGCCACATCGACGCCCAGTTCTTTTACAGTAAGCCCATTTATCTTCACATTTCCATTGGAAATCAGCTCATCAGCCTTTCGCCTGCTGCATATGCCTGCATCAGCTATATATTTATTGATCCTCATTTCGTCCTCCGTGAGTATATCCATTTTCCGCAATATATAGTATAATGAATAGAAACAACCAAAACAACAGATTTATTTTTACAGGAGATCAACATGAGAAAAAGTTTTTACCGCCTCAAGGCGGAGATAGATTCCCTCGCGGTATTTTCAGATATAAAGACCGACCCGGTCATAGCCAGCCTGCGACAGCTGCTGGAGGCCATGGCTGACCGCGATACCGACCTTTCCATAAAACTATACAGCCAGTTCGTCTCTGAGCTTTATCAGACGACAGCCTGCCTGACAGACTATGTACGAGCTCTCGTCCTCCAGGACGACAATTTCTACGTGAAAGGAAAGGCTGCCAAAAAAGAAATGGCAAAGGAGATCGACACGGCTGTGGACAACGAGCTGTCCGTACTTGAAGAGATAGCAGGGCTCAAGTCGATGCATGTCCGCGAGACTATCGACTACGAAGGGTTCCTTCCCGACTGGACAAACCATCCTGCCGATATACATTATGATTTTATGGAAAAGCTGGGCAACATAACCAGAACAGGATACGGTGCATACGCCAGATACAATTTCTTCCGTCTCGAAGACGGTCGCCTGGTCCCTGTGGCCCATCCCGACTTCCAGCCTCTGAGCGAACTGTTCGGCTATGAACGTGAACGAGAGCTGATAATCAAAAACACTGCCGCCTTTGTGGAAGGAAAAGGCGCCAGCAATATGCTGCTTTATGGTGATGCCGGGACAGGCAAAAGCTCTACCATCAAAGCCGTCGCTGCCGATATGGCGCCTAAAGGCCTCCGTCTGGTCGAAGTAAAGAAGACCCAGCTTTATCAGATCCCGAAAATCATGGAGGAGCTGTCGTCGAACCCATTGAAATTCATACTGTTCATCGATGACCTGAGCTTCACGGGAAACGATGATAATTTCTCAGCTCTCAAGGCCACACTGGAGGGGAGCATATCGGGCTGCGGCGACAACGTGGTCATATTCGCCACCAGCAACAGACGTCATCTCGTAAAAGAGACCTTCGCAGACCGGATGGGGGATGAACTGCATCTCAACGATACCATGCAGGAGACCATGAGCCTCTCAGCCCGCTTCGGACTGACCATCACCTTCCAGAAACCGGATAAAGAAGAATATCTCAAAATCGTCAAATCTCTGGCCGAAGAATACGGCGTGAAAATGGACGAAGCCGAACTGTTCAGACGAGCCGAAGCTCACGCCATCAGAAAAAACGGCAGAAGCCCGAGAACTGCCAAACAGTTCGTCGAGCTTCTCAAAATCGGGATATGATGCTTTTTCGCTGCCGCGCTGGCGCGGCAGCAGTGATCACACTGGCAAAAGTCGCGACTTCGCTCAAAATCGCCTCCCACGATAAAATCTGCTGTTTTCCGATCCTTTTTTCGGCCGGAATATCGCAGCCTTCACTGCATATTGGCGAATCGCTCGACAGCCTTGGTGAAGTTCTCGATAGTCTTGTCAGCATCGCCATGTTCTATGCCGTCTCGGACGCAGTGCTTTATATGCCCCTCCAGCACCACCTGCCCCGCCTTGTGCAGGGCTGATTTGGCGGCGTTTATCTGAGCCAGCACATCCTCACAGGGGACATCCTCATCTATCATCCTGTCTATGGCCTGCACCTGTCCTATTATCTTCTTGAGTCTGCGATGCAGATTATCCGAATCCATACATTGTCTCATTTTTACGTTCACCTCCATACCATAAGGGGTATGCGTATATTATAATTTCGTGCCGCCGGACTGTCAAGGGAGGCACACCGATCGTCAGGCCTAACCGATCGTCACCCTTAAAGGATCCCGCCGTGACTGCTGTGAGTATCTTCGCCCCCCCCGACAAAAAACATCGCACCTCCGGATCAGTGAAGCCATCTGAGATATTCTCCCTGCTGCGTATCTCAAACTCTCGCGGCTATTTCCTCCCGCGCCAGTTCCAGCAGTTTTTCCTTCTCGTTAGGAACGCCATCCTCCACCACTGCCTTCAGCAGTGACTCCAGTATCCGCCCCACTTCCGGGCCCTGCTTCACGCCCAGTGCCATCAGCGCTTTCCCATCTACAGCCAGATCCCTGAGAGAAAAACACTGTCCCTGGCATATTATTTCTTCCATCATGGACGATATACGACTGAACTTCGCTTTCAACGGCTCACCCATGTTTCCGGTGGCAAGATTGTCGGCTCTTTTTATTTCCAGTATCTCAAAGAGCACTTCCGGTGTGAATCGCCGCATCCACTTTTTTAGCAAGCGTTCGTCTTCCTCAAATATCAGATCGTGATATCTGACCAGGGTCACCACCCGCTCCGTCAGAGCCTTGTCAGCTCTGAATCTTTCCATGACTTCAGCCGCCACCTCCGCGCCTTTTGACGCGTGACCATAGAAGTGCCCCCGGCCGTTGTCCTCTTCAGAATAAGTCAGAGGCTTTCCTACATCGTGGAAAAGAGCCGCCATCTTCATGTGGAGCCTGTTTTCCGGCACGGTCATGACGGTCTCCATGGCTCTCACGCAGTGTTCCAGCACATCGTATCTATGGTACTCGTTATGCTGCTGAAACCCCTTCATGGCCAGCAATTCCGGAAAGACCGCTCCCAGCACATCTATATATCCGCGTACGACGACGCCGGCATTTCCCCCTGTTACCAGCTTCTTGAACTCGCTGAATATCCGCTCTTCTGACAGCTTCAACAGCATCCTCCTGTTTCTGGAAAGAGCTTCCTCCGTTTTCCTCTCTATGGCGAATCCCAGCACCGACGAAAACCGCAACGCCCGCATTATCCTCAGTCCGTCCTCCCGAAACCTCTCGTCCGGATCCCCGACGGCCTTCAATATCCGTGCCTCCAGATCGCGCCGTCCGCCGAAAGGGTCGATAATATTCCCGTCTGCGTCCATAGCCATGGCATTGACGGTGAAATCACGCCGCTTCAGATCCTCCGTCAGCGATCTGGTGAACTCCACGCTGTCGGGATGCCTCCCGTCGGAATACCCGGTCTCGGTTCTGTAGGTGGTTATCTCCACAGGCAGACTATCGCCGCCAGCTCCTCCCGGCGGCAGCACAACAGTAACAGTGCCGTGTTTTATGCCTGTATCTACTGTCCGCATGTCAGAAAAAACAGCCTTGATCTGCCGCGGAGACGCATCAGTAGTCACGTCTATATCAACCTTGCCTGCAGGCAGCTCCGTTTCGGAGCCGGATTTCCCGGCCAGCAAACTGTCCCTGACGCACCCGCCGACGAAATATGCCTCGTACCCGGCATCCTTCAGCCTTTGCAGCGCCTCCACGCCTCTTTCCATCCCGTGTTTTCCCCTGGCTTCCGTCATCTTCCGTGCCTCCGTATCGTCTTTGATGCTCATATTATACCACATTTGCAAGCCCAAGTTTGCCTTACCCGCCCGGCTATGGTATCATTGAAAAAATGAAGGAACATCTTCCCGGCCATGGACCGGCCTACAGCGCGTCAGACCATGTCAGGCGGAAGAAAAGAAAAAAAGAGAGACTAGAAACAAACAGAAAGGCAAAAAACAAAAAGGCGAGACGATGATAATGAACGATTACGAAGAACTGCTGAAGCTACACAGGAGAAATCTGCATATGATACCTGAGCTGGATCGGGATCTGCCTGAAACCAAAAAATATCTCCTTTCGGTGCTGGAACAGCTGAACTGCAAGATGACCTTCCTATGCGGCTCCGGCATCTGCGCGTACTTTGACAAAGGGCAAAAGGAAACATATGGATTCAGAGCCGACATGGACGGGCTTCCTGTACAGGAAGCCAATACCTGCGATTACCGTTCTATTCACGAAAACAGGATGCATGCCTGCGGCCACGACGGCCACATGGCTATGGTCCTGACTCTTGGTCAGTACGTGGACACGCTCGACGAGCTTGGCTGCAATGTACTGCTGATCTTTCAGCCTGCTGAGGAAACTCTTGGCGGGGCCAGGGAGATATGCGAAAGCGGCATCCTGAAACAATATAACGTCACCAGAATCTTCGGCATCCACATGTGGCCTTTCGCGGAAGCAGGGAGGATAGTCTCCAGACCCGGAGCACTGATGCCAAAATCCGCCGAGATAAACATCGACATCTACGGCAAGGCGGCTCACGGCACCGCTCCATATGAAGGCCTGGACGCACTTTATATCGGAGCTGATTATCTGAAACGGGTCTACAAAAAACACGCCTCCATCACAGGCGCCGTTCCCAGATTCACAGACGGCATCGGCGACCTGCCCGCAGCGCCGCAAAACAGGCCTGAGGACAAGACCATAATACACATAGGCAAAATGGTCAGTGGATACGCCAGAAATATCGTTTCCGACCACACTCATCTGCTGGGAACCGTCCGTGCTTTCAGCGAGGAGAACTTCAATATACTGATACGGCTGCTGAAAGAAACTCTGCAAGACGCGGCCAGAGAATATGGCTGTAGTACGGAATTTTCCAACAGTGACGGATACCCGCCCGTTATCAATGATGCCGCGCTGTACGATGAAGTAAAGCCGGTGCTTGGATCTCTTCCCGGTGGCTATGAAGAGCTTGCTGAACCACTGATGATATCCGAGGATTTTTCATTTTACGGCCTCTATGTACCAGCCGCATTCTTTCTGCTTGGAACAGGTACAGGTATCTCTCTTCACAGCGTCGACTTTGATTTTGACGAAAAAGTGCTTACAAGCGGATTAGAACTATACAAACGACTGCTGGCACAGGCATAAAAGCACATGTATGCCGTGACATCCGCTTACCACATGACCCGAGCAAAGGAGAAACAAAGGAGAAACAAATGTACAGGATCTTCATCGTCGAGGACGACGACATCATATCGGATTCCATAGCAGACATGCTGAGAAGCTGGGGCTTTGAAGCTGTCATATGTCAGGACTTCAGAAGTGTCATGGAAGAATTCCTGCTGTGCGATCCCCATCTGATTCTGATGGACATCTCTCTGCCATTCTTCAACGGCTACCACTGGTGCAGCGAGATACGAAAGGTTTCCAAAGTCCCTATCATGTTCATTTCATCGGCCGGCGACAATATGAACATCGTCATGGCCATCAATATGGGCGCCGACGATTTCGTAGCCAAGCCCTTCGATATCGACATGCTGCTGGCAAAGATACAGGCTCTCCTGCGCAGGACTTACGATTTCGCCACACCTCAGCAGACAGGACTTTTCACCTGCGGCGATATCATGTTCAACAGCGGTGCCGGCACAGTCTCCTGTGGCGATAAAACACTGGAGCTTTCCAGAAATGAGAATAAGATACTGACGATCCTCATGGAAAACAGAGGGCAGGTAGTTGCCCGGGATGTGCTGATGAACAAGCTGTGGGAAACTGACTGCTTCGTGGATGAAAACACGCTGTCAGTCAACGTGGCCAGACTAAGAAAAGCATTGGCCGACATCGGTATCGAGGATCTGATAAAGACCAGGAAAGGCATGGGGTATATAATAGAATGAAAGGCAGTTTTTTATGGAGATCAGCGGCCGCATACATGCGCAGCAAGGTCAGAGCCATAGCGATGATGTGTATCTTCGCCTTCATCTTCGCGATAATACTTTATCTTTACGAAGTCAGCGCCGACGCGATAATATACGCGTCCGTTCTTTGCACCGTTGTCGGCCTGATATATCTTCTGTTGGATTTCACCGGATTTTACAGAAAGCTAAAATCGCTGAAAAGCGCATCAGCCGACGTGACTGTATCGCTGGCATCGCTTCCGCTGGCAAAAAACGCCATAGAACAGGGCTACGAAGATCTGATCAAGAAACTGTACGGTGAGCTCAACAGGCTATATATGGAAAATAACGCGGCCAGAAACTACATACAGGATTACTATGCCATGTGGGTCCACCAGATAAAGGTCCCTATCTCGGCAATGAAGATGCTGCTTCAGGATCAGTCCAAGAGCTCTCCGCTCAATGTACAGCTGTTCAATATCGAACAGTACGTGGAGATGGCTCTTTCCTATGTCAGACTGGAATCCGACTATACCGATTACGTGATAAAGCAGTACGGCCTGGACGACATAGTCAGACAGGCAGTCAGAAAGTACGCGCCTCTTTTCATCGCCGGGAAGATATCGCTGGACATCGAAGATACCGGCTTCACCGTCAACACCGATGAGAAATGGCTCTGCTTCGTCATAGAGCAGATACTTTCCAACTCCCTCAAGTACACCAAGGCCGGAAAGATCTCCATATTCAGCGAAGCCCCGGCCACACTGGTGATACGGGATACAGGTATCGGCATCGCGGCGGAAGACATCCCGCGGCTGACGGAAAAGGGCTTTACCGGCTATAACGGCAGACTGGGGAAAAAATCCACCGGTATCGGCCTGTACTTATGCAACGAGATACTCTCCCGTCTTCACCATTCCATGGAGATACGCTCGGAGGTGGGCGTCGGAACGACGGTTCTTCTCCATCTGGAAACCGAGGAGCTGACAGTCGAATAGCACAGGCTGGCGGCTGAATAACGCAACCTTACAAAAATGAAAGATTAGACGCGGCCATTGTAAGACAGATAGATGGCAGCGTCTTTTTTTCTCTGTTAATCTTATCATCAGAGAAAGACATTTAAGGAGGTATTGTCAATGACAGTTTTACTGGAAGTAAAAAGCCTGCAAAAGGTTTACACGACACGTTTCGGCGGCAACAGCGTCACGGCTCTTTCCAACGTGAACTTTTCCGTCGAGAAAGGAGAATACATCGCTATCATGGGAGAGTCAGGCTCCGGGAAGACGACGCTCCTCAACATCCTGGCGGCTATAGACAGACCGACGAAGGGCCAGGTCCTCTTGAACGGAGAGGACATCACATCTATAAGCGAGAAGGAGATATCAGCATTCAGGCGGAACAACCTGGGATTTGTGTTCCAGGATTTCAACCTGCTGGACACCTTCAACCTGAAAGACAACATTTTCCTGCCGCTGGTGCTGTCAGGGAAAAAGTACCAGGAGATGAACAAGCGTATCAAGCCGCTGGCAGCCAAGCTGGGTATCACCGATCTTCTGTACAAATATCCTTACGAGGTATCAGGCGGGCAGAAACAAAGAGCAGCCGTCGCCAGAGCGCTGATAACAAATCCCCAGCTTGTGCTGGCCGATGAACCGACAGGCGCTCTCGATTCACGCTCGGCTGACGATTTGCTGAAGCTGTTTGCGGACATCAACAGAGAAGGCCAGACTATCCTGATGGTGACTCACTCGGTAAAGGCTGCCAGCCATGCGAGCCGTATCCTCTTCATAAGCGACGGTGCGGTCTTCCATCAAATGTACAGAGGGAACGCCACATCGGAAGAGATGTTCCAGAAGATATCCGACACCCTGACGACTATGACAACGGGCGGTGGTATCCATGACTAGACTCTATCCAAGTATGGCCTTCACTAACATCAAAAACAGCTGCAGGACGTACATCCCTTACATGATATCCTGCATCATCACTACGGCCATCTACTACATCATCTGCTCCCTGGCGGGCAACGAAAATCTGGTGGACATGTGGGGCGGCAACATCATCCAGTCTTATATGGGCTTCGGACAGGTCATCGTCTCCATATTCGCCTTTATATTCCTGTTTTACATCAACAGCTTCCTGCTGAAGCGCAGGCGCAGCGAGTTCGGCCTGTACAACATACTGGGACTGGAAAAGCGCCACATAACGAAGATAATCCTGCTGGAGACTCTGTACACCTACGTCATCACCATGGCGCTGGGAGTACTGCTGGGGATACTTCTGGATAAGCTGATGTACCTGATACTGGCAAAAATGCTGGGTGGTGCGCTGCCTATCGGCTTCTACGTGTCGTGGAGCGGCATAATGAAGAGCCTGTCCCTTTTCGGAGTCATCTTCCTGCTGATACTGCTGAATTCAGTACGCCAGATATACAAGTCAAAGCCTGTGGAGCTCCTCAGAAGTGACAATATGGGAGAACGGGAACCTAAGGCCAAATGGATCTTTGCCGTGCTTGGTATCATCTGCCTCGGAACCGGCTATTACATCGCCGTTACGACAACCAACCCGGTGGCTGCCTTCGCCATGTTCTTCGTGGCGGTGATACTGGTCATCATCGGTACCTATCTGATCTTTACAGCGGGAAGTATCGCTCTTTTGAAGCTGTTGAGAAAGAACAAGGGGTATTACTATAAAACCAAACATTTCATCAGCGTCTCATCGATGATGTACAGAATGAAACGTAATGCCGTAGGGCTGGCCAACATCTGCATACTTTCCACTATGGTGCTGGTTATGGTATCGGCAGTCCTTTCCATAAACGTAGGTCTAAATGATTCGCTGCAGCAGAGGTATCCCGAGGAATTCACCATGACGTCACTGGCGGACGACCCTCTCAATGACGATGTGACGGATATCCTTCTGAATTCCATGGAAAACAATGGCCTGGAGCCAAAAAACGAAGTCTACTACGATGACTTCTCCATCTCCGCCGTATATGAAGAAGACGAAGACCGCTTTGTCACCGATATCGACAGCTATGGCGGCCTGTCGGGCATCAGAGCCTACAGCAAGATACACACCCTTGTATTCGTGACTCTGGAAGATTACAACAGATGCATGGGAACCGATGAAAAGCTGGAAAGCGCCGGCGATGTCCTCGTCTACCCGAAGGATTCGCTCAAAACTGACAATATCGATATCTTCGGTATGGATCTCCACGTGACAGGCCGACTTAATGAATTTATGGCCAGCAGCAACGCGGCAGCCAACATCACCAACGGCTCCTACGTCATCGTAAAAGACGACAGCGTCATGGAGCAGCTGCTGGAGAAGAACCTTGAAGTCTATGGGAACAACGCATCCTTCATCAGCTTCAACTACATGGTGGATGTGGCAGGCGACGCTGAGGAAAATAATGACGCCATCGTAAATGCTTATGACGAAGCGAGACAACAGATAGACAGTCTGCATCAGCCGGAAGGATCATCCTTCGAAAATTTTACCGGCTCACTGTACTGCCGTACCGTCGAATCCGAGTCATTCGGCACCGATTTCACCGGTCTGTTCTTCGTCGGCATCTTCCTGGGAATGCTGTTCCTGATGGCCACTGTATTGATAATGTACTATAAGCAGCTTACAGAGGGATACGAGGATAAGAAGAGGTTCGAGATATTGCAAAATGTAGGCATGAGTCACCGGGAAGTGAAGAAATCCATCAACTCCCAGATTCTCATCATCTTCTTCCTGCCGCTGTTTACGGCGGGAGTACATGTAGCCTTCGACTTCCCGTTCATATTCAGGGTACTGAACCTGCTGGGACTGTTCAACCTGAAGCTGTTCGCCCTCTGCACCATCGGATGCTTCCTGGTATTCACAGTATTTTATATCGTCGTCTACATCCTGACGTCCAGGCTGTATTACAGGATAGTAAAAAAGTGATATTTTCAACAAATCTTCACCGTTCTCTATTTGAAATCAGCATCCTTTTATGGTAGTCTGTCACTATGCTGGGCTATGTGAAGATAGATAAGGGCGAGCTGAAGGTTCGTGAATACGAAGTATATACCGGATACTACTGCGGCATATGCAAATCCATAGGAAAGCGGTACGGCCAGCTGCCCCGGATGGCACTGAGCTACGATGCCGCTTTTCTCGCTGTCCTGCTGGCCTCGCTGGACGGTGGAAGCGATACGCCGTGCCAGGAGCATTGTATCGCTCATCCCTTCATGCAGAAGAAAACCATCATCAGGAACCGGGCCATAGATTATGCGGCGGATGTGATGCTGATACTTGCCTGGTACAAGCTGGCGGATGACGCCAGAGACGAAGGCAAGGCATATGCCAGGGCCACCATGATCCTGCTCCGGAGGGTGTTCAGGAAACTGAGGCGAAAATACCCTGCTCTGTGCGACGGTATGGAAAGCCGCCTGGCGGAGCTTTCAGAGCTGGAAGATGAAAAGTGCGCCAGTATCGACATGGCTGCGGAGGCTTTTTCCAAGATCATGGAACTGATATTCACCGAAGGCTTCGACACCGTATACCCTGAAGGGCTGCCGCCGGCAGGTAAAGACAGCGGCGACGCAGTGTGCAGCTCTGAGTCGGACAGCGCTGAGTCGGACAGCGCTGAGCCGGACAGCGCTGAGCCGGGCAATGCGGGTCCCGCCCATCTGGATTTTTTCACCATTCCCGACGACCCCCGCCAGCTTCTTTCCAGGATAGGCTACCACATGGGCAAATGGATCTACCTGATAGACGCGGCAGACGACATCGAGGAAAACATCCTGTCAGGAGCTTACAACCCGCTTCTCTTCCGTTTTTCCTACGATAAGGACGCGGAAACGACGGAGGAATTTCGCCGCAGGATAGAGCCGAATCTGAGATTCAACCTGTATCATTATCTGGCTGAGTTGAGCAACTATACAGATTCACTTGATATTAAGAAGAATAAAGGTATAATAGATAATGTGATTTACCTGGGCCTCAACAGAAAAACGGAGGAGATCATATCCAGGGTAGACAAGGATAAGCAAATTTGATTTCAAATAAAGGAGATTAATATGAACCCCTATGAAGTCCTGGGAGTGTCTGAGAACGCTTCCGAAGCGGAAATAAAGAAAGCATACAAGGAGCTGGTGAAAAAATATCATCCAGACAAGTATCAGAATAACCCCCTGTCGGATCTGGCGGAGGAAAAGCTGCAGGAAATAAACGAAGCCTACGACATGCTTATGAGAGGCAAAAGCGGCTCCGGCTCGAGAGGCGGCTATTCCGGCGGCTCCGGCGGCGCTACTCCCGATTACATGGCTGTAAGGCGTTACATAGATGCCGGCAATCTGGCGGCAGCCGAAAGCATCCTCAACGGTACACGGGACAGGAGCGCCGAATGGTTTTTCCTCTCCGGTATGCTGTCCTACAGGAAGGGCTGGTACGACGATGCAGTCAACAAACTGAAGACGGCCAACGATATGGATCCGGGCAACGTGGAATACAGCCAGGCTTATGGACGTATAGTTAATATGGGCGGCATGTATCAGAATCAGGCTTATGGCAGAGGATACGGCAGGAGCGACGACATGTGCTGCCAGGCGCTGCAGTGCTACATCTGTGCCGACTGTTGCTGTGACGCCATCTGATCGCCTTTACACTTTGACGCTGCCAGTTATGTGAGGATATAAAATTGAAGAAAGATAATCAAGCAAAAACCAAGACCCAGACCATCGCGCTGGGCGGCATATGCCTGGCTCTGACCGTCGTGTTCATATTTGCCGGTTCCATCGTTCCCGGCATCGAGCTGACCATGTTCGCCATCAGCTCCCTGTTCGTGGCTGTGATGATAATGGAATCAGGCGTCAGGGCCGGCGTCATACTGTACGCGGCAGCTTTGCTGCTGGGCTTCATTCTGGTACCAAACAAGCTGGCTATGATCCCTTACGCGTTTTTCTTCGGATACTACGGCATCCTCAAGTTTTTCATCGAAAAGCTGAAAAACGCCGTCCTCCAGGTGGTCATCAAGGCGGCCTTCTTCGCCGTCGTGATGTGTGTTGGACTGCTGGCCTTCAAGGAACTGTTGCTGGGGGCTATAAGCCTGCCGGACTATCCGACGGCCATACTCATCGTCGCCGGCATACTGATGATGCTGGTCTACGACTACATCTATACACTTCTGATAAACTTCTACCTCAAACGCATAAAGAACAGGGGCGCCGACAATATGAAATTAAGCTGAGTCCAGCAGGCTTCACGCCAGACTCAGCTTTTTTATTTGCTTTCGCTATTCGTTCCTTATCCTGTCTATCAGACTCTCCCGTCTCATCCGCTTTCCTATGGCCCACGTTACCAGCAGCTGACCGACTATCAGCACTGCCGCCAGCAGCAGCGATTCCCACAGAGGATAATGGTACTGAGTCACGCTCATGAATCCGGAATCCCTGCCCCAGAGGAAGATCAGGTATCCCAGCACATTGCCCAATGTCAGGGAGGCTACCAGCGTTCCCGCCGTGAAAACCATTCCTTCTCCCGCCAGCATCCTGGTCAGCTGTCTGTCGGAAAGGCCTATGGCCTGGAGCATCCCCAGCTCCTTCTTTCTTGTGATGATGCTTGTTATCATGGTATTTATCAGGTTCATGAACCCTATCACCGCTATCATCAGCAGGATGGCGTACATCGGATACTTTACCATGTTCACCGACATGGCGCCGATATCCATCTCCTCATCCCTGGAATAGAGGGAAAAACGCTCGTTTTCATCGACGATGTTCTGAAGAGCCGTCTTCGCCTCGTCATAGCTGTCGTCGTCGACGGAGACAAACAGATTGGTGATACTGTTGTTCTCCAGTCCCAGTCCTTCATATGTCTCCTCAGGTATCACGAAAGTCGCCACCCCGCCGTCAGAGACGCTGGCCTGTATGGTCATGCTGAGTGGTATCTGCCTGTCTCCGTCGTAAATGGTGAAATCTATCTCGTCGCCTACCTTGAGGCCATACTCATCCATGAAAGTGTCGCTGGTGAAGACCGTCCCGCTTTCATCTACCAGTTTATCATAATCCAGCTGTCCTCGTTTCACATCCTCTTCCCACTGCTCCACCTTATCTCTGCTTACATCCGAGATGATGATGCGGCCTTCAAAGAGCTCAGAAGGAAAATCCGTACTTGCGGGAACTTCGTGAACGCTCCTGACGTCCTCCACTCCGTCGATTTCCAGTATCTGTCTCAGCAGTTCATCGGTAAAAGGATTGTTCTTATTGATGTTCTCCAGATTGTTCTCCGGATATGTCTCGTCATTGACATCATAGTCCATCTCTATCTTGAAATCGCTTCCTTCAAGCTGTCTGTCGGCGATGTCATCAGCCCGCATACTGTTGAGTATTCCTGCCATGCTCATAAAGAGGACACAGCTTAAGCCCATGGTGACCATAGTGACGATGGTACGCTTCTTGTTCCTTAGCAGATTGGCCTTGGCCAGCCTGAACACATTGACGCTGATGTTGCCTGTCCTGAGCTTTTTGTTCTTGCTGCTCTCCTGATATCTTATCGCCTCTATCGGCGATATCTTTCCTGCCATTCTCATCGGTTTCAGCAGAGAAATATATACTGTCACCACCACCACAGCGATGACCAGGAGCAGCACCGGAAGAGAGAACATATGGATCTCTCCCATATCGAAAGACATGATGCTGATTTCCATGCCCTTTTCCATCACTATCGGCAGGAAAATATATGGTATCAGGAATCCCAGGATCAGTCCGATGGGGATAGATATGGCTGAAACGAACATACCCTCCCGCAGCAGCAGCTTCCTCACCTGTTTTTTCGACGCCCCCAGAGCCTTCAGTTTCCCTATCTCCTGCACGTCGGTTATGACTCCCACGTAATATATGCTGTATATGACGATGCCTGAAAATACTGCTATCAGCAACGCCACCGCTGCTACAACTCTTATTGTATCGGTACCCGGGTCAGTGGCCACCACGAGATAGTCTTTGTTGATATCGACATAGTTCTCGTTGGTACCTATATCCTTCGCCACGTCATTTATCCTCTGGCACATGGCGTCGTAATCAAGCTGTCCTTCTCCCGTCACCCTTATGGTCGCGTTATATACCCTGTCGGCTGCAGGTATCATCTCATCTACCAGCGCCTCTGATATCTGCGCTCCATAGGCTATCCTGGAATCACTGATGTCCAACTGGGATATGTCTCTGTCGGAGACAATGCCGCTGATGGTGAAATCCCGGGTCAGTATTTCCCCTTTTCCCTGAACTCTGAAAGAAATGCTGAAGGTATTTCCCACCTCCGGCTCCACATCCATCCTCTCGAAGAACGCCCTGCTTCCGACGATTTCATCTGCTTTTTCGGCCTCGTGCCCTTCCACCAGATTTCCGACTCCCTGCACGATACCGTCCTTTATCTCATCAGTATAAGTCAGATATCCATTCATCCTGTCATAATCTATGGTGGCAAAGATCTCATTGGTCTTCAGCGATTCAACGTCGGCATGGTTACTCAGCTTCTCCACCTGCTGGTGAGTCAGCCCTTTGACAGTGGCGTGAGCGTTGGTGGTGGCTGCCGCCTGTTGCTTGTTAAAATCCAGCAGCCCCACTGCCGACGTCCCCAATGCCATCAGGAGCATGGTAGTGAGAGTTATCGCGATGACCGTCAGCAGCGTACGGCTCTTGTTATATCTTATCCTCTTTCCGGCAAGTGACGTTATCATCTCAATCCACCACCTTGCCATCTTCTATGACGATGGTCCTGTCGGCCATCTGAGCGATATCCTCGTTGTGGGTTATGACCACCAGAGTCTGGCCGTATTTCTTGGCCGAGAACTTAAGCAGTGCCATCACTTCATCGCCTGTCTTGCTGTCCAGATTTCCCGTCGGCTCATCAGCCAGTATTATGGAAGGCTTTGCCGCTATGGCTCTGGCAATAGCCGTCCTCTGTTGTTGTCCACCCGACAGTGTATTGGGCATGTTTCTGGATTTTCCCTCCAAACCCAGTGTTTTCAATATGTCCTTCACAAAATCCACGTCCACCGCTCTGCCGTCCAGGCCAATCGGGAGCACGGTGTTTTCCCACACATTGAGGGACGGTACCAGGTTGAAGGCCTGAAACACGAAGCCTATCCTTCGCCTCCTTATCCTAGCCATATTGTCATCCGAAAAATCAGCCAGATTCCTTCCCGCCAGCCATACCTGTCCCGACGTCGGCCTGTCGAGGGCTCCCAGCATATGGAGCAACGTCGACTTTCCGCTTCCCGACTTGCCTACAATGGTAACGAACTCACCCTGCCGTATCTGTATATCCACATGGTCTACGGCCCTGACCAGATTTTCGCCTTCGCCATAGTATTTACAAAGGTCTTTAGTCTCAAGAATAACGTCCACTTTTAAAACCTCCTCGTATTCCGGTATTTTGCTTTTCTATGATACCCCCCCCCCGAAACATCTTCTGTCAATACGTTTCGAAAAATCCAGGGGCTGTTTTTCTTTACGGGTATATATTACACAGGAAGTCTTACAGCAAACTTACGAAGAGTCTTACATTTACCTTACAGTTCTCATTACAGCTTTCATTCACAATGGAAGCTGAATCACGAAAGTGCTTCCTTCTCCCAACTTGGATTTTACCGAGACAGTTCCGCCCTGATCTTCAAGTATCTTTCTGGTGAGATAGAGCCCGACACCGGAACCTTCCTGTTCCTTCACGGCATCGGCGCTTCCTCTGAAAAATCTGGCGAATATCCTGTTGCGTTCATCTTTAGGAATACCTATACCTCTATCTTCTATTTCGATCCTGACGAAGCTGAACAGCTTATTGACTCTGATAGTAACAACGCTGTGAGGTGGGCTGTACTTTATGGCGTTGTCTATGATATTGGCGAAGGCTTCCACAGTCCATTTCCTGTCCAGCCGCAGCTCCACATCTTCAAAATCTTCCGTCTCTATCTCCACGTCTCCGGCCACCGCCTTGTGGTATTCTGTATTGATAGCTCCAATGAGGACATCTGTGAGAGAAACATCTTCCGGTGTCAGGGTTATCATGTTATTTTCCAGACGCGAAATATTTATGAGAGCTGCCGTCAGGTTTTCCAGCTTATCCATCTGTATCCTGCTCCTGTTCAGAAACTCGTCTCGTTCTTCTTTCGTCTCCGCTTCCAAATACATATCAAAGCAGACCTTCATGGCGCTGATGGGCGTCTTCAGTTGGTGGGATATATCCGTCACCAGAGTCTTGGTATTGTCGTGTTCCTCATTGAACTTCGCTGTTTTGAGACGCAGCTTCTGCTCCAGCCGCTGCAACGACTCGGCAAACTGTACATCTACTGCGTCTCTCAGCTCATC
The DNA here is from genome assembly GCA_900543485.1 of uncultured Eubacterium sp. Taxonomy (GTDB): domain Bacteria; phylum Bacillota; class Clostridia; order Peptostreptococcales; family Anaerovoracaceae; genus Lentihominibacter; species Lentihominibacter excrementipullorum. The sequence goes on along the minus strand of UQRM01000025.1, from coordinate 7,177 downwards.
ATCATCGTCGGCAAACCGAAAATTTTCCGAAATGCAGTCTTCCAGCACTGCCAACAACATCTGCTGATGCTTTTTCTTCCTTCTGCCGGTATAGACGTGAACGCCGCAGCCAAATACCACAGCCGCGGCAGCCAGGACGCATACCGACGCTAAAAATGTGATGAGAAGCTGTCGGTAGCTGTCGCTCACCTGCCCGGCCTCATCGTATCCGTAGGAGGAAAGGATGGCGTTTCCTTCCTTTTCATACCTGAGCTCCTGATCCGTCATCGCCTCTATCAGTAAATTTTCGGCCTCCGGATACTGCTCCGCCACCGCTCCTGTCACGTTGGCCAGCCGTTCCCCTTCAGCTTTTCCCGCCTCGTCTATCACCTTTGCCCCCAACAAGCCTGTACCGGCAGCGGTGATAAGTACCACGGCGATAAATATAAATAAACTTCTTTTCACAGTTTCTCACATTCCCTTTCCCAGATATATCCCAATCCTCGTATGTTCTTGATGACAGCCGGCTTCGACGGGTCCTCCTCTATCTTCTCCCGCAGCCGCCTTATGTTGACAGCCACCGTGTTGTCATCGACGAAATTGCCGTCGATGTCCCAAATGGCCTCCAACAGCTGGGGTTTGGAAAGCACTTTCATAGGGTTATCCAGAAAATACAGCAGCAGCTTCTGCTCATTGGCGGTCAGCTGCAGATGTTTCCCGTCCTTCGTCACCATGTTCCTGTCGCTGTCGAAGACGATGTCGCCGGAGCGTATCCCCCGCTGTCCGGTACCGCCGCCGATGCCGTCAGCCCAGCCATTCCCACTGCTGCTGCCTTCAGCCCGGCCATTTCCACTGCTGCTGCCGCCGTTCCCAGTCGCCGCAGGGCCTCGGCCCTCACCCACCATTTGTCCGTACCGACTCATGATAGCGTTGACCTTTGATATGAGCACCGCCAGAGAAAAAGGCTTAGTCACATAATCATCACCACCGACATCGTATCCGTTCACGATATCCGTCTCCGTATCCATGGCTGTCAGGAAGAGGAAAACGCATCCTCCAGACCTGGCCGGCTCAGTCGAGCCGGCCAGACCTTCGCCCGTGATTTCGTCCGCCGCCCTTACCCTGGCACAAAAATCCAGTCCGCTGCCGTCGGGCAGCCCTATATCGCAGATTATCAACGCTATATCGTTGTCACAATACAGCTGCCATCCGGTCTTCAGATCTTCAGCCGGATACACATCATAGCCTTCCTTCGCCAGCTTCAGGCTAACAGCCCTGTTGAGGCTCCTGTCGTCCTCCACCAGCAGTATCCCGCCCTTGTTCTTCCCCTCCATCGGGTCACCTCCTATTCGGATAACAATATCGCGCGTTTTTCGCATCGCCACTATTATATCACGGCAATGACCACGGCGCAGAAACTTTGATGTGTCCTGTAAAAAAACCTTCCGCCTCTTCTTTCCCTCGCACCTGCCTGGTCCTCCCACAGGTTTTACCACAGACCTTTCAGCAGGTTTGTCCATTAATCTTACCGGATAACGATATCTCACCAGGGATACGGCAACAATTTACATCAGGTGTGCCGGATTTCGAAAAAACATGCGATTTTCGGCAGTGCCAACGCAGCCTTGTGCCGAATTTCTCATATCATCAAAAAATCAGGCAGCCAGAACCGGAAAAAATCGCATTTCCGGCAGCCAAGCTTTTCATTAACAATATTTATTTACAGCCATGTGCCGGATAGTATGTCCACGCCAAAAATGCGGCAAGCGATGTGCCGGATCTGAATCCAAAACAAAAAACGCGGCAAACAGTCGTGTCAGGCGTACCGAATTTCATGAGATACAAGAGAATACGGCAAATACCTGCGCCAGCACTGCCGGATTTACAACACTATCCGAAAATACGGCAAGGATAGCTGTTTGTCGTCGCCCTTGCTTTCTGTCACACTCGCACCAAAAAAACGAGAGCCGCAGGCTACTGTTACCAGCTTTTGCCCACATGCTCCCGTTTCATTCTCTGTCATATCCCGACGCCTGACTGTTTCTGCTATTTAGCCGTAAATGTCAGCTTTTTACCGTCGGTATCGATTTCTACGTCGTCCCCGTCTTTTACGGTGCCGCGGATTATCTCTCCGGCCAGTTCTGTCTCCACGTTCCTCTGGAGGAATCTCTTGACAGGTCTGGCTCCGTAAGCAGGATCATAGCTTTCGTCGGCGATGAATTTCTTTGCTTTGTCCGTAAGAGTCAATCTGATGTTCCTCTCCTCGAGACGTTTCTCTATATCCTTCATGGCCAGTTCTATTATCTTCACGATCTGATCCTCGGTCAGCGGTGAGAATACCACTATCTCGTCTATCCTGTTGAGGAATTCAGGCCTGAAGTACTTCTTCATCTCATCTTCCACTTCCTGCTTTACCTTGGCATCGACAGTACCATCATCTCTGATCCCGTCTATCAGGTAATTGCTTCCGATGTTGGAGGTCATGATGACGATGGTGTTCTTGAAGTCCACCGTCCTGCCCTGATTATCGGTCAGCCGCCCGTCATCCAGCAATTGCAGCAGGATATTGAAAACGTCGGGATGTGCTTTTTCTATCTCGTCAAACAGTATTACGCTGTAAGGCTTCCTTCTTACGGCTTCCGTAAGCTGTCCGCCTTCGTCGTAGCCTACGTACCCCGGAGGAGCTCCTACCAGCCTGGAAACGGAATGCTTCTCCATGTACTCGGACATGTCGATACGTATCAGATTCTTCTCCGTATCGAAAAGCGCTTCCGAGAGGGCTTTGGCCAGCTCCGTCTTGCCGACGCCTGTAGGCCCCATGAATATGAAGGAACCGATCGGCTTGCTGGCATCCTTGAGGCCTGCTCTGGCTCTCAGCACAGCTTCAGCCACGGCTTTAACGCCTTCCTCCTGGCCGATCACCCGTTTATGCAGTATCTCAGGCAGCTTCAGCAGCTTTTCACGTTCGCTTTCCACCAGCTTGCTGACAGGGATACCGGTCCATCCGGAGATAACTTCCGCGATCTCTTCTTCCGTGACCTCTTCCTTCAGCAGCCTAGCTTCCTTGCCTTCGTCGGCCTTTTCCTTTTCTATCTCCAGCTTCTTTTCCAGATCAGGCAGAGTACCGTATTTCAGCTGAGCCAGCTTTTCCAGGTTGTAATTCCTCTCGGCTTCTTCCATCTGGTGCTTTACATCTTCTATCTGCTGTTTTACCGCCTTGACCTCGGTGATGGCTTTCTTCTCGCCTTCCCACTGAGCTCTCATGGCGTTGCTCTCGTCCTTAAGCTGGGACAGCTCCTTCTCCAGGTGCTCCAGCCGAGTCTTGGAACCGGCGTCGGTCTCCTTGCTCAAGGCCTGCTTTTCTATCTCAAGCTGCATTATCTTTCTGGATATCTCATCCAGCTCCGACGGCATACTGTCTATCTCGGTCCTTATCCTGGCAGCAGCCTCATCCATCAGGTCGATGGCCTTATCGGGCAGGAACCTGTCGCTTATATATCTGTCGGAAAGAGTAGCACACGCTATCAGTGCGCTGTCGGTTATCCTTACGCCGTGATGTATCTCAAACCGTTCCTTCAGTCCTCTAAGTATGGAAATAGTATCTTCCACTGAAGGCTGATCTACCAATACCTTCTGGAAACGTCTCTCCAGGGCGGCATCCTTTTCGATGTACTTCCTGTATTCGTCCAGTGTCGTGGCACCTATGCAGTGGAGTTCACCTCTGGCAAGTTTAGGCTTCAGCAGGTTCCCGGCATCCATGGCGCCTTCGGTCTTTCCGGCGCCGACGATATTGTGTATCTCGTCGATGAAGAGTATTATCCTTCCCTCGGATTTCTCTATCTCGTTGAGGACGGCCTTGAGCCTTTCCTCAAACTCGCCTCTGAACTTGGCTCCCGCGATGAGCGCTCCCATGTCCAGGGCGAATATAGTCTTGTCCTTCAATCCTTCCGGAACGTCGCCGTTGAGGATACGCTGAGCCAGCCCTTCCACGACGGCCGTCTTGCCGACGCCCGGCTCACCGATGAGGACAGGATTATTCTTGGTCCTTCTGGAAAGTATCTGGATGGTATGTCTTATCTCTCCGTCCCTTCCGATAACCGGATCCAGCTTGCCCTCCCTGGCCATTTCCACCAGGTCACGTCCGTATTTGTTGAGAGCATCGTAATTCTCCTCAGGATTCTGACTGGTCACCCTCTGATTCCCTCTGACCTTGTTGAGAGCGTCCAGGAACTTATCCTTAGTTATGTTGTACCGCTTGAATATGGCGGCCGAAGGGGTATTGCGCTCGTCCAGCAGCGCCAGGTAGATGTGCTCCACGCTGACGTATTCATCCTTCATCTTCTCCGCCTTTTTCTCGGCGTTGAGGAAAATCTGCTGCAATCTTCTGGTGGAGTACATGTTTTCCGCACTCCCCGAAACCTTAGGCAGTTTGTCTATCTCGCCTTCCAGCGCTCCGATGATCTCCCCTGTATTAGCTCCCATGAATTTCAGGAGCTTCGGGATGAGCCCATCCTTCTGCATCAGCAATGCCAGATGGAGATGTTCCCCATCTATCTGCTGATTTCCTTCTTCGATAGCTATGTTCTGACAGTCGATTATAGCGCTCTGCGCGTTCTGTGTATATTTATCTATATTCATGATTATCACCTCCGGATAAATCGGGAAAATACTGATACAGGTATATTTTCCCTTTCTGAAAATATTTTAAACCCTGCGAAAACAAAAGTCAACAACTTTTTAGCACTCACTTGAAAAGAGTGCTAACAATTCGCTTCGCAGATGTCCTCCTGTAAAATCAGTCCATATCCGGTCTGCCCAGCTCTCTGCGGAGCTTCAGCAGTATGACGAGGGACAACACCGCCGCCAGAAGCGCCGTCGCAGGGAAATTGAGCCATATCCCCGTAAGACCCAGCGGCCACAGCGCGCCGATCAAAATGACAGGGAAAAACAGCGCCGTCGACACCGATATCAACGAAGCAGCCACAGGCTTTTCCACTGCCAGCATATAACTCTGAGCAGCGAAAGAGAACCATCTGGTGACATACGTGATACTGAAGAGGTACAGCGCGCTGACGGAAAGAGCCGTCGTCTGCGCCCCGGCATCGGCGATGAACAGCCCCGTGATCTCCTCCGGGAAAAGGGTGATGGCGGCAGCCGAAGCCAGTGAAACCACCCCGCTGGCGACGAAGCAGCATTTTTCGATGGCCCGCACCCGTGAAAATTTCCCTGCGCCCCAGTTGTACCCCACCGCCGGCTGCAAGGAATCGCACATTCCGTACAACAGAGGCTGGACGAACCCGTCCACGAACATCAGCACCCCGTACACCGACACGGCCGTCTCGCCTCCCAGACGCACCAGGATAGCGTTCATCAATATGGATGTTATCCTTCCGGCGATATTGTTAAGGAAGTTAGGACTGCCGCAAACTATAATCTTCTTCACCATCTCTATATGAAAATGAGGTCGGCAGAATCTCAAAATCGCTTTACCGCTGAAAAACGGAATGAAAGCAATCACCGCGCATACCAGCATCCCGATGCACGTAGCCAGGGATGCGCCCCATACGCCCCATCGGAAGACGCCCAGGAATATGAATTCCAGAATGGCGCTCAGCACCGACATCAGCAGATTCAGGAACATGCTTCCACGTATGAAACCGCATATCCTGAGAAAGTTATCAGCTGCAAAGACGATGGTCGTCACCGGCGAGCAGACGGCGTAGACCTGTAGATACTGGGTAGCCAGCGCTGCGAATTCCCCATCGGCACCCATCAGCTCCATCAATCCGGGCGCAGCGGCAAAAAGCGCCCCGCCGATGATAAAGCCGGTACCCACTATCATCAAACAGGCACAGGTGAATATGTTGCAGGCCTCGCCCGTTTCTTTCCGCCCCAGGCATATAGCGATAGGTACAGCAGCCCCCACCCCTATCAGATCTGCCAAAGAAAAATTTATTATCACAAAAGGCATAGCCAGATTGATAGCCGCGAAAGCCGTCGCCCCCAGGAACTGACCTACAAGTACTCCGTCTATAGTCTGATACAGCGCCGACGCCAGCATGCTCACCGCACCGGGAACAGAGGCAAAAAAGAACAGTTTGAGCGGCCTCATCCCTGAAAAAATAGCAGTCGAATCCATATGTCTGTTTTTCCCTTTCTTTTCACATCATGTTCTTATCCCCGACTGACAGCTTTATCTCGGCCTAATTCCTCCTGCAGGCCGCTGATATATTTTTCGGTGACGCGCAGCAGTACCTTTCTTTCCTCCTCAGTAAGCTTCCCGAAGGCCGCCTGTTCAGCCCGCACCAACGGTACCACTACGCGCTGCACCGCATCATTCCCCTGCGCCGTAAGAACGACAGCCTTGCTTTTCTTGTTTCCCGACACCGGTTCCAGCCTTATTATCTCCCGCCTTTCCAGGCTTTTGAGAGCGGAGTTGACCGTCTGGGGAGGTGAATGCCACAGGGCACAGAGCTCCCTCTGGGTGTATACCCTGCCATCCTTGTAGAGGGAGTAAAGCAGCCAGAGAGCCATGTCTGAAAATCCGCAGCTTCTCGTGTAAATATGGTATATGTCGTCCATCTTTCTGTACAACCTGTCAAAGGCTTCGAGGCTGTCGATGACATCCCTGTTCATATCCTTGTCCATCGTTCTTCTCCTTTTAAAACAAATAATCCGAATTCGGACTTTTTGATTATAGTCCGAATTCGGATTATTGTCAATGACTTCGCCTGGCGCGGGCGTCACCGGATTGCTGCGCCGCTCTACCTGCGTCGCACTGCCATCGCGCCGGCGACTTGCCGCCATGCTGTTGTCAAATGAAACCAAATCTATCAGATATGAAACCATAGATACGTTATGTGCGATTTTTCAATGCACTCCCAACGAGCTCTTTGTATATGTAGAAGATGATATGGATAATAAAATTTAATAAGTTTAGAAATGATAAAAAATATATAGGCGCCCGGGACTTTCAAAAAATAAAAAAGTGGAGACCTCTAAAAAAGAAATCTCCGCTTTTTTGGTGCGCCAAGAGGGACTTGAACCCCCACGGTCTCCCACCAGAACCTAAATCTGGCGTGTCTGCCAATTCCACCATTGGCGCACATATACACTTTGACGCTGCGTCGAAAAGCCCGCCATTTATTGACCATATTAGTATATTGATTTTTCTCACCATTGTCAATTATATTTTGCA